>JAENZQ010000088.1 GCA_016841185.1 Anaerovorax odorimutans
ATTAGATCATATATTCATGGGCTAAAAGAGTTATTATCATACAACTCTTATCCTAGTACAAGAAAAGTAATGGAGATTACGAATGACCCATTGATGGATCGTCCTATTTTACTTTATGAGAAAATATCAAAAAAGTTGGGTGTTAGACCTTATTTTCTTGGCATTATTCTGATAATTAATTGGCCTTTTGTTTTATGGCTAGACTCATTATATAATCCAGATTTATTTTGGTATCAATACACAGCAATGAAGTTACTTATAAATTTTATGATATGGGTGCCACTATTATTGGTATTTTTTTATTTTCTACCTTTTATGAAAGAGAACTATTTTCGTACTGTTGAGGATTTGAAACCTATTATAAACAGAGCCAAATATGAAGAGCTGAAGAAAGATTTTATAAGGAATGATATTTTTTATGGCGCTTTGATAATTATATATGGTTCAATGCTTGTCAATACGTTATTGTACGAGATGATACCAGGTTTTTTTGGCGGAACGCTTTGGACCAAAGAGATGCCTGACTGGTCTCAATATCGATACGGACCATTAAGTGTGATAATCGGCAGCGTTGGTGCAATAGTTACCTACGGATTTGGCGCCGATATATTTAATGGATGTGTTAGTTGGCTTGTATTACCTTTCAAATTAAACAACTGTTTGGAAGATTCGATGTACCGCGATCCTAGCATAGCCAAAAAATCAAATATATTTAAAGATTTTAACAGAAATATGCAAAAGATGGGATCGATGATAATTCTTATGATAGTCTTTGTTGCTCTTTGGCTTTCCTTAGACGTCGTTCCAATTCCACCGTTTGGATTAATATGGTGTTATAGTATCATTTTTTTAGGATTTCCACTTATTTTTGCCTCAGGATTACGTGGACGTGCAATCAAAATGACCATAAACAATCTAAAAATAAATTATCAAGATGATGTAAGACAAGGACTCGATTGCAGGGCCGCTGAAGATGCAAATGCTCTTTACGAGTTATACTATGAAGACAACAGCCAAGAGAGCCAAAAATATCTTAAAATAGCAGCAGATAAGTACGAAGAATGTGGGGACTACGAAAATGCGGCCCAACGTTATAGCAAGCTAGGTGATCACAAAAAAGCTGCAGAATGTTATAAAATGGCATCGGATGATGCGAGCAATCCTGAATATGGGAAATATTACGAAGCATGTGCATATACTGAAATCGCGGAAGAATACATACAAAATGAAGTAGATAGAGATAAGTCTATGGAGCATCTAAGAGTTGCTGGGATATTATTTGACACAATATCTAGTACGACAAAAAACATTAGTCTAAAAAATTCATCTATTTATCGTTTCAGGGAAAGTAAAGGACGGCTTCTGATTTTCGAAGGACTTAAAATTTATGAAGAAGGAGTATTTAGTGAACAAAAATCACTCAATAATACGTTAAAGAAATTCACTGAAGCACAAAAAATTTTTAAAACTACTTCTGAGAAATGCCCGAAAATAGGCCCGGACGCTAAAAAAAGACTAGAAATAGATTATCTA
>JAENZQ010000047.1 GCA_016841185.1 Anaerovorax odorimutans
ATATTGGCCTTATTTCTTCCGGCGTTCTATTGTCCGGCCGGATTCCCTCGTTGGTTATCATTCCTCTGACCAGTTCCTTGGTAACAGAATAAACCACTGAATCCACATCTTTAAGGTTGTCAGGATATTTTTCTGCAAAGAATTCCAGTGTTTCCTTTTTAACCAAATCCATTTTATCTAACCGTTCCTGTTTATCTTTTGTAAAAATAGCCTCTTTCATTTTATCCACAACAAAATCGCGTACTTCGTTCTCGATTTCATCAGAAACAGTATGTAGAATTACTTCTTTCTTTTCCTTGCCTACTTCGGTAATAATTTCTTCAATAAACTCAATAATTTTTTTGATTTCTTCATGTGCAAACAAAATGGCATCCAGCATTGTCTCCTCTGACACTTCGCTTGCACCGGCTTCAACCATCATAATTGCATCTTTTGTGCCTGAAACTACTAAATGCAGCTTGCTTTCTTCCCGCTGCTGCAAGGTAGGATTTACAACAAATTCATCATCAACCAATCCTACAAGGACAGAACCTGTCGGCCCCTGAAATGGTATTCCTGAAATTGATAATGCAATTGAAGACCCTATCATTGCAATGATTTCCGGCGAACAATCCGGATCAACAGACATAACCGTTGCAACCACTTGAACATCGTTATAATATCCTTTTGGAAAAAGCGGTCGGATAGGTCTGTCAATAAGCCGGGCGCTCAGGATTGCCTTTTCCGTAGGTCTGCCTTCTCTCTTGATAAAACCGCCTGGAATTTTTCCTACAGAGTATAATCTTTCTTCGTAATCAACACTTAAAGGAAAAAAATCAATATTCTCTTTTGGCTCTGCAGATGCAACGGCGGTAACAAGCACGACGGTATCGCCATATCTCAGCATCGCCGAACCATCAGCTAACTGTGCAACTTTCCCGGTTTCAACCTTCAGGGTTCTTCCTGCCATTTCTTTTGTAAAAACTTTCATTTCCATAAATTAAACCTCCGATAACGTGTAGGCCCAGGCTTGACAAGTTAACCTACTCTTTCGAATAAGCTAATTTTTCAAGCCTGACCCAAACCTACTTTTACTTTTTTGATAGATTATTTTTTAGGATGATACCGCTCCAATAAACCGGCGGTAATTCTATATAATAAAAGCGAGGAAAAGTAAAACAACCCTCCCCGCTTTATTATATGTTATTTTCTTAATCCTAAACGGCCGATAATGGCCCGGTATCTTTCGATATCCTTTTCTTTCAGATAATTCAGCATGTTCCTTCTTTGTCCTACCATCTTCAAAAGACCTCTTCTTGAATGATGGTCTTTTTTATGAATTTTAAGATGTTCATTAAGTTCATTAATTCTGAAAGTAAGCAGAGCAACCTGAACTTCAGGAGAACCCGTATCTCCTTCATGAACTTTAAAATCATTAATAATCTCGGATTTCTTTTCCTTAGACATTACCATAAAAGTTCACCTCCTTATACTTTTATCCCCGTTAGCCAAGTAATACGGCGGAGAATCGTAATACATAGCAAACGGTTTCTTCTGACGCATTATTTTACCATATATCAGTAAGTCTTGTAAACATTATTTTGATTTATGGTAGTTATTTGCGGTGATTAAATCTTTTTGAATCTGATTTTTCAACTCATCGATACTGTTAAATTTTACTTCTCCTCGAATGTTTTTGTAAAACTCGACTTTTATTTCCTCACCGTATATATCCTTATCAAAACCTATTATATAAGTTTCAATAAGCCTTTTCTCGCTTCCGATTGTTGGCTTGTATCCAATATTGGTAATGCTGTCATATACATTATTATTGACAAAACATTTCGTAATATAAACTCCGTTTGGAGGAATCACACGACTTTCATTAACCAGAATGTTTGCAGTAGGAAATCCCATCTTTTTGCCCAGTTGTTTGCCCCAGATCACTGTACCTTCCAGAGAATAATACCTTCCTAAAAATTTAGAACACTCCTCCATTTTTCCGGCAGAGATTAACTCTCTGATGATTGTACTGCTGACAAGATTATTATCAATCTTAACCGGATTAAGGACAAAAAGCTTGAATCTATAACTTCTGGCCATTTTGGACAAAATATCCGTATTGCCCCGGGCCTTATGTCCGAATTTATAATGAAATCCACAATTTGCTTCCTGCATATTAAGCTTTTTAATCAAAATTTTTGTAACAAAATCCTCCGGACTCATTTCTCTGAACTTTTTGTCAAATTCGACTGCAACCATATAATCTACACCGAAGGATTGAATGAGTTCTATTTTTTCTTTCCATGTTGCGATTATCTTTACAGAATTTGATTCATCCGTGATATTCCTCGGATGATTTTGAAATGTAAATATGATACTCGATAAATTATTTTCCTTACAACTTCTCACCGTGCTGCGAATCAATTTCTGATGACCAATATGCACCCCATCAAAATTGCCCAATGCTACCCCTGTTTTTCCAATGCCCTTTACATCATCTATATGGTAAAATACTTTCATTAAGCCCACCTCGAAATGGTTTGGATTCAATAGAATATTTATACTACAAACCTTCATTAGTATATAATAATTAATATCTCAATTCAATAATAAGGGTTGTCCTATAAAATCAAGCCTTGTGAATAATTTAAAATGTACTTATTGCGATCTAAAGACTTTTTTTAATTTTATTGTTTGATTAGCTTCATTGAAATTCCCCAGTGCAATAAAATTTTCATTATAATAAACCCTGTATAATCCTTTTCTTTCTTTTTGTATCGAAAAATCGTCCCTATTCAGAATACGGCCGTTTAATGCTTTCTTTAAACTTGTTTTACCATTCAAAATAGCTTTCCCCATATATTCCAGAGGGTAATCCATAGGCAGCAAGAATTGTTCTTCAGTCTGTACGGTAATTTCTTCCAAGGTAACGGCATCCTCAATCCTAAAAGGTCCGCTGACGGTTCTTTCAAGACGGCTCATTACAGCCCCACAGCCTAATTTCGTCCCAATATCATGACATAGAGTTCTTATGTAAGTTCCTTTTGAACATTCCACATCCAACACTACTTTATTATCTTGAATGCTCAATACATCTATATGATAAATCTTTACATTTCTTGGTTCTCTCTGAATATTCTTTCCTGCTCTGGCATATTCGTAGAGTCTTTTACCGTTAATTCTTATTGCCGAATATAAAGGCGGTATCTGAGCAATATTTCCCTTAAAATCCGATACGGCTTCCAAAATCTGCGATGCTTTTAATTCTGCTTTTCTTTCCATAACGATACTGCCCCATATATCCTGTGTGTCCGTCTCAATACCCAGTGTCATTTCGCACCGATATCGCTTATCATTTGAAAGAAGGTACTCTGTAATCCGGGTAGCTTTTCCCAGACAAACAGGCAAAACACCTGAAGCCATAGGGTCCAGAGTTCCCGTGTGTCCTGCTTTAGTCCCCATAAACAGTTTTCTGACAGCACTTACCGCATCATGAGATGTAATACCTTCAGGTTTATATAAATTAATAATTCCATCCACAATAAATTACTCCTGCTTAATAATACTATTGAACATTTCCTCAGTTGCTTCATACACCAGCTTCATTGCCTCATTTAGACTCCCCTTGATGCTGCATCCTGCTGCCTTTACATGTCCGCCTCCTCCGAATTTCATGGCGATCCGGCTTACATCCGCATACCTTTTTGCCCGAAAACCTATTTTGATTTCATCAGGCAGTTCCTTGAAGAATACAGCCACTTCAACACCCTGTATATTGCGCAGCATTTCAATAAAACCCTCTGTTTCATCCATTACAGCGCCGCTTTTATTTAACATATTCTGCGTAGCATAAGCAGATGCCGCTTTCCCTTCACAAAATATTTCTAAAGTCTCAAGAACTTCCTTTTCAAGGAGGATCTTTTCCAATCGTATATTCTGATACAATTCTACACTGATTTCATTCAGATCTACGCCCAGATCCAGCAATTCCGCTGCAACCAGATGGGATTTCACAGATGTATTGGTATATTTAAAACTCCCGGTATCTGTCGAAATAGCCGAATAAATCGCTTCTGCCATAAACTGATCGAATTCTGTCCGGAGGCTTTTCAAAAAATCAAATATGATCTCGCCGGTAGCTGAAGCATTGTCATCAACATAATTAAGGTCTGCATAACAAGTATTGGTAGGATGATGATCAATGTTGACCGTATTCTTTCCCGAAAGAAAAATTTCTTTTCTCACACCAAGCCTTTCCAAATCACTGCAATCCACCGAGATGCACAGATCCGACCGCCGGCTGCCAAGAGCTTCCGTATTCTCATATTCTTTTGTCAGAAATTTAAGATAACCCGGAACATCATTTTCGTCCAATACTTTTACTTTTTTTCCTGCTTTTTTCAATGCTCTATACAATGCCGCCGCACATCCGATTGTATCGCCATCCGGTATCACGTGGGGGAAGACTATAACAGACTCCGCTTCCAGAATAGACTTTACGATTTGTTTAAATACGGCCTTATTCCTCATTATCTCTTTTATTATCCTTTCCTATTTCTTCAATGATTTTAGAAATATGAATTCCGTATTCAACGGAGTTATCGATTTTGAAAATAAACTCAGGCGTGTGACGCATTTTGATCTGCCTGCTGACTTCTTTTCTTATGAACCCAGCAGCGCTTCTCAATGCCGTCAGAGTATTGTCTTTTTCTTCATCTGAGCCGTAAATACTTAAGTAGACCGTAGCATAACTAAAGTCTTCAGTCACTTCTACACCGGTAACACTGGTCATAGTTGAAATTCGAGGGTCCTTAAGCTCATTGATCAGCATCATACCCACAACTCTTTTTATCTCTACTGCAACACGGCTTGACCTGTAACTTTTTCCCATTTCAAACACTCCTCTAACCTCTAACATTATCTTTATCTTTTAACTTCTTCCATTTTAAAGGCTTCTATAATATCTCCTTCTTTCAAGTCATTGTAATTTTCTAAACCAATTCCACATTCATAGCCTGCAGCAACTTCTTTAGCATCGTCCTTAAATCTTTTTAAAGATGAAATTTTTCCTTCATAAATAACAATACCATCTCTTACCAATCGTACTTCAGCATTTCTGAGCACTTTTCCCTCTAAGACGTATCCGCCTCCTATAGTACCCACATTAGGCACTTTGAAAGTTGCCCGTACTTCCACTTTTCCCAATAATACCTCTTTATACTCCGGATCCAGTAATCCTTTCATTGCTGCTTTTATGTCATCTATAGCTTCATAAATAATTCTATAAGTTTTTATATCAACTTTTTCATTTTCTGCTAAGCTGGTAACACTTGATGAAGGTCTGACGTTAAAACCGATAATAATAGCATTGGATGCAGAAGCTAACAGGATATCATACTCATTAACGGTTCCTACTCCCGAATGAATAATATTGACTTTTACTTCTTCATTGCTGAGTGTTATCAGAGACTGGCATAATGCACCGACAGACCCCTGAACATCTGCCTTAACAATAAGATTTAATTCTTTTACTTCTCCTTGCTGAATTTGATTGAACAAGTCCTCCAAAGTCACATGCGTCGTTGCCTTCAAGGATTCTTTTCTCATTTTTTCCTGACGGCTTTCAGCGATATGGCGTGCAACACGGTCTTCTTTTACTGCATTAACCGCATCCCCTGCTTCGGGAACACTGGATAGCCCCAAAATCTCAATGGCCGTTGATGGCCCTGCTTTTTGTATGGGATCGCCTTTACTGTTGATCATCGCTCTTACTCTTCCATATGAAGCTCCGGCAACAACAGGCATTCCAACCTCCAAGGTACCCGTTTGAACAATAATCGTTGCCACCGGTCCTTTTGCTTTATCCAGTCTTGCTTCAATAATGATTCCTTTGGCAAGCCTGTTGGGATTTGCTTTTAATTCCTGCATCTCAGCTACCAGTAAAATCATCTCTAACAATTGATCGATACCTTCTCCTGTTTTTGCCGAAACAGGGACACAAATAACGTCTCCTCCCCATTCTTCTACCAGAAGCCCGTTTTCAGACAACTCCTGCATAACCCTCGTCGGATTGATTTCAGGTCTATCCATTTTGTTTAACGCAACCACAATGGGTACGTTTGCAGCTTTAGCATGACTGATGGCTTCTATGGTTTGAGGCTTGACCCCGTCATCTGCGGCTACGACCAATACAGCAATATCAGTTATTTTTGCTCCTCTTGCCCTCATAGCTGTAAAGGCTTTATGCCCGGGAGTATCTAAAAACACAATCTTTTTTTCACCTACATAAGCCTCTGAAGCACCTATGTGCTGAGTGATCCCGCCGGACTCTTTTGATGTCACATTTGTTTTCCTTATGGTATCCAGTAAAGATGTTTTTCCGTGATCAACGTGTCCCATAACAGTAATAACCGGAGGTCTGGGTTTCAAATCTTTCGGATCATCTTTAAAGTCTTCTATTTCCTGCTCTATCTCTTTCTCTTCTTCTTCCTGCTTTTCGATTATCACCTGGATACCCAGTGCTTTTGATAAAGAAGCAAGTGTATCTTTATCCAGCTCTTGATTTATATTTGCCATTATTCCCAGTTCCATAAGCTTCATGATTATTTCGGAAGTCGGTTTTTTTACCTGCTCAGAATAATCTTTAACGGTAATAGGTGCAAAAACTTTTAATTTGGCGTCTTCTGATTGAGATGGATCAGTTTTTTTCTTCTTTTTATCACTTTTTTTAAGTTTTTCTATTTTGATATCTTCCAAATCTTTCTGTGTGGCTTTCTTTTTCTTTGGCCGTTCTTCTTCTTTTGTTTTTTTCAACTTCTGTTTTGAAAGTGTTTTGATTTCAACATCGTCATCTTTTGCAGGAACCTCCGAATCATCCGGTGACAGTTCAGACATGACTAGTTGATATTCTTCTTCCGTTAATGCAGTCATATGGCTTTTGACATCTATACCCATATCCGATAATAACTCCATTAATTCCTTACTGTTCAATCCTAATTCTTTTGCAATTTCATACACTCTATACTTCGCCATAACAAACTCCTCCTCATACTTGAAGCCGCATCACTTTTCCAATTCCGCAAGAATAGCAGAAATAAAATTCTTATTGTCTATTCCTATTACACTTCTATTATCCATCCCTATGGAATGAGATAACTCTTCTTTATTTCCCCAAACAATATACTTGATCTTTTTATTTAAGGCAAGCTGAATAAATTTTTCCTTAGTATTTTCTGAAGCATCTTCAGCAATGATCAGCAGCTTAATTTTATTTTTATTGATATAATGAATACATGTATTATATCCCGATATCAGATTTCCGGAACGCTTTGCAAGCCCTAAGAGCCTCAATATTTTATTCTGCATGATTCTTTAGTTCTTCAAAAACCGCATTTAGTTTTTCCTGAGATATTTCTCTGTCCAGACTTCTTTCTATGGCCTTTCGTTTCTTGGCTTTTTCCAGGCAATCTGTGTTTTTACACAAATAAACACCTCTTCCGGCTGCTTTTCCAGTAATATCGAGACTTAAATCACCTTCTTTGTTACATACGATTCGAATCAATTCCTTTTTTGGCTTTGACTCCATGCATCCTACACATCTTCTCATAGGAATTTTCTTCACTTTCATGAAACCACTCCTTATTGTTCCTCTTCCTCATTCACATCATCAATTGAAGTATCCGCTACCTCTTCAGGATAATATTGAGAATGGCTTTTTATATCAATTCTCCAACTGGTCAGCTTAGCTGCTAATCTTACATTCTGGCCTTCCTTGCCGATTGCTAATGACAGCTGGTAATCCGGTACCACTACAGTAGCCGCTCTTTCTTCTTCATTTACGATTACCTGTTCTACTTTTGCAGGGCTCAGAGCACTTTTGATCAATTCCTCAGGATCCTCACTCCAGGTTATGATGTCTATTTTTTCTCCGAAAAGTTCATCTACAACAACTTGGACTCTCGTTCCTTTATGCCCCACACATGCACCTACCGCATCTACATTCTCATCTGCGGAATAAACTGCCATTTTTGTTCTGGAACCTGCTTCTCTGGAAATGCTCTTGATTTCCACAACACCATCATGTATCTCAGGCACCTCTAATTCAAATAGTCTCTTGACCAATCCCGGATGAGAACGGGAAACATATACCTGGGGGCCTTTCGTAGTCTTTTTCACTTCCATGATATATACTTTAATCCGGTTATTCATCACATATCTTTCGCCTGGAACCTGCTCTGTGGGTGCAAGAATACCTTCGGTTTTCCCCAGATTAATATAAACCATTCCTTTAGAAATCCTCTGGACAACTCCGGTAACCACTTCCGACTGTCTGTTTGAAAAATCCTCAAAAATAATACCCCGTTCAGCTTCTCTTATTCTCTGAACCACCACCTGTTTTGCAGTCTGAGCTGCGATTCTTCCAAAATCCTTAGGGGCAATAGCTTTTTCGATTACGTCGCCGACTTCGTAATTTGGATCTATCTTTTTTGCATCTTCAAGGGATATTTCAAGAAATTCGTCTCCAGTAACTTCTTCTACTACTGTTCTTCTTGAATATACTTCAACCTCACCGGTATCTCTGTCAATCGCCACTCTGACATTCTGATGCGTTCCATAGTTTTTTCTGTAGGCAGAAACCAATGCGGATTCAATGGCCTCAATCAACAAATCTTTTGAGACGCCTTTCTCTTTTTCAATTTGTTCCACCGCTTTTATAAACTCCCTATTCATTTCCTGAAACCTCCTTAAAAGATTACCGCTAATTTCACTTTTGAAACAATTTTTCGTGGAATTCTGATCTCTTGATCCTTTTCGTCTTTTATAACAATATCATCTTCTTCAAGACATTCCAGAATGCCGGATACCACTTTTTGGGAATTAACAGCCTTGTATAAAAAGATATCCACCATCCTGCCCTTGTATTTAATATAATCCTCATCATGGATCAATGGTCTGTCTATACCGGGAGATGAAACTTCAAGCAAATAATTTCGGTCAATAGGATCGGTTTCATCCAGCTTACTGCTTAAATAATTACTTACCTTTTGACAGTCATCAATAGAAATATTCCCTTCTTCTTTATCTATGTACACCCTTAAAAACCAATCTTTTCCTTCTTTTTGATATTCCACATTGAAAAGCTCATATTCATTCTCTTTCAGAAATGTATCCAAGATACTTCTGACAATATCAATAACTTTATTGCCCAAATATGTGACACTCCTTTTCGTAACATCTTTTTTTTAAAGTCTAAAAGCAAAGAGTGGGTTCTTCCCACTCTTGCTTTCAAAAAACTGACTACTCTTTTAATAAGTAGTATACCACAACCTAAATTCTTATGCAACTAAAATAAAGATAATTGGTCGGATGCAGGAAGGTTCCTTAAAACACCATGCTTTTCAAGAGCTTCAATGGCAGTTTTATTTAGTTTTGCTCTGTTTTTCAGATTGTCTACGGAAGAAAAAATTCCCTTTTCTCTTTCCTTTACAATAGATTTAGCGGCATTCTCCCCTACCCCCTGTAAGGATAGAAACGGCGGAAGTATTTTACCCTCTTTTATACTAAAACGTTGTGCATCGGATTCTTCAATTTTTACGGGCAGGAATTCATATCCACGACAAAACATTTCATATGCAACTTCTAAAACAGTCAGCTCGTCTTTCTCTTTCTGAGTAGCAAAATTCCCCTTACCTTCAATTTCTTCCATTCTTTTAAGTATTTCCTTTTTTCCTTTAAATATTAAATCTGCATTGAAATCCGTTACTTTTGTCGTAAAAAATACTGCATAAAAAGCGAGAGGATAATAGACTTTAAAATAGGCAATCCTGTAAGACATCATCACATAAGCAACCGCATGCGCCTTTGGAAACATATACTTAATTCTTTTACAGGATTCTATATACCATCCTGAAACATTATTTTCTTCCATAATCTGCTCATCTTCCTCTGACAAGCCTTTTCCTTTTCGGACGCGCTCCATTATTTTGAATGCAATTTTATCGGGAACTCCTTTTTGTATCAGGTAATTCATAATATCGTCTCTTGTGGAAATAACCTCTTTGAGTACCGCGGTACCTTCCAGTATCAATTCCTGAGCATTATTCAGCCATACATCCGTTCCATGTGCCAATCCGGAAATGCGTACTAAATCAGAAAAATTTGACGGCTTGGTATCCGCAAGCATCTGCCTTACAAACTTTGTCCCGAATTCCGGAATTCCTAAACTTCCATGAGCATATCGATATTCTTCATCTACAATGCCCAATGACTTTGTAGAAATAAATATTTCATTTACTTTATCATCTTTAAGAGGGATGTCATCAAGTTCTACTTGTGTAAAATCCTGCAGCATTCTGATTATAGACGGAACATCATGCCCCAATATGTCTAATTTTAATAGTCTGCCACTGATAGAATGATAATCAAAATGTGTTGTAATGGTATTTGATTTAGAATCATTTGCAGGATATTGGATGGGGCAAAAATCAAAAATATCCTTATCGGCAGGTACAACCATAATGCCTCCCGGGTGCTGGCCGGTTGTGCGTTTAACCCCTGAACAGCATTGAGACAACCTTTCTATCTCCCATTTCGTTACTTCATCTGCTTTTTCTTCATAGTATTTTTTTACAAATCCATAAGCAGTTTTAAAAGCAACTGTTCCAATGGTTCCGGCTCTAAACACTTTATCCTTTCCGAAAAGCACTTCAGAATATTTATGAGCATTGGGCTGATATTCTCCTGCAAAATTTAAATCAATATCCGGCTCCTTATCTCCTTCAAAGCCAAGAAATACCTCAAAGGGAATGTCAAAACCGTCTTTATTATATGGGCTGTTGCATCTTGGACAATTCTTATCCGGCATGTCCACTCCGCATCCGTATGAACCATCTGCTATAAACTCAGAGTTTTTGCACTCAGGACATATATAATGAGGGGGCAGCGGATTCACCTCCGTAATGGAACTCATTGTAGCAGCAAAGGATGATCCTACCGAACCTCTGGAACCTACCAGATAACCATCTTTCAATGATTTGGCTACCAGCTTCTGTGCAATGATATACATGACTGCATAACCATTGGAGATAATCGAATCCAATTCCCTTTTTAATCTATTTTCAACTATCTCCGGAAGCGGGTCCCCATAGATATTTCGAGCTTTGCTCCAGCACATTTCCCTGAGGAGTTCCTCAGATCCTTCAATAGAGGGCGGAAATGTTCCTGATGGAATCGGCTGGATCTCCTCTATCTCTTCAGCGATCAATTTGGGATTATCGATAATAATTTTTCGGGCAGTTTCATGATCAATATAGTCAAACTCTTTAAACATTTCATCCGTTGTCCTGAAATATAAATTGAAATCATCTTCAATATCTTTATACCCCTGACCGGCCATAAGAATTGTTCTGTAAACATATTCTTCCGGCTCAAGATAATGAGCATCTGTTGTTGCTACAACTTTTTTAGAATACAAATTACCCAATCGGATAATACTTCTGTTGATTTCTTTTAATTCCTCAATATCTTTCACATTTCCTCGGTCAATCAGAAATGAATTATTCCCTAAAGGCTGTACTTCCAGATAATCATAAAATGAAATAACAGGCTCCAGCTCCTGATCAGATTTATTGCGAAGTACTGCCTGATACACTTCTCCCGCCTGACATGCAGAGCCGATAATCAGGCCTTCACGGTGCCGGGCAAGCAATGATTTTGGGATTCTCGGTTTTTTATAAAAATAATCCAGATGAGAACTTGAAATAATCTTATATAAGTTTTTCAGCCCGGTGTAGTTTTTCACAAGAATAATAAAGTGATAGGATTCAAGTTTTTTATAATCTATCTTTCTTGAGTTTTTATGAATATCTGATAAGTATTCAGTATCAT
>JAENZQ010000048.1 GCA_016841185.1 Anaerovorax odorimutans
TGACACGGGCGGCTTTTTCCCTGAATTCATAATATTCCATCTTGGGATATATGTGTCTGTCGCCGGAAATTCCATAAGCTTCTATTCCCAGAATCCGAGCTATATATAGTGCTCTTTTCAAATGATATTCCTGGGTTACAATAACAGCCCGTTTTATACGGAATATTTCTTTGGCCCGATACATAGAATCATAGGTACTGAAACCGGCATGATCCATAAAGATATGTTCATTTGGAATACCTTTATCGATTAAATATTTTCTCATGGAATTGACTTCATCATATTCTTTGGTCCCATGATCTCCTGAAACCAGAATACGGGACGATAATCTTTTTTGATAAGCCGAAACACCGGTGTCGAGCCTGTCCTGCAACATAACAGAAGGCATTCCATTTCTTTTTACCCTTGCTCCCAATACGATAATGGCATCAACGGATACCTGTTTATTGGGTTCAATAATATATTTAGACCCTTCCTTTGATACATAACTGTCTATGGCAATAAAACAGATTCCCATTACAATGGCAGCCAATATCATTATCATGACGATTCTTTTAAAAACCTTTTTCACGGTAAAACTCCTTATGATAAAAAAAGCAGAATCCCCTGACCCCGCTTAAATTAATTTTGTTTGTTGCAAGAAGATTCGATCAAATCCTCCTAAATATTTTTCTATTGTACTTTAAAATGATAGATTATATTTCTGTTACACCTCATTAAATAAAACATCATCTTTACTGAAAATCATATTTTTGGCTCTTGCGCTATACTCATATACTGCCAGAAATTTATCCACAAAAGTTACGATCCAGGCTTCTCTGCTTCTTGGGACACCTATTGGAAACATATGGTTTTTAATAATATCCCGCTCTTTATGATTAAGCTTGAAATATCTGGCTGCATTCTCAAGAGCGATCAAAGGATGATTTCTCGCATGAACTAAAGGTGCGGAGAAAAAACGTACACCTTTTCCTTTTTTGAATTTATATAAATAAAAATCATGTAATAAGCACCCTCTTGTTGCTGCCACATAATCCAGTCGTATTTTTTTAGAAATTTTATAGGACATGTATGCCGTATCCAAACAATGCTCATATACGCTTTCATTGTGATGCTTTATATACTTCATTTTAATATATATTTCATGGTTAATAATCGGTTCAGCAATTTCCATAAACTCCTTGCCGTATTTTTTCATTCTCTTTCCTTTCTCAACCCGCATTCAATCAGTAACAACATTAATCATTATGTATTTTATCATAAATCTTGCTTTATGAGAATATGAAAATTCCGCCATAGGATCATATGTATTAAAATGACAGAGAACAAGTGACAAAAGAAAATGCGGACAGCCGCAAGGGCTGTCCCTACACTTTCACTTACCTGAATCTACAATCCATAATCTATACTCTATACTTCATAAACTGCTTTCACTTATTTATATCTCCGCCACCAGCAGTTCCAGAGCAAGTCTTGGGTTCATAATGCCGGTTTTGATGTTCTTATCAGCTTCATAAATTTGTATATTTATTCTTTTAAGCCTTTCAACAGAAAATCTGTTAGAAGCTTTAATCAGTTTTTTGATTACAAAATCCGGCAGTGACAATTTCTCTTTTATATAATGCATATTTTTTCCACTCTCGTTATAAATTTTAACCTGGAGCAAGTTCTCAAATTGCCGGTTTAGCAGAGCCAGCAGTTTATATTCGGCTTCTCCGTAAAGTAACGCAGAATTTAATACTTTCACCGCCTCCGGTTTTTTATTGCTACTGATGGCATCAATAAAATCAAAAACGTTTCTTTCAATATTTCCGGAGACCGTTTGTAGAATATGGTCAATTAAAACTTCTTGCTCGTTTCCGATAAAATGAAGAATTTTTTGAATATCATTCTCAAGATTATAAAGTTTGTAATCCGAGTCTTTATCATAATAGCCGGATACCTCTATAAGTTTCTGAACGGCTGCGCTACTGATTTTTTTATCTTTTTGCTTAAATCTTTTAGATATCCATTTTTTAAGGTCTGGCGGCTGCAGTAATGAAAATTCAAAAATATTTCCCGATTTATTGATTTTTTTATATAAAGATTTTCTTTTATCTATTTTTTCTCCGCAAGTCATAACAAAAACATTGTAAGAAGGATTTTGCTCCAAATATTTAACAAATGCTTTTTCATCTTCATCACTGAAACTTCTTGACTTTTCTCCTTCAAGTACTGTAAAATTGTCCAACACAACCATTCTTCTGTCCGACATCATGGGTAAAGTCTCGCATATGTTTACAATGGTATTTAGGTCCACCGAAGCACCATCTATTTTATCATAATTGAAATCTGTAAAAGATGCATTGATATATTTTTCTTTTAAAGCATCAACTGCCCAATTAACCAGATATCTTTCTTTTCCGTAAAAGATATAAATCTGCAATGGTTCCTCATCTCTCAGATGTTGAACGAATTCTTTATAACTCATATTCTTCTCCCTCTGTCATTGTATTAATTATAATATGCCTTTTTTGAATATCCATAAGAACCGCACCATTTTTGTCTGTTCTCAATACCCTGATGTTCTGGTCTTGATATCGTTTTATTACTTCCCGGGCCGGATGGCCAAAAGAATTATTACCAACTGAAATAACTGCTGCTTCAGGCTTTACTTTTTTTATCAATGCTTCCGTACTGGATGAATGGCTCCCATGGTGAGGCACTTTTAATATTTCTGATTTAAGATCATTATTTCCTTTTACAAGTATGGATTCGGCCGCTTCTTCTATATCCCCTGTCAGAAGAATCCTGTGGCCCTGATAATCAAGGAGCAATACAAGGGAATTGTTGTTTTCCGTTTCATTCTGATAGTTTTCTTCAGGATGCAGTACTTTAAAGAATATTTCTTTCTGAATATTTATTTTATCATTCTTTTTAAGGTATGTAATCATCGAATTATTTTTTTCACATGTCTTTAAAATGCGTTCCATCACCTCTAATTTACAGTTCCCTTTATACAGTGCAGTTCTTTGAATTTTTATATCATCCATAATTGATAATATCCCTTTATAGTGGTCTGCATCTAAATGTGAAATAATCGCTAAATCGATTTGATTCACTCCATTTTTCAGCAGATAAGGAAGAAGTACTTTTTTTCCCACATCATACGAGCTTCCTTCAGGGCTTCCTCCGCCATCTATAAGAATGTTCCTGCCTTCCGGTGTTCTTATATGGATACAGTCTCCCTGCCCCACATCCACAAATATGATCTCATATTTGCAATTGCCTGCAGGTATAAATATTACCAGGCAAAAAAGTAAAGCAATTCCTGCAAAAACGATTTTCTTTTTATATTTCTCAACTTCAGAAGGTAACATCTCAGAAGTTATGAAGCATATCAATCCATATAATAGAAAGAGAATTATTATGGACGGGCTTATGACATGAACGGCATCCTTTATGATAATATGCACACCCTGATTCATTCGGATCATGGAATTCAAAAGTATGCTTTCTCCTTTTGCCATCCATTCGAAGATTGTAGGATGTATAAAAGAAAACAAAAATAACAAAAAACCAAGAGGAAGTATCATTTCTGCCAAAAGTATGACAGGAAAATTCATAAAAAAAGCAGCAATAGAAAAATAATTAAAATGATAGGCAATCAGAGGAGCTGTTCCGATCTGCAAAGCAACGAGCAACACAAACATATTGATTGCAGCATTTTTATATTTAACCTTTTTTAGAAGATATGGATAAATCATACCAATGGAAAAGACTGCACTAAAAGAAAGCTGGAAGCCCACATTAAACAACATGTAAGGGTTTCGCAGCAGTATGATCAAAGCCGTAAACCCTGCTGCAGACAAAAGATCATATCTTTTGTGAACTTTTTTGGAAATCATAAAAAGAATGATCATCATAACTGCTCTTACCACGGAAGGCGAAAACTCTGATATTGCAGCATAAAATATTAAAAAAACAGTAATCAGAATATCTTTAATAAAGCCCCGGTTTTTCTTCAAAAGAAACTCAAGGACAGAGTACAAAATACCGATATGAATGCCTGAAACCGCCAGAATATGAGCTGTTCCGTTTCTTTGAAAGTTTTCATAGATATTGCTGTCGATATAGCTCTTATCGCCAAATAAAATACCTGTAAGAATTCCTGCTTCCTGTACTTTCATTGCTGCCATCATTTTTTCAATAAAACGATACTTTAAAATGGCCAAAACATGCGCAATCTTCTTATACTCTCCGCACGGTTGAATCTTAGAAATCGTAGTGTCCATTAACATATGTATATCCTTGGTTTTCAGATATAATCTGTAGTCAAAGGTCTTGGGATTTCTCCTGCCGGGTGGGATCTGAAGAGTCCCTGAAACAATGATCTTATGTCCTATCTTTTCATATAGTTTTTCCGTCTCTCCGGACACATTCATCAGTATTTTTTCCTTAACTGGTATCATCCCGTTTTCTGAAACAATGCCGTCGGTTTCTATCACAACACGATGAAAAGAATCATTTACCTTAGATACGCTGACCACATATCCTTTTAACTTTATTTCATGATTCCGGAATGGAAAAAGGCGGTTCTGAGCAGAGATATAATTAAAAAAGAAGCTGCTCAAAAGAGCAATGATTAAAAAAGAATAAATAAAGGCATCCTTTTTATCCTTGCGCAAAATCAAAAAAATAAAAGACAGCATACATGCTATCCAAAGAATAAGCTTTTCAAACTGAAAAACATACTGAACCATTATACCGGCAGCCAAAGCAACGGTAATATATAATACTGGCCTTCTCAATCCCCTTCTCCCCCGATATTATAATTGATACAGATCAGGTCTTCTGTCCTGATAACAAGTAACTTTTTTTCTGATCCTATGAATTAATTTCAAATCAATCTCACAATGCAGAACACCTTCCCGGTCGTCCATTCTCCCCAATATGTTGGCCCATGGGCCAACGACCATAGAATGCCCGGGAAATACGGCTTTGAACTCTTTTCCGATACGATTGGCACTAACAATATAGACCTGGTTTTCCAGTGCCCGTGCTTTGCAAAGCACTTCATAATGATCCAGTCTGCTTTTAAACCACTGGACCGGTGCAAATATTACTTCTGCCCCTTTTAAAGCCAGAGTTCTTGAAATTTCAGGAAATCTTAAATCATAGCAGATGATAATCCCACATTTGACACCATCCAATTCAAAAATATCGATATAATTGCCTGCTTCAATATATTTATCTTCATTTGCATGATGAACCAGATGAATCTTATCATAGGTGAAGATGACAGCTCCATCCCGATTTATCACATAAGAACGGTTATAAATTTTATTATTTTTCTTGTCTGAAATGGAACCTGCTACGATATTGACCCGGTATTTTGATGCTTTTTCCGATAAGAGATTCATGGAAGGTTGTCCTTTCTTATCTGAATTGTCATCTATGGTCTCAAAATTGAAACTGGTATTCCACATTTCCGGCATTAAAATAACATCCGGGTAACCCGCAGAAGCCTTATCAATCATTTCAGATACTTTTCTGCGGTTATTTTCCGGATTTTCAAAATCAATGTCAATCTGAAGCACTGCAATTTTCATAATGTCACCTGCTTTTAATGTACAGTCCCCTGCCAACTTTTTTTACACCATCCACCTTCTGGATCAATTTATCAATATATATATCAATGTCTTTATAATGCATATTAAATCCCTTTTTCTTAAGATACTTCAATATGGTAAGCAACCGAATGGGATAATCCCCGGGATTCTTGAAATAAGGGTGTTTTGCGATCTGCCTGATTATCTTTTCCTCATCAGGAATGATATGATTATCATTACTAAATATTTCTATTTTTGATTCCAGATTACTGATAATAAAATCAATATCTTCAACAGGCTTGTTATAGTCCTTGAAAAAAACTCTCAGCTCCTTGAAGAAATTCAGTTCTTCTCTTAAATTCTCCCGACTTAGAGGCACCTTTAAACTGATGATACTCTCATTTTCATTCAAGTGATCTTCTTCCATTTTACAACTCCCTTTTTACGTTTGTTTCTTCCATTTTAAAGTTTTCTGCAGGTACTGTCAAATGGATAAGTTATCAGGCTTTCGCCTCAATATATCAGGCTTGTTAATGTATTATTTGTAATACCCGCAGAATTTCTCAATAATACACTCATACATCTTTACAAAAGCCTCAAGCTCTGAAATTTCCACCTTCTCGTCTTCAGTGTGAGCTGCTGATATTTTACCGGGGCCAAAGACTACAGTAGGTATTTTTGCATAATTTGAAAGTAAAGCTGCATCTGTCCATCCAGATTTAGTAGTTATTTCAGGTTCTTTACCAATTACTTTCTGAATAGACTCCTTCACTGCCGATACAATAGGATCCTCTGATGAAGTGATTAAGTACAAGTGATCAAGAGTAAGCATGTTGTCAGGTATTCTGATAATTTCAGCATCAAATTCAGAGTCTTCAAGTTTTAATGAATTAATTATATCCTGATATTCTCTAATAACAGACTCAACAGTCTCTCCCGGGGTATACCGGCGGTCGATTTTAATGTGACATACATCTGCTACAGTGCTTGGCTGACTGCCCCCGGAGACAACACCAAAATTCATTACAGACGGCCCCATATATTCATTATGCCGCTTTGTAAGCTTTGGATATAATTCTTTACGTATCCGCTCTATTAATGTTGCTGCTTTTTCTATTGCATTGACACCCAAATGAGGCATTCCTCCATGAGCAGCTCTGCCTTTTATAATTATTTCTAACCACTCTAAGCCTCTATGACCGATGGCATAATCATAATGAGTTGGTTCTCCCACTATTGCACCGTCTGCATATAGCTTTGATTTTATCAAATGTTCCGTCCCCTCGCTTCTCTCTTCTTCCCCAATAACACCGGTGAAAATAACATCTCCTTTAAGCTTTACACCCGAACGCTTTATTGCAATCAAAGCAATCAGCATACAAGCGACAGCTCCCTTCATATCTGCTGTCCCCCTACCCCAGATACACCCATCTTTTATTTCAGCTCCAAAAGGATCAATTGTCATATTATAAGGAGGCACCGTGTCAAGATGGCCATTTAGCATCAACGTTTTTCCTGTTCCATCTCCACGTAAATACGCCAAAACATTGCTTCTTTCTTCTTCTACAGGTACCATTTCTGCCTCTATTCCATGCCTATTACAAAACTCATAAATAAACTCCGCGACCTCTTTCTCACGGGTTGGAACTGCCTTATGACTTGGAATTTGAATTAAGGATTGTGTGAGTTTCACAAGTTCTTCCTGAGTATAATAAATACCGATTTCCTTCATAAAATTCACCTCTTTAATTTGGTAAATAATTCTATTTTTACTCTCGAGTTCCTAATTCGCAGTTTCTTATGACCTTCCCCAACCGATCTTGAATTATTTTATTTCCTTTTACAGCTATTTTGCCATTCAGTATCACATATTCTATACCTTTTGGCGGCAGTACAGGATTTTCGAAAGTTGCACCGTCAATGATCCGGTTCTTGTCAAATATAACCAGATCCGCATCAAAGCCAACCTTCACCTGTCCTTTATTCGTCAGTCCCAACCGCTGTGCCGGAAACAAAGTCATCTTACGGACCGCATCCATCAAAGAGATTGACTTCAAATCTCTCACATATCTTCCCAAAACTCTTGGAAATGTACCGGATGCCCGTGGATGTCCATTGCCCGTACGAAGTAGTCCGTCACTGGCAATCATGACAAATGGCGCCTTAATGGCTTCAATAATCTCATCATCATTCATAACAAAAGCGACCACGATCATATCCGGATGTTCCTGCCTCACTTTATAGAATAATTCTTTATCACACCTGACGCCTGCATATGGTGCTTCCGTAAGCAGAATACTGTCGTAAGACCTGTTCCAAAGTTCAAAACAGCCTTCGTCAAATACCGCAGACCCAATAAAGGTACTGAATGCATCATAAGGATAACAGTCTGCCAGTACATCTGCTCCCTGGACAATAGCTGACCGGATCACTTCCAAAGATTCCTTCATCATACCGTAAGCGGTACAGCTTCCCAGATGAGAGATCTGCATGGGTATCCCTGTCACATTTGAAATATCTATCATTTCCTTGATTGACTCAATACCATATTTCGCATCTTTGCGATAGTGTGCGGATAACAAAATATCCTTATTTTCTATCCCTTCGCAAAGCCGGGCAACCTCATCGAAATCTGTCCCCGGAGAATACTCCAATCCAAAAGAAACGCCTATTGCTCCATTATTGATGGCCTCATTTGCTAATTGCCGCATTTTTTTTATTTCTTCTGGGGTGGATTTTCTGTAGCGGTCATCGTTTCCAACAACATTACGAAGATAATTATGCCCTATAAAAGATAAATAGTTTACCGGCGCTCCCTTTTTATCTATAAATTCGAAGAAATCATCCAGGCTTTGACGGTTATTGCCGCAGTTGCCGCCTACGCAAGTTGTAGCCCCCATTAGAAGCATTCTGTCGGCAATATCATAATCCGCATTATCCTTTCCGGACCCAATGGTTTCTTCATGCATATGTATATCAATAAATCCGGGGGCAACGATTTTGTCGTCTGCATCTATTTCGTTTAAAGCTTTTTCCGGACAGTCACCGACACAAAGAATTTTTCCATTACCAATACCAATATTACAACTGACTTCTTTCTCCGTTTCAAAATCCAACACAACTGCATTCATTATTTTCAGATCATACATCTTTTATCCCTCCTATATTAAAATAGCTATGCCTCTCCGCTATGAAACCCTGTCGGCTGCACCTCCTTCTTTTTATAAAAAGAAGGGCTCCCTTTGGGAACCCTATTTTTTATAATTCTACATATCCAAAGATTTAAAATTTCGGCACTTTAAGCAGATGGTTTTAAGAGGATTCCTATTCATATATGCCACAGAATTTTTCTATGATTCTCCCATATATCTCGACAGCATCCACCAGTTCTTCAACGGAAACGCTTTCGTCTTTGGTATGGGAAGATGAAATTTCACCGGGTCCGAATACAACTGTAGGAATATTTCCATAATTAGCAAGAAGCGCAGCATCTGTCCATCCTCTTTTTCGTGTTATTTCAGGTTCCTTTTCAATGGTTTCACGGATAGAGTCTTTTACTGCAAATACAATCGGATCCTCCGGCGGTGTCATTAAGTAAAGATGATCCAGTGTCAACATATTGTTGGGCATACGGATAATTTCAGCATCAAAATCGTCATCCTCAGATTTCATTGCATCAATAATATCCTGATATTCCTGAATAACCGATTCCACAGTTTCACCCGGAATATATCTGCGGTCGATTTTGATGCTGCAAGCATCGGCAACAGTGCTGGGCTGATTCCCTCCGGAAATGACACCAAAATTCATAACAGACGGTCCCATATATTCATTATACCGCTCCTTGAGTTTTGGGTACAGTTCTTTTCTGATCCTTTCTATCAGGGCGGCTGCTTTTTCTATGGCATTGATCCCGAGATGAGGCACACCGCCATGAGCAGCTTTTCCTTTAACAGAGATCTCCAGCCATTCTAAACCTCTGTGTCCAATGGCATATTCGTAGTGTGACGGCTCTCCCACTACTGCTCCATCTGCGTGAAGCTTGGATTTTACCAGGTGCTCTGTGCCCTCGCTTCTTTCCTCTTCACCTATAACGCCCGTGAAAACCACATTTCCTTTCAGCTTCTTTCCGGCACGTTTCAAGGCAATCAAGGCCATCAGCATGCATGCAATAGGTCCCTTCATATCCACAGCGCCTCTTCCCCAGATACGTCCATCTTTTAACTCTGCGCCAAACGGATCAATGGTCATATTATAGGGCGGTACTGTATCCAGATGGCCATTCAGCATCAATGTTTTTCCTGTACCGTCTCCTTTTAGAAAAGCCAATACGTTGCTTCTTTCTCCTTCAACAGGTATTTTTTCTGCTTCTATGCCCTGATCCTTACAATATTGAAAAATGAAATCCGCTGCTTCTTTTTCTCTATTTGGTACATCCTTATGACTGGGAATTTTGATCAAGGATTGTGCCAATTGAACCAACTCATCTTGAGTATAATGCTTGTGAATGTCTTTCAACAATACCACCTCCGTTCATGTACTGTATCCGGCCTTAGAAAGGTCCGAAACTCATTGCATTAACAACAACTACGACTACCGCTCCTATTGCAAGCCAAATACACATTAATGGCCATATGAATTTAAACCATTTCTCATAAGATATCTTTCCAATAGACAAAACACCCATTAAAGCTGCGGAAGTCGGTATAATTGAGTTCGTAAATCCGTCTCCTAATTGATAAGCTACTACAGCAGTCTGTCGGGTTATTCCTATAATATCTGCCAGCGGTTTCATGATCGGCATTGTTGCTGCAGCCTGGCCGCTTCCTGAAGGAATAAAGAAATTGATGATTACCTGCGTAATGTACATCCCTACTGCAGATATGCTATTGGGCAACGATTGTATGGCCACCGCCAGACCGTGAACAATTGAATCCATTATGGCGCCATCTTGCATAACGATGAGAATTCCTCGCGCAACCCCTACGACCAGTGCACCGAAGGCTATGGATTTAGCTCCAACAACGAATTCCTGCGCCAGCCTGCTGGGCCCCAGCCTTCCTAAAAATCCTCCTATGATGCCCATTGCCAGAAAAGCGGAACTGATCTCCGTAATATACCAGCCATAATTAAATACGCCATAGATAATAAATCCAAACCCTACAACAACAGATAATAACACTAAGCCATGTTTTGATTCCATAGCAGGTATATTGTCCAAATCCACATGTTGATCTTTTTCTTCTAATTCCAGTTCATAAACGCAACTCTTTGATGGATCTTTTCTGACTTTATCTGCATAACGCATCAGATACCAGCAGGTGACAATCAAAAAGATAAGCAGAAAAGCTATCCTCACCTGAATTCCTGAAAATAAAGGTAATTCACATATCCCTTGGGCAACTCCAACTGTAAAAGGATTCATAAACCCGGATGTGAATCCACATGCGGCTCCAAGAGTAATCATGGCAGTTCCCGTTATGGCATCATACCCTAATGCCCTGGCAAGGGCGATTCCAATAGGAACGAAAACAATGGTTTCTTCCGCCATCCCAAAGGTGCCTCCTCCTAAAGAAAACACCACCAGAAAAATGGGAATCATAAGCTTTTCCTTACCCTGAAGTCCTTTTGCGATTTTACCGATACCCGCTTCTATGGCACCGGTAGCCGTAATCATTTGGAATGAGCCTCCTACAAGAAAGATAAAGAAAATAATACTTGCTGCATCTTTCATCCCTTTGGGAATAGACTGGAAGAGATCAAAGAATGAAATGGGATTTTGTTCTACTGCATGGAAAGATTCCGGATCTACTACCGTCCTGCCGGTTGCAGGATCCTCTATTCTGTCATATTCTCCCGCAGGAACAATATACGTTAAGATAGACATGATTAATATTACAGCGAAAAGAATAACATAAGTATGAGGCACTTTAAATTTCTTTTTTTTAGAATTTAATGTTTCAGCTTGTTGATTCAAGTAAACAACCTCCTTTTTAAATACTTAATAATTTCTAATAAACTTTTGCTGCTTCAAGATGCCAGAAAATTTCTTTGTCCCTCCTTTCGTTTAACCCATTAAAGGTTTGTAATTGTAATTGTAAGTATAAGTATAAGTGTAAGTTTTAAAATAAGATTTTGCGGAACAAAATCAACCTCAATTATTATCTGTTATATGTTCTCTCTTA
>JAENZQ010000013.1 GCA_016841185.1 Anaerovorax odorimutans
GAACCGGCAACAGGTAAAAAGTATAATGAAAAACAAATCAAAATTATCGATTATATGAAAGACGAAGGTCTTTTTGATAAAAAAAATATAAATATTAAGACTTCCGGAGACGAGCGTATGGAAGCGCAGCCGGATGTTCAAAATGCAGATGAAAAGAAAAAGAACACAGAAGAAAAGGCAAAAGACAGTATAGAGGAAATCAGGATTAACATAGGTCCGGATTCGGGAGCTAATTATAAGCTTCCTGCCATGGATCTTTTAAATAAAAAGCGTGCAGGCAGAAACAGTCATGACAGGGATAATCTTGTGGCAAAGGCTTCTACTCTGGAAAAAACTCTTAAAAACTTCGGCGTAAGTGCCAAGGTTGTGGAGGTAAGCAAGGGACCTACTGTTACGAGGTATGAAATACAGCCCAGTCCGGGCGTAAAGGTCAGCAGTATTGTACGGCTGGCAGATGACATTGCGTTGAATTTGGAAGCAGCCAGCATACGAATAGAAGCACCCATTCCCGGTAAAGCAGCTGTCGGAATTGAAATACAAAACGATTCCACTTCACCTGTGATCATCCGGGAAGTTCTCGAATCCACCGAGTTTAAGAACAATAAATCTAAAATATCATTTGCCGTCGGGAAAGATATTTCCGGAAATCCTGTTATAACGGATTTGGGGAAAATGCCGCATCTGCTTATAGCAGGTGCTACAGGGGCAGGCAAGAGTGTATGCATCAACAGCATCATCGTCAGCATTTTATATAAAGCGAGGCCTGAAGATGTCAAAATGGTTTTAATTGATCCCAAGGTTGTGGAACTGAATGTGTTTAACGAGATCCCCCACTTGCTTATTCCGGTAGTGACGGACCCAAGCAAAGCAGCAGCTGCATTGAACTGGGCAGTTCAGGAGATGACCAACAGATACAAGGTTTTTGCTGAAGAAAGTGTAAGAGATATAGAAGCGTATAACAAAAAAATGGACAAGGAAGAAAAAGATCAAATGCCGCAGATTGTCATTATCATAGATGAACTTGCAGACCTGATGATGGCATCACCTTCCCAGGTGGAGGAGTCCATATGCCGATTGGCACAAATGGCAAGGGCTGCAGGTATGCATTTGATCGTAGCAACTCAAAGGCCTTCTGTGGATGTCATCACAGGAGTAATAAAGGCTAATATTCCATCCAGAATTGCTTTTGCAGTGTCTTCCATGGCAGATTCAAGAACCATATTGGACATGGGTGGGGCAGAAAAATTATTGGGAAGAGGCGATATGCTGTTTTATCCTTCAGGCATGTCAAAACCCATAAGAATTCAAGGGTCTTTAATTACGGATACGGAAGTGGAAAGAGTCGTTCGGTTTATAAAAGGACAAGTTCAATCCAATAATTATTCGGAAGAAATCATAGATACCATTGAATCCGGAAAAGTAAATGTGGTTTCATCTGATACGGATGAATTGTTGAAGGATGCCATAGAGCTGGTGGTATCTGCGGAGCAGGCATCTGTTTCTATGCTTCAAAGGCGTTTTCGGATCGGGTACAACAGAGCTGCCCGTCTTATTGATGAAATGGAAGAAAGAGGTATCGTGGGACATTTTGACGGAAGCAGGCCCCGGCGTGTACTTATATCCAAAGAGGATCTGGAAGAACTTTCTAACACATAGAGCAATATATTTATTTTAATATCAGGGTATTTTCAGATCAGACCCTAATAAAACAGGAGATGGAACATGAAAATATATATAGAGACATTAGGCTGTCCAAAGAATGTTGTAGATTCGGAAATGACTGCAGGTTTACTGGAAAGAAACGGGCATGAAATTGTAAATTCACCAGAAAAGTCAGAAGTTATTATGGTTAATACCTGTGGCTTCATTCATGATGCAAAACAGGAATCTATAGATATGATTTTGGAGATGGCCCAATACAAACTGCAGGATTGTAAATTACTGATCGTATCAGGCTGTCTTGGCGAAAGATACGGCAGGGAGTTAATGGAAGAGCTCCCGGAAGCAGATGTGGTGATGGGTGTTAATGATTATCATGAAATTTTAAATATTATCAATAATGTTGAGAATCAACACCATATGCTTTACAACAGTCCGCAAACAAATTCCGTTTTGAATCTCGGAGTACGTAAACTGAGTACGCCGAAGTATGCGGCCTATCTGAAAATTGCCGAAGGGTGTAATAACTTTTGCTCTTATTGTATCATCCCTTATATCAGAGGTTCTTTCAGGAGCAGGCCTTTTAATGATATCCTTCAGGAAGCACGCGATCTTGCCGGAAAAGGATGCAGAGAAATTACGCTTGTGGCTCAGGATGTAACCAATTACGGTATCGATCTATACCACAGTCATAGGATACATGAACTGGCAGCAGAGCTTTCCGGAATAGATGGACTGAAATGGATCAGGCTCATGTATTGTTATCCCCATTTGATTTCCGATGAGCTAATAAAAGTCATTGCCGAAAATGAAAAAATTTGCAGATATATTGATATTCCCATCCAGCATTGCAGTAATCATATTCTAAAGTCTATGAACAGAAAGGCGGACAAAAAACAAATTATTGATGTTATCAATAAATTGAGGACCAAAGTTCCCGGTATCCATATCCGAACCACATTGATTGTCGGTTTTCCGGGAGAGACGAAAAAGGACTTTCAGGAGCTGAAGCAGTTTGTGAAAGATATGAAGTTTGAAAGACTCGGGGTTTTCGAGTATTCGCCGGAAGAGGGAACGCCTGCTGCAAAGATGGAAAATCAGATAGATGAAGATACAAAGAAAGTAAGAAGAGATGAAATTATGGAAATACAACAGCAAATTGCTTTGGATTTAAATACAGAGCGGATTGGAAAAAAAGTGACTGTTTTAGTTGAAGAAGAAATTGAAGAAGAAAATATTTATATCGGAAGAACCCAATATGATGCCTTTGAAATTGATAATTCAGTAATGTTTACTTCGGAAAGGCAGATTGAAACAGGAGACCTCATCAAGATCAAAATAACGGATGCAATGGAATATGATTTGATAGGAGAGGATATTTATGAACCTGCCCAATAAATTGACTCTGGCAAGAATGGCACTGATTCCTTTCTTTATTATTTTTCTCCTGATGCAGCACTATTATATTGCGGCAAGTATTTTTATTGCTGCTTCGTTGACAGATTTTTTAGACGGGTATATCGCCCGAAAGTATCATTTGGTTACAAGCTTTGGCAAACTAATGGATCCCCTTGCAGACAAGCTTCTTGTTATGTCCGCTTTAGTCTGTCTGGTAGAGTTGGGGGATGTCCCTTCATGGATGGTTATTATCATTATTTCACGTGAATTCATTATCAGTATTCTGAGAGCGGTTGCAGCCAGTGAGGGGATTGTTATTGCTGCAAGCAAGTGGGGAAAATATAAAACTATTTCGCAGATGGCAGCCATCATCAGTATTTTATTCAGGAATTATCCTTTTGAATCATGGGGAGTCCCGTTTTCTCTTATAGCTCTTTGGGTTGCTGTTATTTTAACCATTATTTCCGGTGTGGATTATATCGTAAAAAATAAACAATTGTTTGCAGGATAGAGGAGAAGAAGAGATGAATTGTTCACTGATCAGCGTCGGAACAGAATTGCTGTTTGGACAGATAACCAATACCAATACGGTATATTTATCACAGAAATTGAATGTATTAGGAATGAATGTGTTATATCACTATACTGTTGGGGATAATCCGGCACGTCTAAAGGACATAATGAAGTTTGCACTTGAAAAGTCGGATATTATTATTACTACAGGAGGACTGGGGCCGACTCAGGACGACCTGACAAAAGAAATAGCTGCCGAGGCTTTGGAGGATCCGTTAGTACTTCACCAGCCTTCATATGAAAGGCTGGAATCTTTTTTTAAACGTATCAATAAAAAAATGACGGACAATAATATAAAACAGGCTTATCTTCCACAGAATGCCGAAGTTTTTCAAAATGATGTGGGAACAGCGCCGGGTTTTGCTTTGTCAAAAAAGGGAAAAATCATCATTTGCCTACCCGGTCCGCCCGGAGAAATGAAACACATGTTTGAAAAATACACAGACAAGTACCTGAGAAAAAAATCATCGCATATCATTCATTCTAAAATGTTGCGATTTTTTGGCATTGGAGAGTCTGCCCTCGAAACAGAGCTTCTTGATTTGATTACTGAGCAAATAGACCCTACCTTAGCTACTTATGCCAAAGAAGGTGAAGTCAGCCTGAGAATCACTTCTAAAAGAGAAAGTATGAAAGAGGCTGAGGATGCAGTCGATGAAATGGTAGAAAAGATAAAAAGCAGATTGGAAGGGTACATTTACAGTTATCAAGATGAAGAACTAATTGAAGTAGTTGCAAAAAAAATGATCAAGCACCATATCAGCATTTCTACGGCAGAATCATGCACCGGAGGTCTTTTGGCTTCGAAGCTTACGGATATATCAGGAATATCATCTGTATTTGACAGATGTATTGTATCCTACAGTAATGATTCTAAAATTGAGGAATTAGGGGTAAAGCCGGAAACCCTTGATTTTTATGGTGCAGTCAGTAGGGAGACGGCAATAGAAATGGTAAAGGGTATAAAAAAGGTATCCGGAAGCCGGCTGTGTCTGGCTGTGACCGGGATCGCAGGACCTGGAGGGGGGACGGAGGAAAAACCTGTCGGATTGGTTTATATTGCCATGGCTTTTGATGATGAGATATCCTGTAAGAAGTTTAATCTGAGAAGGTCCGGAAGAAGCTGGAACCGGAACTATACGGTGCTTTTGATGTTGGATATGATCAACAAAGCGCTGGACAAGAAACTTATAAACCGACAACTTTCGCACCTGTAAATTATAACTGAACTTATTGAAACTCAAATGTTTATAAATGAAAAAAGGTTAGAAATGCAAATATAAGCGATAAGGTGAAAAATGATTATACCCAATTTTCTTCAAACATGAACGGAAATGAGATATATATTTCATATTAAAAATTTACTCTTATACTTACACTCACACTTATATATACACCTCCATGAATAATATTTGAAAAAAATGTAAAAATATGTTAATATAATTTTATAGTTCTTTATTCTTGACTTAAGTTCCAAAATGATATAAGATAGCATAAGAACATATGTTCTTGATTATTAAAGGGTGGTGGAATTATTATGGCAGTAAATAACGACGAAAAAAGTAAAGCACTGGAAGCTGCGATGCTTCAGATACAAAAGCAGTTCGGCAAAGGGGCGATCATGAAGCTGGGAAGCGAAGATGCAAAGTTGAATGTCGAAGCGATTTCAACAGGATGTTTGAGTCTGGACATTGCTACAGGCATCGGGGGTATTCCAAAAGGAAGGATTACCGAAATATACGGACCTGAATCTTCAGGTAAAACAACCATTGCCCTGCATATTATTGCTGAGGCCCAAAAAGCCGGAGGTAAGGCGGCTTTTATAGATGCAGAACATGCTCTGGATCCTGAGTATGCATCAAAGCTCGGTGTAGATGTGGATGAGCTCTTAGTATCCCAGCCGGATACGGGGGAACAGGCCCTTGAAATATGCGAAATGCTTGTACGAAGCGGAGCAGTGGATGTTATTGTCGTTGACTCTGTTGCAGCACTTGTACCAAGAGCTGAAATTCAAGGAGAAATGGGAGACAGCCATGTAGGTCTGCAAGCCAGGCTTATGTCACAAGCCCTTCGAAAGTTAGCCGGTGTTATCAACAAATCCCATAGTTCAGTAGTGTTTATCAACCAATTAAGAGAAAAAGTAGGTGTCATGTTTGGAAATCCTGAAACAACTACAGGAGGAAGGGCGTTGAAATTTTATTCGTCGGTCCGGTTGGATGTACGGAAAATTGAAAATATCAAAGCGGGAGATGAGATACTTGGGAGTAAGACCAGAGTGAAAGTGGTCAAAAATAAAGTAGCACCGCCTTTCAAGCAGTCGGAAGTAGATATTATGTATGGTACAGGTATTTCACGGGAAGGGGATGTTCTGGATTGTGGTGTTCAACAAAAAGTAATTGATAAAGCCGGTGCATGGTACAGCTATGATGGAAACAGGATCGGTCAGGGCCGTGAAAATGTCAAGCAGTATCTTAAAGAAAATCCTTCGATAGTTCTTGAAATCGAAAACAAAGTAAAAGCTGCATTGGGAATAAAAGCCGGCAGTCATACTGAAAGCACAGACAAAGAGTAAATTTAACTCAATAACCAATTATTACTAACATATTTTTACCGAGAAAAAAAAGGATTTTATAGTCGAATTGTTGAATATATAAAAGAATTGCCTGAGCAGGGTGATTCTTTTTTTATATACTAACACTCGGAGGTTGAATGCATGATAGGAAAGCGGTTTGTAACTCTCAAAATATTGTTGATATCAGCAGCTGTGACATTAGCGGTAAATTCAGGGAATGTATATGCTGAGGAATTGTTAAAAGGATTAATTATTCAGGATGATGTTCAGTCAAAATACACAGCTCAGAATGACGGAACAGTGACGGGAACATTTAACATGAATGCTGTTATAAATGTAAAAGACGTCTATGGAGAGTGGGTACTAATAGAGAAGGAGAATATTTCCGGCTGGGTAAAAAATCATAATCTTTTTATAAAAACAGACACTGAAAAGCTGGTCAGCTTTGGACATATCACAGCCACTATACTGAATGTCCGTGAAAAACCGGATTTAAACGCATCAATGACAGGGAAACTTGCAATGGGAGATGATGTTTTTATTCTTGATATCAGTGAGGACTGGTTTTATGTTAAAAATGATAAGGTGGAGGGATGGGTGTTTTCTCCGTATGTGAATGTCCGGCTTCAGGATAAAAAGGGGAAAATGGTATACAAGAAAGAAGCAGAGGAGGTCAGCCGAGGAGGATCGTCTTCAAGGGATCTTGTCAATACCCCTGATGCCCCCTCTCTGGAAAAGGAACAAGAAATAGAAATACTGGATTATAAAGACGGAGAATTTTACATAAAGGATGAAAAGAGTACTTTAAAATGGGTAACTGCCGGAGGCATTGTAATATCAGACCCTATTATGGAGAATGAAAGGATCATTCAAATAGCTGAAAAATATCTGGGAAAGCCTTATAAATGGGGTGCCACAGGTCCGTACAGCTTTGATTGCTCAGGATTCACCAAATATGTTTTCAACCAGATTGGAATACAGATTCCAAGAGTGTCCCGTGACCAGGCAAAAGCCGGACGGGCGGTAAACCGCAGTGATTTACAAGCGGGTGATTTAGTGTTTTTTGATACCACGGGATCTATGAACAACGTGATTACGCATGTGGGAATTTATATGGGGAACAATCAATTTATCCATGCTTCGTCAAGCAGATCCGGAAAATATGTACGAATTTCATCAATGGAAAAATCTTTTTATAACACCCGGTTTGTTACGGCAAGAAGATACAGATAATACCGGTTTCGGAGCTAAATTAATAATGAATAATAAGCTTTAATAAAATAATGTCGTTTATTTTTATCATAATATGGTTGCCTTCGATAATACAATTAAATATCGGAGGTGATTTTTTTGAGAAAATACAGATTTAATAAAAAGGATGGGACAAAATCTATGCTCATTATTTTTTTAATGATCACGATAGGGGCTGTTATAATTGGATATTTTGGGACAAGATACTTTTTATATCCTATATTCATTAAGGGAACGACTGCTGAAGTGACCGGCATTGAAGAAAATCAGAATCAAGACACTGCAACTCAATCAAACAATTCGGTTCAGAATTCCACTGTGAGTGAAGAATCAGAAGAACCTGAAGAAAAAAGACATACTTTTTATATCTATCATGTTCAAATGGGAAATTTCAGTTCTGAGAAAAATGCAGAATTACTTATTGACAGTCTTGAAGAAAACGATATTTATGCTTATGTATTGAAAGAAAACGGGTTGAAAGTAGTAACAGCTCCTCTTGCGGATTATGGTCAAGCGGAGGTTTTGAAAAATAACCTATTGACTTATGCAAAAGATGCTTTTATTCTTAAGAGGCAAGTACAAGTTGAGAATACTTCTGTACAAACAACAATAACCAACATTCTTAATGATTTGAACGAGGCTCGTTCACAGCCGGACAGCAGTCGGTGGATCAATATATTAAAAGATGCTTTTCAGGATGGATTAGGGGATTCGCAGATGGAGCAGGAGACCCTGCAAGTTTTTCAAAATATTTACGATGAGGTGAATCAGATTGACACATCGGAAAATAATTTGTTTGATATAGAAAAAAATATTATAATAATGATTGAAGAAATTATAAGTTAGTCGGAGGGCAGACATGAAATTACTGGAAATAAAGGAATTGCTGGATTGTGCGTGCATTACTGGCGAAGAATATATGGATGAATATGATGTAGAATATGCTTTCGGATGTGATTTGATGAGTGATGTTCTTGCATTTTCTAATCATAAAACATTACTTCTTACAGGGCTGGTCAATCCGCAAGTCATCCGGACAGCAGAAATGATGGACATTGCGGCTATCGTATTTGTAAGAGGTAAGAGGCCGGACGATAAAACCATTGAATTAGCTGAGAAATATAATAAGATATTACTCTGCACGCGGAATATCCTTTATACTTCCTGTGGAATCTTATATAAACATGGACTGAAAGGAGTCACCATAAATGAGTGATTACCCCGGGTTTTTAAAATACGATTATGAAGTGGAGCGATACGATTTTACAAGAGCAGGTGAGGCATCCAGTGCTATAAAAGCCCGGTTAAAAAAGCTTGGTTTGGATACAGATTTGGTTCGCAGAATTGCTGTTGCGTCTTACGAGTCGGAGATCAATATTATTATACATTCTTTTGGGGGCTCTCTGACTTTGTATATATCGACTGATAAAATTATTATTGTGGCAAAGGATAGTGGCCCCGGAATAGATGATATTGAATTGGCAATGCAGGAGGGTTACACAACAGCTTCCGACAAGGCACGTGAATATGGTTTTGGAGCAGGTATGGGACTTCCCAATATAAAAAGGTATTGTGACCGCCTGGAAATTGATTCTTCAAAGGGACATGCTACAACGATTGTTATGACTTTTATAATTACGGATATGGATGGTGAACAGAATGAAAATGGATGAATTAATAAATGATAACCAATTCAAACAACTTACTTTTTTGGAGTTGGACAAACAGATAAGAGGCTTATATTATGGCGACTTGCTGAGCTGGGTCATGTCACATGCAAAGGAAGGAGATGCATGGATTACAGTTCAGACTCATGTCAATATCGTTGCCGTAGCCTCGTTGCTTAATTTAAGCTGTATCATTATTCCTGAAAACAGTACTGTTGAACAGGCTACCGTTGATAAAGCAAATGAGATGAATATTCCGATTTTTTCTACAGAACTGAATGCTTATGAGATTTTTAAACGATATTATCAAAAAGATCTGCAATAGTCAGGGATGAAAAAAATGAAATTATCTTATGATTTACATATTCATACGGCATTATCGCCATGTGCTTCAGATGATATGACGCCGAATAATATTGTTAATATGGCTGCTATCAAAGGGCTGGACATCATCGGTATTACGGATCATAACAGTACGGAGAATTGTGCCTCTGTCATCAAGGCTGCGAAGAATAAAGAGTTGCTTGTTGTCCCCGGAGTAGAGCTTCAGACCAGTGAGGAAGTTCATCTCCTTTGTTTTTTTGAGAACCTTTTGAATTTAAGAGAATTTCAGGATGTGATTGACTCATCAATGGTAAAAGGCAAAAATATATCGGAAATTTTTGGAAATCAATTGATCATGGATGAAAAAGACCATGTTGTCGGGCAAAAACAGCATATGCTCCTGACTTCTTCCGGATTGTCTCTTAACCGGGCCGTTGAACTTGTCTCTGAAATGGGAGGCGTTGTTGTACCGGCGCATATAGAAAGAAAAAGTTATTCAATCATTACGAATCTGGGGTTTGTTCCACCGGAACTGAATTTGTCCTACCTGGAAATATATCAACCGGGAAACTTACCTGATTTAACTGCAAAGTTTGACTATCTTAAGAACTACAAATATCTTTTTAATTCGGATGCTCATGAGTTGGGATGTATTTCGGAGCCGGAAAGATTCATAGAATGCAAATCCAAATCTCTCTATGAAGTCATTAATACAATAAAAAATGGGAGGCGGCATAAATGAAAGAACTGTCTCTGCATATTCTGGATATTGTCCAGAACAGTATCGCAGCAAAGGCGACCCAAATAGAAATTATCATTTGTGAAGATACACAAAAAAACATTTTGTCTATTGATATTAGTGATAATGGTACAGGTATGGACAAAGCAACGCTTCAGAAAGTGACAGATCCTTTCTGGACATCCAGAACTACAAGAAAAGTAGGACTGGGCATTCCCCTTTTTAAGGCTGCAGCAGAAAGATGTTCAGGACATTTTAAAATACGCTCTGAAGCAGGTGAAGGAACAGAAATAATCGCTGAATTTGTACGAAACCATATAGACAGAGCCCCCATGGGAGATATTGCAGAAACCATTTCATTATTGATTCTGACCAATGAAGGAATCGATTTTAAATATACGTATAGATTCAACGGACGTACGTATGAGCTTAATACGAAAAAAATCAAAGAAGTCATTGGAGATATGCCGATACAACATCTGGACGTTATAGAATGGATAAAGAAAGATATCCGGCAGGGAATTGAAGAAATAACTCAGGAATGATTCGTTAAATATTTAACCTTAGTAATTCCTAATCGCACCATGTAACACGGCATAAATATTCCACAGAAAAAATTTTTTTCAAGTATGTTAAATTATTATCAAGATAAAATGATATAAATAAGCAGAGAACAGAAGTGTTTTGAATGAAATTCAAATATTGTGGACCTTACACGTCCATTTTTTTCTGTAGTTCTTTCATCTTTTGACTTTTATTACTTTTTTTCGAGCAAAAATTTAACATAAATATGTTAAAAAATATGCAAAAAAGCATTGCTTTTTATATCAAAAAGGAGTATTCTAAAAGTAAGAAATGTTAAAATATTAACGATTACGTATAATCGGGGCTTGCTAAATAATACGCTTTTATTGAGTAATTTAGTGCGGAGAAGGCCCACACCGAATGTAAAAAGGAGGCTTTATTATGAATTTTTCAGAAACTAAAGAGCAAGAATTCGTCAGAAAAATGGTTAGAGAATTTGCTGTTGCCGAGGTGAGACCTATTGCTGCTGACATAGATAAAGAGCATAGATTTCCAACTGAGACAGTAGAAAAAATGTCTAAATATGGACTGATGGGTGTACCGTTTCCAAAAGAATTAGGTGGAGCAGGCGGAGATCACATCGCATATGCCATTACAGTTGAAGAGTTATCAAGAGAATGTGCTTCAACAGGCGTTATCTGTTCAGCTCATACATCCCTCTGTGTATGGCCTATTTGGGCATGGGGGACTGATGAGCAGAAACAGAAGTATATGATTCCTCTTGCAAAGGGAGAAAAACTTGGTGCCTTCGGGTTGACTGAGCCTAACGCCGGTTCAGATGCAGGCGGACAGCAGACCAGAGCGGTTGATATGGGAGACCACTGGCTGTTGAATGGTACAAAAGTATTTATCACCAACGGCGGATTTGCCGATGTTTTTATCATAATAGCAATGACAGACAAATCTAAAGGAACAAGAGGCGGCATTTCAGCATTTATCGTAGAGAAGGATTTCGAAGGATTTTCCATCGGCAAGACTGAAGATAAGATGGGTATTTGTGCATCTTCTACTACTGAACTTATTTTTCAAAATTGTAAAGTTCCAAAAGAAAATCTTCTTGGCAAGGTTGGAGAAGGTTTTAAGGTTGCCATGTCAACACTTGACGGAGGGCGTATCGGAATTGCTTCTCAAGCGTTGGGGATTGCTCAGGGAGCGCTTGATGTTACTGTAGAATACTTAAAGACGAGAAAACAATTTGGTAAGAAGCTTTCCAAAATGCAGGCGATTCAATTTGACATTGCCGAAATGAAGACGAGAATCGAAGCTTCAAGATTATTGATTTACAAAGCTGCAGATATGAAGGATAAACATCTTGCATATGGTCCTGTTTCCGCAATGGCCAAATTATATGCTGCTGAAACAGCGATGTACGTAACGACCAAGGCAGTTCAGCTACATGGCGGCTATGGATTCATTAAAGATTATCCTGTTGAAAGAATGATGAGAGATGCAAAAATTACTGAGATATATGAAGGAACATCCGAAGTTCAAAAAATGGTAATAGCAGCATCTGTATTTGGTAAATAGAAGAGGAGGTAAGCAGAATGGCATTTAAAATTATTGTATGTGCAAAACAAGTTCCTGACACAAGTGAAGTAAAGATCGATCCGGTCAAAAATACGATTATGAGAGAAGGCGTACCAAGTATTTTAAATCACGATGATGCAAACGCGCTTGAGGAAGCCCTTAAAATAAAGGATCAATACCCGGATACCACAGTGACCGTCATAACAATGGGTCCTCCGCAGGCAAAGGATATGTTGCTGGAATGCCTGGCCATGGGTGCGGATGAAGGCGTTTTGGTAAGCGACAGAGCGGTAGGAGGATCAGATACATGGGCGACATCCAATGTACTTGCAGCTGCTATTAATAAGCTTGGAGAATTTGACCTGATCTTTGCAGGACGTCAGGCAATCGACGGAGATACGGCACAGGTTGGACCCCAGCTGGCTGAAAAATTAGGCTTACCGCAGGTTACTTATGTAGCAGAATTCAAAATAGAATCAAATATGAAAGATATTAAGGTTAAAAGAGTTTTAGAAGACGGATATGAAATGATTAAAATCAAGACACCATGTATGTTAACTGCAATTAATGAATTAAACGTACCAAGATACATGTCCATAGGCGGTATTTATGAGGCTGCCAATAAGGAACTTAAGATCTGGAATGCAAAGGATATAGCAGTTGACTTAAATACGGTAGGCTTGGAAGCATCTCCCACAAATGTATTTCGCTCATTTACACCTGTTCCCAAGGGCAAGGGCATGATGATCGAAGGCGATACTCAAAAGGATATTGCACAGAATCTTTTGATAAATTTAAAAGCGAAGCATGTAATCTAAGTAAAAGGAGGAAGGATAGAATGGCAATAAATGTTATTGAAGATAAATGTAAAGGCTGTAAATTATGTATAAAGGCTTGCCCCTTCGAAGCGATAGAAATGGTCGGGAAATTAGCGGTTATCAACGATAAATGTACCGGCTGTAATGCATGTATCCCGGTCTGTCCATTCGATGCTATTGAAAAGACTGCTGAAGAGGATGGCCCTGTAGATCTTTCCGAATATAAGGATGTGTGGGTATTTGCAGAGCAGAGGCAAGGCAAACTCATGAATGTAGCACTTGAATTGATCGGCGAAGGACAAAGATTATCCAGAGAGCTGGATGATGCAAAGGTATGTGCGCTGATCGTCGGAAACAAAGTTGAACATCTATCGAAGGAATGCTTTGAGCATGGCGCGGATGCGGTCTATTTGATTGAAGATGATTTATTAGAAAACTTTACCACGGATGGTTATACAAAGGTTATAGTAGATGCTATCAAGGAATATAAACCTGAAATTGTTCTGTATGGTGCAACACACATCGGCAGAGATCTGGCTCCGAGGGTTGCGGCAAGATTGAATACCGGACTTACCGCAGACTGTACCAGATTGGATGTTAAAGTATCCAGCTATATTGATTATGCTGTCAAAAATACGACTCTGGATACTTCCACCTTAGATCCGGATTCGGATGACAAGGGATTGAAGCAGACCCGTCCTGCATTTGGAGGGAATCTGATGGCAACTATTATTTGCCCAAGAACCAGGCCTCAGATGGCAACAGTAAGACCCGGGGTTATGCAAAAAATAGAAAAAATCCAGGGGGCAGCCGGAGAGGTTATTGAAGTTAAGCCTCAGATTGCAAAGTCTGATATTCGGACAGAAATCATAGATATTGTAAAATCGGCTAAAGAGATTGTTTCCTTGACGGATGCAAAAATCATATGTTCCGGCGGCAGAGGCCTGGGGGATGCTTCGGGCTTTGAATTGATCAAGAAACTCGCCGACAAGGTTGGCGGAGTGGTTGGTTCTTCGAGGGCTGCTGTAGATGCCGGATGGATAGATCATTCACATCAGGTTGGGCAGACGGGAACAACCGTAAAGCCAAATATCTATTTTGCCTGCGGCATCTCAGGTGCGATTCAGCATTTAGCAGGAATGCAGACATCGGATATTATTATTGCTATCAATAAAGATCCGGATGCGCCGATCTTTGAAGTTGCAGATTATGGCATTGTCGGAGATTTGTATAAAGTAATTCCCGAGCTTATTGAAGAGTGGGATAATGCTGAGGAACTGTACAGCGCATCCTTATATCACAAAGAAGAAATAACTGAAGAGGAAGCAGCTTCTTAACAGTTTCCCTTTACTTATATAAGATGAATATGTATGAAGAAAAAATTATAAATCAGCTTTCCATGATAGAATAAAATGTGAGGCGGCTCAAATGAGCCGCCTCACAATTCAAAGGAAATCACCAATTATTTCTATGACAATAACGGAAACACCTTTGCTAAAAACAAAGGTACAGAAATTATAACAGATGGAAGTATAACTGTAGAAATTTCCTTGAATGCACCGGGAACTGAGCTGTATTCCTATGACGGCTTTAACCGAATGATTCAGGCAGAAAATGGCAATGGCATTCATTCATACAACTATCGCCCTGACGGTTTACGATTAAGCAAGACGATAAATGGCATAACGACGACTCATATATGGGACGGTCAGAGCATTGCATTGGAGCTTGATGGCAGCAGCAATGTCGTTGACAGCTACATCCGTGGTATCGGGCTGATTGAAAGTGATCAAAATGGCTGGTATCTATACAATGGACATGGTGATGTGGTACAATTAACCAATAATACAGGTGCTGTAACGAAAGAATATGAGTATGATGCTTTTGGAAATGAAAAAAATATAGATGTATCAGACAACAACCCATACCGTTATTGTGGTGAGTACTTTGACAAAGAAACGGGAACCATCTATCTGAGAGCAAGATACTATGATCCTGTAATGGGTAGATTTATTAATGAAGATACCTATGAAGGCAGTATAGATAACCCATTAAGCTTGAACCTTTATACCTATTGCTATAATAATCCTATCCGATACATTGACCCGACTGGACATGTGGTAACTGAATGGGATAAGAAAAATTGTAGTAAAAAACAACAAAGGGCTATAGATAAAGCAACAAAAGACTACAATGATGCTAAAGCCAGGGGCGATGCAAAAGGGATGGCAGATGCTCATAAAGCAGCTGAGGATGCTCGCCAGAAAAACAGGTCAAAAGACGAAATAGGCAGTGCCAGCGGATATACATTACAAAGTAGATAGTAAAGGTAAAGCTAAATTAAACAAGCACGACTCAAAGGCACTAAATAAGAGTAAAAGCAGCGGTTCAACCACATTAAATGATTCCGACTATATGTCAACAGGGACGTATGTCAACAGGGACGGTTCTTTTTGACATATGTCAACAGGGACGGTTCTTTTTGACACAAACACTTCTGTCTGTTATAGTATGTTATCGGATGGAGGTGTTTTATTATGCCCAGAATCAGTAGAGCAAGAAGCGAAGGAGATATATTCACCAAAACCCAATTAAAGCAGGAATAATAGAGGATATAAAGGATTATAAATGGAGCAGCTATAACGAATACATAGGAAAGCCTGAAAACAGAATAACGGACACTGATCTATTAGAAATGCTTTCAAAAAACAAAAAAGAAGCAATAAAAGAGTTCATTGAGTTTCATAAAGAGATTGAAGACGAGACCTATCTGGAAGACAAGGAAGAAGAAAAAGAAAATGAAGAAAAGAAAGCCTGGACCCTTATTCAAGACAAGATCAGTGAATCAGGATCAGTAAATAAAACAGAGCTTGCAGAATTGATACTAAAGAATACCAAATTATCACACAGGAAAATCGCAGAAATGTTGGAGATCAACAGAGGGGTAGTGCAAAGGATAGGATAGGAAAAGAAAGGAAATGAATCATAAATATTTTGAGTATAAGCTTATGAATTCAAGATAGGCAAAGAAAATAGGTTGGCATTTGATGATGCCGGCCTTTTGAATTGGCTTTTTCTTAAATCGACATTGCATTATGGGTTTTTGGAATATACGAACTTTATAAAAAAAGAAATTGAATAACATTCGCAATTAAGCAAATTATTTTAAGTATTTCTATGAAATATATTGATATTTCATAGGGAAAAATGTAAAATGAGTGTATTGTTACATATGTCGAAAGGATGATTTTTTTGGAGCTTCTTAAAAGACGAATTCTAACGGAAGGAAGAGTTGAAGGCAAGGATGTCGTAAAGGTAGATTCTTTTTTAAACCATCAGATGGACGTGGTTTTGTTAAATGAAATCGGGAAGGAGTTCCAATCAAGGTTTGTAAACCAAACTGTTACAAAAATATTAACCATTGAAGCCTCCGGGATAGGAGTTGCATGTATTACCGCTCAATATTTTAACGTTCCGGTTGTTTTCGCAAAAAAAATGGAATCCAGAAATCTGGACAAGGAAGTATTTGAAAGCAAAGTCACTTCTTATACCAAAGGGATCGAATACGGCATCAAAGTGTCTAAAAGGTACCTTGGACCGGAGGATCATGTTCTGATCATTGATGATTTTTTAGCAAACGGACAGGCTATTGCAGGTTTGAGAAATATTGTAAAACAGGCAGGTGCTCATTTGACGGGGGTAGGAATCGTCATTGAAAAAAGTTTCCAAAATGGCGGAAAAGTTATTCGAGATGAAGGGATTCATCTTGAGTCTCTGGCCATTATAAAAGAAATAGAAAACAATAAAATTATTTTTAAAGAAGAGGGGAGAGAATAAAATGAAAAAGTTTTTAACCATTAGTATGATTTTGATGCTTGTTTTTACCATGGTGCTCAGTGGATGCGGCGGTTCCGAAGCACCGGATACTTCAGAAGATGCATCAGGTGATGTTGCAGAGAATTCTGTTAAAGTTGGTTTTATTTACATAGGGCCTGTTGGTGACTGCGGCTACACATATGCACATGATTTAGGACGACAGTATCTTGAAGATCAATTGGGAGTTGAAACCATCTATCAGGAAAATGTAGCAGAATCACAGCAGGATGTTGAAACTGCCGTAAAGAATATGATCGATCAGGGTGCAAATGTTATTTTTGGGACAAGTTTTGGGTATATGGAGCCTATGGCTCAATTATCACCGGAATATCCGGATGTTGCTTTCATGCACTGCTCAGGATATATGACTACTGATAATATGGGTAATTATTTTGGAGCAATGGAAGAAGCTCGATATCTGTCTGGAATTGTTGCAGGAATGAAAACTGAAAGTAATGAAATAGGCTATGTAGCAGCTTATCCTATACCTGAAGTCATCAGAGGTATCAATGCATTTTCTTTAGGGGTCCAATCTGTTAATCCGGATGCAGTTGTTAATGTTACATGGACAAATACCTGGTATGATCCCGCCAAAGAAAAAGAAGCTGCAAAAGCTCTTTTGGATCAGGGGTGTGATGTTATTACACAACATCAGGACACTACAGGACCTCAAATTGCAGCAGCCGAAAAGGGTGCTACGGCAATCGGATATAATACCGACACCAGCGAATTGGTACCGGATGCATTTATGACAGCACCTATCTGGAATTGGGGACCGTATTATGTTGAGCAGGTTCAGGAAGTCATAGATGGTACATGGGCACCGGAAAGCTATTATGGCGGAATGACAGACGGAATTGTTGAATTGGCACCATTGACCGATTTAGCTCCGGAAGGTGCTCAAGAAGCAGTAGATGAAGCACAAGCTAAGATAATCGACGGAAGTTTTAATATCTTTACCGGACCAATTTATGGACAGGATGGACAGATTCAGGTTGAAGAGGGTCAAACACTTACATTGGATGAGTTGTTGTCAATGGATTGGTTTGTAGAAGGCGTAAAAGGTAGCATTCAATAATTCAGGAGGCTTGTAATGCAGACGAAAATCGCAGTTGAAATGAGAAACATTTCAAAGGGCTTCGGGCCGATAATGGCTAACGAGGATGTGAATTTTAACGTGCGCTATGGAGAAGTGCATGCGCTGCTTGGTGAAAACGGTGCAGGCAAGAGCACTTTGATGAATATGCTGTCAGGGATATATAGCCCTGACAGCGGTTCTATTTTTGTACACGGAAAAGAAGTCCGTTTCACTTCGCCCAAAGAGCCTATTCAAATGGGAATCGGAATGATTCACCAGCATTTTAAATTGATTGATATATTCACCGCCTTAGAAAATATTATTCTGGGCGAAAAAGGAAATTTTCTGATTGAAAAGGATAAAATCACAGACGAAATCAGAGAGATCTCCGAAAAATTTGGATTAGGAATACAGCAGAATAAGAAAGTATATGATATGTCAGTAGGAGAAAAGCAGACGTTAGAAATCATAAAAGTCCTTTTTAGAGGAGCCAATATACTTATCCTGGATGAACCGACAGCGGTTCTTACGCCTCAGGAAATCAAAAAGCTCTTTGAAATAATAAATAATATGAAAACTGCAGGTTGTGCTGTTATCATCATTACCCATAAACTCAATGAAGTCAAGGAAATAAGTGATCGTGTAACGGTGCTCAGGAAAGGACGATCCATTGCTACTTTTGAAACAGCAAAGACCTCTATTCAAGAGCTGACAGAAAAAATGGTAGGGAAAAGCATTGATCTGTCAATAAAAAAGGCCGAATCAACACAAAAAAAAGAAATCCTTAAGGTTAAAGATCTGACAGTGGTCAACAAAGAGAAGATTCAGGCACTTCAGGGCGTCAGTTTCAGTCTTAAAGGCGGAGAAATATTAGGAGTTGCCGGGATTGCAGGAAGCGGACAGAAAGAACTGTGTGAGACTATTGCAGGATTAAGTTCAGCGGAGAGCGGAAGAATTATTTTCGAAGATGAGAATATATTGGGAAAATCTCCAAGAGAAATCATAAGACTGGGTATACGGATGGGCTTTATTCCTGAGGACAGATTGGGCATGGGACTGGTTGCCTCCATGGATATTGTACACAATCTCATACTAAAAGATTATCAGGGCCAAAAAGGAATATTTTTGAAAAGAAAACACATTGTCGAGAAAGCGGAAAAAATTGTCAAACGACTTGATATAGATACGCCGTCTATTTATCATCCTGTAAGAAAATTGTCCGGCGGAAATATACAAAAAGTTCTCCTGGGGAGAGAAATCGATTCGGATCCAAAGGTCCTTATTACGGCTTATCCGGTGAGAGGATTGGATATAGGCGCATCATTTAAAATATATGATCTGCTGAATGAACAGAAAAAAAACGGTGTGGGAATACTTTTTATTGGTGAAGATCTGGATATTCTCATCGATTTATGTGACAGAATTCTTGTTCTTTGTGATGGAAAAGTTACCGGGATATTGGATACTAAAGATGTAAGTAAAGAAGATATAGGGTTATTGATGGCAGGAGAGAACATCTTACGGCAGGAGGCATAAGCATGCTGAAGTTAACAAAGCGTAATGATTTAAGTAAGAGACAAATTTTGAAAGTAAGAATAACGGCAATTGCACTGGCAATCGCTTTATCAGGCTTATTTATTGCTATCCTTGGTTATAACCCGTTCAAAGTATTTATGAGTATGATTTTTGGTGCCGTAGGAACCAAAATGAGAATCGAACAGACTATTACCATTACGATACCATTAGTTATTACTTCTTTAGGAATCTTGGTAGCTTTTAAGATGAAATTCTGGAACATAGGAGGAGAAGGACAGATTCTTATGGGAGGATTTGTGGCAAGCTATGCTGCTTTGAATTTTGCTTTTCTTCCCAAGCCCATTCTTTTATTGGTAATGGCTGTTTTCGGCATGATTGGCGGAGGTATATGGGCTTTTATTCCTGCCTTTTTTAAAATGAGGTTTGGCACCAATGAAACGATCTTTACTTTAATGATGAACTACATTGCTTTAAAGTGGGTTACATATCTTCAATTCGGACCATGGAGAGATCCAAATGCATTGGGTTTTCCCAAAATACCCCTTTTTAGTTCCAATGCAACCCTGCCGAAGCTTTTTGGTGTTCATATCGGATGGATTATTGCATTGGTTATGACGGCTGTGATTTTTGTTTTTATGAATCATACCAAAAAAGGTTATGAGGTAGCTGTGGTTGGTGAAAGCGTTGATACGGCAAAATATGCCGGAATGAATATAAAAACAATCGTTATTTTTGCCATGTTGATGAGCGGAGGTTTATGCGGCTTGACCGGTATGTTACAGGCTTCCGGTGTTGAACGGACGCTCTCTGTTACTCTTACAGGGGGGTACGGATTTACAGCTATTATTACCACCTGGCTTTCCGGCCTTAGTGCACCTTTTATATTGTTAACTTCTTTTGCATTTGCGGTTTTGATTCAAGGCGGGAATTTTATTCAGACCGCTCTTCAGATTCCACAATCTGCAGCAGATATGATACAAGGAATGATTTTATTCTTTATTCTCGGAAGCGAATTTTTTATACAATACAGAATCCAAATTAATAAAAAGACACAGGTAACAGAGGACAGAAATCAAATGAACAATGGACAATGAATAATGAACAATTAAGGAAAAAAATTTGCTTAAGTAAATTTTCCACCATAAATCTTAAATCTTAACTCATACTTATATTTGGCTCGGGCGCAGGCACAGAGACCAGCCCCTATCTGGAGGGAATCAATATGGATATTTCTTTTTTTGCTGCGGCAGTTGTATCGGCGACACCCCTTTTATTTGCAACGCTTGGCGAAATCATAACAGAAAAAGCAGGAAATCTTAATCTTGGTGTTGAAGGCATGATGCTCATGGGAGCAGTAATTGGTTTTTTTGTTGGTATGCTGACACAAAATCCAATTTTAGCTTTGTTAGGTGCAGCGGCAGCGGGAGGTATAGGTGCTTTGATTTTTGCATTTCTGACGGTTTCTCTGAGAGCAAACCAGGTTGTATCAGGGCTGGCACTGACTATTTTTGGCTCAGGTTTTTCAAGCTTTTTAGGAAACAAATTAATCGGTCAGGTTATGCCTGACAGCATAAAGAATTTTTTTAAACCAGTTCTTATTCCATTATTGTCCGATATACCGGTTTTAGGGCCTGTTTTTTTCAGGCAGGATGTTTTCGTTTATATGGGATTTTTATGTGTGATCATTTCAGGGCTTTATCTTTACAATACAAGAAAAGGTTTGAATCTTCGTGCGGTAGGAGAAAATACAGCCGCTGCAGATGCTTCCGGTATCAACATTAATTTATATAAGTATGTGCATATTGTTATGGGAGGTGTACTTTGCGGTTTGGGCGGTGCGTATTTATCCCTTGTTTATATACCTGCATGGCAGGACAATGTTACGGCAGGACGCGGTTGGATCGCGGTTGCTTTAGTTATATTTGCTTCATGGAATCCGTTTAAAGCGATTTTTGGCGCCTTTTTATTCGGGGGGTTGGATATTATTGGTTTTAGGCTGCAGAGTCACGATATTCATATTTCCCAATATTTAATCGACATGCTTCCCTATGTGGCAACCATTGTTGCATTAATACTTAGTACAAATAAAAATAAAAGAGAAAACCATCCCCCAAAAGATTTAAGCATCCCGTATTTCAGGGAGGAAAGGTAATTCTAACAATTAAGATTTAAGAATTATGATTTAAGATATTATGAATGAATTTGCTGCTACAGCAAATTCTTTTTAATAGAATAATGTCAGGAAACTATTCATAAGTGATAATTGGACACTTTGCGTTAGCAAAATTCACCATAATTGTCACTCGACTTTTGTATCTTAGAATTATTCAAATGTAGTAAAGAATATTAAAAGTTTTCTTAAGAGTTACAAGGACGAAAGTTGAGTCGTTATTTAAATTCTTCTCTGTTTTGGTTTGATAGTTGCTTTTCTGCGGATTCTACTAATTTTCTTGTAATCTGCCCCGTATGATAGGACGACATGTATCCCCAATCGATATGCCCGTGTTTTTTCCCCATTATTTCCTCTGCCATTTCCATTTTGAATTTATTCAGTGCTTCTCTGGCTTCAGGAACGACCAGTCTTTTTGACATGACATTTTCTCTCCTTTATATTCAAGTCTTCATTTTTCTATTTTACACAGATATTAAACTGAAAATACATTAAATCAGAATGTATATATTGACAGCAAAGCACCCTGAGAAAATTTTCAGGGTGCTTTAAAAATATATAAATAGGGAGGTCTATAAATCCGAGATAGAGATGCCTTGTCTGATCCTTCTAAAAAAAATTATAGAGATGAATTGTTCAGGGAAGGTTAACTATTTGCTAAAAAGAAGTTAAATATTTAAGCGCCATCAGAGTTTCATATAGAATTTACATTTTTTTTATAAGGACTTAATATTCGACATTTAAAATGAAACCAGATGGAAAGGATGGGATGGATATTGCTGGTCAATACACATGGCGAAATAGCAAACCTGATATTTAAACATCTGTCAAGAAATAATCATTGCCATCTCTCCCGTTTCAGCTTTATTACAGGGAATATCAAACCGGACCTTGTGAAAGAGCTGAGAAAGGAGAGCCATTATTACGAAGATGCAATTTTTTACGTTCTGGATAAGGTTCAGCAACTGGAAGATTTAACGCTGACAAAAGAAGAATTTTCAACAGAGTTAGGCGTTATTTGTCATTTCTTATCTGATTTTTTCTGCAGATATCATCAAAAGGACTTTCAAAAAAAGAATATTGTTGATCATATTCTCTATGAAATGAATCTGCATTTTAAATTCAGTAAAATGCTAAAGAAAAACCTGGATATTATTTCCGGAAGATATGATTATCTGTATACCTCTGATTTAAAAAAAATGATTGTTGCTATGCACCAGGAATACGTGTCAGGCAAAAGTACTTATGAAGATGACATTTTGTATGCACTTAAATGTACCTTAATGGTTAGCGGAAAGCTGGAATACGATTATAGATGTAAAAATCAAAAGTATTTTCAGGAATATGTTTACGCCTGAACTCTTATTAATTGAGGTGTTTTATGAAAATAGCAATTTTTACAGACACTTATCTGCCGCAGGTGAATGGTGTCACCAATACATTGAATCGAATGGAGAAATATTTTAATAAAAATCAAATCGAATATAAAATATTAGCTCCGGATTATAATATGAAAGAAAAGCCTGTAAATGTTGAAACATTTTACAGCATTAGATTTATACTATACCCTGAGTGCCGGCTATCTATGGTTAGAAGCAGCCGTGTCAATGAAGTTCTGGATGAATTTAAACCGGATCTGGTTCATATGACGACGGAATTCAATATGGGCTGGGCCGGTATGACTTATGCGTTGAAAAGAGAAATTCCGAGTATTTCCACTTATACCACCAATTTCTCTCATTACCTTAAGTACTATAAGTTAGAGATGCTTTCCAAGGCTTCATGGGATTATTTTAGATGGTTCCATAATCAAAACCAATTGACCTTATGCCCATCCGAGAATACCAAAAAGCTGTTAATAGGAAAAGGTGTCGAGCATGTAGGCGTCTGGGGGAGGGGAATTGACAGTTTTAGATTTTCACCGTCAAAAAGGAGTGCTTCCTTGAGGAAAAAATTCAATATTGCAGATGAACATATCATGCTTTTGTATGTCGGAAGAATATCTTTGGAAAAAGATCTGGATATTTTATTAGAAGTTTACCGCCGGATCAGAAGAGAACAGGGAGATCAAGTACGTCTGGTCATTACAGGTGACGGACCGATGCTGAATAAATACCGTTCTGAAAACAAAGATGTCGTTTTTACAGGGTATCTTCAAGGAGAAAAATTATCCCAGCTATATGCATCGGCGGATATTTTTACTTTTCCTTCTTCATCAGAGACCTTAGGAAATGTCGTGCTGGAAGCGATGGCATCAGAGGTCCCCGTGGCCGGAGTAAATTCAGGAGGCGTTACAGAAAATATTATGGATCATCATAACGGCATACTATGTAAGCCAAGAAATGTAAAGGCATATTATCAAAGCTTAAAAAAGCTTATTGAAGATAGAGCATTCAGAAAGGAACTGGGCAAAAATGCAAGGCAGTATGCTCTTAAAAAAGATTGGGAAAATGTTTTTAAAAAGCTTGTTGATGATTACTTGGATGTCATAAAAAAAAGGAAGCAAATTGCTGCATAAATCTCATTTGCGGCAAATATCCAAAATTTATTCGGATTAACGGCTTCTTTCATATTGGTCGGGCCAGTAATCGATTTCAGTATTTAAATATTTTGATGCATGTAATGGCCAATAGGGGTTTCTTAAAAGTTCCCTTCCGAGATAGACCAAGTCCGCTCTTTCGTTTTGTATGATTTCATTTGCCATTGAAGGTGATGATATTTTTCCTCCTGCTAATACCGGTAAGCCTGTCAGAATGCGAATAATTTCTGCAAATTTAATCTGGTATCCTTCAAAAGAAGGAACCGGTGCGGGGATTACGCCTCCTGAGCTTACATTGATAATATCGATGCCTTCCTCTTTTACCATATTAATCAGATTGGCTACATCTTCGGGATTGTTACCTTCGGGATGATAGTCTTTTGCGGTGACTCTCAGCATTATGGGTTTTTCAGCCGGCCATACTTTCTTAACTTCCTGAGTTATTTCTTTTAGCAACCGGACTCTATTTTCCGGGTTTCCGCCGTATTCATCTTTTCTTTTGTTTGTTACCGGCGAAAGAAATTCATTGATCAGATAACCGTGGGCACCATGAATTTCAATAATATCAAAATCGCATTGCAATGCTCTTTCGGCTGCCTTTCCATAGGACCGGATAACTTCTTTTATATCTTCTTTTGTCATTTCACGAGGTGTTGCATAACTGTCATCGTTTTCATCAAAATTAATGGGAGAAGGGGCGATGATATCCTCGTCGGGAGCAGTACATTTTCTGCCGGCATGAGCAAGTTGTATGCCTATTTTGGAACCATGTTTTTTTACGGTTTCTGTTAATTGGAAAAGGCCTTTTGTCTGGGCATCATGCCATATACCTAAATCAGAATCACTGATTCTTCCTCTGCTTTCTACAGCGGTAGCCTCTATAAGAATAAGGCCGGTACCTCCTATAGCTCGGGTTTCATAATGCGTCAAATGCCATGAGTTCACCAGTCCGTCTTTGGCTGCACTATACATGCACATGGGCGGCATGGTGATTCTGTTTCTAATTTGTAAATCTTTAATTTTAAAAGAATCGAATAGTTGGCTCATATGAAATACTCCTTTCTTTGGGCGGGTAAAAGCACATTATTTCAAATCCGGTAGATTTTCTGCAAAATAATAAAAGTCCTCATAATTTCCCATATAATCTGAAACGATTTTTTCGTCAGTCCTGTGGATCAAATGATCACGAATCAGAAATGTCGTAATGCCTATTTTAGATGCAACCAAGTCTTCTTGAACATCATTACCGACCATCAGACATTCTTTAGGAGATTTCTTTGTATCCAGGAGGATTTCTTCATAGTATTGTAATTGTGGTTTGCAGAAATGGTTATTTTCATAGGCGGTGATATAAAAAAAATCTTCAGGTTCAAGGCCAGCCCATCGAATACGATGGTGAATGGCTTTTGCAGGAAATAACGGATTGGTAGCTAAAGCCACTTTATAATTTTTAGATTTCAAAATGTAGATACTTTTTTTGATCCACTCATTTTGTGATGCAGCTGCTTTTGTTTTCAGGAAACCATTGTCGTAGAATTCATCAAACCGTTTTTTATAATATTCAATTTCACCTTCCGGAATAAGAGTTTCAAATGTTTTCATAAATACTTCTTCATTGGTTTTGTCTTCAGTATTATGTATCATTGCATTTGTGGCAGTCCATATGTTCGAAACAAGTTTGTTCCCATCGGTTTCTCTGAAAAATGCAGATATTTCCTTAAAATAGATTTTAGTAAAGGCGTCCATATCCAATGGTAATACTGTGCCGTCTAAATCAAATAGAATCGTATTAATCATTTAATTACTCCCGTTTATAGTATTTTACAAAAAGAACAGTCTTAAACATTATCTTTTAGTATTGTATCACAGCTTTGGGGTCTATGGATATGATAAGATAATAAATATAATTTATAACCGATTTATGGTATAATATTACCTGTTACTTACAATTGTATTCTGACAGGGGCTTGTATTCGGACAGGGGCAAGCCTGCCCCTACAGTTTATACTTACACTCGAACTTGCACTTATAAAGTCGGAGGAATAACATGAAAGATAAAGACAGAGCAGAGATACTGAATCTTTTAAAGACATCAAAAGGCCAGATAGAAGGGGTTATCAAAATGGTCGAAGAGGACAGGTACTGTGTCGATATATCCAAACAGATATTGGCAGTTCAGGCACTTCTTCGAAAATCCAATCTTAAAAACCTTGATCAACATATCAAAAACTGTGTTAAACAAGCTTTTTCTGAAGGACATGGAGATGAGAAGGTTGAGGAGATTATACAAATTTTAGACAAATATACCAGATAGAAATCTGAGGTGAAATAATGAACCCTTTAGCAGATAGAATGCGCCCCGAAGATTTAAATGAAATTGTCGGGCAGGAACATGTAATAGGTGAAGGGAAGCTTTTAAACAGAATTGTCATGACCCGGATGATTCCCAATATGATTTTTTACGGCCCTTCAGGAACAGGCAAAACAACCGTAGCGAACATTCTTGCAAAAAGTTCGGATCAAAAATTTTTTAAGCTTAATGGAACCAATGCAAATTTAGATGATATCAAACAGGTTGTTGCTCAGATAGGTACTTTGACCACTTTGAAAGGCATTTTGTTATATATTGACGAATTGCATTATCTGAATAAAAGGCAGCAGCAGTCGATTCTTGAATATATAGAAAAAGGGAATATTACTTTAATTGGCAGTACAACTGAAAATATTAATTTTTCCATCTTCAATTCATTGTTGAGCAGATGCAGCACTATTGAATTTAAACCTTTGACTAAAGATAATATAACAGACGGTCTCAAGAGAGCCATTTTAAAAGAAGAAGAAAGGCTTGGCGTAAAAATTTTTTATGAGGATGAGGCTTTGAAGTATATTTCGGAAGTTTCAGGGGGAGATCTAAGGCGCGCACTAAATACTTTAGAATTAATTATCAATACTTATATGATTTATGAAACTGCTGAGCTGTTTATTGATATCAGTAAAGCAAAAGAATGCTCTCAAAGTAAAATTATGTATTATGATAAGGATGGAGACGGGCATTATAACTTGATGAGCTTTTTTCAGAAATGCATTCGAGGTTCTGACCCCCAGGCAAGTATTCATGCATTGGCACGCCTGATAAAAGGCGGTGATTTGAATTCTATCTGCAGAAGGCTATTGGTAATAGCATCTGAAGATATTGGGCTGGCCTATCCTAAAGCAATAAGTATCGTAAAGTCATGTGTAGATGCCGCATTTCAGATTGGGCTGCCGGAGGCAAAAATTCCTCTTGCACAAGCAGTATTACTTTTGGCATTGCTCCCAAAATCAAATTCGGCATACAGAGCAATAAATGAGGCTTTGAATGATCTGGATTCAATGGATACAGGAAAGATTCCGGAACACTTATGCGACGGGCATTCTAATCACGGACGCAGCAACAAAAAGAGATATCTTTATCCTCATGATTATCCAAACCATTTTGTGAAGCAAGAATATATGCCGAGAAACATTAAAGATAAAAAATACTATGAGTTTGATGATAATAAATTTGAGAAATCTTTAAAAGATTATTGGGACAGATTAAAGAGCAAGGAGTAAGGAAGGGATTGTTTTGGATATTATTGTAGCTGAAAATTCGGGATTTTGCTTTGGTGTAAAAGAGGCCATAAAAAAAACCCAGGAAACCATTAAGGAAAATGAAGGAAAAAGTATTCGTATTTATACATACGGGCCATTGATACATAATGCACAGGTGACACAAGAGCTTGAAAAGCAAGGGGTAAGATGTGTTGATTCGCTGGAAGATATACAGGAAGGTTCTATTGTAATCGTTCGATCACATGGCGTGCAAAAGTCTTTTTATCAGCAGGCCGAACAAAAAAAAATAAAAGTAGTGGATGCAACCTGCAGACATGTTCGGAAAATACAGGAAACCGCAAGGCAAAACTATGAAAAAGGCAAAAAGGTAATTATTATTGGAAATAAGAATCATCCTGAAGTAACAGGTATCAACGGATGGTGTGACAATAGCGCCACAATCATTGAAAATAAAGAAGATGCCAAGGCAATTTCATCTGATAATATTTGCATTGTTGCACAAACTACTATTACTAAAAGTTTATGGGACGATGTAATGTCCATATTGGATCATAAAGCATTAAACATGGATAAGTACAATACAATTTGTTTTGCCACTGAAAAAAGACAGAAAAGCTGTGAAAAAACAGCAAAGCAAGTTGATGCAATGATTATTATTGGAGGAAAGCACAGTTCAAATACCCAGAAACTGTATGCGATATCTAAAAAATTTTGTAAAAATTCATATTTTATTGAAACAAAAGACGATTTACCATTGAATGATTTCAAAAAATATAATAAAATTGGAATCGCAGCAGGTGCATCTACACCTGAATGGATTATTAAGGAGGTTATTACTGTTATGAGTGAAACAAGCTTTCATGGAGAGACTGAAACAACTAAAGAAAGTGATTCAGAAAATCAAATGTATGATTTGATGGATGAAATCGAAAAATCCTTGCGTATCCCCGGAAGAGGAGAAATTGTTAAGGGAACCATTATTCAAGTCAGTGACAGTGAAATAGTGGTAAATTTAGGGTGTAAAAAAGATGGGATTATTCCAAAAGAAGAGATTACAACCAATTCGGAGGCTTCATTGACTTCAATGTATAATTATGGAGATGAGATTGAAGCTCAAGTATTAAAAACGGATGATGGAGAAGGCAATCTTTTATTATCCAAAAAGAAATTAGAAGCCAATGAGCATTGGAATGAAATTTCTCAATTATATAGAGACAAATCAACTATTGAGGTAAAAGTGAAAAACAAAGTAAGAGGCGGTGTCATTGCAGCTTACAAAGAAATATCAGGCTTTATCCCGATTTCTCAATTATCCGACAGGTATATTGAAAATGTAAATGAATTTATCGGGAAAGTTTTACCTGTAAAAGTAACTCAATTGGATAAGAAGAAAAACAAAATTATTTTTTCACACAGAACTTACTTGGATGAAGAAAAAGCACGTAATGTAGAAAAAATCTGGAACAGTATATCGGTAGGCGATATTGTAGAAGGTAAAGTCATGCGATTTACGGATTATGGGGCTTTTGTAGATATTGGAGGAATTGATGGACTACTTCATATATCAGAGATTTCCTGGGGTAAGATCAGCCATCCTTCAGATGTATTAAAAATAGGGGAAACAATAAACGTCAAAATACTGTCTGTTGACAAAGAAAATGAAAAAGTTTCTCTGGGACTTAAACAGACTACTGCTGAACCTTGGGAACAGGTAGACAGCAAATATCATGTCGGAGAGATCATAGATGGAAAAGTCGTACAGATAAAAGAATACGGAGTTTTTGTTGAGATAGAGCCCGGCATGGATGGTTTGGTTCATATTTCTGAAATGGCACATAAACATGTTGCAAGCCCCGCCAGTGAAGTTCAAATAGGAGAGATTGTCAAGGCACAAATTCTTGACATTGATAAAGAAAACAAAAGAATCAGTTTGAGCATCAAAGAAACTCTTGAAAAACCGGAAAATGATGATCTTCAAGAGAAAGTAATAGAAAAAGTACAAGAAGCAACAGAAGGGGCAGCAGGAGCTGTAAAAGAGGAAGTACAAATAGCAGCAGAGGATTCAATAGACGAAGCCAAAAATGAAGAAGTCCGGACAGCAGAAGATGCGGCTGAGACAGTTAAAGCGGAAGTACAAGAGGCAGCGGAAGAGAATAACGAGACTGAAGAAGAACAGGATTAAGCAATTCATAATTTAGAATTAATAATTAAAAATTAATAAAAATTTCCCATAAACCTGATCAGGTTTATGGGAAATTCAGCTTTTTTGCCTGTTTCAACATGTCTTCTGCGTTTTTCACGGCGGCTTCTGAGATGTTTTCACCACCCAGCATTCTTGCGATTTCAAGGATCACTTTATTCTGATCAAGCTTTTTTAAAGAGGTTCTGGTGCCCTGATCATCGGTATGCTTATTGATTTGAAAATGACAATCTCCCATAGCGGCAATCTGAGGTAAATGTGTAATGCATATTACTTGATGATTTTCAGATATTTCCTTAAGTTTTTTTCCTACGACGCTGGCTGTTGAACCGCTGATGCCAATATCGATTTCATCGAAAATCATAGTTGAGATTTCATCAAAATCACCGATTATTTTTTTAAAGGCCAACATGATCCTCGAAATTTCTCCGCCGGATGCAATTCTTGCCAAGGGTTTGAGAGGTTCTCCCTTATTAGTAGAAATTAAAAACTCGACCAAATCGGTTCCTTCTGAAGAAAATACAGGTTGTCCGTAGGAATTCAGTTTTTTATTAAAATTCACATTAAATTCTGAATGATTAAAATTCAGTTCTTTTAATTCTATGTTTATTTTCTTTTCAATTTCATTTGCAGTTTCTTTTCTGATTTGAGTCAAAGACTCGCATTGGCTTTTAAGCTTATTTTCTATTTTTTTTATTCTATCTTTCAATTCTGATATGGTATCTTCGGAGTTTTCTATTAAATTGATTTCTTTTTCTATTTTTTCCTTGTATTGAAGAATCTGTTCTATACTGTTTCCATACTTTCTTTTCAGAGCATTTATGGTTTCTAATCTTTCCTGAATTTCGTCCAGTTCATGAGAAGAAAAATGAATCTGATCTTTATATTTTCTTATTTCAGTAGAAAGGTCTTCAAGTTGAAACAGATGGTCAGATATCATTGTTTCAAATTCTGAAAGTGATTGATCGTAGCCGCTGATTTCTTTCAGATGTCCCGATATTTTTCCCAGACGGCTAAGAACAGCATGTGAATCAGAATACAGAAGCTCATAAGAAGCAGACAAAGTGTTAAAAATTTTTTCACTGTTCTGAAGAATGATTAATTTCTGGTCTAACTCATCATCTTCTCCTATATTCAAAGATGCAGACGATATTTCCTGGTGTTCATACATCAGAAAGTCTTTCTTTCTCTCAGATTCCTCTTTTGTATTCAAAAGGTCATTTAATTGATTAACAAGTTCCATATATTCATTGTAAAATTCTTTCACCGTTTCTTTCACCTGGGATATTTCGGCATTATTGTAAAGATCTATTAGGGAAAGATGATTTTCAGGCGAAAGTAGGGATTGGTGGTCATATTGACCATGAATATCTACAATTTTTCTGCATATTTTGTTCAGAAGAGATACGGTTACCATTGTATCATTGATTTTGCAGATGCTTTTACCGGATGCATAGATTTCCCGGGTAATGATAATGTTTTCATCGTTAGTTGAAATATCATTTTTCTGAAGGATTTTTATAATGATCGGATTAATGCAATCCAAAACCAATTGGATTACGGATTTCTCTTTGCCTGTTCTGACAAAAGTCGTGTCGGCACGACTGCCTAATGCCAGACTGATGGCTTCAATGATAATAGATTTCCCTGCACCCGTTTCTCCGGTTATGATATTGAGGCCTTTCTCAAAATCTGCGTTCAGTGTATCAATCAATGCAAAATCTTTTATGGATAGAAATGAAATCATTTTCTTCACCTGCTTATTGTATTAATTCATTAAATTGATTCACCAGCTTGTTTACATTAGATTTTTCATCTACCACGATAAAAATAGTGTTATCACCGGCCAGAGTCCCTAAAATATTATCCAGATTGAGAGCGTCGATTGCCTCGCATGCTGCGTTTGCACAGCCTGTCAGAGTTTTGATGATGATGATGTTATTAGAGAAGGTCACGGATAAAATGGTGTCTTTAAAGACTTTGATAAACCTGTCCGTGATGGACTGATAAGCATGGGTTTCGGCAGCATATTTGTATTTGCCTGATGCGGTTTGTATTTTAATCAGTTTAAGTTCTTTTATGTCTCTTGATATTGTCGCCTGGGTTACATTATATCCATTTTTTATGAGGAGTTGTGCAAGTTCTTCTTGCGTTTCAACTTCATTTTTCTGGATTAATTCAAGAATTTTATTGTGCCTTGAATACTTCATGTAAACCTCCCGAATAAATATAAGATTTTTTTTATAATTATTATATCATAAGAAAAAGATTCTTAGACAATAAAAATTTTAAATAATTACCACTTATGATATAATACATTAAGCACAAACGAACAACAATTAGATATTAGAAGATAGATGAAAGATGAGATTATGTTATCTTATTACTGTTTCTAACTTCTTGAGGACAGGGGCAAGCCCTGTCCCTACAACTAATACTAAACAACTCCGGACTTCGAACTTAAAAAGGATAATGAATAATGAAAAATTAACGAAAAAATCTGTTTTTGCAATTTTCACCATAAATCATAAAATTCAACTTACACGAATTACACGAACTGTAAAAAAGGAGAACTTATGAGGATTTTAGGAATTGATCCGGGCTTTGCTACTTTAGGATATGGAATCATTGAACTTAATGGAAGCCGTTTTCAGACTATACAATATGGTGCGATTACGACGCCAGCCAAGACTAAAATGCCTGAAAGACTTAAAATGATTTATTCAGAATTAACTGAGCTTATAATAAAATATGAACCTCAGGAAGCTTCAATTGAAGAACTGTTTTTTAATAAAAATACAAAAACTGCTTTATTGGTTGGACAGGCAAGAGGAGCTGTTTTGGTAGCATGTGCAAATAAAAATTTGCATGTTTTTGAGTACACACCACTTCAAATTAAACAGGCTCTCGTAGGGTACGGCAGAGCAGAGAAAAAACAAATTCAGGTTATGGTGAAAAACATTTTAAATTTAAAAGATATTCCCAAACCGGATGATACTGCAGATGCGTTGGCAGCTGCAGTATGCCATGCAAATTCACGCAACTATCAAAAGCTATGTCTTGAAAAATAAGGAGGAAAGAGGCATGTTTCATTATATTAAGGGAAAGGTGATGTCTTTTTTCGAAAGTGGCATCATCTTAGAAAACGGAGGTATTGGATATGAAATACATGTGCCTCAACTTTCAATCAATGCTATCAATAAAAATGAAGAAGTGCTGATTTATACTGTTATGATGGTAAGGGAAGATGATGTAAGTCTTTATGGATTTGCAACAAAGGACGATATTGACATGTTTAAAAAACTTCTCACCGTCAATGGCGTCGGAGCAAAAGCAGCATTATCCATTATGTCTGCTTATAGGACTACAGAGCTTAAAAAATCCATTTTATTTGAAGATGCAACAGCCCTTATAAAAGCACCTGGAGTTGGGAAAAAAACAGCTCAGAGGATTGTTCTGGAGTTAAAAGATAAAATAGGTGATATTGGTGCGTTTGGTGATTATAATGGTGTAAGTATTTCCGGCCGTAAGAAAGGAATAAAGGAAGAGGCACTGGAAGCTTTAACAGGTTTAGGCTATACCAAAGGGGAAGCTCTTGAAGCGATAGGATTAATTCAAGAGGAGACGGCAAGTGTGGAAGAAATCATTAAATCAGCACTGATGAAACTGAGCAGACAATAAGACAGTGATTAGAGGTCGGGGGTTTAGAGATCAGAGAATGTAGATTTTTTACAGCAAAATTACTATAGGATATTTTGTAAGATTAATAATAACCAGAAGTAAAAAATACTCATAGAAAAACTATCGGCACTAATCACTACCTCTAATAAAAACAGGAGAGTAACATATGGAAGAACATGAAAGAATAACAGCAGCAAATTTATCCAGAGAAGATACGGATACGGAGATCAGCTTGAGGCCAAAATACTTGAGTGAATATATTGGTCAGAAGAATGCAACAGAAAATCTGAAAATATTTATTGATGCAGCCCGTATGAGGAGTGAACCTTTGGACCATGTTTTGTTTTATGGCCCTCCCGGACTGGGGAAAACAACTCTTGCAGGGATTATTGCAAATGAAATGAATGTAAAAATAAAGGTGACTTCCGGGCCGGCTATCGAAAGAGCAGGAGATTTAGCAGCAATTCTGACGAATTTAGAGGAAAATGACGTATTGTTCATAGACGAGATACATAGATTAAACAGATCTGTGGAGGAGATTTTATATTCTGCAATGGAAGATTTCGTTTTAGATATTGTTATAGGTAAAGGGCCTGCGGCACGATCCATAAGACTTGACTTATCAAAATTTACTCTTGTAGGTGCGACTACAAGAGCAGGAAGTGTATCTCCTCCATTAAGGGATCGGTTTGGTGTTGTTTCGAAGCTGGATTTATATAGAAATGAAGAACTTGAGCAGATTATCAGAAGGTCTGCAGATATTTTAAATATAGATATTGATGAAGCATCTGCAAAAGAGATTGCCATGAGATCAAGGGGAACCCCCAGAATCTCAAATCGTCTTTTAAAAAGAGTCAGGGATTTTTCCCAAGTAAAAGGAACCGGGAGAATCCATATGGATATTACGAATATTGCTCTGGACTCTTTGGGAATAGATAAAATGGGATTGGAGAGGTTAGATAGAGAAATATTGGATATTATTATTAATAAATTTAACGGCGGCCCTGTAGGCATTGATACGATTTCTGCCGCAGTAGGAGAAGAGAAAATTACAATTGAAGATGTATATGAGCCCTATTTGCTTCAGGCCGGATTTATTCATAGAACACAAAAAGGGAGAACTGCGGCAAAACAGGCATATTTACACTTAGGGATTAATATATCAGAAGAGGAGCAATTTAGTTTTAAATAATTCTGGGGGAATCAGTATGGTTAAAAAAATAATTGTTTTTATATTCATTCTAATTATTACATTTTCATTAAATCTGTTTTCATTTGCCGAGGATAGTTCTTATCAGTTTATAAAAATCGGTCTTAGAAGCGGTAGTAGTGCGGTTGCAACTACATCACTAACATCCGACAAAGGATTTATTTTCGGGTATTATTCTAATAATGAATTTATTCCTTTATTTGATCTTAATAACAGAAAAGAGGTATGTGTCAGAAAAGACAGTTATTATCTGAATATGGAAGACTATTTTTTCGAATATGATTTTGATGATAGAAAAGATTCAGGAAACGCCGATATAACAGGTCCCATCCACATTCAGTTAGGTGCGAGTTATGCTTCAAAGACTGAAGCCCTTGACTTTGCAGATTCCATAAAGGCTCTTGGGATCGAGCCTTATCTGGCATTGGAAGGTAAATGGAAAGTATGGGTCGGTGCATTTACTACTTATGATAATGCGGAAAAATATTTTGATGAATTGAAATCGTTATTTTCTAATATAGATATGACCGTTATTTCAAAGAACAGCCGAAGAATACAGGTAACGGATCAATCGGGGAAAATTATATTTATCTATACGCCTTCTTATGGAGATTATGTCTTCCAGCCAAAGGAAGATGCTTTGATTGCTATGGACAATAAATTATTCAGAGGGGAAATTATTTTTAAAAATGCTTCAAATGGAAATTTAACCGTTATAAATCAATTGAAGATGGATGAGTATTTATATGGGGTCCTGCCAAAAGAGATATCTGTGACCGCACCGGTTGAAGCTTTAAAAGCACAAGCTGTTGCAGCAAGAAATTATGCAGTGGTAAACAGAAACAAACACAGGGAGGAAGGGTTTGATTTATGCTCAACCACTCATTGCCAGTCTTATGGCGGCTTTTCTGCTGAAAATCAAAGTACAAGTCAAGCCGTAGATGAGACTAAAGGCTTGATTCTTGCCTATAACGGAATTCCCATATCCACATTTTACCATATGGACAGCGGAGGGCATACTGAAAACAGTGAGAATGTATGGGGGCAGGAAATAGGTTATATAAGAGGTGTAACGGATGATTTCGGTGAAACTTATACATGGGAACAGCACTTATCTAAAAATGAAATAGTAAAAGCATTGAATCTGGCAGGTTATTCCCCGGGTGAAATCAGAAACATATATATAAACGGTCATTCTGAATTTGGAAGTGTATCGCAGCTTATTATCCAGGGTTCGGAAAATACTGTCACTCTTGAAAAAGATTATATACGAAAAGTTTTAGGATATAATATTATTAAATCTTTAAAGTTTTCTATAATGAACGATAACACCGTTAATCTGATGGGGAAAAATTCTGATATAAAGACTGAATTAATTGGATGTTTTACTATAAACGAAGAAAACAATATTTCCCGACTCCGAAATTCAAGGAATTATGTATCAAATGGAAACAGGATTTCTTTAATTGAACGTGATGTTGTTTCTGATCCTGACACATATGTTTTTTTGGGAACGGGATATGGGCATGCACTTGGTATGAGCCAGAAAGGAGCTATTGCTATGGCTCGATCCGGTTATACGTTTAAAGAAATATTGTATCATTATTATACCGGTGTTGAATTAATATCTACTTATGGAGAAGAAAATGCGGATTGACGAATTTGATTACGATTTGCCGGAAGAAAGAATTGCACAGAAGCCTTTGCCTGAAAGGGATCATTCAAGGCTTATGATCTTAAATAAAAATACAGGTATTATTGAGCACAGGAATTTTGCTGATATCCTTGATTATATTTATGAAGGTGACTGTCTGGTTTTAAATAATTCTCGTGTGATCCCGGCGAGACTCTATGGCATCAAAGCTTCTACCGGTGCAAGAATAGAGTTTCTTTTGACCAGACGGAAAAGTATCGATACATGGGAAACCTTGGTAAGGCCGGGAAAGAGGCTGAAAAAGGGCGACACGGTGATTTTCGGTGAAAACGATGAGTTGAGAGCAGAAATTATGGGCTATGGAGATGAAGGCACCAGAGTCGTTAAATTTTCATACGACGGTATTTTTGAGGAAGTTCTGGACAGGCTGGGGCATATTCCGCTTCCTCCCTATATCAGAAGAGAAAGTGATCAGAGTGACAAAGAGCGGTATCAGACAGTATATTCCAAGGAAGAAGGATCTGTTGCAGCACCGACGGCAGGATTACATTTTACTGAGCCGTTATTGGAGCGGGTAAAAGAAAAGGGCGTTAAATTAGCATATGTAACGCTGCATGTAGGGATCGGAACCTTCAGACCGGTCAAAAGCAAATATATTTCTGAGCATCATATGCATTCTGAAAATTACAGTATAGATGATAAGAATGCAAAAATCATTAACGATACCAAACTGCATGGCGGCAGAATCATAGCGGTAGGGACAACATCTGCAAGAACTTTGGAAAGTGCATCGGATGAAAAAGGAATGGTCAAAAGTACAAATATGGCTACAACAAACTTGTTTATATATCCCGGATATAAATATAAAGCAGTGGATGCTGTTATAACCAATTTTCATCTGCCTAAATCGACTCTTTTGATGCTTGTTTCAGCGTTTTATAACAGGGAAGCCATACTAAAAGCGTACAATGAAGCTGTTGCGCTTAACTACAGGTTTTTCAGTTATGGAGATGCAATGTTTATATACTGAATTAGAAGATAACAGATAAAAGATAATAAATAACTTTGGTTCAGCCAAAATCTTTGATTAACTAAATTAAATCGAGAGTTTTTAGAATGCTCAAAACTTACCGTAATTATTATCTATTATCCGTTATCTGTTATCTTTTTTTATAGTACCTGTATCTTACACGCTTAATCACAGATATTATATATTAGGTTTTATATTAATATGTCATAATTTTGGAGGAACTAAATGGATGCAGTAACCTTTGAACTTAAAAAAACCTGCGAGAAAACAAAAGCCCGATTAGGGAAATTGAGAACGCCACACGGAGAAATTGAAACACCTGTTTTTATGCCTGTTGGGACTCAGGCTACGGTAAAAGCTATTAAGCCTGAAGAATTGAAGGAGATGGGAGCTTATATCCTTCTTTCCAACACCTATCATTTATTTTTAAGACCGGGGCATCAGCTTATCAAAGAAGCAGGCGGACTGCACAAATTTATGAACTGGGACAGAGCAATTTTAACAGACAGCGGAGGGTTTCAGGTTTTTAGTCTGGGTGATTTAAGGAAAATAACGGAAGAAGGTGTTGACTTCAGATCCCATATTGATGGTTCAAAGAAATTCATTTCCCCTGAAATCGCAATTGAGATACAGAACGCATTAGGCTCTGATATTATGATGGCATTTGATGAATGTCCTCCCTATCCGGCAGATAGAGGATATGTAAAAGATTCGCTGGAAAGGACGACCAGGTGGGCAGCCCGATGTAAGGAGGCTCACAAAACGATAGAAAAACAATCAATATTCGGAATCGTTCAAGGAGGCATGTATCGTGACCTGCGGTATGAAAGTGCCTGCCGGATTACACAATTGGATTTTCCGGGGTATGCATTGGGAGGATTAAGTGTCGGAGAGCCCCGTGAAATCATGTATGAAGTCCTGGATTATTCTGCAGACTTTCTTCCCGCAGATAAACCGCGTTATCTCATGGGCGTAGGCAGTCCGGATTATCTTTTTGAAGGGGTGGAAAGAGGTATAGATATGTTCGATTGTGTTTTGCCTACCAGGATAGCACGAAACGGTACAGCCATGACATCCAAAGGGAAAGTTGTTATTAAAAATGCTGTACATGAGAAGGACTTTGATCCATTAGATGATGAATGTGGATGTTACACTTGCAGAAATTATTCCAGAGCCTATTTGAGGCATCTTTTTAAAGCCAATGAGATATTATCTTCCATGTTATTATCTCATCACAACTTGTATTTTCTTTTGTCATTAATGAAGAAAGTCAGGGAAGCCATTGACAAAGACCGGTTTATAGAGTTCAAGAAGGCTTTCTACGACAAATATGGAGAAATGTAGTGATGTGGACTGAAAATATTAAGCAGGCGATGTTGTTTTACTTGGTTTTATTCAATGTAATCGGTTTTACGGTGGTTGTAGCAGATAAATATCGGGCCAAAAGACATAAATGGCGGATCAGGGAAAGCAGATTTTTTCTTATTGCATTATTAGGAGGCGGTGTTGGTGTTTATTCAGGAATGAGGATTTTTCATCATAAAACTAAGCACAGGTATTTTATGTGGGGGATTCCATCAATTGTAATTATTCAATGTATTCTGGCGTATTTTATTTACTGTTACTGGTAAAACTCAACAAATTGAAAAGGTTTCATTTCTTTTTGTTTGATTTTTTTACATTTTATAGTATAATCTAACTTGAGTATTGAAAGGAGGGTTTTCATGAACGGACAGAATTTATCATTATTATTTCCGATTCTATTAATATTTGTTTTTTATTTTCTTTTAATCAGGCCGCAGAAAAAACGTGAGAAACAGGTCAATGAAATGAGAAGTAATCTCAGAGTCGGAGACAGAGTCATTACCATTGGGGGAATAAACGGTAAGATTATTAAAATAAAGGATGACAAAATTACCATTGAAATAGGTTCTGACAAAACCAAACTGGATATGATGAGATGGGCTATCTCTTCATTGGAGCAGCCTGCAAAAGCTGCACCGGAAAAGAGCAAGAAAAAAGTGGAGGACAAGCCGGAAGTTACTGAAGAAGAAACAAATGAATCTGAGGAAGATAATACTTCTGAAAAGAAAGACGAATAACCGATTAATAATAGGAAGAAGCGTAATGCTTCTTTTTTATTTGCCTGTTCTTAAGGTAATAATTTAATGATCAAGCAAATATAATATATCAAATATTTAAATAATGGGGTGTTAGTTTGCTTGATGGAAATAATTTAAAAGAGCATGTTGGCGTATACATAAAATCTTTGATTGCAGGCCTGGTGGTATGTCTTCTCTGTATGCTTCTTTTCAGCATAATCATGAGATATACACCGATTTCAGAAAAATGGATCCAATATTACAGTTTAGGTATTGTAGCTTTTGCATGTTTCTTTTCCGGAGTTACTGCAGGATATTATAAAAGAAGAATGGGGCTATTAAACGGAATGATTCATTCTGTTATTCTTATGCTGGTGCTATATATCCTCTATTTTTTTGCTGTGGAAAATATTTCAATAATGAGTATGATCCATTATAAACATTTAATTTCTTTGGTATGCGGAGGCGTTGGCGGAATGTTCGGTGTCAATGCCAAATGAAATGATAGTCCATCAATGTGAATGATGAATTAAAAAGTCAAATGCTGATTTGACTTAAGTTTCCAATATGATATAATTTGATTGCATACATATCATACGGAGGAGAACATCATGAAACACATTAAAACACTCTCAAAACTGTCATTAAACACTACTGAAGGCAAAGGCTGCGGGGAATGTCAGACATCTTGTCAATCGGCTTGTAAGACATCATGCACCGTTGCAAATCAGAAATGTGAAAATAAGAACCAATAATTTTAATCATTCTTGTTTGTAAATATGTTTAACACATCAGATGGAGAAACACTCCATCTGATAATATTTACTTTATTCTTCCGAAAAGGAAGGCTTTTTTATTGTAATCAAAAATAAAATTTTATAAAATATAGACGTCAAATTATTACCGGAGGAAAAGATGGTACACAAATACAGATTTAAAGACAAATATATTGCTTTGGATATAAATAGCGGTGCAGTTCATGTAATTGATAAAATAGTATTTGACATTTTAGATTATTATGATGGTGAAAATAAAGAAAAGGTATTTTCTCATTTAGATCATAAATATGCTTTCAATGAGATTTCAGAGGCCATTGAAGAATTGAATGAGTTAAAATCAAAAGGTCTGCTTTTTTCAGAAGATACCTATTATAATCAATACATATTTCAAAAGAAACCTGTCGTAAAAGCTCTTTGCCTGCACGTTGCCCATGACTGCAATATGAATTGTAAATATTGTTTCGGTACACAAGGATCGTTTGAAGGCATCAGAGAATTAATGTCTTTTGAAACAGGTGCGGCTGCAATAGATTTTCTTATGAATAATTCAGGAAACAGAAAAAATCTTGAAATAGATTTTTTTGGCGGAGAACCTTTAATGAATTTTGAAATAGTAAAAAGAATTGTTTCTTACGGGAGGAAAGTGGAAAAAAAGCTGAACAAAAGGATTCGGTTCACCATTACCACAAACGGCATTCTATTAGATGATGAAAAAACGGATTATATTAATGAACACATGGAAAATGTCATTCTCAGTATAGACGGCAGGCCGGAAGTTAATGATAAAATGAGAAGAACATGGAATGGCGGCGGTACATACAATTTAATAATAGATAATTACAAAAAATTTGTCAAAAAAAGAAAGGATCGGCTGTATTATGTTAGAGGAACATTTACTAAAGAAAATCTTGATTTTTCTCAAGACGTTATACATCTGATCAATGAAGGCTTTAAGAGCGTATCTGTAGAGCCGGTTGTCGTAAAGGAAAACGAAGAATATGCTATTTTGCCGGGGCATTTAGAAAAGATTGTTAATGAATATGAAAAGCTTTCGGATTATCTTATTGAGAATGCAAAGCATAACAGTAGTATAGATTTTTTTCATTTTAATATTGATCTGGATCAGGGTCCCTGTGTAATAAAAAGAATCTCCGGATGTGGTGCAGGAACAGAGTATATGGCAGTCGCACCTAATGGAGATCTGTATCCCTGCCATCAATTTGTAGGGAATACCGATTTTAAAATCGGCAGCGTTTATGATGAATATTATCAGAATCATTTATACCATACATTTAATGATGCCCATATTTATAATAAAGAAAAGTGCAGCAGCTGCTGGGCAAAATTCTACTGCAGCGGAGGCTGTCATGCCAATGCTTATCACATAAACGGAGATATTACACAGCCTTATGAAACAGGCTGTGAGATGGAGAAAAAAAGAATAGAATGTGCCATTGGTATAAAGGCAGTGTTGGATTTGGAGTATGGAGTATAGATGCAAGTTGAGTTGGTAATTAAAGAATGGAGGAAGATATGATCGTCAATGTTTCCGGTCTTGAGCCGAAAATCCATGAGTCGTGTTATATTGCAGATACGGCAGTTGTTGCCGGAGATGTTTCAATGGAAGAACACGCCAGTATCTGGTTCAATACTGTCGTAAGAGGTGATATCAACCCTATTTATATAGGCAGAAACAGCAACATTCAGGATAACTGTACCGTTCATGTATCAACTAAGCATCCGGCTATAATAGGGGACAATACTGTGATAGGGCATAATGCCGTTATTCATGCCTGTACCATCGGCAGCGGAGTTTTAGTCGGAATGGGGACAACCATTCTGGACGGTGCCATTATAGGAGACCATGTTGTAATAGGAGCAGGTACTCTTATTCCTCCCGGAAAAATACTTGAAGACTATACGGTGGTTATGGGGAATCCATACAAGGTGATTCGAAAATATAATGAGAATGATGAAGAAATGATCAAAGGTATTATTTTCAGATATTCAAAATGGGCAAAAATATATCAGGATACTGCAAAGGAGGTTTTTAAATGAAAAAGATTATGGTCATACTGCTGATTATAATCATTATTGCAGGCTGGACAATATCCATATCCGGTCTGTCTATTGGCGGAAATATAATTGACCCCATTAATAAACAGATAAAGCTGGGACTTGACTTGAAGGGCGGCGTTTATGTGGTGCTGGAAGCAGAAACCGATGCTTCAGGGGAAGAACTGAGACAGCTTATGGAACAGACGCAGCAGGTTATCGCCAGACGTGTAAATGCAATGGGGCTTTCGGAACCCAATGTAATCATTGAAGGAGAAAAAAGAATTCGTGTGGAACTGCCGGGTGTCAAAAATGCATCCGAAGCTATTGAAGCTATCGGGAAAACAGCCCGATTAGAATTTATCGATCATACCGGTAAGGTGATCCTCACAGGAAAAGATATTAAAAATGCCGGCGTTTCCTATGATGAGTATAACCAACCTGTAGTGGCACTGGAGATGACAGGTGAAGGCGGGGATGCATTTTATGAAGCCACTAAAATCGCCGCTGCTTCCACCGGCGACGCCAATATCATTGAGATTGTGCTGGATGGAGAAGTAATTTCTGCTCCTGGTGTGGAAAACGAAATACCCAGCGGAAGGGCTCAGATCACAGGCGGGTTTACGGTAGAAGGAGCAGCTACTTTAGCAGCACTGATTCGAGGCGGGGCGCTTCCAGTTACCCTTAACGAAGTACAGACATCTGCCATAGGAGCAACGTTGGGAGCGGATTCGTTTAATAAAAGCGTATTTGCAGGCGTTATCGGTATTGCTCTGATCCTTATTTTTATGGTTGCTTATTATAGGCTTCCGGGTGTTTCTGCAGGCATTGCATTGCTTTTGTATATACTGATTGTTATCTGGGTCATGATTGGCTTTAAATCTGTTCTGACACTGCCCGGGGCAGCAGGGATTATACTTTCCATAGGAATGGCGGTAGATGCCAATGTTATCATCTTTGAAAGAATCAAAGAAGAAATTCGAAATGGAAAAACCATAAGGGTATCTGTTAATTCAGGCTTTAAGCGGGCATTGAGAACCATTATGGATGCTAATATAACCACTTTTATTGCAGGAATCGTTTTGTATCAATTTGGTTCAGGCCCTGTTAAAGGATTTGCTGTTACTTTGATGATCGGTATTTTAACAAGTTTTCTTACGGCGGTTCTTATTACCAGGCTCCTGCTGTCTGTTTTATCGGATATTAAGGGGTTTAGTAAACCGGTATTTTATGGTGTAAGGGAGGGTGGAAAATGAAATTGGAGATTATTAAGAACCTTAAACGATGGTATCTCATTTCATCAGTAATCATAATAATCGGCCTGATTTTAGGATTTCTCGGGGGATTTAACCTCGGTATTGATTTTACAGGCGGGACGATGATGCATATTGACATGGGACAGAAAATTTCTGTCAGTGAGGTTAAAGGGATTACAGATCAATATAAACTGAATGCAAGTATTGCCTATGTGGGAACTGAGAAAGAGGAAATAATGATTAAAACCAAAAAATCTCTTTCAAATAATGAAAGAACGGAAATATTTAACAGTATTGCCGAAAAGTATGGTATATCTCAGGAGAGTCTTCTTGCGGTTGATCAGTTCGGCCCGTCCATAGGAGAAGAAATCAAGAGAAAAGCAATTATTTCAATACTGATTGCAAGTGTTGGGATGCTGATTTATATTACATTAAGATTTGAAATTAAATTTGCAATGGCAGCGATTGTTGCGTTGGTTCATGATATTTTAATTATGGTGGCATTTTATGGCATTTTCCGGATTCCAATAAACAGCCCTTTTATTGCTGCCATACTGATTATTGTAGGATACTCCATCAATGATACCATTGTTGTATTCGACAGAGTCCGAGAAAATTTAAAAATTGTAAAGAAAAAGAAATTTGATGAGATCGTTGATATGAGTGTGACGCAAACCATAAGCAGATCCATCAATACTTCCTTGACAACGATATTGGCAATTATTTGCTTATATATTTTCGGAGTAGAATCTATTAAAGATTTTACACTTCCATTGATTGCAGGCATCTTATCCGGAACATATTCATCTATATTCATAGCAAGCCCGGTATGGTATAATCTCAATATGATGGTTCACAAACCTAAATATGCCGGCAAATAGTAAATGAAAGAAGATAATAAGGGGGATTCATCAATGAAAGTCAATTTAAAAGATAAAATCAGAAATATTCAGGATTTTCCTGAAAAGGGTATTCTCTTCAGAGACATAACTACTTTGCTTCAGGATAAAGATGCATTTATCACTGCAGTGGACGAAATGAAAAAAATGGTGAGCGAATATGATTTTGATTTGATTGTAGGTCCTGAATCGAGAGGTTTTATTGTGGGAACCCCTTTAGCTTATGCAACGGGAAGAGGGTTTGTACCGGTAAGAAAACCCGGGAAGCTGCCATATAAGACCATACGGTTTCAATATGATCTGGAATATGGAAGTGACATACTGGAAATTCATATGGATGCTATCAAGGAAGGACAAAAAATAATCATTGTGGATGATCTTCTGGCTACAGGCGGTACGATCCTTTCAACCATCAAATTGGTAGAACAATTGGGAGGAGAAGTGACCGGTGTATTTGTTATGATAGAACTATTGGATCTGAAAGGCAGAGATAAACTGAAAGAATACGAAGTAAAATCTTTGTTGCAATATTAGTCATATTATTTTAAAATGCTATTTAAAAAGACAGGTTCCATGAAAGAATAATCCTCTAAGAGAGAAAGACGGGATGTACCCGTCTTCATTTTCAATTCAATACAGGAGAAAATGAGATGACGTTAGAGTATTTTATTGATGAGATAATTGAATACAACCAAAATACGGATTTGCTGCTGATAGAAAAAGCATATAATGTTTCTGAAAAAGCACATTCAGGACAATACAGAAAATCCGGAGAGGCATATTTCAGCCATCCTGTTGAAGTCGCTAAAATACTGGTTGAATTGGAGATGGATGATGCTACTATAGTTGCGGGGTTACTTCATGATGTTCTGGAAGATACGGACTATAAGTATGAGCAATTATTAGATGATTTTGGTGAAGAAATCGCGATGCTGGTGGAAGGGGTTACAAAGCTGGGAACTTTGGTTTATGAGAGCAAAGAAGAACGCCAGGCTGAGAATTTGAGAAAAATGTTTCTTGCTATGTCGAAGGACATTCGTGTTCTTATTATTAAACTTGCAGACCGTCTTCATAATATGCGTACTATTAACTATATGGACGAAAAGAAGATCCGGGAAAAATGCCAGGAGACCCTTCAGATCTACGCACCTTTGGCGCACCGGCTGGGAATGTCCAGGATAAAATGGGAGATGGAGGATATTTCGTTTCGATATCTGGAGCCCAATGCATATTATGAGCTTTATGAGAAAGTTAAAAAGAAGCGTAAAGAAAGAGAAGCATTGATCAATGAAGTAATTAAGGAGCTGAAATCCGAAATAAAGCTTCATGATATTTCTTTTGAAATTACAGGGAGATCTAAACATTTTTACAGTATCTATAAAAAGATGAAGTATCAGAACAAAGAATTCGATGAGATTTTTGATTTAATGGCAGTCAGGGTCATCGTAAATTCAATACGTGATTGCTATGCCGTATTAGGGATCGTACACACCATGTGGAAGCCCATCCCCGGAAGATTCAAAGATTATATTGCCATGCCAAAGCCCAATATGTATCAGTCGATCCATACGACTGTTATCGGAAAAAATGGAGAACCTTTTGAAATCCAAATAAGAACTGTGGAAATGCATAAAATTTCTGAATATGGGATTGCTGCCCATTGGCGGTATAAGGAAGGAAGGAAAACGACGGACGAGTTTGACCATAAATTGGCCTGGCTCAGACAAATGATGGAATGGCAAAGGGATTTGAAAGACCCAAAGGAATTTATGGAGTCTTTAAAAGTAGATTTGTTTTCCAATCAGGTTTTTGTATTTACGCCTAAGGGAGAAGTTATTGAGCTTCCAACAGGTTCCACCCCTATAGATTTTGCTTATAAGATTCATTCGGAAGTTGGCAACCGATGCATTGGCGCAAGGGTCGACGGAAAAATGGTTCCTATTGATTATAAGCTGAGCAATGGAAATATCGTAGAAATTATTACTTCCGGTAACAGCAAAGGGCCAAGTATCGACTGGCTTAAAATCGTTAAAAGCACTCAAGCAAAGAATAAAATAAAACAATGGCTTAAAAAAGAAGATAAAGAAGAAAATATTGATAAAGGGAAAGAAATGCTTGAAAAGTATGTAAGAAGAAAAGGGTATGATACTCAGCAGATTATCAAACCTCAATGGGTTAATAAGGCAGCAAAGCAGTTCAACCTTAATTCTTCCGATCATCTTTATGCGTCCATTGGCAATGGAAGCATTCTGGTTAATAAGGTGGTTCCCAAACTTCAGGATTATTACCGTCAAGAGAAACAACAAGAATTGGTACAAAAGGAAAAGTCAGTCATAGCTGAGCCTTCTTATAAACCCAGAAATAATAAAAATGAGACAAGTGGTATAAAGGTAAAAGGCGGTGCGGATAATCTATTAATAAGAATGTCAAAATGCTGTAACCCTGTACCCGGAGATGAAATTGTAGGCTTTATTACAAAGGGAAGTGGCCTTTCAATCCATCGCAGGGATTGTATCAACATTGTCAGTGAATACGACAGCATCAAGAACAGACTGATAGATGTAGAATGGGATATGGAAAAAGAAGACCTTTCTTATGAAACAGAGATCAATATTTTACTGGAGGACAGAAAGGGATTTCTTGTTGATATTACAAGGATATTTGATGATCTGAATTTGACGGTTACCGGAATCAATGCAAAAACCGGAAGAGATAAAATCGCAACTGTCAATTTGACCATAGAAATAACCAATATAGAACAGCTGGACAAAGTATTTAATAAGATAAAGAATATTGAAGGGGTTATGGATGTTTACAGAGTGATATCATGATTTAGGGTTAGAGATGGAGTATATAGAGTATGGAGTATGGATTATGGAGTATAAAAAGTTAGAGGTAGAGGTACGAACTTAAAAAGACGGAAAGAATTCAAAGATAAGAGATAAGAGATAAGAGATAAGAGTAAACGAGGATTTTGTGTTACAAAATCTCCATTTATATATAAAAGATAGAAAATATTGGAATGGCATAGTTTCCGACCAGAACTGTTATCTATTATCTGTTCTCTACTAATCTGTTATAAAAAAATGAGAAATTTTGGAGGGTATTATGCGGGCTGTAGTGCAGAGAGTCAGTGAGGCAGATGTTACTGTTGGGAATGATGTAACAGGAATAATCAAGTCAGGATTAATGGTATTGATAGGAGTCGAAGAAACGGATACAAAAGCAGATGCTGATTATATGGCTGAAAAAATTGTAAACTTGAGAATTTTTGAAGATGAGGCCGGCAAAATGAATTTATCCCTTATGGATATAAAAGGAGAGATTTTAGCTGTTTCGCAGTTTACTTTGTTAGGAGATTGCAGAAAAGGAAGAAGGCCAAGTTTTATTCAGGCTGCAAGGCCTGAAAAAGCTGTTGATTTATATGATCATTTTGTTGAAAAATGCAGGCAAATGGGTATTAAAGCGGAAACCGGCGTGTTTCAAGCTGAGATGAAGGTAAGATTATGTAACGAAGGCCCTGTTACAGTGCTTGTAGATAGTAAAAAATTATTTTAAAGGAGTATTCATAATGATTAAAAAGTTTGTCTTAGGAATGTATCAGGAGAATTGTTATGTTGTATTTTGCAGCAGCACTAAAAAGGGATTTGTTGTAGATCCGGGAATATACAGTCAGGATGTAATAAGTTATATTGAAGAAAAACAATTAAGTATTGAATTTGTTTTACTGACGCATGCCCATGGAGATCATATCTGCGGACTGACAGATACAGTTGAAAAGTTTAATGCTCCGGTTTACATACATAAGAAGGAAGCTGAGATATTACAGGATTCTAAAAAGAATTTTTCTGAAGAAATATGCAGGCGGAAGATAGAAATAGAAGCGGAAAGGCTTCTAAAGGATGGAGAAGTAATACGGATAGGTGAAATGGAAATTAGGATCATTCATACGCCGGGACATACGCCGGGCGGTATTTGTATATACATTCCTGCTGAAAAAAGTCTAATCAGCGGAGATACTCTTTTTGACAGATCTATAGGCAGAACGGATTTTGGGTATTCTTCTACGGAGGCGCTGGTCCAAGCTGTCGGAGAGAAATTGTATGCTTTGCCGGATGATACCGAAGTATATCCCGGGCACGGAACGAATACATCCATAGGCCAGGAAAAAAAGAGCAATCCGTTTGTGAGAGGAGATTGCAATTAATTGACAATTGAAAATTGGAAACTGACAATTAAGGTGGATTTTGTTTAACAAAATCCTGAGATTGTTGAAAAATCTACAATCATCTAATAACCATAAATCTTAATCTATTAACTGTATCGGGGGTTTTGTTTTGAAGTTTGTTTGTATAGGAGACAGCTTGACCTATGGATACAAGGTATCCAGATCTGAGATCTGGACAAAACTGTTTTCTGAAAAATATCAAATAGAAGTATTGAATAAGGGTATTAACGGTGATACTACCGCAGGGATGCTTTCAAGGTTTTATCACGATGTTGTAAGCCATGGCCCGACGCATGTTCTTGTCATGGGAGGAACTAACGATTATATAATGGGGGCATCGCTGAATATGGTGAGATTAAATATATCTACCATGGTCCATCAGGCGTTTGGGTGCAATATTGTCCCTGTTATAGGAATCCAGATATTGACAGATACGGTTATGGCAAAAGAACACTGGTCAAATATAACGGATTTTCAGATTGTGAATGATGAAATCGCAAAATACCGCAGATGGGTCTATAAATTTGCAGAGATATTTAATGTAAAAATCATTGATTTTTATAAGGATTTTAATACTCAGCTTGAAAAATCCGATAACAGTCCATTATATCTTGACGGACTCCACCCGACTCCGAAAGGACATGAAATCATGGCGGAAAGTATTCACCTTTCTACGAGATCAGGGGACAGAGAAAAATGATTAATAAATAAATCAACTTTTCCACAAATTTGCAGTAGAACTGAAAAACTCTTTACCAATCAGAGATTGGAGAGTTTCTGAGTCCAAATCTTAAATCTTAACTTACATTTATACTTTATTTACTATTGTTGGAGGTTAAAAGTGCTGTATGTTTATATAAATGACAATAGTTTCAGGTATGACGTTGGAGAATTGATAAAAGTATTTATGCCGCCTTCTTCTTTTGAGTTTATAGAAGAAGACGCTGAGGTCTTGCAGGATGACTTATTACTGACCATTTATTCAGCTTATGGAAATGGTTCGGGAGAAATATCCGTACACCTTACGGAAGAAGGTAGAATAACATGTTCTGTTTTAACACCGGAGGTTTTGGAAAACGGTGCCGATGCTTCGAAGAAAGAAATTAAGGATGGTATCAAGCGAGCTGTGTATCATGTATTCTCCAAGTTTTTTGATTATCGGCCGCCCTGGGGGGTCCTGACCGGTGTCAGACCGACTAAAATGGTTAATGAAATGTCGGAAGCAGGGATGAAGGAGCAGGAGATTAAAGAAAAATTAAAATATTTTTATTACATTCAGGAGGAAAAAATCAATTTACTCTTGAATGTATGTCAGAACGAAAGAGAAATTTTAAAAAATACTTCAGACAGAAAAATAAGTCTGTATATCGGGATACCCTTTTGCCCTACGAAATGTATTTATTGTTCATTCACTTCATATCCTGCGGATATTCTTAAAATGGATGCCTACATGGATGCATTGGTTCAGGAAATTGTCTTTGTGGGTAAAGAATTGTCTGAAAGAAATCTAACTATTGAAACCCTTTATATTGGCGGAGGGACACCAACGGCATTGTCTGAAGAACAGTTAAACAGATTACTCACACAAGTCAGGACTTCTTTTGATCTAAATGAATTAAAAGAGTATAGCATTGAATGCGGAAGGCCGGACACCATTACGGAGAAAAAACTTGAAATCATGAAATCCTTCGGCGTCCATAGAATCAGTATAAATCCTCAAACCATGAAACAAGAGACTTTATCTAAAATAGGGAGAAAACATTCAACCCGGCAGATTCTTGAAGCGTATGATCTGGCTCGTCGGTATGCTTTTGAGAGTATAAACATGGATTTGATTGCCGGATTGCCAAATGAAACTCCTGAAGATTTCCGAAGTTCCGTTGACGCTCTGATTCGGCTTGGACCGGAAAACATTACGGTTCACACTCTATCGTTTAAAAAGGCGTCTAAATTAAAGGAAAAAAGGGAAGAATATACCTATAAATCAGAAGAGCAGGTATCGGATATGCTTAGAATCGCTTCTTCCCTGTTGGACCGAAATGGTTATAAGCCGTATTACATGTACCGCCAGAAATATATGTCTGGAAATTTTGAAAACGTAGGTTATTGTAAGAATCACCGACAATGCATTTATAATATACGGATAATGGAAGAAAAGCAGACGATTATTGCCCTGGGGGCCGGAGGTATTTCTAAAGTATATTACCCGTCGGAAAACAGATTGGAACGAGTTCCGAACGTATCGAACTATGAAATTTATATAGAGAGAATTCAGGAAATGAAAGACCGTAAAAGGAATTTGATTTTTGCAAATATTGACAACAAAATCAGTAATACATTATAATTAGAAGGTATAAACAAATAATATGGTTATAAATCATAGTAATCCAATTAGGGCGGCACAAATACTTCTCGTCCCTGACTACGGGATGTAGAAGTTTTTGTATTTTGTTTTATAAATTGAGCGAGCTAAGAGCTGTGGAAAAAAGGCAAATTATAAATTTGTGATTTCCTTGCATAAGTTCGCTTGGAATTTGCTTCACAAATTGAGCGAGCTAAGAAACAGGAGGTACTGATAAAATGTTGACAAAGGCACCAAGAGGTACAAGAGATATATTGCCGGAACAGATTAATAAGTGGGTTTATGTTGAGAACAAATTCAGAGATATATGCAGCAGATTTGGTTTTGAAGAAATTCGAACCCCTATGTTTGAACATACCGAATTATTTAAAAGAGGCGTTGGTGAAACAACAGATGTTGTTGAAAAGCAAATGTATTCCTTTGATGATAACGGAGGAAGAAATATTACTTTAAAAGCGGAAGGGACGGCTCCGGTGGCCCGGGCGTATGTAGAAAACAAATTATATGCCAATCCTCAACCTGTAAAATTATTTTACATAACACCCTGCTTCAGGTATGAAAGGCCACAGGCAGGCAGGCTAAGACAATTTCATCAATTTGGAGTTGAAATCTTCGGTACGACTAACCCATTGGCGGATGCAGAGGTTATAGGCGTTGCGGTCAATCTTTTTGATGAATTAGGCCTTGAGAACCTTGAGGTCCGTATTAACAGTGTCGGATGCCCAAATTGCAGAGCGGCATATAGAAAAAAATTAAAAGAATATTTAAGAGATAAACTGGAAATACTTTGCGACACCTGCAAAGGCAGATATGACAGAAATCCCATGAGGATACTGGACTGCAAATCGGAAATCTGTCAAGCAAGTGTAAAAGAGGCACCCCGGATGATGGACTATCTGTGCGACTCATGCGTTCAGGATTTTGATGCGCTTAAGAAATATTTGACAGCCATGGAAATAGAATTCATTGTAGATCCTGATATTGTAAGAGGCCTGGATTATTATACCAAAACCGCTTTTGAAATAGTTTCCAGTGAAATAGGAGCCCAGGGTACGGTATGCGGCGGCGGAAGATATGATCAGTTGGTTGAAGAAATCGGAGGGCCTCCGACTACCGGTGTGGGATTCGGGTTAGGCATTGAAAGACTTTTATTGTCACTTGAAAAAAATGAGACAGTTATGGAAGAAATGCACTCTACAGATGTTTTCATTGCGTTTTTAGGTGAAGAGTCTGAGAATATAGCTGTTAAGTTGTTAAAGGATTTAAGATATAAAGGAATAAAGGGCCAGATGGATTTAGCAGGAAGAACTCTTAAATCACAATTTAAGAGTGCAGATAGATTAAATGCATTCTTTACAGTTGTTATTGGTGAAGATGAGTTAAAAGAAAACAGTGTTATGTTAAAGGATATGGAAAGTTCCGAACAAGAAAAAGTAGAAATCAGTAAAGTAATAGAAAAAATTGAAAGCAGACTGAAATGAAAGGATGAATAACAGGTGAGTGACATTCTTAAAAGAACGCATATGTGTGGACAATTAAGAAGCGAAAACATTGGAAATACAGTTGTTTTGAATGGCTGGGTCCAGAGAAAGAGGAATCTTGGAGGTTTAATCTTTGTTGATTTAAGGGATAAAACCGGATTGGTACAAATCGTTTTTGATAAAGATATTTCTGCTGAAGCGTTATATCAATCCGACAGGATAAAAAGTGAATATGTTATCGGGATTCAAGGGATTGTAAAGGAAAGAGAATCAAAAAACAGTGAACTGCCCACAGGTGATATTGAAGTTTTCGTGGATAAATTAGTGATATACTCTGAGGCAGATACACCGCCAATTTACATTAAAGATCATGATGATGTTTCCGAAAACTTAAGATTAAAATACAGATATTTGGATTTAAGAAAACCAACGATGCAGGAAAATTTGAAGTTCCGCTATAAAATAACACAAATTACAAGACGTTTTTTTGATGAGGAAGGTTTTACAGATGTTGAAACACCGATGCTCATTAAGCCAACTCCGGAGGGTGCCAGGGACTATCTTGTTCCCAGCAGAGTAAATCCGGGTAATTTTTATGCTTTGCCTCAGTCGCCTCAAATGTATAAGCAATTGCTGATGTTATCCGGTATCGACAAGTATTATCAAATCACAAAATGTTTTCGTGATGAGGATTTGAGAGCAGACAGGCAGCCGGAATTTACTCAGATCGATCTGGAAATGTCATTTGTAGATGTAGATGATGTTATTGAAGTAAATGAAAGGTATTTAAAAAGGCTTTTTAAGGAAGTAAAAGGCATTGATATTGATCTGCCTCTAACACGATTGCCTTATTCGGAAGCAATGGAGAGGTATGGTAGTGATAAACCGGATATCAGGTTTGGTTTTGAATTAAGGTTTCTTAATGATATTCTGTCTGGTTGTAAGTTTAAGGTTTTCCGCAATGTAATCGAAGAAAAAGGCGATGTACGGGGTATTAATGTCAAAGGTTACAGTGAACAAATCAGCAGAAAAACCATCGACAAGTATCAGGAATATGTAAAAACCTATGGTGCCAGCGGATTAGCCTGGATTCGAGTAAATAATTCAGAAATTCAATCCCCTATAGCAAAATTTTTCACTGAAGAAGAAATGTCGGCTATATTAAAGCGTTTTGATGCCGAACCGGGAGATTTGATATTAATAATAGCAGACAAACCTTCTGTTGCATTGAATGCTCTGGGACATCTTAGAAATGAAGTGGCTGATCAATTGGGTATTGTTGATGAAAATGAATATAAGTTACTCTGGGTTACTGATTTTCCTCTTTTGGAATACGATGAAGAGGAAGAACGGTTTTCAGCCGTCCACCATGCCTTTACGGCACCAAGGGATGAAGACATAAGCTTGATTCAAACCAAACCGGAGAGGGTCAGGGCCAAGGCATATGATATTGTTTTAAATGGTGTTGAAATAGGAGGAGGAAGTATCAGGATTCATGACAACAGACTGCAGAAGAAAATGTTTGATGCCATCGGCCTTTCTGAGGAAGAGGCGGATAGAAAATTCGGGTTCTTTCTTGAAGCGTTTAAATTTGGAGCACCACCTCATGGAGGATTGGCTTACGGACTGGACAGGCTTGTTATGCTTTTGAACAAAAACGAAAACATACGTGAAGTCATTGCTTTTCCCAAGACTCAGAATGCCATGTGCCTTATGAGCGGTGCACCGGGAATAGCAGAAAAAAAACAGCTCCAAGAGCTGAAAATCAAATTTAAGGAAGAGAAGGAATCGTATAAAGAAAAGAAGTAATAGAGGATAGGGACAAAAAGAGTTTTAAGATCATAGATAATAAATAAAAGATAATAGCTTAGGGAAGATTTTGCCGAAGCAAATCTCAATAATTTATAATCTCTAAACGATAAACTATAAGATAAGAATTATTTGCTGAAGGCACTTTATTGAGCGAAGCGTTAAATTTTAAATCTTATTGGTGGTGTGTGTTATGGTCAAGCGGATAGGTGTAATGGGAGGGACATTTGATCCAATTCATCATGGACATTTGGTCCTTTCGGAACAAGTAAGAACTGAATATAATCTGGACAAAATTATTTTTGTTCCTGCGGGTATTCCTCCGCACAAAACGGAGCTTTCAATCAGTAAAAATATTCATCGATATTTTATGACCGTGCTGGCTACAATCAATAATGAGAATTTTATGGTTTCCGACATAGAAATAGGCTCGGACAAAGTTTCTTATACTCTGAATACATTACATAACTTAAAAAGATTGTACGGGAAAGAGATTCAGATTTTCTTTAATACAGGAGCAGATGCTATACTGGATATTGAATCATGAAAGGATCCTGATGAGCTTCTGAGAACTTTCAGCTTTATTGCGGGAACCAGGCCGGGCCATAAAAACAAGGATCTTGAACAGAAAATTATGATTTTAAGGCAAAAGTATAAATCGGAGATGCATTTACTGGAAGTGCCTGCGTTAGCCATATCCTCTACCGATATACGCAGCAGGGTCAGGGCCGGCCGGTCTATTAAATATTTAGTTCCGGATGCTGTGGAACAGTATATTTTTAAAAACAAGCTGTATAAATGAGGTGTTCTGGTTGAATGAAGCATCATTGATTGATAAAATAGGTAGGATATTAAAGGATGAACGCTTTAAACATACACTTTCTGTATATAAGGAAGCTCTGCGGCTTGCAAAACATTATCACTGTGATACAAAAAAGGCCTCTATTGCTGCAATTCTGCATGATATATGCAGAGATTATTCTGTAGAAGAGTTGAATTCATACGTAAAAATGTATAATCTGGATAATATATATATAAATAACAAAGCGCTGTCCCATGCTAAAGTGGCTTCACTGATTGTTCAGGAGGAATTCAATATTACGGATACAGAGATTATAAATGCCATTTCCTTTCATACTACCGGAAAAGAGAATATGTCTTTGCTGGAAAAAATCATTTACTTATCGGATATTATTGAAGAGAGAAGAACCTTTGAAGGGATTGAAGCATTACGGAAACTGGCCTATAAGGATTTAGATTCAGCGTGCCTTTTGGCATTGGATAATGCGATTAAGTATGTAATAGAAAAAAAAGAATATCTTCATATAGATACTCTGTTAGCGAGAAATTATCTTTTAATAAACAAAAAAGGAGGTAAAGATGAGCATAAGAACAAATGCTATCAAGGCTGCAAAGCGAATCGATGAAAAAAAGGGAAAAGATATTGTGATTTTGGACGTTTCAAAAATCTCAAGCTTTGCGGATTATTTTGTTATTTCTCATGGTACTTCGGACAGGCAGCTTAAAACATTGGCTCAAGAGGTAGAAAAGGGAATGGACGAAGAAGGTATTCCATTATACCATAAAGAGGGAACGGAGAAATCCGGTTGGATACTGCTTGATTACGGAGATATTATCGTACATTTATTTTTATCAGAGCAAAGGCAGCATTATAATATTGAGAAATTATGGAATGACGGCGAATATATTTCTTTTGAGGGTTCAGAGACATAGAATAGTTTAAGTGACATATTTACTACAAATCTGGAGGGTATGAATTATGGCAATTTATGATTATAGATCTATTGAGAATAAATGGCAGAAAAAATGGGAAGAAACACAGATTTACAAATTTAAGGAAGAAGACACGGAAAACAAGCTTTATTGCCTTGAGATGTTTTCTTACCCGTCAGGTGCAAATCTTCATGTAGGGCATTGGTATAATTACGGGTTAACGGATTCATGGGCCCGTATGAAGAAGATGCAGGGCTATAATGTATTCCATCCTCAGGGGTTTGATGCATTTGGACTTCCCGCTGAAAATTATGCCATAAAGACCGGGATTCATCCAATGGATTCGACATATAAAAATATTGAAACCATGGAAAAACAATTGAAAAGCATGGGGGCAACATTTAACTGGGAGTATGAGGTTGTCACCTGTAACCCGGATTATTACAAATGGACACAGTGGATTTTTATAAAGCTTTTTGAAAATGGGCTTGCATACCGTAAAAATGCACCTGTTAACTGGTGTTCAAGTTGTAAAACTGTTTTAGCAAACGAACAGGTTATTGACGGAAGCTGTGAACGTTGTAAGAACCCTGTGACCAAAAGAGACCTGACACAATGGTTTTTTAGAATCACTGAATATGCTCAGGAATTGCTGGATTTCTTACCTGAAATCGACTGGCCGGAAAAAACAAAAAAGATTCAGAATAACTGGATCGGACGTTCGGAAGGGGCGGAGATTGAGTTCAGTATAGATGAAAGTCATCTATCTTTTAAAGTCTTTACTACAAGGCCGGATACACTTTATGGCGTTACATATATGGTGCTGGCGCCCGAAAATGAATTGGTGGATAAGATTACCTCTGAAGCATATAAAGAAGAAGTAGAAGCTTATAAAGAGATGGCAAAGAAACAGTCTGAGATTGAAAGGATGTCAACGGTACGGGAAAAGACAGGGGTTTTTACAGGTGCTTATGCCATTAATCCTGTAAACGGAGAAAAGGTGCCTGTCTGGATTGCTGACTATGTTCTGGCCGGTTATGGGACCGGTTGTGTAATGGCAGTTCCCGGGCATGATGAAAGAGATTATGAATTTGCTTCAAAATATAATCTGCCTATCAAAAGGGTTATTAAAGGAGAGGCCTTACAGGATGATGCACTTCCTTTTACTGAGTACGGCGTACTGGTGGAGAGCATGGAATTCTCCGGAAAGACTTCTGCTGAAGCAATAAGACTTATTGTAGAAAAGTTAAATCAGCAGAAAAAAGGGGAACTGAAGGTCAATTACAGGTTGAGAGACTGGCTGGTTTCGAGACAGAGATATTGGGGTGCTCCTATTCCAATTATTCATTGTGAAAAATGCGGTGTGGTTCCTGTACCTGAAAAAGATTTGCCTGTTGAATTACCATATGATGTAGAATTTACCCCGGATGGTGAATCACCACTGGCTAAAAATGAAGCCTTTCTTTATACTGTCTGTCCTAAGTGCGGAGGAAGGGCTAAAAGAGACCCTGACACTTTGGATACTTTTGTATGCTCTTCATGGTATTTTTTAAGGTATCCGGATAATAAAAATGAAAAAGAAGCCTTTAACAGAGAATGGATCAATAAAATGCTTCCTGTAGATAAGTATGTAGGAGGGGCAGAACATGCTGCCATGCATCTCCTTTATGCCCGCTTTTTCACAAAAGCATTAAGAGATATGGGATACCTTGATTTTGATGAACCTTTCTTGTCACTGGTTCATCAGGGAACCATATTAGGGCCTGACGGGAACAGGATGAGTAAATCAAAAGGCAATACCATCTCACCGGACGATTATATCAATGAATATGGCTCAGATATTTTCAGACTTTATCTTGCATTTGGTTTTGCCTATACGGAAGGCGGTCCCTGGAATGACGACGGCATTAAAGCCATTGCCAAATTTGTAAACAGGGTAGAAAGAATTGTAGAAAAGTATATAAGTGAAAAAGAAAAAAAAGGAAAGAATAAGATTGAAAGTGAAGAAAAGGAATTGAATTTTGTTCGTCATACGGCAATAAAGGGCGTTACTGAGGATGCTGATAAATTTCAGTTTAATACGTCTATAGCAAGACAAATGGAATTGGTCAATGCTTTAAATAAATATGATGCTGTTGAAGAAAAAAATTATAGGATACTTGAAGATACGATAAAGGACCTATTGCTGTTGATGGCGCCATTTGCACCTCATTTTACTGAAGAGATGTGGGAGCAAATGGGATATGAATATTCTATATTTAATCAGAAATGGCCTGAATTTGATAAAAATGTGCTGGTCAAAGACAGCATTGAAATGGTGATTCAGGTCAATGGTAAAGTAAGAGATAAAATAAATGCCCCTGCAGACCTGTCACAGAATGATGCAGAAAAAATGGCATTGGAAAATGAGCGTATTATTAAACTTATACAAGGAAAAAAACTTGTAAAGGTAATCGTTGTTCCCAATAAACTCATTAACATTGTTGTAAAATAATGAATAACAATTGAATATTAGATGAAGGAGGAGTTTTTTTGCCAAAAAAAGAGGAAAGTTTTTTGAAAGTAATTCCTTTAGGAGGATTGAATGAAATTGGTAAAAACATTACTGTACTGGAATATCAGGATGATATTATTATTATAGATTGCGGCATGTCATTTCCGGATGATGAGATGTTTGGAATAGATATTGTCATACCGGATTTTACATATTTACTTCGAAACAGAGAACGGATAAAAGGGATGGTATTGACCCATGGACATGAAGACCATATTGGCGCAATTCCCTATTTACTTAAGGAAATAGATATTCCTATATACGGGACGAAATTAACTCTGGGGCTTGTGGAGAGCAAGCTGAAAGAGCATTCTTTAAACGATCTTGCAAGACTAAATGTAGTAAAGCCCGGAGATCGAATAAAATTAGGTGTTTTCTCAATAGAATTCATTCGGACAAATCATTCTATAGCAGATGCCGTAGCATTAGCAATCAATACGCCAGTAGGGACAGTGCTTCATACCGGTGATTTCAAAGTAGATTATACACCGGTGGATGCAGAACCAATTGATTTTCAAAAATTGGCAGAGGTAGGACGAAAAGGTGTATTGCTGATGCTGGCGGACAGCACAAATGCAGAGAGGAAAGGATATACGCTTTCGGAGAAGACCGTTGGGATTACACTGGAAAATATATTCAGAAATGTAGAAAACAGAATTATCATCGCAACTTTTGCTTCTAATGTTCACAGGGTTCAAAGGATCATAGATGCGGCAGAAAAATGCGGCAGGAAAGTGGCCATATCGGGAAGAAGTATGGTAAATGTTGTTAATGTTGCTACTGAACTGGGGTACCTTAAGATACCTGAAAAGATACTGGTAGATATCAATAAATTAAAATCTCTGGATGAAAATAAAATTGTTGTTATTACCACAGGAAGTCAGGGAGAACCCATGTCGGCCCTGTCCAGAATGGCTGCATCGGAGCATAAAGCCATACAGATAAAAAAAGGGGATACCATTATTTTATCATCCAGTCCAATTCCGGGGAATGAAAAAACCATTTCAAACGTTGTTAATAAACTGTTTGAAAAGGGTGCGGAAGTTATTTATTCGGATCTGGCAGATATCCATGTATCAGGCCATGCATGTGAAGAAGAAATTAAACTCATGCATTCTTTAGTGAAACCTAAATTTTTTATTCCTGTCCATGGTGAGTATAAACACCTGAGGCAACATGGCATTATTGCAGAAAACCTGGGGATGCCAAAAGATAATATCTTTATTCTTGAGTCAGGTCAGGTTCTGGAATTGACTCCGAGTAAAGCAAAAGTAGCGGCTAAATCTGTTCCGGCAGGAAAAACGCTGGTTGATGGTCTTGGAGTCGGCGATGTTGGGAATATCGTTTTGAGAGACCGTAGACTTCTGTCAGAGAGCGGTTTAATGATTATTGTCGTGGCCCTGACTAAAGAGACCGGACAGATATGTTCCGGTCCGGATCTGATTTCCAGAGGTTTTGTATATGTCAGAGAATCTGAGGATTTAATGGAATCTGCAAAGCAAGTTGTTAAAGAAACCTTGGAAAAATGTCAATCTGACGGTATAAGAGAATGGGCAGCACTTAAGAATGCCGTTAAAGACGATTTGAAGGAATTTATTTATGCAAGAACAAAAAGAAATCCTGTTATTCTGCCCATTATTATGGAAGTGTAAATTAGGAGGTACATCATGAATGTATACGATTGCGCACATCAATTGGCAAAGGCACTGAGGGATTCTCAGGAATATAAAAATTTCAACCGTTTAAAGGAGGAAGTATCAGGAAACAAAGAGCTGCAGGAAATGCTTAATGATTTTCAGCAAAAACAGCTTGAGATACAGACCCAACAGCTTTTTGGAAATGAAGTTGAAGAAGACGGGATGGAAGAGATACAAAAACTTTATCAGATTATTTCCAAAGATCCCAAGGCGGCCGAATACTTACAGGCTCAAATGGTTTTATCGAAGATGATGGCAGATATATACGGCATTTTAGGAGAAGTGATTAAAGTTGTGTAGCCCTGATTTTGAAAAAAGAATCTCAGAAATCAGACGGAGGATGGAAAAGCAGAATTTAGATATCCTATTCGTTACAAAACCTGAAGATAAATACTATCTGTCGGGCTTTGAATCGTCTAATTTTTATATCGTTTTAACAGACAAAAGCAGCTATATGCTTACAGATTTCAGATACTTTGAGGCTGCTCGGAAAAAAAACTGTCAAGGATTTGAGATTATAAAAGTAGATTCTAAGCATTCTATATTTGATTTTTTGTCAAAATACGATAAAATGAGTATTGGTATAGAAGAAAAGCATTTGACAGCAGATGAATTTAAGATACTGGAGCAGATCTTTACTTCTGAGAAAATATTTTTTTCTCAGAATATTTTTGAAGAGCAAAGATTGATAAAGGATTCCTCAGAAATACGCAGTATCAGAAAAGCTGCGGAAATTGCGGATTATGCATTTTCAAATATCTTAAAGCATATTGGACCGGGTATGTCTGAAAGAGAAATAGCAATTAAAATGGAATCATTTATGAAAAAGGAAGGTGCAAGCCGATTATCTTTTGATATTATAGCAGCTTCCGGAGAAAGGTCTGCTTTGCCCCATGGTCTCGCTTCAGAAAGGATCATTCAAAAGGGAGATTTTTTAACTTTGGATTTCGGATGTATGGTAGACCACTACTGCTCCGACATGACAAGAACAGTTGCTATTGGAAAGGCATCCGATGAAAAAAAAAGCGTATATAATACTGTGAAAGATGCTCAACAGGCAGCCTTGGACAAAGTGAAGCCGGGAATATCAACATCTGAGGCAGATAAAATTGCACGAAGCATAATCGACCGAGCCGGATATGGGGAGTGCTTTGGTCACGGCTTGGGACATGGCGTCGGACTGGAGGTCCATGAAGCACCGCGTCTGAGCCCCTCTTGTCATTCTTATCTTCGTGAAGGAATGGTGGTAACGGTGGAGCCGGGAATATATATAGCCGATTCTTTCGGTGTTCGTATAGAAGATTTAGTTGTAATAACACAAAATGGTATTGATAATTTGACCACATCAAATAAAGAATTAATAATAATTTAGCCAATAATGTATCAGGATAGGAGGGTATTATTATGATTTATGCCGGCGATTTTAGAAAAGGAGTGACTTTTGAAATTAACGGAGAGCCTCACGTTGTTTTGGATTTTCAACATGTCAAACCGGGAAAAGGTGCAGCCTTTGTAAGAACAAAGTATAAAAATATTTTAACTGGAGCTACAAGGGAAGAAGCTTTCAATCCTAATGACAAGTTCCCGAAAGCACATATTGAGACAAAACAGATGCAATATTTGTATAATGACGGAGAATTGTATTATTTTATGGATCAGGAGACTTTTGAGCAAATTCCGTTGACATTAGATCAGGTGGAGGAAGCAATGCAGTATCTAAGAGAAAATGATATTGCCACCATCAAGTTTTATAAAGGCAATGCTTTTCTTGTAGAAGCACCGAATTTTGTTGAATTAAAGGTTGTGGAGACAGAGCCCGGTGTTAAAGGAGATACAGCAACAAATGTGACAAAAGCAGCAACTGTGGAAACAGGCGCGGTTATTCAGGTTCCGATTTTCATTGAAGAAGGAGAAGTTATTAAGATAGATACCAGGACCGGCGTCTATTTGTCAAGAGCCTAAGCGTGAGTGTGAGTGTAAGTGTAGAAAGTAGAAATTATGTATTTTATCATAATTTCTGTCCATAATTGGTCATTGCCCATTGTCAATTGTTAAATAAACAGAGTTTTAAATTAGTGGGGGACACTGAAATATGAAGAAAATTATATTTTTGGTGATAATTTGTGCAATCGTAATTTTTGGCTATATCATTTTTGATAATATTTTACAGAGCATGACATCACCAATTGATATGGAAAGTACCGAATATATTGTGGTAGAAATTCCAGCCGGCAGCAGTACCGGTGATATTTCTGAAATATTACAAAGTCACGGTCTCATCCGAAACAATTTTGTGTTTAAGTATATGAGTAAAAAAATGAATTACGATGGAAAATATCAGGCAGGTGCTTATGTGCTGGGATATAGCATGTCAATGACGGATATCATGAATATGATGTATAAGGGCGAAGTGTCAGATAACAATACCATCCGATTCACTATTCCGGAAGGTTATACACTGCAAGATACTGCAAACGCATTACAGAATAAAGGTTTAATGGATGCGGAGACCTTTTTATCAGAAACAAAAAATGGCGAATTTTCATATGATTTTCTTGAAGATATCCCCCATGGGCCTAACCGGTTGGAAGGGTTTCTTTTCCCCGATACTTACGAAGTTTATGTGGATTCAACACCTCATGAAATAATTGATAAGATGCTTTCGAGGTTTGATGAGCTTTTCACAGAAGAGTTCTACAACCGTGCAAATGAATTGGGATATTCTGTGAAGGATATTGTTACTTTGGCCTCCATCATAGAAAGAGAAGCTTTGTTGGATAGTGAAAGAACCGTTGTTTCAAGTGTGTTCCACAATCGTCTGAATATAGATATGGCGCTTCAATCCTGTGCTACGGTACAATATATTTTAGGAGAGGCAAAACCTAATTTAAGTATTGCGGATACAAAAATAGAATCGCCATATAATACTTATCTGCACAGAGGGTTGCCGCCGGGGCCTATTGCATCACCAGGTCTGGCATCTTTACAAGCAGCTCTTTATCCCGCAGATACAAATTATATGTATTTTGTGGCAAAGGGTGACGGATCACATGCATTTGCAGAGACTTATGGGGAATTTTTAAAATATAAAAACCAGTATAGGTGAAAAATGAGTATTATTATAAACGATTTGGTTGAAGCATATATAGAAGGATTGTATAGAAGCCGTAATAATTTTTTAAAAAATTTAAGAGAAGGAGCTGAACGAGAAGGGGTACCGATTATTACTAAAGATACGGAAAATTTTCTGTCCGTATTACTTTCCATTCATAGACCTGAAAGAATCCTGGAAATTGGAACAGCTGTAGGTTATTCAGCTATTTTTTCCGCCTCTGTTATTTCCAAAACAAAAATTATTTCCGTTGAGATGGACGAACATATGTATGAAAGGGCTCTTATTAATATTGAAGCATCACAAATGGAGAACAGAATCAGTGTTCTTAAGGGTGATGCAAGGGAGATTATTTCTGATTTGAATGAATCCTTTGATATGGTTTTTATTGATGCCGCAAAAGGTCATTACAAATCTTTTTTTGAAGGAAGTCTTAAACTTCTGAAACCAAAAGGTATTATTGTATCGGATAATGTTCTTTATAAAGGTATGACAGCATCAAATGAGTTTTTACTAAAAAGAAAAAGAACTATTGTAAAAAGGATGCGGGCTTATTTGGAATATCTTTATCACCATACAGAATTTGAAACTGCAATACTTTCAATAGGCGATGGCGTTGCAGTCAGTGTTAGAAAGGTCGAAGAGTAATATATGAAAAAGATTGAACTTCTGGCGCCGGCCGGAGATCTTGAAAAACTTAAAATTGCTGTTGAATATGGTGCAGATGCTGTCTATTTTGGCGGGGAAAGCTTTGGGCTGCGTGCGGCAGCCAGAAACCTAACTGTGGATGAAATAAGAGAAGGTGTTCAATATGCTCATAAAAAAGGCAGACGTGCTTATCTTACTTTGAATATTTTCGCCCATAATGATGATATCAACGGGTTAACAGAATTTTTGAATAAAATAAAAAATATTTCCATTGATGCCGTTATCATGTCTGATCCGGGGATGATATTTCTGATTAAAGAGAAAATGCCGGGTACAGAAATCCATTTAAGTACACAAGCCAACACCACTAATTATAAGAGTGCGGAATTTTGGTTCAGGCAAGGGATCAAACGTATCGTCCTATCAAGAGAACTTTCATTGAAAGAAATTAAAGAAATACGTGAAAAGGCACCTGAAGATTTGGAGCTTGAAACATTTATCCATGGGGCCATGTGTATTTCTTATTCCGGAAGATGTTTGCTGAGCAATTATATGGCAGGCAGAGATGCTAACAGAGGTGCATGTGCACATCCGTGCCGGTGGCATTATTATCTGGTGGAGGAGCAAAGACCGGGTGAATACATTCCGGTAAGTGAGGATGAGCGAGGGACTTATTTCTTTAATTCAAAAGATCTTTGCCTTATAGATCATATACCCCAATTAGTCGATTCAGGTATTGGAAGCCTTAAAATTGAAGGGCGAATGAAGAGTATTTTTTATGTTGCCGTAATTGTAGGGACATATCGAAAGGCTATCGATACCTATTATAAAGATCCTGACAATTATAAGTCTGATCCTCAATGGATGGAAGAACTAAAAAAAGTAAGCCACCGAAACTTTACCACAGGATTTTACTTTGGTAAACCTGAAGGCGCTGATCAGAATTATGATACCGGCAGCTATATACGAGATTATGATTTTTTAGGTTTGGTTAAATCTTATGATGAAAAAACAGGATTTGCAATAATAGAACAGAGAAATAAAATCAGTATAGGGGATTCGGTTGAAATATTCGGGCCATACTCAGATTATTTTACCCAGACCATTGATATAATTCTGGATGAAAAGGATGAACCCATAGAATCTGCACCCCATGCACAGCAGATCATAAAAATCAGAACGGTGAGACCCGTATCGGAAAATTATATGCTAAGAGGCAGAAGGATTTAATCCTTTCTTCTGCCAATAATTTTTTCATGAGTATTCTTAAATAATTTTATGTTGATTGCCGACTTGATTTCCGCATACCTTTATGATCAATTTTGGTTTCTGCAAATTTGAGTTGCCAATTAAGCCCCTTAATATTACTTATATAAATCCATAGCCAGATGCTTCAGTTGGTTTTCATCGGTTATTTCATAATATTTTTTTTTCTTACTGAGTATATTTTGATTGCAGAACTGATCCAATGTTCTGATTAAATGCCTGTAACTGGTTCCTAAAAGTTCTGCAATTTCCGAAAGGTTTTCCTTGAAAATGAAATGAGGCCGATTTTCTTCGTTTATAAGATAGCTGGTCTTAGAAATATAACCGGCCAATTTATTTTTTAGGGGATAAAGTTGATTGATAGAGCTGTTAAGGGTAATACGGCTGAGCTTTTCTGCTAAAAGACAAGAGATGTTTTTCAAAAAAATAGGATCATCCAGTAAAAATTCTCTGACTTTATTTCTGGGGATACCAATGCAATAAACGTCATCTATGGCCTGGGCATTTGTTGTAAAACTATTTGAATTGAAAAGCTCTACTTCTCCGAGGATATTAAAATTTTCATAAAAACACAACAATAATCTTTTTCCGTTGCTTAATGTCTGATATATTTTTGCTTTTCCTTCAAGAAAAAAATAAAAGTAAGAAAAGGTCTCGCCTGATTGAAAGATATATTCGTTTCTTACAAAATGATAAAGAACCATATAATCCATATAATCAGAAATATCTTCGGAAAAAAAGTTGGAAATCTGAAATTTTTCAATATAATCATGAAGCTTTTTCCGGTTTTTTATTTTCTCCATTATCTTCTCCTATAATCATAATTAATAATTTAATTATGACATATGTCATAATTAAACTCAAATTTTTTGTGCTATAATATTTTAGCTCAAGTCAAACAAGAAGGAGATGAGATATCAATGGTTGGAATTGTTTTTTCTATTATTGCCGGTATATTTATAAGCTTTCAGGGTGTTTTCAATACACGGGTCAGTGAAAAAATCGGGCTCTGGGAAACTAATACCATTGTTATGGGGAGCGGATTTTTTATTGCAGCATTGCTGATGTTTATATTTGGAAACGGAAGCCTTGAAAATATTGGAGAGATCAACAAATTGTATCTATTAGGAGGAGTACTTGGTGTTGCTATTGTTTTTTGTGTTATGAAAGGCATTGCCCTTTTGGGGACAACTTATTCCATTGCCATTATTATCATTACTCAGCTTATAATGTGCTCTATCATCGATACATTAGGGTTATTTGAAAATCCTCCAATTAGATTTGATTTTACAAAGCCTTTAGGCGTTGCGATCATGATATTTGGGTTGATCATCTTTAAGTTAAGAGGATAGATACAAGGATATTTTTTAAAATAGAAGTGTAAATTGGGAGGTGGTGTCTATGGATACTCAAAATTTGTACAATACAATCTTTAAACGAAAATCTGTAAGAAAATATGACTTAACGCCTTTACCGGAAGCGGATTTATCAAAAGTGTCCGAGCATATACAGGCATTAAAGACTTTGATTCCCGGCGTCAGATCAAAAATAGATATTCTGTCGAGCCGTGAGATTAAGAACTTGACGCCTGTCAAAGCACCACATTATTTGGTGTTTTTTTCGGAGGAAAAGGATGGGTTTTTGACAAATGCGGGATTTATATTGCAGCAGATGGACCTGTTCCTATCCTCAAACGGAATCGGCAGTTGCTGGATAGGAATGGCAAAACCTCAAAGAGAAATATTGAAAAAATCAGAATTGGATTTTGTTATTATGTTGGCTTTTGGTAAGCCAAAAGAACCCATATACAGAAAGGACATATGGGAGTTTAAAAGAAAGCCCTTAGAAGAAATCACAAATATTTCAGGATCAAATGAATTATTGGAGCCGGTTCGCTTAGCACCTTCGGCAACCAACAGCCAGCCCTGGTATTTTATCGGGGAAGATAATAAAATACATGTGTACTGTATAAAGGCAAAGGCTTTAAAATCGGTTTTGTATGAAAAAGTAAACAAAATCGATATGGGCATTGCCCTGTGCCATTTGTGGATAGCTGCGGAATACTTTCAGAAAAACATGGATATTATTTATGATGACCCGGCTCGAAAGGCAATTCCTGCAGGATACTTTTACATTGCTACCGTTATCATAGAACAATAATTGATATAGACAAGAGGAAAAAACTGAGTTACCATTAAATGTATACGGTATGCAATATATAAGATACAATAAAAGGAAGGTCATAGATGAATAAGGATAAATTGTCAAATACAGAGAAGGTTATCGAAATACTGATGGTATTGAGCCGGGAACCGTATAATTACAAAGCTGTAGATATCAGCCATTTGTCCGGAATCAATCGAACGACAATCCATCGAATATTATCTGTGCTTATTCAGCATGGTTTCGTGATACAGGAGGAAGCCAGCAAACTGTATAAAATCGGACCCATGCTATACAATATCGGATCTGTATATTTAAACAGCTTCAGTTATGAAGACAAAGTACTTGAAATCCTCAACAAAATTTCTCAACGGGTAAGGGAGTCCGTTGGCTATGCCGTAATGGATAATGAAAAAGTAATCAATCTTTATGCTGTAGAAATGTATCAGCCGCTGAAGATGAATTATCGACCTGGATGGCTTTATCCTATGAATAGAGGATCTTACGGAAAATGCTTATGGGCGTATTATCCGGATCAGGAGAGAGTGAAAGAGCTGCTTTATTCTCAGAAGTTTGAGAAACTCTACCCCAATACACTTACGGAGCCGGAAGAGATCCTTAAAGAATATGAAAATATCCGGAAACAGGGGTATGTCATCAGTGACGAAGAGACTTTCGGGCCCTCCGTAGTAGGTGTAGGGGTACCGGTATTTAATACAAAAGGTGAAGTGAAAGCCTGTATTGCATTGGCTTTTATAAAAGGCAATGATTATAAGGAAAAAATTGAGGAATTCAAGGAAGTACTCCTGTCTCATTCGAAGGAACTGACAAAGTATATGCCAAATAATTATTTATAATTTTTAAACAAATATTTCGCTTTTCGCAAAGTCGAAAGTAGAGGCGTTAACTCTTTAGCATGTATATACATGCTAATTTTTTTGTTATATTTTAAAGGATTAGAACCTTATATTCACTGAATTTTCTAAATATTTTTAAGAAATAAATTGATTAACCGGAAAGGGTCTGATATAATATATTCAGTTCATTATATGAACTTGAGTTCACATGATGAACAATAGACTTTTGTACAAATCCAGTGATGAAGGAATCAGATGAAAGGAGGTAAGAAGTGTATAAAAGTTATTGAAGTTTATTCGTGGATAGGAGGTTTAATCTATGACGGAATCCAACGTAAATTTAGAACAACCTAAGAAAAAAAGGACTTTCAGAATACCACATGTTTATGTTTTATTGATTATCATTATGCTGATTGCGACCATTGCTTCATATTTGATACCCGCAGGAGAATATGCCAGGGTAAGTGATGAAGCAACCGGCAGAATGATTATTGATGCCAGTTCTTTTCAATTAATTGAAAGGACACCTGTAGGGTTGTTTGATTTGGCTCTGGCCATACCTGAAGGTATGGCTGCTGCTGTGGATATCATATTTCTTGTAATTTTAGTTGTTGCGTCATTTGAGATTGTCAATGCTACCGGTGCATTCAACACCGGAATTGCTTATCTTGTAAAAAAGCTTGCCAATAAAGAATCCATTGTAATCATTGGCGTGACATGTCTTTTTTCAATAATCGGTGCTTTTCTCGGGTGGGCTGAAGGTGTTTTGGTTTTTATACCTCTTGGCGTTGCCTTATCAAAAGCCATGGGTTATGATGCTTTATTAGGTATGGGTATGGTGGTCCTCGGTACCGGAGCAGGATTTGCAGGAGGCGTCCTCAATATTTATACTGTCGGTGTTGCACAGTCTATTGCAAAGCTTCCTCTTTTCTCCGGGATGGGTTTCAGGTTTGCAGCGTATGTTGTTTTTACGTTTATCACCATCATTTTTTTGCTGGTATATGCGAGAAAGGTTAAGAAAAACCCTGAAATAAGTCCGGTACACGGAGTGCAATTGGCAAATTTGGAGGAAATTGACCTTAATGATATACCACAATTTACTACAAGACAAAAAAGCGTTATTTTAGTTGTTATAATCGGTTTTGCAATTTGTGTTTACGGAACCATGAACTGGGGATGGTATTTACGGCAGATTTCAGCACTATTTATTATCATAGGAATTGTTGCAGGTTTTGTTGGCGGATTTAAACCAAGTGAAATGGCTGAACATTTTGCTAATGGTGCAAAAGGTATTATTTTTGGCGCCATCACCATTGGTCTTGCAAGAGGGATTCTTATTGTGATGGAAAAAGGTCATGTTATTGATTCCGTGATACATTCATTGGCAGAACTTGTGCAGGGTATGCCGACTATTTCTGCTGCTTGGGGGATGTACGTTATACAATTAGTGATGAATTTCTTTATACCATCCGGCAGCGGTCAGGCCGTAACGACAATGCCCATCATGGCTCCGTTGGCAGATATTGTTGGAACGACGCGGCAGGTTGCTGTTCTGGCTTACCAGTATGGAGATGCCTTTACCAATGCTTTTTTCCCAACATCCGGGGTATTGTTAGCCGGGCTTGCAATAGCGGGAGGTATTCCCTGGGATAAATGGGCCAAATGGGTATGGAAATTGATGCTGCTATGGATTATCTTTGCAGGTGTATTCGTAACGATTGCACATTTTATTAAATTAGGTCCGTTCTAATAAGCTGAACAGGGGAGGTACTAATGACTTCAGATATAGTATTTTATAATGGAGATATTTTAAGTGTAGATGAAGAATTCAATATTTTTTCTGCATTGGCCGTAAAAGAGAATAAGATCGTTCAGGTTGGGTGTATTGACGATGTTAAGCCGTTGATTTCTTCAAACACAATAACTATCGATTTGCAAGGAAGATCTGTCCTGCCCGGATTTATCGATTCTCATGTTCATTTTACACAAACAGGTCTGGATGAAATGGCTTTAGATGCAGGCATTTATACGAATTTGTCGGATTTTTATTCAGCAATAGAAGAATATGCCAAGAATACTTCGGGAAAGGAATGGATTATTGTTTCTTCCTATAATGAAAATAAGATGGGAATAGATGGTTTACCGGACAGATGGTCTTTGGATGAGTTAAATGTGTATAACCCAATCTTTATCAGCAGATTGGATGCGCATTCATGCTGTGTCAATTCAAAAGGGTTTGCGAAATTAAATATCGGAGGAGATGTTGATGGGGTCAATAGAAGCCATAATGATGAATATAACGGCATCTTCACGGCGGCTGCAAATGGATTGGCAAGAAGGAGATTAACAGAAGAATTCAGCGATGAAAGAAGAAAACAGGCTGTTCATTTAGCTTGTCAGAAAGCACTTAAGGCAGGTATTACACATGTTCATGCAATGGAAGGCGGTTCGCTTTTCAATGACAGGGATGTAAAAGTACTAAAAAAGGAAGCAAATAATCTTCCTATTGGTATAAAAATATATCATCAGACAATGGATGTAGGAGAAGTCTTAGCTGAAGGTTTCCCCCGGATAGGCGGATGTATTACTTTAGACGGATCCATCGGATCTCTTACTGCGGCATTTGAAGAACCATATTGTATACCTCCCTATTCCAGAGGAAATTTATATTATACCGATGAAGAAGTGAATAATTTTGTTCAATTTGCTCATAGTAAAGGACTCCAAATTGCAACGCATTGTATTGGCGACAGAGCAATAGAACAGATGCTAAGAGCCTATGAACGGTGCATGGGCAAAACTCCCATAAAGAATTACAGGCACAGAATAGAACATTTCAGTATACCGAAACCTGAACATATCGAAAGAGCTGCTGCTCTTCAGCTGGTTATTTCGACTCAGCCTGCCTTTGACTATTATATCAATGATGATTCTTTTACAAAAAAATTGGGAAAAGATAGAATCAAACGGAAAACGCCTTTAAGATCATTATTGAAAAAAGGGATATTGATTGCAGGCGGCTCAGACAGTCCAGTAACGCCTATGGATCCGTTATTGGGAATATACTCGTCAGTAAATCATTGGAATAATGAAGAAAGGCTTACAGTAAAAGAAGCGATAAAACTATTTACCATAAATGGTGCGAAAGCTGTTTTCGAAGAAGAACGAAGAGGAACTTTAGAGGAAGGTAAAATGGCAGATTTGGTAATATTGGGTGAAAATCCTTTATCCGTTGATAAGCAAAGAATAAAAGACATCTCTGTGGAAATGGTAGTTGTAGGCGGAGAAATAAAGTACGAAAAAAGCTATTAAATACATAAAGAAATAGGACCAAACAAATTTTTGTTTGGTCCTATTTCTTTATGAATAAAACCGTTCTCTTTGAATATTATTTTAAAAAAGGAGGACAGGCAAATGAATAACAATATTGAATACGTTTTTTCCAGGTTTCCCGAGGGTGTAAAAAAAGCACTTTTTTTAATGCCGGATTATGTAAAATCATCTATTGAAGAAATTCGTATTAAGGTACATGGTCCACTGGTTATTTATGCATCCGGAAAGGAGTATATCCTGGATAGTGAAAATAAATTTAGTGTAGATAATAACAATAGTCGGCTTATTTCAAAAGAAGAGCTAATGAATATTTTTAATTCCGTATTGAACTACTCTGTGTATGCTTATGAAGAGGAGCTATCAAATGGCTATGTGACCATTCAAGGAGGGCACCGGGTTGGTATCTGTGGAAAGGCCGTTCTGGAAGGGGGAAAGGTCAAAACAATAAAAAATATTTCCTCTCTTAATATCAGAAGAAGTCGAGAAATAATAGGTATATCTGAGAAAATCATTCAATATATATTTAGAGATAGCAAGTCCATATACAATACTTTGATTGTTTCGCCCCCCAAATGCGGTAAAACGACTTTATTACGAGATGTGATAAGAAATTTAAGTGAAAAAGGATTTAAAATCGGTGTGGTAGATGAAAGATCGGAAATTGCAGGGATGTTTGAAGGAAAAGCTCAAAATGATTTAGGCAGCAGAACAGATATATTGGATGGCTGTCCAAAAGAAAAAGGTATTATTATGATGATCCGATCTATGGCACCGGATATTATTGCAACAGATGAAATAGGAAAAGAAGAAGATGTGTATGCAGTTGAATCTGCTTTGAATGCCGGAATAAATCTTATTACAACCATTCATGGTTATTCTTATGAAGATTTGGAAAATTCAAATATTAAAAAGTTGATTCGTCAGAGAATATTTAAAAGGATAATTTTTTTATCTAATATTCCGGCGACCGGAAGTGTTAAGACGATAGTTAACGAGTGCAATAAAATAATTATTTAAAAGAGGGATGGCACTATGATAATTAAAGGGGTTCTTGCAGTTTCAATCATTGCATTATCTACTCTTACAGGCTATTTGATTTCTTTGAATTATGAGATTCGTATCAAACAGCTTACTGCATTTATATATTCTATAAAAGTCATGGAAACTGAAATGAGTTATTCAAAGAATTTTCTGATGGATATCATCAAAAAACTTTCTTTGAACAACGAGAAAATTGTCAGTTATTTTTATAAAAATATGGCAGATTTCCTGGATAGAAGCTATGGGGAGGATTTTTCAACGATATGGTGTGCATCGGCGGACATTTCCCTTGAAGCAAGCGCTCTATCCGGCACAGATAAAAAAATCATAAAAGATTTTGGTAAAAATTTAGGAAAAATGGATATGAAAAACCAACAAAAAATATTTGATTATTTTTATAAACGATTTGAATTGCAGCTTGAAGAGGCTATTAACGAAAAGATAAAAAAAAGCCGGGTATATAAAAATCTTGGAGTTGCCGCAGGTGTTATGGTTGTCGTCGTTTTGATCTGAAAGAAAACATGGAGGGAAAAGGATGGATATGGATGTGGATTTAATATTCAAAATAGCGACTATTGGGATATTAGTTTCCGTATTAAATCAGGTATTGTTACGTGCAGGAAGAGAAGAGCAGGCGATGATGACTACTTTAGCAGGTATCATTGTGGTTCTCTTTATGATCATACAGCTTATCAATAATTTCTTTACGACAGTAAAAACAATGTTTCAACTATGAGAATCGGATTATGGAGTATAGAGTATGGAGTACGGAGTATATCATAGGTTAGGGGTTAGAGGTATAAGTCAGATAACAGTTGGTCGGAGATTACTGCCTTTTGTACTTATACTTGCATAAATCATAAATAATTGGGGTGTTTTGGAATGGATATAGTAAAAATTGCTGTTATTGGGATGATCGGTGCTGTTTTATCTATTATTATGAAAAGCTATAAGCCGGAATTTTCCATTCATTTGGTACTGTCCACCGTACTGATAATATTTATAATGATCCTTTCTAAATTGGAAATTGTTTTAAGTTTTTTCCAATCCATATCTTCAGAAATAAATATAAACAAAATATATTTTCCTGTAATTCTTAAGATACTGGGCGTGTCTTATGTAGCAGATTTTACTGCACAGATTTGTAAGGATGCCGGTGAGGGTGCTATTGCAAATAAGGTGGAGTTTGCAGGCAAAGTCATTATCATGTATATTGCTTTACCGGTTTTTTTATCTATTATTGATCTGATCAACAGATTAATACCGGAATGAAGAGAGTAGAATATGAGAAAATTAACGATGGTTATATGGATATTTTTAATATTGGGAACTGTAGTTTATGGAACAGAAGATCCAAAAGGGATCAATATTGAAAATATTATTTATGATCAGATGGAAGAAATGAATATTGAAGAAATCCAGAATATGATAGATGTAGTAAATAAAGAATATGAGGATATCTTACCGCCTATGTCCTTAAAGGAGATGATGTTTGAATTAATAAAAGGCGAACATATTTTCGATTATAAAGAAATATTTAAAAAATTAATTCATTTTTTTCTTCATGATATATTGATTAATTTCAATTTTGCCGGACAAATCATAGTGATTTCTATCATTATCGGGATACTGAAAAATGCATCCAATTCTTTTGGAGAATCCACAGTATCCAATTTAGCTCAATTAATATGTTATAGTGCTGCAGTAGCCTTATGTATCGGCAATTTCAGGTATGTTTATACAGTTGGTGCCGAAACGATAACCAGCATGACAAGCTTTATGCAATCCATATTTCCCATAATCATTACTTTAATTATAAGTTTGGGAAATCTTGCTTCTGGGGCATTATACCATCCGTTGATTTTGGCTTCCATTAATATTGTAAGTTCCATTGCTGAAAATATTGTTTTGCCGGCCATATTTCTGTCTGCTATACTTTTTCTGGTCAACAGCATGACAGAAAACAGTTATATTAAAAAACTGGCTTCTATTATTAGGCAGTTTGCCATTATTTTTGTTGGGTTTACCGTAACAATTTTTTCGGGAATCACTGCTATTCAAGGTATTATTTCTTCATCAGCAGATGGCGTATTGGTCAAAACTGCAAAATTCTCTGTGGACAAATTCATACCGATTATTGGAAGTTATATTTCGGATTCGGTTGACCTGATTTTAAGCTGCTCAGCATTGATAAAAAATGCATTGGGCGCTGTTGGATTGCTGATTTTAATACTGATTTTACTGATACCCATTTTGAAACTTTTATCCATAGCTGCTATATATAAAATTCTTTCCATTTTAGTAGAACCCATTGGTATACATAATATTTCAGACAGCCTTAATGAAATGGGCAATACCATTATTATATTAATTGTTATCTTGCTATTGGTTGCGATTATGTTTCTTATTATGATAACGATTCTGGTCAATACAGGAAATGCCGCAATGTTCCGATGACTAACAATTCTATCGCTTCAAAGTGTTGAAGCTGAGAATTGTAAAGCCCCTGGATAACGATTTCTAACCTTCATATGGATCTTATAGCTCCACCTGAAGCTAAGAACTCTGTTTTTCCGATGACTAACAATTCTATCGCTTCAAAGTGTTGAAGCTGAGAATTGTAAAGCCCCTGGATAACGATTTCTAACCTTCATATGGATCTTATAGCTCCACCTGAAGCTAAGAACTCTGTTTTTCCGATGACTAACAATTCTATCGCTTCAAAGTGTTGAAGCTGAGAAGGCAGGTGATTGAAATCAATGAATTATTAAAAGAATGGGTACGAACTATTTTTCTTACAATACTGGTTATTTCTTTTATAGAAATTATTTTACCTTCCGGCACAATGAGAAAATATCTCAAATTTATCTTGTCCGTTATTATTCTGGCAGTTATTCTGCAGCCGTTGTTGAGAATGAATAATATAGATATTGATGCATTTGAGCCGATAATTTCTGAAGCGGTACAGGAAGAATCAAACAGTGATTCCATAGAGTCCGTTCAGCAAATACAAATAATAGGGTTGTTTAAGCAGAAGCTGAAGAGCAGTATTATCAATGCAATATGGGATATAAATCCCCGACTGGATATTGAAGAAGTTTCAATAAAAGTGTTCGAAGATATAAATAAGAAGAATTTTGGAGAGATTCATTCCATAAATATTATATTGACAGGAAATACGGCCAATGGAGCTGAAAAAGCCGAAATATCCGGCAAAGTTGCCGAGATGCTGAATATTTCAAAAGGAAAAGTATCCGTAAGGATAAATGAATAACAGGCGGGTGAGTTAGTTTGGATAAAAAAATTAATCAATTAATGGAAAAATTCTTTAATAAGAAAAGCAAGAAAGAAATAATCAATACCATGATTTCCATAGTAGTTGTACTGGCGTTATTACTATTTTTATACAATACTATTTTCAGCAATGACAGCTTCGATAGAAAAAGTATTGATTTACCTGAAACCACAAAAAAAAATGCAACTGAAGAAGATATTACATTCAATGATGAGGTGCGCCTCAAAAAGATCTTAAGTCAAATAAGCGGGGTTGGCAATGTAGATGTAATGATTACTTATGAGACAGGAAAGGAGATAATTCCGGCATTTGACATACAGGAAAATAGTGAAAAAAGAGAGGAAAGAGATGCTGCAGGCGGTATTGTTTTGAACACAACCCAGGATTCTTCAAAAAGTGTTGTTACGGTAAATAATGAAAATTTACTGGTGTTGAAGGAAATCAAACCCAGAGTAAAAGGTGTTATCATCGTTGCGGAAGGTGCCGGTAATTTGGTAATCAGAAATAATATTATCAATGCTGCATCGGCAGTTTTTGATATTCCTGTGGATAGAATTGTTGTGTTTGAAAAAGATCATTCTGTGGAAGGGAGTGCCATTAATGAGTGATATGTGGAGAAAGAGAGTGCTTATATTGACAGTTGTACTGGTAATCAGCGGGATAAGTGTTGTCAATTATCGATTGCAAAATGCAAATATTTTAGAAACATCAGCTGATTTTGTGGCATATGAGGAACAGCAACTGAAAGATCTGAAAGAGCAATTGATTGTTGGGGAAAGGGTTGTAACAGAAGAAGAATCGTCTGAAAGCACGGAGGTTTCCGCTGCGGTTAATGAAGAAGATTATTTCGGAGAAGCAAAAGCTGCTATCAATATGGACCGTAATAAAATCATATCCATGCTGACGGAGATTATTGAGAACAGGGAAGTAGATTCAGAAAGCAGGAATAAAGCTACTGAACAAAAATTACAAATAATAGAATACATGAATCAGGAAAAGATAGTAGAAAATTTATTGAAAAATAAGGGGTTTGATGAAGTTCTCATTCTTATAACAGATAATTCAGTTAATATAACGATAGATAAAGATACATTAAATAAGTCTGACATCGCAAAGATTCTCGATATCGTTATGAGAGAAACAGGCAGGCCTTTTGAGCAGATTATTATACAGACAAAACATTAGAAGCGTATTCATAAACAGGATTGTTGTATAACTAAAACCGATTTGATATAATATTTATTAAATCAGTTTAGGAGTGTAAATCATGGGCATTAATATAGATCAAGTATATGGCAATATAAAGATTTCTGATGAAGTTATTGCATCAACTGCTGCCATAACAGCCGCCGGTGTAGAAGGTGTTTCAGAATTAACCGGCGGTATTTCGGAAAGTCTTTCTAATATTATCGGGAAAAGCAGTCAGACAAAAGGTATAAAAATTAATTCAAATGAAGAAAATGTAATTATTGATATATATCTGATTGTAAAGTATGGTGTAAAAATACCTGAAGTTGCATGGAATATTCAGGAAAAGGTCAAAAAGGAGATTGAAAGAACAACAGGTATTGTAGCAGAGGCCATTAATATCCATGTTCAGGGTGTCGATTACGAAACTCAATTTGAAGAATCCAAAGAGATTGATGAAGCTAACCGGAATGGTTAGCTTTGCCGCTGTTATTAATAAATTCACAGTTAGTAAGTGATTTAGTGGTTAGAAGTTGGAGTCAAAATATAATTATTAATGAATAATGAATAATTATGGAGGAAAACCAATGAAAAGAAAACAGGCCCGGGAGCTGCTGATGCAGCTGCTATTTCAGATGAATATCCACAATGATTATGGCAGAGAGATCATAAAAAGATTCAAGGATAATTATCATTTCGAAGAGCAGAATGACTATTTTGATACCACATTGGAAGCTGCTCTGCGGCATATGCAGGAAATAAACAGTTCGATTGAAAAGAGTACCGAGCATTGGAAAATTGAACGTATTTCAAAAGTTGAACTTGCCGTTATACAGCTTGCTGTTGCAGAAATATTCTATATAACTGAAATACCTCAATCTGTTTCTATTAATGAGGCCGTAGAATTATCCAAAAAATTTGCAGGAGACGAATCCGGAAAATTTGTTAATGGTATTTTAGGGAGTATCGTAAGGAATAAAGATAAAGACAGTTGATTTTTTATAACAGATGTGTGGCAAAATTTATGCCGATTCATAGAATGGGGTTAGGGGTGTTTTGGATGTTTAACATATGCATGCAATGTGAAGCGTATCGATCCGATAAAACCATTGATTTAAGCGGCCCTTATGCCATATGTCCAATATGTGGATGTAAACACGAATTTCTTAGACTGCCTCTGTTTGTCATTACAGGGGCCAGTGGATCAGGAAAATCCAGAATGGCCATTGAGCTTGCAAAAATAATTACGGATGTTGTTGTAATAGAATGTGATATTTTTTGGCGTGCAGAATTTCATGAAGATTCAGGTAATTTTTGGGAATTCAGAGAGTTTTGTTTAAGGGCAGCTAAAAATATCTGTCAGGGCGGACGTCCTGTGGTTTTGTGCGGAGCTGCATCACCGCCACAGTATGAAAATTGTACTGAATTCAGATATTTCTCCGGTATACATTATTTGATTCTTTATTGCGATAAGGAAGAGCTAAGGCAAAGGCTAAAACAAAGACCTGAATATCGCAGATGTCATTCAGATGATTTTATAAAAAAGCAACAATCGTATAATAAATATTTGTATCAATTAGGCAATACTTCCGAAAATATGAAAGTACTTGACACCGGTGGTTTGTCATGTACAGAAATGGCTGTTAAAGCCAGGGAATGGGTACATGACATATTGAGCAGAGGGGACAGAAAGAGTTTTATGATAAGAGATAATGAATAAAAGATAATATTTAAAGATTTCAATGAGGGTTGTGTTTTGAAAGAATACTCAGGAAAAGGTTTTAAAGATATAAATAGATTTTATTCTCTTGGTATTGATACCAGCAATTACACTACTTCTGTTGCAGTGGTGGATAATACTTATAGCTGTATCATTGATAAAAGAATAATTTTGGATGTAGCTTACGGCCAAAGAGGTCTCAGGCAGTCTGATGCTGTTTTTAAGCATATTGAAAACTTTCCTGTTTTGATGAAGCAGGTTTTCTCTCAAATCGATGCAGATTTGATTGAATGTATAGCTGTCAGTACACGCCCCAGACCGGTAGAGCATTCGTATATGCCGGTGTTTAAATGCGGACAGGCTTTTTCTCAATCCATTGCATCGGCTCTAAACTGTTTATATTTCGAATTTTCTCATCAGGAAGGCCATATTAAGGCAGGAAACATATCAGGAGAAATGGAAGGTATATCAGAATTTATTGTAGTACATATTTCAGGAGGGACTACCGAAGTACTATCTGTTCAGACTCAGGATCTTGGATACAATATTGAAATAATTGGCGGATCAAAAGATATTTCCATGGGGCAGCTTATTGATCGGATGGGTGTCAGGATGGGTTTCCCTTTCCCCAGCGGAAAATATTTGGATGAAGAAGCTTACAACTATCATGGGAAAAAGAGTAATTTACTTAAAAAAGTACATGTTGATGGAACGGATTTTAATTTATCAGGTATTGAAACACAATGTTTGAGACTGTTGGAAGAGAATCAGATGAATTTTTCAATGTTTTCTCAAGAGTTATTCGACAAAGTATCAGAAGCTTTAAAAAAAATCATTATAAATGCTGTAAGTTATTGTAATATTTCTAACGTTCTGTTGGTTGGCGGAGTTGCATCCAGTAAGTATATCCGAAACGAGATTTCAGCCAGCTTCAATCAGGGTGATATTCATGTGTATTTTGGTTTGCCAAAATATGCATCCGACAACGCAGCAGGAATCGCCGCACTGGGAATGGACAGATTAAATAGGGTTAGAGATTAGATAATTTTTTGAACATTGTTATAATATTTTTTAAGGGATAGAAAGTTTTGTTAAAGTAAAACTAACCTTCACGAATCACTATCCCTTAACCTATAACCTCTGAATAAAAGTGGTGGGAATATGAAATTAAAGGCGCTGAATGTTTCACAAGTAAATAATTATATCAAAAGAATACTGCAGAGCGATCCTGTTTTAACCAATATCTCTGTTAAAGGTGAGGTTTCAAATATAAAATATCATGAAAATGGGCATGTCTATTTAACGCTCAAAGACTCAACCAGCAAATTAAATTGTTTTATCTCTTTTGAAAACAACAGATACTTAAAATATGAACTGGAAAACGGAATGGAAATAACCGTGTCGGGATATATTTCCGTATATGAAAAATATGGAAGCTATTCTTTGAATGTGCTGGATATTATAGTGGAAGGAAAGGGAAATCTTCACATTGCTTTCGAAAAACTAAAAGAAAAGCTGAAAAAAGAAGGCTTATTTGATGCATCTCAAAAGAAAGAACTGCCTTTTTTTCCGAAGTCTGTTGCAATTGTTACTTCTGCATCAGGGGCTGCCATCAAGGATATTCTGATGACAATAAAAAAGAAGAATTATTATGTGAATATATATGTTTTTCCTTGTCTTGTCCAGGGGAATTATGCAAGCAAGGATATTTCCGGTGTTTTGGAACATATTAACAAACATTATCCGGATATTGATATAATTATATTAGGCCGGGGAGGGGGTTCTATGGAAGAACTCTGGCCTTTTAATGAAGAAATCGTTGCACGAAGTATTCATGCATCAACAATTCCTGTTATTTCCGCAGTGGGTCATGAAACAGATTTTTCTATTTCAGATTTTGCAGCAGATGTTCGAGCTGCTACACCAACGGCAGCAGCGGATATAGCTGTTCCAAACCTATTTGAGTTAAGCAGAAACATGAAAAAAGTAAAAAAAGATTTAAATACAATCATGTATCAGATTATTGAGGAACGCAGAAATAAACTGCAGAAACATAATTTTGAAGTAATTACTTCATTGCTGAAACACCAGATTCGGAATTTACAATTATACTGTAATCAATATCATAATGATATATATACTGTTTTAAGAGAAAAAATGAATCATTATAAAAATGAAATCGAAAAGCGATTCGCAGTTTTGGAGCACTTGAATCCAGAGCATATACTTAAAAGAGGATTCGCTGCACTTATAAATAAAAATGACAGTTTTGTAAAGTCTATTGAGGATGTGGACATTGGAGATGATGTTACCATTGTACTGGCAGATGGTGATTTATCCGGCAGGATAATAAATAAAAAGCATAAGGATTGCTTAAATAATAAAAATCCGGTAGAAAAGGAGAGGAAAAATGACGGATAATAAAAATGAGATTTCCTTTGAAAAAGCATTAACTCAATTGGAAAAAGTAACTGAGAAACTTAAGGAGGGTAAAGTTACTTTAGAAGAGTCTCTTAAGCTCTACGATGAAGGTATAAAGTATTACAAGGTCTGTTCAGACATACTGGAGGATGCAAATCAGAAAATACTTTATTATGATAAGGAAATGAAGTCTTTTAAGGAGGCAGAATAAGTGAACTTCAAGGAGAGTTACGATAAGAAAAAAAAGCTAATTGAAGATCATATCACGGAATACCTTCCTAGTATAAAAATAGACTCACATATTCTTTACGATGCTATGCAGTACAGCCTGAAAGCAGGGGGTAAAAGGTTAAGGCCGGTTTTACTGCTTTCTTCATGTGAATTCTGCGGAGGGAACGAATCAGAAGCATTGCCTTATGCCTGTGCTGTGGAGATGATTCATACTTATTCATTGATTCACGATGATCTTCCTGCAATGGACAATGATGATTTCAGGAGAGGTAAACCGTCTAATCATAAGATGTTTGGTGAAGCAATTGCTATTCTGGCCGGCGACGGGTTACTGAACTCTTCTATGGAAGTGCTTTGTTCAGACATTTTAAAAACATGTAATAATCCTGAAATAACAGAAAGAAAACTATGGGCATCTCATGAAATATTAAAATCTTCAGGATGCCGGGGTATGATTGCCGGTCAGGTTGCAGACATAATATCAGAGAGAAATTGTCAATCAAAAGAATTATTGGAATACATTCACATGAACAAAACAGCTGCTCTATTAACTGCTTCTGTTCGAGCAGGTGCAATATTAGGTGGAACCGACGATAAGACTTTGGCAGATCTTACTGAATTTGCAAAGAATATGGGGCTTGTTTTTCAGATTACAGATGATATATTAGATGTATGCGGTCAGGTACAGTTGACCGGAAAGGCAACCGGGAGTGATGCGAAACACAATAAATTGACATATCCGTCCTTATATGGCTTGGATAAATCCAAAGCGATCATCAAAGACTTAAGTGAAAAATCTATTGCAATATTAGATAAATATAAAAGCAAGAGTATGTTTTTAAAGGATCTTATAATGTTCTTAACGGATAGAAGCTTTTGAGGAGGAAAATGTTTTGAATCCATTATACCAGATCATGCACAACGATATATTGGGAGCTGCATTTTTATCGTGGTTTGTTGCTCAGCTGCTTAAATTTATATTCTTCATTACTAAATATAAGAAAATTGACATCACACGCTTGGTAGGCTCCGGCGGTATGCCAAGTTCCCATTCTTCTTTTGTGATGGGTTTGTCCACCGCCATTGGGCTGAAAATAGGTTTTGATTCTTTAGAATATGCTTTGTCGTTATGTATGGCACTTGTGGTGATGTATGATGCTTCCGGTGTAAGAAGGTCGGTTGGCATACAGGCGAAGATATTGAACCAGATGTTGACCGATATGAAAGAGATGAAGCATATTGAGAAAAATCTCAAAGAGTTGGTGGGGCATACACCAATAGAAGCTTTTACCGGTTCATTTTTGGGTATAATAATAGCAAATATAATGATTGTTTGATATCATATTCATGATATGGTATTATAATTCTTAGACCAAGAGTGGCGCAGTATTCTAGTCAGAGTAGTCATTTTTGAAGGCGGGGCTAAAAATCCGTCATAGGGCACATCGATGAAGTTCCTGGTATTAGCTGCTAACGCCCAGTTAGGGGTTTTTACTGGGAGTCAGAAGCTGGGGGCGATCCACAATGGCATGTGGGCGTTGACCCTCTCTTCGTGGAGACTCGAAATACTTTTTTCGGGATAAACCTGTAAGTGTGATATTTACTACAGTGTAGCCTGCCTTGAGTGGAACATGGTAGATAGCATATTTCGGATAGTATGGGCCAGGGCCCGGAACATACTATCGCTGTTGCTCGAAACCTGTTCTGCAAAAGAGGATAAAGAATGACGTACCTGTTGAGGAAATCTCCTAGACTGTTCTGCTTTAGAGGTATATTGGGGATTACAGTACGGCCTTAGTGGTAATCCAGTCTTGCAGTCGGCGACGGCGCAAAGAAAAATTTGAAGGGTAACCGCTGATTTGGCGACTTGTCAGTATTTTTCTGGGAAATCCTACTGGACCTAAGCCGTAAAGTTTACTCGATATACTGCCACTCGTAATTAAGAATTTAAAATTGGGATTAATTATTATGAAACTCAAAAAAACAAAATTAGATAAAGACAGGATTAATCATATTAAGTGGGTACTGCTCATAACATTATGGACATTTGGTTTGTCTGTATTTATGAGTTTTTTTTCTGATGTAATTCTTCGAAACACCAATTTAGTCATTTCTTTTATATTGCTCTTTATTATTATTATTACAGGGATTGTTTTTGATATTATTGGAATCGCAGTTGCGGCAGCAGATGAAAGACCTTTCCACTCCATGGCTTCAGGCAAGGTGTCCGGATCTGCCCAATCCATTAAGCTGATAAAGAATGCCAGTAAGGTATCCAATATCTGTAATGATGTAATCGGAGACATTTGCGGTATTATAAGCGGAGCATCGGCGACGTTTATAGTCGTTCAAACCGTCAGGTTATACCCGGGTATCAATTTAGGCCTGTTTACGGTTTTGATGAGCAGCCTGGTGGCTGCTCTGACTGTTGGAGGAAAGGCCATTGGAAAGGACATTGCAATTAATTATTCTAAAACTATCATTACCATATGCGGAAGAATATTATTCAGCTTTGAAAAAATATTCAGAGTGATTTTTTTTAGATAGTATATCAAGAATATGAGGGATGCGTTTATGTCAAAATATATAGACAAATTAGAATTCCCCAAGGATTTAAAGAAATTGTCAGACAGTGAACTGGGGTTGCTGGCCTATGAAATCAGAGATTTTTTATTGAGTAAAGTATCTTCCACCGGAGGACATCTTGCATCAAATCTTGGTGTTGTTGAATTAACAATTGCCCTTCACAAAGTTTTTGAAAGTCCAAAAGACAAAATCATATGGGATGTAGGCCATCAATCTTATATACATAAAATATTAACAGGTAGAGCATCTCAGTTTGATACTCTCCGGCAGTTTCAAGGGTTAAGCGGATTTCCCAAAAAAGCGGAAAGCATTCATGACATTTATGAAAGCGGACATAGCAGTAATGCCATTTCCATTGCTTTGGGTATTGCAAAAGCGCGGGACTTAAAAAGAGAAAACTTTTCTGTTGTGTCCGTAATAGGAGACGGTGCACTTACCGGCGGTGTTGCATATGAGGCATTAAACAATGCAGGTCATGTTGATACCAATTTGATTGTTATTCTCAATGATAATGAGATGTCTATTTCTCAAAACATTGGCGGAATTTCAAAACATTTGGGTAGGTTGAGGACGGCGCCTGCCTATAAGGATCTGAAAGAAAGGCTTAAACTGATTCTGAATAAGATACCAAAAGCCGGCAGCACTATTTATTCTGTGCTGGAAAAAATAAGAGATGCCGTAAAATATACGATTGTTGCAGGAATTATTTTTGAAGAGTTGGGATTTACTTATTTAGGTCCGGTGGATGGACATAATATCAAAGAATTGGTTGCAGTATTTGAAAATGCTAAATTTGCAAAAGGCCCTGTGCTGATTCATACCCTTACAAAAAAAGGGAGAGGTTATAAAAATGCCGAAAATCAACCCAATATATTTCATGGAATAGGTGCTTTCAATATAGAAACGGGAGAATTAAAAGCTAAATTATCTGCACCGTCTTATTCCAAAGTATTTGGGAAGAAATTAGTTGAATTGGCAAAACACAATGATAAAATTGTTTCTGTAACGGCAGCTATGGCTGACGGAACCGGATTAACGGAGTTTTCACATAAATTTCCTCGACGGTTTTTTGATGTAGGTATTGCAGAGCAGCATGCGGTTACATTTGCTGCAGGTTTGGCTTTAAACGGAATGGTTCCGATTGTAGCAATTTATTCTACATTTTTACAGAGGGCCTATGATCAGATCATGATGGATGTCTGTCTTCAAAATTTGCCGGTAGTTTTTTGCGTAGACAGAAGCGGCGTAGTGGGTGAGGACGGAGAAACGCATCATGGCATATTTGATTTTTCATACCTGAATCATTTACCCAATATGACCATTCTTGCTCCAAAGGATAAGGCCGAATTGGAGGCCATGTTAGAATATGCTATTGACCTTGGAAAACCATGTGCAATAAGATATCCCAGAGGATGTGCCGAGGATATGTCTTTTTCCGGATCAGAGGATTTAGTCAATGGAAAAGCAGAGATAATCGCTACAGGAAGCGATTTGTGTATTGCAGCAGCAGGAAGGATGGTAAAGCCGGCATATGAAGCGGCTTGTTTTTTAAGGAAAAAGGGTATCAATATTACGGTGATTAATACAAGATTTATAAAACCCCTTGATGAAGAGACATATCTGAATATATTTAAAAATATTGACAAAATCATTACCATTGAAGATAATACAAAAATAGGTGGCTTTGGCAGCAGTATTGCTTCACTGATACAAAAACATCATTTGAATAATGAATTGCATATTATGGGATGGCCGGATAAATATATTGAGCATGGTTTTATAAAAGAACTGGATGAAAAATATGAATTGAATTCAAAAGGCATCATTAAACAAGTTCTGGCAATGCTTAACAGGAGAATTTGATGGAAAAGAAAGAAAGATTAGACGTGTTGCTTGTTGAAAAAGGATTATATGAATCAAGAGAAAAGGCGAAGCGCGCAATAATGGCCGGAGTGGTTTTTGCTGATGGTCAGATTATTGATAAAGCCGGTACACCGGTCAGCAAGTCTGCGAAAATCTTTCTGAAAGCCAATGATTGTCCGTATGTCAGCAGGGGCGGATTAAAACTTGCAAAGGCAATAGATACTTTTAAAATTGATTTAAATGGCAGTATTACCATGGATATCGGCGCTTCAACAGGCGGCTTTACAGATTGCATGCTACAGAAGGGTGCTGAAAAAGTTTATTCATTGGATGTAGGATATGGTCAGCTGGATTGGAAACTAAGGAATAACCCTCGGGTTATCAATATGGAAAAGACGAACATCAGATATGTAAAACAGGAAGACATAAAAGACGACATGGATTTTATCAGTATTGATGTTTCTTTCATTTCTTTAACGTTGGTCCTTCCGGTAGCCATCCGGCTATTAAAAGAAAACGGTACACTTATTTGTCTGGTAAAACCTCAATTTGAAGCGGGCAGGCAACAAGTAGGCAAAAATGGTATTATAAAAGATAAAAAGATACATATGGAAGTTCTGGAGAAGATTACTTCGTTTTCAAAAGAATTAGGCTTTTCTGTCGGAGGACTCACCTTCTCTCCTGTAAAAGGTGCAAAAGGAAATATCGAATATTTGCTGTTCTTATTAAAAAATAAAGAAATAAAGGATAGCTTCAATATAAAAGAGACTGTTGAATGTGCTCATGGAGAATTTAAAATTAAATGATAAGGATCGGTGAAAATGATGAAATTTTCAAAAAAAATTAAAAATATGGACCATTCACCTATTAGAAAATTTTATAAGTATGCAGAGGATGCCAAAGAGAAAGGGAAAAAGGTTTATCATTTAAACATTGGTCAACCGGATATCTGTACGCCGGATGTGTTCATTAATGCCATCAAAGCTTTTGACGGTAAGACGATTCAATACATGCCGTCACAGGGGATTCCAGAGCTTATTCATCAGATAAGAAAGTATTATGAAAGACATGATGTCTTTTTTGAAAATCATAACATCATTATTACCAATGGCGGCAGTGAAGCACTGACTTTTACATTGCTGTGTATTACCAATGAAGGGGATGAAATCATTATCCCTGAACCTTACTATTCAAATTATAATATTTTTGTAAAAGGTACCGGAGCTAAAATCGTCCCTATTACAACATATGCAGAAAATGGGTTTCATTTTGCGAAAGAAGAAGAAATCGTCAGCCGGATCACAAGAAGAACAAAAGCTATTCTTCTTACAAACCCCGGAAATCCTACCGGAACGGTACTGACTTTAAAAGAAATGAGAATGATTGCAGATATTGCAAAAAAACATGATATATTTATCATCTCTGATGAGGTTTATAGGGAGTTTGTCTATGATGACAGTCCGGTAACAAGTTTTGGCCAGCTTCCGGATGTAACGGACAGAGTCATTCTGATCGACAGCATTTCAAAAAGATTCAGTGCCTGTGGAGCAAGAATCGGGGCACTGCTCACAAAAAACGAAGAATTACTGGATCATGTCCTGAAATTGTGTCAGGGAAGACTATCGTGCTCTACTTTGGATATGATTGGTGCAGCAGAGTTATATAAACTTCCGGCTTCCTATTTTGGTGAAATGAAAGCCGAATACGAGAAGCGAAGAAACATCGTTGTGGATATTTTGAGTCAGGTAGAAGGTGTGATATGCAGGAAGCCCTCAGGTGCTTTTTATCTGACGGCAAAGCTGCCGGTGAATGATGCTGAGGAATTTTTGATCTGGATGCTTACATCTTTTGATATAGATAATGAAACTGTTATGTTTGCACCGGTAGAAGGATTTTATGAAACAAAAGGATTAGGAAAAAATGAAATAAGGATTGCTTATGTTTTAAATGAAAAGGATTTAAGAAGAGCCATGAATATATTAAGGAACGGATTGGAAAAATATATATCATTAACCACAGTTCAGGAGTAGGAAATAATGAGTAAACAATATCACATTACGACCTTTGGTTGCCAAATGAATGAGCATGACTCGGAAAAATTAGCGGGTATGCTGGAAAATATGGGTTATTTGGAGGGAGATTCAATTGATACTGCTGATGTGATTTTATTGAACACTTGCAGTGTAAGGGAAAATGCGGATTTAAGATTTTTTGGAAATCTGGGACGGCTAAAGCATCTTAAAAAAGAAAACCCGGACCTTTTAATCGGTGTCTGCGGATGCATGATGCAGCAGCCGCATATTGTAGAGACTATAAAGAAAAAATATCCCTTTGTAGATATGGTTTTCGGGACTCATAATCTTCATGACTTTCCTGAAATGATTACCGAATCTTTGTGTAACAGAGAGATGAATATCCACGTATGGAATGAGCATGGGGAGATTGTAGAAAATCTTCCTGTTAAAAGGAAATATAATACAAAAGCATTTATCAACATCATGTACGGATGCAATAATTTTTGTACTTATTGTATTGTACCTTATACCCGCGGAAGAGAACGGAGCAGAAAGCCTGATGATATACTGAATGAGATTCGGGAACTTGCTGAAAACGGAACAAAAGAAGTGATGCTGTTAGGACAGAATGTTAATTCTTATGGTAAAACCCTTGAAAAAAAGGTAGATTTTGCCGACTTATTATATGAAATCAATAAGATCCGTAATCTTGAGAGAATTCGATTCATGACATCTCATCCAAAAGATTTATCTGATAAACTGATTGAGGTCATAAGAGATTGTAAAAAAATATGCGATCACATCCATTTGCCCGTACAATCAGGAAGCACCCGTGTGTTAAAACTTATGAACCGACAGTATACAAAAGAGCATTATATAGAGCTTATTGAGAAACTTAGAAAAGCCAGAAAAGGCATTGCGATTTCAACGGATATCATTGTAGGTTTCCCGGGAGAAACTGAAGAAGATTTTCATGAAACCATGGACCTGATAAGAAAAGTACAATACGATTCTGCATTTACTTTCCTGTATTCGCCAAGAAAAGGGACTCCGGCAGAAAAATATGAAGATCTGATCGATTCGCAAACTAAGCATAAATGGTTTGATTTATTAGTAAAAGAGTTGAATGCCATATCTTACAAAAAAAACCTGTCTTATGAAGGTAAGATTATGGATGTACTGGTGGAAGGAAAAAGCAAAACGGATAACACTAAGTTTTCGGGAAGAACATCTACTAACAAACTTGTCAATTTTTCAGGAGATGCATTGGAAGGAGACAAGGTTTCGGTAAAAATAACGAAGGCAAAGACTTTCAGTCTGGAAGGAGAAATTATTTAAAAGCAAGAGCTTCAGACTGAAGACAAAGTAACTTATGAATTGAATACTGTTGTATAAATATGAATGACTTTAGCTATTTGGTTAAAAAATTGAGGTGATAGATAAGATAGAAAAGCCGTGAACAGGCAGGACGCCTGTAAGCAAACCTAAGCCATGGACGGCGATTGTTTGCGGTTAGGCTTTTATGGCTATATGTTGCCCAATTTTATCCAAATAGATAACGGAAAAGAATATTTATACAACAGTATTTTCAATTGTCTACAATCTAAAAGCCCTTACTTAAAAGCAAGGGCTTTTATGATAAACTATTATGCCTAACAATATTTGCCGCCATATCCGAAGCCGCAGTTACAGAATAATACAACTAACAGCAAGAAAAAGAATAATAAACTGCTGTCGCATCCATTAAAGATACCGCCTATACCACCGTATTCATTGTCGGCCATTTGCTTTACCTCCATTATGATTCTAATTAAACAGCATGACTTCGCTATTTAATATATACTATGACTTTGAAAAAACATATGTGAAAAAACGAACGGTTCTATCAGGAAATATGTTTGAAAGAAACTACCGGGTGTTATACAATTAAATATATTGATAGGATAAAAGGAGTCTGAATATGTCTAAGAAAAGATTTGATTTGGATAAGGAACGTGAGATATGGAAAAAACAGATGGAGGCAAAGGGCATAAACGTAGATGAAATTCAACCTAAAAGAAAAGATAATACGCCTGAATGGCTGAAAAGAAAAATGCCCGTTGTATTGATTCTTTTAGGTATTTATTTTCTTTTGGTGCCAGTACTTCCGGTTTTCCGAGGTGAAAGCATTTCTCCCGTATCATTGATTTTTTCCCTTGTTGTAGGCGGTTTTCTTATTTTGGGAGGAATAAAAAAATACAAAATAAATAAACAAGAAGAAAAGTAACAGCAAATAGCTGCTTTTTTAAAATGAAAAGAATATTTATTTCTTTTGAAACTAATAATATGGATAGTATCAATTGGAGGTGGAAGTGTGAAAAAAGTAGCTGTTGAAAGATCTTTGCAGAATGTAAAAGATTATTTAACCCAAAGTGGGTATCAGGTAGAAGCTTTGGAAGATAAAAGATACCAGTTGGATTCTTTTGATGCTGTTGTGGTTTCCGGACAAGACACTAATTTTCTGGGGATGCAGGAAACATGGGTAAAGAAAAGTGTTATTTCCGCTCATGGCAGAACGGCTGAGGAAGTCAAAAAAGAGCTGGATCAGAGAATTATGTCATAAGGGATGTGGAAATAAAGCAATGGAAAGATTTTGCCTGCAGGCAAAATCTTTTTTTTAGAATAAAACAGTGTTATGAGATTTTTATTTTTTACATAGAATAAACTATGTGGCAGCCAATCTCTTTTACTTAAAGGATGTGTTTAAATGAAGAAAAAAGGGGTTTCTACTTTCAAAATAGGAGCAACCTATATCGGAACTATTGTAGGTGCAGGTTTTGCATCCGGACAGGAAGTATTACAGTTTTTTGCCGCATTCGGTTTAAAAGGATTGTACGGACTTATATTAACAACGATTATGTTCGTTGTATTTGGCTATATTATTATGGATCTTGGGAGAAAACTGCATTCGCATTCTCATCTGGAAATCATAAAATATTCCGGTGGCAAGTGGATTGGCATGATCATTGATTTTATTATCACCTTTTTTCTTTTTGGAGCGTTAACGGCTATGATTGCCGGGACAGGGGCCTTATTTGCACAACAGTTTCAAATTCCGGAAATATGGGGAAATCTCCTTATGGCAGTTTTGACGGCAATAACGGTTTTGACCGGAATAAAGGGCGTCATAAATTCAATAAGCTTTGTAGTGCCATTTTTATTAGCATCCGTAATAGGTATCAGTATTTTTTCTATTATCCAATCTCCTCCTGTTTTGTCCTCGGCAGTTCAAGTTACATCAGGAGAAAGTGAGTTGATAAGACATTGGCTTTTAGCAGCATTTCTTTATACATCATATAATACCGTCATTTCCATTGCCATATTGGGACCTCTCGGCGTGGAAGCAAAAAATAGAAAAGCCATAAAATACGGTGCTGTTATAGGAGGAATGGGGCTTGGAATCGGCTCGATTATGATTTATTTAGCTTTGTCTGGAGATGTTTACAATTTGATAGATGTCGAAGTTCCCATGGTGGATATTGCAGGAAATATATCCGGAACTATTCAGATTATTTACGCCATTGTCTTAATTGCTGAAGTATATACCACTGCAGTAGGAAGTTTGTTTGGTTTTTCTTCAAGAGTAACAAAAGTCAATCATACTTCTATGCGAAAAAGATTAATCATAATCGGAACTACTATCGTAGCTTTTTTTGCCAGCCAGTTTGGTTTCTCAAATCTGGTTAAATACCTTTATCCTTTAGTAGGATACGGAGGAATGGTATTACTCATCAGTTTATTGTACAGCCGCTTCAGATATAGATACAAAAAAAGAAGATGAGAATTTATACCATTAATAATACATATTTCATCTTATGAGCTATTCAGTAAATGTACCAGTTCTGAACAATGTAAAAATATCTGTTTTCATATGATTATTTTATTTGTATTCAATTAATGGTTTACATAATATTTATATTATCAACCAAGCCGAGAGGCTTTTTTTATTGTATTGGGTTTTTGTTTTTTAGCGAATGCTTGTGGTATAATGTTACATGAGACAGGAGAGCCAAGAAAGTTAAAATATAATAAAAAATAAATAAAAGATAATAGTTGAAGAAAGATTTTGCTGAATCAAAATCTCAGTAAACCATAATCTATAACCTATAATACAATCCATAAACTGATTTTTATTGAAAGGCAAAGTAATGAGCGTTTTTTTATCGGAAGAAGCCAATGAAATTTGTAAAAATTATATTAGAAATAATCATGAAATCATTGAAATCAAAAAAACGCATCATGTTTATGATGCTATTTCTTCTCATGCGGATATCTATGTTTGTAAAATTGCAAATACGGTAGTTATTGCACCTGAGCAGGTTGAGCTTATTCAGCATGACCTGAGATATAAAAGGGTAAAATACATAAAAGGGGATTCCAATCTTGGTTTCCGATACCCTGAAAATATCATATATAATGGTGTATGTATCGGTTCTTATTTCATCCATAATGCTGAACATACGGATGAAAGGATACGGCTTAAAGTAAAGGAAAATCATTTAAACAGTATTAATGTAAAACAAGGATATACAAAGTGTAATGTGGTTGAAGTAGACCATAAGTCGATCATTACATCCGATCAGGGAATAGCTGCAAGACTTAAGGAATCTGAAATAGATGTTTTGTTGATTCGGCAAGGACATGTGGTTTTGAAGGGATTTCCATATGGTTTTTTAGGAGGTGCATCAGGAAGAATGGGCAGTACCATTGTTTTTAATGGAAATTTAGAACAACATCCGGATTTTAATATGATTAGAGATTTTATAAAGAGCAGGTCCATTGATATTATTTATTTTAAGCAATATCCCCTGGAAGATATAGGTTCAATAATTGAAATGCCCAGGAGAGACATATGAAAGAACATGCAAATATCCCTATATTTTTACCCCATAAAGGGTGTCCAAATGATTGTGTTTTCTGTAATCAAAAGGTTATCACAGCAAAACTTAAACCATTAAGTAAGGATGAAGTAATCCAAATTATAGAGACATACTTGAGCACTTTATTGGTAAATAATACAAAGACCATTGAAATTGCTTTCTTTGGAGGCAGCTTTACCGGAATACCCATTGAAGAGCAAAAAGAATATCTGAAAATCGCTAAAGATTACATGGATCGTGGATTGGTTCACCGGATAAGATTGTCAACAAGGCCGGATTATATCAATGGGCAAATACTGGAACATTTAAAACTTTTCAATGTATCTACGATAGAATTGGGAGTCCAGTCTTTTGATGATGATGTACTCAGGCTTACAAACAGGGGACATAACAGTCAGTGTATTTATCAGAGCTCTGAATTGATAAAACAATACGGATTTGATTTAGGAATTCAGTTAATGATCGGTTTGCCTGGAGATACCAGGAAAAAGTCTGTTGAATCAGCGAAAAAAACTGCAGAGATAGGCCCAAAAAATGTAAGAATTTATCCTACAATGGTATTGTCAGGGACAAAACTGGAAGAAATGTATCATAAAGGTGGATATACACCTTTAAATATAGAAGATGCCATTGAGACAACAAAACAAATGTATTTGATTTTTAAAAGAGCAGGTATCAATGTTATTCGGGTTGGGCTCAAGAGTACCGATCATATCGGAAAGGGAAAAGATGTAGTAGCCGGAGATTATCATCCTGCTTTCAGACAGTTGGTGGAAGGTGATTTGATTAAAGATATTCTGGAAGATCAATTGAAAGGATCTTTTCAAAAAGCTGTCTTCTATGGTCATATAAGTAGTTTGTCCAATATGATCGGTAATGGGAAACGCAACAAAATCTATTTTGAAAAAAAATATCCGGATCAATCATTCGAATTTAAAATTGATAACCAATTGGTAAAGGATGAATTCAGGGTTGAATTGGTTTAAATAGAAGCATAAGTGCAATTGTAAGTGTAAGTGCAAATATACTTACACTACGCTGAAGCGTTACCATATTTATACTTCACTTATACTACGCCGCATGCGTTGCTTAACCGTAACCTATAATACGCTACAGGCGTACTTATACTTAAACTTAATTTATAAATATAAGGGAGTGGATTAAATGAACAACTATCAAAGT
>JAENZQ010000049.1 GCA_016841185.1 Anaerovorax odorimutans
CATAATCGTGGCCGGGGAGAGGTACTTCAGCTTCAAGGAGAATGGGTTGATTTAGTTAACGGAAGGCATCAATGCATGTTTCTAATATGCCGGATTACTTTCAAAACGCACATAATCCAGTAATTTGGATTTTTTGAACAGCCATAGAGCAATAAAACCTTTATCAATCAGCTTCTTTTGTTCTTCAAGATCAACAAGAGGGATACTTAGGAGCTGACTTGTTTTCCTGACTGTTCTTGTCTCCAGATTCCTGTGAAGAATAAACCTTCACATTCTATAATTTCCATTAGCCTCTGTACCGTATTCTTCTTTGGTACTTTTATTCTTAATCCGTTTTTCATTATATTGAAAAGACTATAGAAATTATGCAGTGATGCGGTGCATAGCAAATGACTGTATCCAATTTTAACTGCGATTGTCAAGCGGATTATTCTCTTACCTATATTTTTCCAGTAAGATATGGGCGGTATGGATAAAAAAATGGGTAAAGCCATTAAGGCCTTAGTGAGATAGGTATAAGAAGGAAACTGAAGGTATTTATAGAATACATAAAGGAGTTGTCGACGGTTGATATAGTAGTGACAGGAAGGATAGCTCAGATTCTGAAGACATTATCGGTGAGCGTGGATGACCGAATAATCACAACGGGGGAGAGGTACTTCAGCTTTGCGGAAAATGACTTGATCTAGGAGTGTATAAAGGTCTGATACGATAAGCTCATACGAATACTGTGGGGTTGATGAAAAATGAAAATGTTTGATAATGTACAGAACATATTAAAAGACGATCTTACAGTTGTAATAAAAAAAAATAGCAAGGTGGCAATTGCTGCATCATGTTTTTCTATCTATGCATTTCAGGAATTGAAATCGGAACTAAGAAGTATTGACGAGCTAAAATTTATTTTCACTTCACCGACATTTACTACCGAAAAGGCAAAAAAGGAAAAAAGAGAGTTCTATATACCACAATTAAACCGTGAGAAAAGCTTGTATGGGACAGAATTTGAGATAAAACTTCGCAATCAACTTACTCAAAGAGCAATTGCAAAGGAGTGCGCAGAGTGGATTCGCCAAAAAGCCATATTTAAAACAAATGTTACACATGAGAATATGGGCGGCTTTATCAATATCCAAAATGATAACAGCCGCTATACATATATGCCGGTAAACGGCTTTACAACTGTGGATATCGGACGTGAAAAAGGAAACAACATATACAATATGGTAAACAGATTCAAAGCACCATACAGTGATGAATACTTTAAATTATTCAATGAGATATGGCACGATAAAGAGAAACTGCAAGATGTTACCGATGAGGTTATAGAAAACATAACCACAGTGTATAGAGAAAACCCTGCCGAGTTTATCTATTATATTACTTTATACAACATTTTTAACGAATTCTTAGAGGACATATCAGAAGATGTGCTGCCAAATGAAGCAACAGGCTTTAAGGAAAGTGCCATCTGGGGCAAATTATATAACTTTCAGAAGGATGCTGTGCTTGCAATAATTAACAAGCTCGAAAAGTTTAATGGATGCATTCTTGCGGATAGCGTTGGTCTCGGCAAGACATATACAGCCCTCGGAGTTATAAAGTATTATGAAAACCGCAATAAATCAGTATTGGTTTTATGTCCGAAAAAGCTGTCTGATAATTGGAATACTTATAAGCTTAACTTGCTGAACAACCCCATCGCATCAGACAGACTACGCTATGATGTTTTGTATCATACCGACTTATCACGCACAAGGGGATACTCCAACGGTATACCCCTCGACAGGTTGAACTGGAGCAACTACGATCTTGTGGTTATTGATGAATCACACAATTTTCGAAACGGTGGTCAGACCTACGGCGAAGAAGGCGAGAAACAAAACCGTTATCTGCAGCTCCTCAACAAGGTTATTCGCAAGGGAGTAAAAACAAAGGTTTTAATGCTATCGGCTACACCGGTGAACAATCGCTTTACCGATTTAAGAAATCAGCTTGCTTTGGCCTATGAGGGCGATGAGAGTTTGTTGGACAGAAAACTCAATACAAAGAACAGCATTGATATAATATTCAGACGAGCTCAAACGGCCTTTAATGCGTGGAGTGAATTGGACGCTCAAGAGCGGACAACCGAAAGCCTGCTCAAAATGCTTGACTTTGATTTTTTTGAACTGCTGGATAGTGTAACTATTGCCCGTTCACGGAAACATATAGAACGCTATTACGACACAGTTGAGATTGGTACATTCCCGGAGCGGAAAAAACCTATTTCTATACGTTGTGGACTTACAACCCTTCCGGAGGCAATTAATTACAACGAAATATATGCTAATTTATCATCTCTTAACCTTGGTATATATACACCATCAAACTATATCCTGGCCAGCAGAGTTGAAAAGTATGAGGCTATGTATGGAAGGGATATGGGAAACACATTCTTTAAGCAATCAGACCGTGAGCATGGTATTATGATTTTAATGCGTATAAACCTGCTCAAACGTCTGGAAAGCTCGGTATATGCGTTCAGGCTGACGGTTGGACGCGTTCTGGAGTTGATAGAAAAAACTATTGATGTTATCCAAAACTATGACCCCCAAAAAATTATTGAACTGCAGGAATTAAATGAGGGCGACTTTGATATGGACGACCAAAACACCGACTTTTTCTCGGTTGGTAAGAGAGTAAAAATTGATTTGACTGATATGGACTATAAATCATGGGGCAATGACTTGAAACAAGACCGTCAGGTCCTTTTGAAATTATTACAAGGAATAAATCTAATAACACCTGAACATGACAAAAAGCTGCAAGTGTTGCTTGACACTATAAGGAATAAGCTGGCCAATTCTATAAACGGTGATAATAGAAAGATACTGCTGTTTTCAGCATTTACCGATACGGTGGAATACCTATACAGCAACGTTAGTAAGATGCTTACAGAAGAATATGGACTTAATTCCGCTATGGTAACCGGCAGTAATAACAGCAAAACAACCGTGCCAAGGCTGCCTACGGATCTAAACACCATTTTGACTTGTTTTTCACCAATATCCAAAGAAAAGCACCTTATTATGCCAAACCAAAAAAACGAAATTGATATGCTGATTGCCACCGACTGTATATCCGAGGGACAGAACCTGCAGGACTGTGATTATTTGATAAATTATGATATACACTGGAATCCTGTGCGGATCATACAGAGGTTTGGAAGGATTGACCGTATTGGCAGTAAAAACGAGTTTATTCAGCTCGTGAATTTCTGGCCGGATTTGGACCTTGACGATTATATCAAGTTAAAGACAAGGGTGGAAACACGGATGAAGATAACGGTTATGACTGCCACCGGAGACGATAATCCCATTAATGATGAGAAGGGGGACCTGGAATATAGAAAGCAGCAGCTTGAGAGGCTGCAAAATGAAGTGGTTGATATAGAGGAAATGTCCAGCGGCATATCCATAATGGATTTGGGATTAAATGAATTCCGGATGGATTTGATTGGATATATAAAAGACAATCCCGATCTTGATAAAACGCCCTTTGGCATGCATGCAGTTGTACCGTCTGATGGTGAGGGAATACCCCCGGGAGTCATTTATGTTCTTAGAAACACTAACGAAGGTGTGAATATAGAAAGTCAAAACCGGCTGCATCCGTTCTATATGGTATATATAAAAGATAATGGGGAGGTTGCATCCAACCATCTTGAGCCAAAGAATACGCTGGATATCTTGCGCCTCATATGTAAAGGCAGGACAGAGCCTGTCACAGAGCTTTGCCGAAGGTTCAACGAAAGCACAAACGATGGCAGAAAGATGGGCAAATACTCCGACCTGCTGCAGGAGACAATTGCCTCGATTATAAATATTAATGAGGACAGCGATATAGATAGTTTGTTTAAGTCAGGAGGCACAACAGCACTCCGAACCAGCATAAACGGGTTGGACGACTTTGAACTAATATGCTTTGTGGTGGTGAAGTAGATGTTGAATTTTCCAAAATCCACAGTTTTTAATAAGCGGATTCCAAAACAGAAGTTTTATGATAAACTGAAAGTGTCGGGCGGTTTAGAGCAGCAGTTTATTAAAGAGGTTGATTCGATTTATTGGAAGAACAAATTGTCCCCCGAAACGCTTAATGTCAGTGCCGGCAATCAGGTAAAAGAGATTGAGATAATTGAGATCAGCCTAAAACAGCAGAATGTGAGCAAAAGCATCATTGAAGCTATAGACAGGGGAATACCCTACCACCTTGTTTTTATATTAAAATATAAGAATCTGGCACAGGTTTGGATAAGCTTTAAGGAAGAAAGCAAAAGCCGGGAGGGTAAGTTCAAGGTGGACAGTTATTATAACACAGGGTGGTTAAGGTATGATGAGCTGTCGCTTGATATCACAGGACTGGATCTGGATAAGGTTTATGAGAACTTATTGCTCAAGGCAGCAGGCGGAAAGCTGCAATTATCAACCGGCAATAAACGATTGACAATTAAGGAGGCAGTACAAAGGGCTAAGGACCGGGAGCGCCTTGAAGCTCTTATAAGAAGTCTGGAAAATAAGATTAAAAATGAAAAACAATACAACATTCAGGTAAAGCTTATGGGAGAACTAAGGGAGACAAAAGAGCAGTTGACCAATGAAGCGAAATGGAGTGAAGCCGAATGAAAAGGGCAAAGATGGAGAGCATTGATATGACAAAGGAGAATATAGAGAAAATTGGAGCGTTGTTTCCCAATGTAATCACAGAAATGAAGGGTGATGACGGCAAGCTCAAAAAAGGTATCAATTTTGAGCTGCTGAAACAGGAACTAATGGACGACGTAGTGGATGGCGAGGAATGCTACGATTTTACCTGGGTTGGGAAAAAAGCGGCTATTGTGGAAGGCAACACACCTATCCGCAAGACCCTGCGCCCATGTATCGAGGAGAGCAAGGACTGGGAAACAACCCAGAACCTATACATAGAAGGTGACAATCTTGATGTGTTAAAGCTGTTGCAGGAAAGCTATCTTAACAGCGTTAAGATGATATATATTGACCCGCCCTATAATACCGGGAATGACTTTGTATATAGAGATGACTTTAAAACTGATAAAGATGACTATGACGAGCAGAAAGGTTTGTTTGACGAGGAGGAAAACCGACTTTTTAAGAATACAGAGACGAACGGAAGATTTCACTCCGATTGGTGCAGCATGATGTATCCACGCTTAAAATTGGCTTCTAATTTGTTGAGAGATGATGGGCTAATTTTCATTAGCATTGATGATAATGAGGTAGACAATTTGAGGAAAATATGCGATGAAATAATGGGGAGTATCAACTTTATTGGAATGTTTGCTTGGCGGAAAAAAGTTGGAGCTGGAGCAGATTCAAAACTTTTTTTTAGACAGCATGAATACACACTATTGTATTCAAAAGACATATATAGTATTAATTATTTATACCAATCATTAACAGAAGAACAAAAAAAAGAGTATTCTAATCCAGACAATGACAAACGCGGCTTATGGGCTCCTACTGATTTAAGCGCACCAGCACATGATAATGATGCAAAAAGGATTTATGAAGTTGTAACTCCAAGTGGAAAGGTGTATAAAAAATGTTGGGCCTACACACAGGAAAATATGAAAAAGTTACTTGCTGAAAATTTAGTGTGGTTTGGCAAAAATGGTGATAGCATGCCTAAAAGAAAACGGTTTTTATCAGAAAAGTTAGGATTGACTCCGCGTTCATGGATAGATAGCATACTTACCTCTGATGGTAAAAAGGATATAGTAAATCTTGGACTTAAAGGTATATTCGACTATCCTAAACCTATAAAACTTATTGAAAATTTTCTTGATATTGGGAGTCAGAAAGATTCGGTAATCCTTGACTTCTTCTCAGGCTCAGCTACAACCGCCCATGCGGTTATGCAGCTGAATGCTGAGGATGGCGGTAACCGCAAGTTTATTATGGTGCAGCTGCCTGAAAAGTGTGATGAAAAAAGCGAAGCGTATAAAGCCGGGTATAAAAATATTTCCGAAATAGGCAAAGAGCGTATACGCCGCGCCGGAGATAAAATTAATAAGAAAATTAACGATAATAATGCACAGCTAAAAATCGGGGAAGAGGCCAAGCCTAAAGTTGATATAGGTTTCAGAGTGTTAAAAGTGGACAGTACAAATATGAAGGATGTATACTATGCCGCCAATGAATATAATCAGCAGATGCTTGCGGAGCTTGAAACGAATATTAAGGAGGACCGTACAGATTTAGATCTCCTATACGGCGTGCTTCTTGATTGGGGTCTGCCCCTTTCACTAAACCACAGGATAGAAAAAATTGAGAATACAACGGTTCATTTTTATGACTGCCCGGTTGTGGATGCCCAGCTTTCGACCAGTAACTGCTCTTTGGCTGCCTGTTTTGAGGATAAGGTTTCTGAGAGCGTGGTCCGGGAGATTGCAAAGCGCCAGCCGCTGCGGGTAGTGTTCCGGGATAGAAGTTTTGCGGACAGCCCCGGCAAAATCAATGTTGAAGAGATATTCAAACTGCTTGCGCCAAATACCAGTGTAAAGGTGATATAGGAGGAGAATGAGTGATAGTATTTATTGCCGGACCGCGAACCATATCAAAACTCAATAAAGATATTGAAGAAAGACTAAATAATATTTATTCGAAAAATATCAAAGTTCTAGTTGGCGATGCAATTGGTATAGATAAGGCTGTTCAGGAGTTTTTTCACAGGTTGAAATATTCCAATGTGAATGTTTATGCTGCCCAGGGTAAGGCAAGAAATAACGTTGGTAATTGGGCTGTGGAAAATGTTGAAGTTGAAAGGAATCCCAAAGGATTTGACTACTACGTATCAAAAGATTTGAAAATGGCAAAAACAGCCGACTATGGTTTCATGATATGGAATGGAAAAAGCAAAGGAACGCTCAATAATATTATTAACCTTACTAGTAGAAATAAGAAGACCTTAATATACTTTACACCGGACAATAAATTCTACTGTATTAACAAATTAAGTGAATTTGAAAAGGTACTCAGCAGATGCAATGAAGAGACAAGGGTTTTATATAAAAATCTGTCAAGCAAAACCGAGCAACTATCTGTCATGGAGGATAACGCCGGTTACAATTCGAATAGTGAATTAACATTTTAAATCTGCATCATAAAGGAAGTGAAGCAATTGAAAATCAGATTCAAAAATCAGAAATTTCAGGCGGAGGCAGCTGCGGCTGTATGTGATGTATTTACCGGTCAGCCGAAAATCACTTCAACCTACAGAGTGGATAAGGGCATGAGCACAGACAATAGTATTCAGCGTTCACTATTCGAGGAAGCCGATGTCACCGGTTTTAATAACAGTAGAATCAATTTATCCGATGATGTTGTCAAGAGTAATATACAGCGGATACAAAGGCAATATCAGATTGAGCCCTCCAAAAGACTGGAGGGTAAATACAACCTCACCGTTGAGATGGAAACCGGCGTAGGCAAGACCTATACATATATAAAGACCATGTTCGAACTGAATAAGAGATACGGGTGGAGCAAGTTTATAGTTGTGGTACCGTCCATTGCTATACGCGAAGGTGTGTACAAGTCCTTTGAATTAACCCGTGACCATTTTTCCGAGCAGTACAACAAAAAAATCCGTTATTTCATATACAACTCCAAGGATCTTACTAAGATTGATAAGTTCGCAAATGACAGCGGCATCAATGTAATGATAATAAATTCCCAGGCGTTTAATGCCAGGGGGAAGGACGCAAGGCGCATCTATATGAAGCTGGACAGTTTTCGATCCCGACGTCCCATTGATGTCATTGCTGCAACCAATCCGATACTTATCATTGACGAGCCACAGTCGGTGGAGGGTAGCAGTACTAAGGAAAGGCTGAAGGAATTCAAGCCATTAATGACTTTACGTTATTCTGCCACCCATAAAAAAGACTCGGTATACAACATGGTGTACCGCTTGGACGCAATGGAAGCATATAATAAAAGGTTAGTTAAAAAAATCGCAGTAAAAGGAATATCGGTTACCGGTTCCACTTCAACCGAGAGCTATCTGTATCTTGAAAGGATTAATCTGTCCGGCGACCGTCCGCCAACGGCTACCCTTGAGTTTGAAATAAAAGGGGCCAAAGGTACAAGGAAAGTATCACGGACAATAAGGGAAGGATATAACGTATACGAACAGTCGGGGGGACTTGAGGAATATAAAGGATATACCGTATCCCGGATAAACGGACTGACCAATACTGTTGAGTTTACAAATGGTTTTATACTATCTGCCGGTGAAGTGGTCGGTTGCGAGAATGAGGAACAGATTCGGCGAATTCAGGTAAGGGAGACCATTAAGTCGCATCTGGAGCGGGAACGCCAGCTTTTCTACGATGGTATAAAAGTATTATCCCTATTTTTCATCGATGAGGTAGCAAAATACAAGCAATATGACCATGCCGGTAATGCTGTGAACGGTGAGTATGCCAAAGTTTTTGAAGAGGAATATACTGCTGCCCTTGCCGAGTGGCAAATAGCTATTGGTGAGGATGACTATTTGAAGTACTTAAGCCAAATAAAAGCGGATGAGACCCACGCCGGATATTTCTCTATTGACAGGAGAAGCAACCGGTTAATAAATAGTAAGATTAACGACAGAAAGGAAAAGACATCGGATGATGCCGATGCCTATGATCTGATTATGAAGGACAAAGAACGGCTGCTTGACCTGAAAGAGCCGGTGAGGTTTATATTTTCACATTCTGCTTTGCGCGAAGGCTGGGATAACCCCAATGTGTTCCAGATCTGCACTCTAAAGCAGAGCGGATCTGATGTCCGCAAACGTCAGGAAGTAGGGAGAGGACTTCGACTTTGCGTGAATAACAGCGGTGAACGTATGGACAGTACCGTACTTGGAGGGGATGTTCATAATATCAATGTACTGACGGTAATTGCAAATGAGAGCTATGATAGTTTTGCAAAGCGCCTGCAGGAGGAAATCGCCGAGGTTGTTGCAGACAGACCAAGAGAGGTTAAAGCAGAGTTGTTTGAGAATAAGGTGATCAAAGATGCGAGCGGCTTGAATGAACAAGTAATTGACCATAAGCTTGCGACTAAGATTAATAACAACCTGATAAGAAATGGATATGTCGATGACGACAACGCGCTAACCGATAAGTACTATGACGATATAAAAGCCGGGAAGCTTGTCGTTGCTGATGACATTGAGCCATATAAAGCAGACATAATAAATATACTTGACGCGATATATAATCCACAGGTTATGGCTCCGGAAGATGCAAGGGGAAATAATATCCAGCTGGAAATTAATAATTCAAAGCTTCAAATGAAAGAGTTTAAGAGATTATGGAGAAAAATCAATGCAAAGTCAGCCTATGTTGTGGATTTTGATACCGGTGAACTGGTAAAAAAGTCTGTTGATGCATTAAATAAAGAACTCCGGGTGTCACAGGTTTTTGTTAAGGTTGAACAAGGTGAGATGGAAAGCATACGCTCTAAGGAAACATTGCAAAGAGGTGAAGATTTTACCAAAGGAGCAGGGGTTACCAGCAAGGTGGATTCCGAAATAAACACAGGTGTTAAATACGACCTCATAGGTAAAATCGCAGTTGAAACAGGTCTTACGCGAAAGACCGTTGCAACTATCCTTAAAGAGATTGAAAAAGTCACATTTGAGCAATTCCATCGTAATCCCGAGGATTTCATTATTAAGGCATCAAATATTATAAATGAGCAGAAGGCAACCATGATTATTCAACACATCATATATAACAAGCTTGAGCAGGCGTATACAACTGATATTTTTACCGAGCCGGCTTTAAAGGGACGGCTTGGTGTAAACGCAATCAAAACAGACAAACATCTATACAATCATGTCATATATGATTCGAAAAATGAAATGAAGTTTGCTGAAGAACTCGATAAAAAAGAGGAAGTTGCCGTCTATGTGAAGCTTCCCAAAGGCTTTTACATTAGCACACCGGTTGGCAAATATAATCCCGACTGGGCTATTGCATTCCATGAGGATAAAGTGAAACACGTTTATTTTGTTGCCGAGACAAAGGGCGACTTATCATCTATGCAGTTACGCAAGGTTGAAGAACTAAAAATACACTGTGCCAGGGAACATTTTAAGGAGATTAGCAGTGACACTGTGAAATATGAAGTTGTAGACAGCTACGATGCCTTGCTAAACGTGGTCATGAAATGATTATCTCAACAGACAGGAATGATGGAACAGATACGAAAAATATATGGTGCAGGGGCTAGGAAACTGTTGGGAGGGTACTAATATGTCAGATATGAAGCTTTTTAAAATTTTGGGAGAAGTGACGGAATTGTCAGCCAGTTCTGTTACTCTTGAGCGGGAACTGCAGTTGCTTATTGAACGGAATATGCCTACTTTTTTCGGAGTTACTTTCCTAAAGAGTGAATATACAACATCTAATGGAGGCAGAATTGACAGCCTGGGAATAGACGAGAACAATTGCCCGGTCATTTTCGAGTATAAGAGAACCAGTACTGAAAATGTCATTAATCAAGGGTTATTCTATCTGGATTGGTTGCTTGACCATAAAGCTGATTTTGAACTCCTTGTAATGAAAACACTTAGTAAGGAATATTCTGATAAACTTGATTGGAGTATGCCCAGGCTTATTTGTGTTGCAGGTGATTTTACAAGATACGATGAATATGCTGTAAAACAAATAAACAGAAATATTGACCTTATAAGGTATAAAAAAT
>JAENZQ010000050.1 GCA_016841185.1 Anaerovorax odorimutans
CAACTCAGCTGCCAAAAGACTTTATCGTTACTCTCCAACTTAAGCCATATCAATGCACAAATTAATTGCGGTACGGCTAGTGCTGGTGATAGAAGTGGACGGCTAACAAAAGGAGCTGCCGCTTTTGGTCAGGCGGCTGATCCAAAATAGTTTGGGACCGCCTTACTTATAAGGCGGTCGAGTCATTTTCTGAGCATAATGCACAAAGAAATAACTCCTATGTGACCAATCAGCTTAAAACTGCATTGGGAAAAACATAATCACTTTGAGTTATGCAGAACACTGTTTGATACCATTATTTTACCGGAAATAACAGGCCAGCCGGTTAAGATATTACATATAAGCCGGGGAACCGAATACAAAAAGGAAGCAAAAACGTCCCCACGCTTCCCCTTGGAAACAGACATTTTGGAGTGCGAGGGTACTATGTGGAGGAACAAAAAGCAAGTGGCAGAATAGATCCTAACCAAATGAAATCCGACCAACTGAGATTAGGCACAAAAAGGTATTGACAAACAAAAATAGGTAATATATTATCCAAATAGGTAATGTATTACCTATGCACGCAATGTGTTATCTAAAAAAATTAAGGTGGTGTTATTTTGAACCCCAAGAAGACAGATTCAATTGCTGATGAGCCGATGATTTTTGCTTTACTGCTGATAATCTCTAATAAGATGAACACGCTTCTTGAGAGGGAATTTAAAGAATTTGATGTGACAACAAAGCAATGGTTTTTATCCGAAACTATTAAAAGTCTATTTGATACCCCTCCGACCATGAAAGAGTTAGCCAGCGAAATGGGAAGCTCTCATCAGAATATTAAACAAGTAGCTTTGAAGCTTCAGCAGAAAGGTTTATTGAAGTTAGAAAAAGATAAAAAAGATGCAAGGGTCACTAGATTGAGATTGACAGAGCAGAGCTATGACTTCTGGGAAAAAACAGATCCAAAAGGCACAGTTTTTAGAGAAAACATGTTTAAGGAAATAAATAAGAAGGACATTGCGACCACAAGAGCGCTGCTTGAAAAAATGCTATTAAATCTAACTGAAATTGAAAACGCGGCTATTGAATGGGCAGAGAATACTTAATAAAATATGTGGCCGCTGTGCCAGCCTTTTGAGCATATGCAGCCGGCTTAGAAAGGGAGTATTGACAGTATGAAAATAGGTGAATGGGTAAAAATGGCAGCCATTATAGTGGTTTGCGTGCTATTTGATATCGGCCTTCATCTTGTAACAACCGTATACAGCACTATGCCTGAGAATCCAAACTATAGCATAGTGGCGAAGTTGCTTGGGACGGAAATTACCGCCTCTCTTTGGGCCTTGCTCTCTTTTTCCGGCGCTGCTTATGTTTATTGCCGGATCAGAAATGCGATTCCAGGAGAGGGTGTAAAAAAGGGGCTGCGATACGGATCTGCAATAGCGCTGCTCTGGCTGTTTGCCATGCTGGAGGGGGTACCCCTATTTGGCAATCCGATAATTAACGAATTTGTGGTTGGCCTCAGTGATGCGATACCTATTTTTTTAATGGGTATTCTATTAAGTTTGCTAAAAGCTGTGAAAGGAGAGAATGCTGCGGTAGAGCCATTTACTCTTGGACAGAAGATGACGGCCGTATCCATGTTCTCCGGGATATTCTTGATTGGAAGGTATATTTCATATTTCACAGGAGTGATCCAATCAGGATACCAAACAAGCCCGTTTTATACATTTTTCTGGACGCTGCTTATGGGTGCCTGTATTGGTGTAGTAGGTATTTTGCTGGGGAATACCGGAAATACGTTATTTTTGGAACGTAGAGCAGTTAAATTTGGATTCTTTATTTTTGGAATTAACTGGGCTGCGTTTCTTATTTTTATGCCCTTATTGTTTTCCGGCTATTTAATCGACGTGTTGTCCAGAATCATTATAGACATCCTGCTTGTAACGATTGGATACTATTTGGCATTTATCCCCAGGATTGAGTTCCTTAAAGAAGCGAATGCCGAGAAAACCTAGATTAATATAATGAGGTGCTGTTCGCGTGAAAAAGCTTGAGCATAGCAGGATTCTATGCGGCATTATTGTTTATATATTATTACTTGTTGTGCAGATTTTCTTAGGGAAAGCAGGCCACTTTTTTGCAAATATGATTCCGTACCAGCAAATTGATCCCTACAACATTTTTGCCGGCATTTCGATACACCATGCAGTTCAAATGATTATTGCTACAGTCATTATCGTGGTGTTGAGCAAGCTGTTAAAAATCGATTTCTATTTTCAGCTCGGCGATGTGAGAAAAGGAGTAAAATACTTAGCTTTATTTACAGCCGCTTTTGCAGTTATTTCAATCGCTCTGCACATTCTTGTGTATGTTAATAAGCAGTTGCCCAACTATGCTTTTCCTCTAGACTGAAGAAATATCTTCGGGACTTTGGGGTTCCATTCTTAAGCGGTCCGGCAGAAGAGGTTATTTTTCGAGCGTTACCAATAACAATGTTAATCTATGCCTTTGGTAGAAGTATTTCAATAAAAGGCAATGTTACATTGGAAGTAATACTATCGTCTATTTTATTCTCATTTGCCCACACCAAGTGGTCTTTGAGACCGTTCGTTTTTGAGGTAGATTATTTTCAGTTATTTTATTCATTTGTACTTGGAATGATACAAGGGATTGTTTATCGAAGATGCAAGAGCATTTTATACCCAATACTAATGCATAGTTTTAGCAATGTTTTAATGGTTGGCATTGGATATTTGTTTACATCTTTAAAAAGTATTCCATATTAAACGCTACTTCTGGAGATGACATGTAAGGACGTAAGTGCGATGAAAGCTGCGGAGCTGTGTATGGTGATAGGAAATTTGGCTATGTTTAACAGGTGATCGGATTAATCAGCTGTGCATGCTGGCAATTTGGGCGCGGCTCACAGATAATATCATTTATTTTGATGGAAAAGGTGTCAGCATCGGATTTTTAATTTAATAATAAAAAAAGAAAGGTACATCATGAATAAACTGAAACTCTATATTCCCACCGCGATTATACTATTTCTGATTATGGTTTCATGTGTCGGATGTACATGCCCAGAAGAAAACGTCCCCATGCTTCCTGAAATCCTACTCCCAACCTGGCACCAGAGAATTCATTCTCTGCTTTTTCGAAATAATATCTATAATTTTGATTTGATAATTTTTACAGTGGAGTTTGTTTATTTTTACCGCAGCAGAAAATTTAAATCTCTGCAGTGATAAAAAAATTACAGTGCTTCAATTTAAATTTCAGCTGCAGGTTTTGTGAAAATTTTGCTATATCTGTATGGCCCAGAGGCATATAAAGCCCATATGTGTTTCTGGGGCATACCATGTTGCAAAAACTTTTCTTTTTCAGCCAGCAGCAAGCTCGGTAACGATTTTTCATCCTGGCATATAAACTGCGACCCGCTGGTGGGAAAAATTAATCCTGGGAAAACGAGTACAGTTAATAGATAATCAAGCCTTGATCAGAAATATGCTGAATCATGTAAAATTTCCAATGATTACATAGGAAATTATTAACATGATGTAGAAATTAGCAAATAGAATTGATGTTGGTGGAGTATGGGTCGTACAAACAGCAGTTGCAGTTTATGTGTTTTGGTTCATTAGGAAAGGGTCCAATGTATGTGATGAGAACATAATTGGATTCATATAAGGTGAATAATTAGAGGTTCGGGATACCTGCAGTTTAGCAATAATGAGAAGTTCGATTTATGATATTCAAGGGTGTGATATAATGACTGAAGTAAATCAGCCTATTTCTTTTATTCATTTGTCTGATATTCATTTCAATAAATACAGTAGCGATTATTATGATGTGGATTTGGAATTGCGCAATGAATTATTATTAGATATTGAGGAAAATGCAAAGCCGAATTTGACAAATATAAAGGGTGTACTAGTTTGCGGTGATATTGCTTTTAGTGGACAAAAACTGGAGTACGAAAACGCATTGGATTTCCTTAGAGAATTGTGTGCAAAGGTTGAAATTCCAGAGTCAATGGTATTCTGTGTTCCAGGGAACCATGATGTTAATCAAAATGTGTGCAAATCTAGCCGAATATTAAGATGTATACAAAATGATATAGAATCCTCGAGGACACTACAAGAAATTGACAGTTGCATTAATGATTTCATGCATGATAGTCATGCCAGTATTCTGTTTGAACCTTTAGCTGATTATAATGAATTTGCTAGCAAATTTAATTGTACTATAAATCAAGATAACCCATATTGGCACGATAAGGTTTCGATAAATAGTACTTATACCTTACGTATACATGGATTAAATTCAGTTATTATATCAAATGATAAAGACCATTTAGAAGACGGATCTGAAAGATCTATGATTATTGGAAATTATCAAATTCCGAAAAGAGCATTAAATATTCTTACGCTAACTCTTTGTCATCATCCTCCCGAATGCTGGAAAGATCCTGCTCAGGAAAATGCTAGATTAATGAAAGCACGCTCTCACATTCAGCTATATGGCCATAAACATATTCAGACTATTGAAAATGATGGACAAACGATTATTATCGGAAGTGGCGCTGTACAACCGTCCAGAACGGAGTCAATGTGGGTTCCATACTATAACTGGATTAGTTTCAAGATTGCAAACAATAATGGAGAAGATTTTTTAGAAGTGCAAGTTTATCCAAGAATCTACAATACTGATGCGCCAACAATAGGCTTTGACGCTGATTATAGTGCTTGTGACATAAAAAAAAATAACAAAGTTTATAAAATTAAAATCAGAAAAAACCGTGAAGATATTCAACAAGATTATAACGAATCGATTGAAACACAGGAAATAGAAGAAATAAAACCGGAAAATATGGATGATTTTATAAATAGAAGGACGTTAGTTTACAATTTAATGGGATTACCTCAAATTGTTAGAACTGAATTATTAAAGAAGCTAAATCTGCTTAAGGAGGGGGAAAGCGGAGAGTATCATAATACAATGCTGGATGAAATATTTAAAAGAGCAATGGAAACTGATCGTCTAAATGAGCTTTGGGATGAAGTCACTGAACTTACAAAAGGGATGGGGGATTAAATGAATACTAAAATGGGTACATGGTATCGAGTTGCTGATTTAAGTCCTAAACATGAAGAACTTCAGAAACGTTCGGATGCGATAGAAGCTTACTTAGCTGAAGATGTTGAGCCTGAAGATATACTGCATTTAGTTCGTGCTTTTTTTGATAGTAGTTTTTCTTCTGAATATATCGAACGGTTTATAAATTTTTTTGTAGATAAAGATAATGCATTTGATCTCAGAAATAGTGTTGAAATATCAGTTTTAGCAGGGATTACCTTACATGAAATAGCAGAAAATTATACCGCGGACCTATCTTCTATAGTCTTTTTAGCTGTGGCGAGTGCCTCTTTTCCATCAAAAATATCTATAGTACCAGATATACAAAGTGAGATATTAGAGTTGTTTGATGAAATACGCATTGAAAGCAGAGAAAATTTGTTTAAGCAAAGCGAAAATAAAATTATACAGATATCAACGGAAAAAATTGTAGAATTACTATGTAGTGATGATGGGGCGGACTGGAATGCCGAAATAGCCGAACTGCTTGCAGATTATATAAACACAGCAAATACCTCATTCAACTCACTTCTAGGCAAAGTGGCAGAATATGAAAAATATACAGAAATATATTCGGATGATTCACAAGTTTTATGGTGGCTAGTAGGAAAATGGAGTAATGATTTTCAAAGGCCATTTTCCGAGTTTGAAGAATATGAAGCGAGCTTTTATGCTGGCAAAGAGCTTGCAGATATTGTTCAGTTTTTACCTGGTCTATATACCGCTAAGGCAGTTTTAGTACAAATTCTTAGCAATTGTAAAACAACTAAATCGAAGTATTCACTTTCAGAAATAGTAAATGACGTAAACTTAAACTGGAAAGAAAAAACTTTACATAATTATGATCCGTCCTCCCTGTTAAATATTGCACCAATTTTATTGGCATTATTATTTTCCACGCAATTCGAAGAAAATGACCAGTGGATATCTGGTTTCAAAAAGTCAATTGATATTGACCCCAAAGAATTAATAATGGAAGCCCATGCTTTTTCATATCAAATCTATATAGAGTGCCTTCTTGTAAAAGCGATGGAGGAGGGTGCTTAGATTGGAAAATATAGATCAGCAAGATAGATTAAACTTGCCGGAAGATAACAACCAGACTATATATAATGAACCCTCTGATTCAGAATATGATAATATAAGCGAACTCCCTCTTGGGGATGTAATTTCTGTAGATAACTCATACTTTATAACTGCAAAAGAAAATAGTAAATTTATTGTCTTAATGGGGCCTTCAGGAAGTGGGAAAACATCGTTGGTAACAGCTATTTATCAGCTATTTCAAAACGGACCAATTGATAGATACTATTTTGCAGGTTCAGAAACGCTCTTAGCCTTTGAACAAAGAGTATATTGGACTAGACGGCAGTCAAGGCAATTAAACCCAGATACACCAAAAACACGTCGTGGAGTTAGGGACCTTTTACATCTTAGAATATGTGATCCTTTTACTGATGAATATAGCAATTTATTAATTGCTGATTTTTCAGGGGAAGATTTTATGAGTGTTATAGCCAATACAGAATATGCTCTTAGTGATTTTGATGTAATTAAGGGAGCTTGGAATGTCTCGATTATTTTGGATGGTGAATTGATCTCAGAAAAAGACAAGAGGCAAAGTGCATTAAAGGATGCAGTTGAGTTGTTTAGAACATTTGTAGATTCAGATTTGTTTGGGAAATATGTTCAAATTGATGTAATAATTAGCAAATATGACATTGTAAAGGAAAAATACACAAGTGATCCAACATTAGAAACTTTTGAAGATTATATTAAGCTACAATTTAATACAATCGCTAAGCGCATTAATAAGCGGATAAACTACAAATATGTAACTGTAATGGCTGACAACGAAGTTGAGTTAGATGTCGACCAGTTGCTGACTAATATATTTAAAGGTTTTATTTTTGATGATAGAATTAATATGTTTAAGGTGCTTCAAGAACATAGAAATTTAGTTTCTCAGGCCAATTGTTATGCCGAAAGAACGAAGGTGACTATATGATTAAAAGATCATGTTTTATTATGGGATTACCTGGCGCAGGGAAGACAAGTTTTCTTGCTGCACTCTGGCACAGTCTTTTAACAAATCATTCAAATTTAATAACACTTGATAAGTTTGAAGGGGATCAATCATATCTTTCAACTATTAGTAAAAATTGGGCTAACGGATTGACTGTATCTAGAACATTAAAACGAAACTTTGCAGATTCTACTATTAAGTTAAAATTAAGGCAACAAAATGGAAATGTTTTTGAAGTATCATTTCCAGATCAATCAGGTGAGACATTTCAAGAATTATATGCAGAAAGAATTATTGACAATGCCCTAATGGAATATATACAAGACAGTAATAGTATGTTACTTTTTATTAACTTTAAAGAAGAAATGTATACACCTGATTTAATAACAGCAATTCCTCGTCATTACCGAACAAAAGATGATACAATCGATGAAAAATCCTTTACTGAGAGGGTGCTTCGAAAAGATCCAACTCAGGTTCAATTGGTAGATTTATTACAATTTGTAAAATACATACGTAGTGAGGAACCAATTAAACTAGGTATAATAATATCAGCATGGGATTTAATAGTGAAAGATCCGGATTTTTGCAATAAATCTCCAAAGGAATTAATTAAAAAAAAGCTTCCTTTGTTATGGCAATTTATTATAACTAATAGTATGTTTTTTTCAACAAAATATTTTGGTATAAGCGCTCAAGGTGGGGATGTTGAAGATCCTACTATTCGCGATGAACTTCTGGGAAAAACGGATCCATGTGATAGATTAATTATAGTCGATGAACAAAAAAGGATATATAAAGACATTACCTTGCCATTAACTGAAATTGTAGGTGAATAACGTGTTAGTAAATAGTTTTACAATTGAACAAACTTTACATGGATATTCAAATGGGCATCATTTGTTAGCCTCTTCATGTACACTTTCTGAAAATTCTCATAAGATTATGACTATTCTTAGTGATTTATCTGGTCCTGGATTAGTAAGTGGTTTTGAGGAATATATTACAGGTTATCCTTTACCCAATGATAGAATGTATGCGTTCTCCAAAACATGGTATGCTTCAGAAATGAAGCGTCCTGGGTGTGTTTGGACGCATACATTGTTAGTTAACAATTATTATTTAGATGATTTAAATTTCTTCACTTTATTGTCATCATTTACTAGGCCTGATATTAATGCCTTAGATATAAATAAATATAATATGTCGATTCAATTTGATAATACTAATAACCAAATAAACTTAAACAATATTTCTATTGATAAATTAAAATTATTAGAATGGTCATTATTATCAAATAATAAACCAATTATCATTCCAGCGTTAAGTTCTGTTGAATTTTTGAATGAAACTTTATTATTTCTCCAAAATGAATTGCCCTATTTATATAATTCTTTCTCCTTTTGCACTGGATCGCTTGCAAGTAGAATGTATGAAAAGAAAGTTTTTGATCTACAGATTACCCCAGTTAATTTATCGAGAAATATTGCTAGGAGTAAAGCGGACATAACCATCGTTGATATTTTTGATAATTATGCATACCCCGAATGGGTAGATATTATCTCATTAGAAGCTATAGGATTATCTAACAAATCATTTAATGATTTTGTAGATACATTCAAAAGTATTGTTCCCTGCGACAGAAATCTATTAGGTAAAATTGCGGATTTATATACTTCTTTTAGAACCTTTGATCAGGATGCCAATGTTTCTAGCCTATTTAAATTGATAAAAGAATCATTTGATAAGGAGATTAGTGATAAAATTATAATCGAAGTTGTAAAAGGAGTTCTTCAGAATGACAATATACAGTGGTTTAGATATAAAAAGTCAATACAAAATATTGTAGATATTTCGACTATTGAGATGGATATCAATATCTCTATAGCTTTGATTAATAGCTACTTAACAAATGTAAGAATTTTATACCTTAACTATAGCAACAGCGAAATAAAAAAATTATTATTTTTATTTATTGAAAACGATATAAATTTGTTAGGAGAATTTATATTAAAGAATATATGTAATAAAATATCCGCAGACATGCTTCCTTATTATTCTGATATGGATATTAAAGCATGTTCTGTATTAGTAAATGCTAATAATCGTTTGGCAGTATGCAAAGATATTTGGAAGGAAAATTGTAACTTTCAAAAAGAAATTTTAAGTTGTATTGATGGGCAAAATATAGAAGATTCACTATCCAAAGAAATCATAAATATTATTCTTAATACTACAAAAGAAGTATTATATAAACAAATCTACATGACTTTTGGGAATAAGGCCATTCTTATCGTTTTGTCATGGTATTTTAATAATAGTAATAGCTATTATAATCGAAATTCTAAATGGTTAAGGATAGGAGCATATAATGTTGATATTACAATGGAATGGTTACTTTCTATTGAACTCCATAATCCTGATGCCTTTTGTGACTTGATTATAGCGTTAAATCCATATTCAGACGATATTTTGAAGTACGGAAAATCTTCATGGGAGAAATTGCTTTCTAAGATGGATATCAGTCAACTTGATAGCAATAAAAGATTATCGTTATCTTTATTTTTATTTCCAATTCTAAGCTTGACTAAAGGAAAATTTAGTCCCGAGATCGCATTATTTATTTTCGATAACATAAATAACTCTCTAATTTATCATAAATTAGATTATGATTCATGGGAAAAAATTGATAAACTTCTTCCTGAAATCCCATGGTACAGATCATGGGATAAATGCAAACGTTTGAGAAGGGCATTTCAAGAAAAAGGCTATCACTTTAAATCATTTTATTTTGATTAAAAATTAATAATATCTTTATTCATATTTAAGTTCATTTTAGAAATTTATCCAACTCATATGCTGGTAAGCGAATTATTGACATATTTAAATATAAGAGGGAAGGTCAGACAGCAGCAAGGGAGAAGCTATTTAAGGCTGCTTATTCTTGTTCCCGGACGACGCGGGGACACACGCTTAAGGAACAGGGACACACCCCTGGCGGGCAATGTCCCTGAGTATGGGAGAATGTCCCTGGGTATAGTTACCTGTAGAATAGTAATTTATCGGGGATTTTACGGTGTTTGCGCAGGTGGTCTTCTCTCATCTGTTCATATTGATCTTTAAAGTTTATTCTGGTACCGATTTTAAATGATGCTCTTTGCTTGGAGAATCCGGATTTGAAGAAAAGCAGGGGGTTATCGGGAGAATTATCGGTGCCTCCGCCGAGATGCAGGAATCTGCAGCCCAGTTTCTGACCCAGCCTTACGGCTTCATGCAGCAGCAGATTGGTGGCGCTGAGTTTTTTGCCCTGATCATTGGCA
>JAENZQ010000014.1 GCA_016841185.1 Anaerovorax odorimutans
ATCCGTATTCATTGTGTAGCTGAAGACATTTAAGTAAGACAGATAAGGGCTTAAACTGGTTACATTTTCACTTGCTTCAGGTCTTGGATAAGAGATATCCATATATCCGGCTGTATAGATGTCTCTCTTTGTTTGTTGAGGAATATAAAGTCTTAACCCTGGAGCGATTAAATTCGGGTTTACAATACCGTTTACCCTTATGAGTTCCTGTACGGATATTCCATACCGATTGGCTATACTGTAAAGTGTTTCTCCTGGTCTGACAAAATGATATATGCCCTGAATAGGAATAACAATAGCCTGACCAACTACCAGATTTTCAGGATTAGGCAATTCATTTGCAGATATCAGATTTTCTACTGATACATTGTAGAGCCCGGATATTTGCCAAAGGGTGTCTCCCGGCTTTATTACATAAATTTGCATTATTATTCATCCCTTATTTTTACAGTTTATAATCAATATATGCTGTCTTGAAGTGAAGTGTTCTTTTTCTTGTATATAATTGGTTTGGTAGGGATAAAATCAATAAGTACGGTCCTGAATGCAGAAAATGTCAGGATAAAGGAGGCGGTTAGCATAAAAATAGGAATTCCGGGAGGACTGCTGTATCATCGGTATGCTACCTTCATAAATACTTTTATAAATGAATTGGATATAGAATGTATTTTCTCTATTGAAACAAATAGGGAAATATTAGATATGGGTGTAAATAGTTGTGTCAATGAAGCATGTCTTCCCATGAAAATTTTTCACGGGCATGCGGTGTTTCTTAAAAACCAATGTGATTTATTATGGATTCCCCGGATCATGAAATGTAAAAATAGTGAATCCATATGTCCAAAATTCTGCGGACTTCCTGAAATGGTAATGAGCGGTACAAAACGAAAAGAAGGTGTTATTGATTATCCTTTATATATGGACCGGAAAAGAGAGGTAAGGCATTATCTGAAGAAGTTGTCCGAAAATTTAGGATGTAATGAAAATAAGGCTCTTAGAGCCTTTAAAAAGGCTGTAATATCATATGGACAAGCTGAAAAGGGTATTTGGGACAAAGAATATCCATTTATTATTTTTCTGGCCGGACATCCTTACAATATATATGATAAGTTTGCCAACATGAATCTGATAGACAAATTACACAGCTATGGAATTGGCGTTATCACAGAGGAACAAGTTTTCGACAACAATAAAGAGGAAGAAATTAAACATTTAATGAAAAGACCCTATTGGTTATTTTATAAAAATAATTATGGTGCAGGAAAATATTTAGTAAGAAATCAAAAAATAAATGGCATTGTCTATATATCTTCTTTTTCTTGCGGCATTGATTCTATTACCATTGAGATGCTTAAAAATGATATAGGCGATTTTCCGTTTCTCATATTAAAAATCGATGAGCATACAGGTGAGGCAGGTATGAATACAAGAATCGAGGCTTTTGCAGATATGCTGGAAAGGAGAAGGATTCATTGAAAATAACTTTTCCGCATTTAGGAGATGCTTATATTGCAGTAAGATTACTCTGCAATGAAATGAATGTAGATTGTATTGTTCCGCCATTGAATACGATGGAAACTCTGGAGAGGGGTTCCAGATATTCTCCTGAGGAAATATGCCTGCCATTCAAGCTTATGGCGGGAAACCTTATGGAGGGAATTGAAAATGGTGCAGATACTGTAGTTATGGTTTCCAGTAACGGACCTTGTCGTTTAGGAGAATATGGAGAATTACTTAAGTCCGTGTTGGATAAAAACGGATATCATGCAGACTGGATACTTCTGGATACAGTTCAGGCTATTGGAATCCGTGAGTTATTGAAAAGGGCCGGACTTGTATGGGGAGGAAAGAAGAGAAGCAAACTGAAACTTTTAGGAGCACTTAAGGGGGTTTATAAAGTGATTCATTCACTGGAAAGGATGGAAAAGGAAATCCACTTCAGATGCGGATATGAAATAGAGAGAGGAAGATTAAAGGCCATCCTTTACAAATGTAAAAAAGATATTTGTCATTCAGATAGTATCAATGATGCTTTAAAGATAATTGAAAATTATTCTGATAAAGTAAAAGAAATTCCTCTGGACAGGGAGAAAAATCCTGTTAAGGTTGTTCTTACAGGTGAAATTTTTTCTCTCATTGAGCCTTTCGGAAATCAATATCTGGAAGATAAACTTATGGATATGGGTGTCAGTTTTTCAAAAAGGATCACAATAGGGTGGTGGATAGATACTACTTTTGTTCAACCATTGAAAAGAGCCAGAATGATGAGTAAAAAAAATGGCTTTTTAAATTACTGTATTGGAGGATATGCCAAGGATACTGTTGAAGAAGTGATTGAGGCAAAAAAGAATCATTATGATGGCGTAATTCAATTACTGCCTTTGGGATGTATGCCTGAGATCGTAGTTAAATCGATTATGCCGGATATGGCAGAGGAATTGGATATAAAGATTCTTACTGTTGTTTTTGACGAAATGAATGGGGAAGCAGGATATATTACTCGTATTGAGGCTTTTATCGATATGTTACAAAGGAGGAAACAACATGTATTATATGGGTATTGATGTGGGTTCTGTGAGCACTAACGTTGTTTTATTAGATGGATGCCTGGAGGTTATTGAGGAAATCTATCTTCAATCAAAGGGCAGTCCCATTAAGTCGATTTGTGAAGGCCTTGAGAAGCTGAAGGGTAAATATGACAGCAAGCAGATATCCGGGGTGGGAACCACCGGCAGCGGGAGGAATATTGCAGCAGCTGTCACAGGAGCGGATATCATAAAAAATGAAATCACTACTCACAGCATTGCAGCCAGTTACATGGATGCAGAGGTCCAGACCATATTAGAGATAGGCGGGCAGGATTCCAAAGTGATTCTGCTCCGAAATGGTGTTATATCTGATTTTGCCATGAATACCGTATGCGCTGCCGGAACAGGCTCTTTCTTAGATCGACAGGCAGAACGCTTGGGGATAGCAATCGGTGAATTGGGCAATATGGCATTAAAATCTAAAGTGCCGGTTAGAATTGCCGGAAGGTGTGCAGTTTTTGCGGAAACGGACATCATTCACAAACAACAGCTGGGATATGAAAAAGAAGATCTAATTGCCGGATTATGTTATGCATTGGTAAGAAACTACCTCAGTAATTTATGCAAAGGAAAAGAAATAAAGGATAAAGTATTCTTTCAGGGCGGGGTTGCAGCCAATCAGGGGATAAAAAAAGCATTTGAGGATATATTGGATAAAGAGATTATTGTGCCGGAACATTTTAAGGTCATGGGAGCCATAGGTGCTGCAATTTTATCTAAAGAAGCATTGGAAAATGAAAGGAAAAAGACAATGTTCAAAGGTTTCAATATCTTAAAGGGTAAAATCAGTACAGACAGCTTTGAATGTCAGGACTGCCCCAACCATTGTGAAGTGATCAGAATATATTCCAACAATACTATGATAGGCTGTTTTTCAGACAGATGCGGTAAATACCAGATATCAGATGCAAAAAGCAAAATTTAAGCGGTTACGCGAAACTTCCTTTATTTATATTATTTTTATTTCTCAATTTTTCTTACCAAACTCTAACATACCTCTAAAAACAGTCTAACGCTCAACAGATATAATAAGATTAACAAAAAGGTTAAATCCTAATTAAAATACAAAGAAAAAACTGAGGAGGTATTACAATGTCTGTAACATTAGACAAAATTGATTTAATTATGGAAAGAGCAAATGTCACTTATGAGGAAGCAAAAGAAGCTTTGGAGAAGCATAACGGGGATTTGGTGGAGGCACTGATCGAGCTTGAAAAAGGTGAAAAAATCAAAAAGAACAGAAAAAAAATAAAAGAGGATATTAATGAAAAAAGTTCTTCTTTTTTCAATAAGCTATCTGATGAAATTAAAAAGATGCATAAACAAAAATTCAGAATCAAAAAAGACGAAGAGCAGATAATCAACATTCCTTTGACTCTGGCTGTTTTGCTTATTATTATAACTTTTCCATTTTCCCTTCTTCTTCTGGCAATACTGTTTTTAATTGGCTATAAAATTTCGGTGACTTCAAAGGGTTCGGAAATCGTTGTTAACGATATGATAAAAAAAGAAGCTGAATAATATTTCATTCTGCAGTGGAGCAGGGTCATTTGCCAAAATGTACTTCCTGCATTTATATAAATATTTCTTAAAAATCGCCTGTACAGGCGATTTTATTATGCTTTGCTGAAGAAATGGGTGAAATAATCTGCCTGCTGCATTATAATAGTGAATAAGAGAAAAAAAGCGAGGTGAAGCCGGTGAATAAAAAAATACTTATTGTTGAAGATGATTTAAAATTATTAAGATACTTAGAATTGGAATTACAGCATGAAGGATATGAAGCAAATACTGTTTCTAACGGGAAAGCCGGACTTGACGAAGCTTTGAAGGGCGGATATGATCTGGTGATATTGGACATCATGCTTCCGGGGATGAATGGTATGGAAGTCTGCCGAAAAATACGTCAAATTTCTGATTTGCCTATTATTATGCTTACGGCCAGAGGAGACACTATGGATAAAATAGCCGGCCTTGATTTTGGAGCGGATGATTATATTACAAAACCCTTTGAAATAGAAGAGTTTCTTGCAAGAGTAAGACGGTTCTTCAGAAAGAAAACAGAAGACCATCATGAGATCATCAGCGGACCTTTAAAAATTAATACGGAAAGCCGCTCCTGCCAGTATGAGGATGAAGTGATAAATTTATCAAAGACAGAATATGATTTATGTCTGTATCTTATGCAGAACAGGGATAAAGTTTTGACCAGAGAACAAATCTTGGAATATGTCTGGGGTTTCGACTATTATGGAGAAACAAGAGTAGTTGATGTTTACATACGTTACCTTAGGGAAAAAATAGATGACCGTTTCGGAAAACAGTATATTCGTACCATTAGAGGTGTGGGATATATTTTTAAGGATAAAGGGTGAGGTTGTTGAAGAAAAAGATTGAATCTCCCGAAGGCAAAGAAAAAATGCAGGACAGAATTTTATCGTTGTTCAGATTCAATATTACTTTCAAACTGACTTTGGAATTTTCCATTACTTTTTTATCCTTTATTATACTGGTGAATATGTTGTTCTATCTGGGAATAAAGACTTGGATGTATATGGAAACAGTCGATGTCATGAAAATAGCTTCAGAAAGTCTTCTCAGCAATGTGGAGAATCAGAGCGAAATAAATGATGAGCTTTTTGGTTTTGAAAAGTTGGAATATTTTATATATAGGGATTCTGACAAAAACTTATTAGGAACCAATTCCCAAAAAAAAATAGCTTATTCGGAGCATAATACCCGTATTCCATTATATGGATTTATTCAACGGCATAATCCGCAGTGGTTTTATTATGAAAAACTTTCCGACGATGAAAATGCATCATTTAACATTGTTATCAGAAAAGATGCAACGAATATTCATAAAGAGATCGATTTTTTATGGAGTGTTGTTTTTTTTGTTTCGATATTCCTGCTGCTTTTAGTTTGGCTATCATTATTTCGGATTTCAACAAAACATTTGAAACCCATTAAGATCATGACGCAAAAAGTCGAAGACATTTCGGTCAGAAATCTCAGTACGCGTCTTGATATACGCGGCACAAAGGATGAATTAAAAGATCTTGCCGCTACTTTCAACAATATGATGGATGAGATAGAAAAAGCTTATGAAAATCAAAAACAATTTGTTTCGGACGCTTCTCATGAGTTAAGAACACCCATTGCAGTTATCAAAGGATATGCCAGTATGGTAAACCGGTGGGGCAAAGAAGATCCGGGCGTTCTGGAAGAGAGTCTGAAAGCTATCGAGGATGAATCCAGAAACATGCAGAGCCTTGTTGAGAGCCTGCTGTTTTTGGCAAGACGGGATAAAGGCAACATGGAGATGGAAAAAGAGATCTTTAACGTTAAAGAATTTATGACTGAAATTGTAAAAGAAACTCAGCTTATTGATTCGGGGCATACCATTAAAGGTGAATTTGATTACGATGGTGAAATTTTTGCCTCCATTGATAAACTTAAGCAGGCAATACGGATTTTCATTGATAACAGCATGAAATATACACATCCCGAAGGGGAGATTAATATCCGTCTGAAGGCTTCCGACAAAGAGGTTTATCTCGTGATACAGGATAACGGGATCGGTATATCCAAGGAAGATTTACCGCATATCTTTGAAAGATTTTACAGAGCAGACCAGGCCAGAACAAGAAATAAAAAAGGCGGTACCGGATTAGGACTTGCTATTGCCAAAGTTATTATAGAACAGCATGGAGGAGAAATAAATGTTGAAAGCGAAATAGGAAACGGAACAACTGTAACCATTTTACTTCCGAAAAATTTAAAAAGCCCAGGATAAAATAATAACATATATTTCAGGAGGGGGAAATATGCCGGAAAAAAAACAATCATTCAGATATTTAAGAATTCTTTTCAGCTATATCATATTGGCCATTCTTATAAACGGCATCTATTATGTTGGGATCAAAAGCTGGATGAATCACCGGGCAACAGAAAAACTGGAAAGCTTCAGTCATATTATTATCAATGAATTTGTAAATGATCCGGAAAAAATAGGAGAATGCCAGTATTTGTCCGGAATAGAATATTATTTATATGAAAGAGATTCTAAAGAATTCATTGCATCCAATACGGATTCAGAACCGGAATATGTGCATCATGATATCAGCAGCAGTAAAAAATTTTTGGAATACGGTGCTCCAAAATGGTTTTACTATGAAACATCTTTTGCAGATGAAAGCCCCTTTCTTCTGGTGCTCAGGGAAAATGCCGCACAGGCTCGAAATGATCTGATGCCTATTTTTGCAGCGGGTTTTGGAATATCTGCTCTTTTTATTCTTTATTTCGGAAGGAGATCCTATCTCATTATCAAAAAACAGTTTGCACCTATAGAAAAAATTACAGATAAAATTAAAGGCATCAAACCTGATAAGCTTGATTTTAGATTGGATCACCATGAGTTTCAGGGAGAATTGAAAGACTTCATATTGGCTTTTAATAATGTGCTTCATGATATTGAAGAATCCATAAGAAGAAAAGAGCATTTATTATGTGCTTTACCTCAAAAGATGAATATTCCTGCTTCATCCATATTAAGTTTTACCAAAATGTTTGCACAGGAAGGTGAGGAGAATCTAAAGAAACGAAAAGCCATTTTGGCTATTCGAAAAGAAGCCTCTGCTATTCAGAAGTATACGGAGAACTTCATCAATTGTATTATGGATTACAAAGAGCCGTTGGTTGATGAAATTGAGGAATTCAGATTGAATGATCTAATAGAAGAAATCGTATCGGAAGCAAAGCTATATGATGAGGACCATTCCTTTTCTGTATCATGTGAACCCCATATATACATATCTGCAGACAGAGACCGGTTAAAAGATGCTTTAAGGTTATTTCTTGATAACAGCATTAAGATTTCTCCCAAGAAGGAAGAAATTTCAGTAGGTATTGTGGATACTGATAAAGAGATCGTAATCAGTATTCATAATACGGCACCTACCAAGAAAAAGCTTGCCAATTTATTTGATAGATTTGATGAGATTAATTACAGACACTCAAACACTGTTATAGAAGACGTATACTTGGGATTTCTTATGGCTGGCATGATCATCAAACAGCATGATGGAGATGTAATGTTGGATACTAAATCCAGAAAAAATATTGTTACAATCATGCTCCCTAAAATCATTAGGGAATAATAGGATTATCTTTAAGAGACCTCATGGCAGTTTTATAGCCGATTTCTATCAGTTCCGCCGATCCTTTAAAATCGGCCGGGCTGATTTTTTTTGTATCAATATCAATAATAATATCTGCGTGGCTCATTTCTCTTTTTGAATTGGCATGCTGTGCCAGCAGAAATGATTTCATGATCAATTCAGGTGTGTTTCTCGGATTCCATGAGCTGAACCCCGGTGTTATACAGACGGCAATAACAATGTCGGCATCCAGATGCTTCAGGGGTGTGACCGGCACGTTATCCATGATACCACCATCTATCAAAAGCATATTATCTTGTTCAATGGGTCTGAAGATTCCCGGAATAGCGCAGGATGCACGTATGGCTGTAGGTATATAACCTTCATGAAATATGATTTCTTTGCCTTCAACGGCATCCACGGCAACGGCAGAAAAAGGGATCTTCAGATTCTGAATATATAAATCATTTAAATATTTTTTAAGGAATGTTTCCATAGGCTCTGTGGAAAATATACCTCTTCTGGGTAAAGAAGGTTTTGCAAGCAGCCCCCAATGTGTTGACAGGGCAATTCTTTTTAATTGAGATGATGTTATACCGGATGCATAAAGAACGCCCACCAATGCGCCGGCACTGGTGCCGCTAATACAGGACACTGGAATATCCAGTTCATCGACGGCCTGTAAAACGCCCACGTGACACATGCCTAAAATAGCACCGCCTCCTAAAGCAAGACCTATTTTTCTGTTTCTAAAAAATGGTAAATTTGAATACATTATGATGCCTCCTCTTTTAGAAGGTTTTGAAATCTTATATAAATAGTAACATATTATTAGTATTTTACATATGCTATTTATGATACTCCAACTATTAAAATGATAGGAGAAAAGAGTATGAGTGAAAAGATGGATTTACTTTTTGAAGAGTTGGATGAAAGGAAAGAATCCGATAAAAGGGTAAGGAAAAACATTTTAGGAAATGTACATATGGAAAATCTTCTGGCCATTTTGCCTCTGTTCTATATAATGGGCGGAAATAATAATATCTTTAAGTCTATTGAAAAAAGCTCCGGAGATACGTATGGTCATGTTGTAAAATTCAACCATATTATAAGAGATATTTCCCCATATTTTGATGACAATGTCCGAACTACACTGACAGGATTGGAATCTGTTTTAAACGTTGTAGAAAACGTTTATGGATTAAAAAGCGGTGTCTATAAAACTAAGGCAGAGTCTATGGGGAAGCTCTCGACACCTAAAAGGCATTTAAAAGTGCTGGAAAAAATTGCACCTCATCTTGAAGGGACTATAAAAGATAATGCCTACAAAATTCTGGAATTGGACAATAGAATGGAAAGCATCAGGGCAAACAATAAAGATTTACTGAAAAGTGGTCAGGATATTATAGAAATACTGGACATATTAAATGTAAAACAAGCAAAAGCGATAAAGAGTAATATTGCGGCTATCAAAACCGTGGTAAACTTATTAAGCAGCTAAGAAACTTACACTTTTACTTACACTTAAACTTAAACTTACTACTTAAAGAAGGGCTTTTGTTATTAAAGCCCTTCTTTTGTTTTTCTTTTCTACTCCCTCACTTATCCGGGATTTGCCGCATCTCTCTGATAAAATCCAGTTTAATAAGTTTTTTATACAATATAAGCAGGATAACCGAATAAGCAATGACAAAAATAGCTGTAGCCGCTACTCTTGGCAAGAGCAGATAAGAATAAGGGACTCCTGAAATAATGGATACAAAAAAAGTATTCATGAATACGGAAGTGGGAAGCTCTGCAATATAAACAAGCCCAAGCATTTGTATGATTCCGATATGATGATACCTTTCAAGCAGTTTGATCATTAAGCCGGCAATTATGCCTGTCAAAGCCGCAGACAAAGTAAAACCGGGGAAATATGGCAAAGGATTGAATAATAAAGTACCAATTACATCACTGACAGCACCCACCATAGCGCCTGCAAAAGGTCCGAATAAAATGCCGGTCAGAAGAATAGGAACATGCCCCAATCCGACGCGAATGGTATTTGCTCCAAAAATGGGAGCATAAAAGGATAAAAATCTGGTCAGAATGATGCTCGTTGCAACTAACAGTGCAAGAGCAATGAGTTTGTTTGTTTTCATAATAGGACTCCTTTCTCTTTGTATAGAATATCCCTACTAACACTAAAGAGAAAGGCGGACTCTTCAATGCAGCAGCGGATGCAGCATTATACCGCGGACATAGTCCTTCGTTTAAAGGCGACATCCCATCCTTTAACACTTAACGCATAATACTTACTCTACTGGTATATATCATATTAATTTTTCTGGAAAATGTAAAGCGGAATTATTCGGCTATAGTATATTCTCTATTCGGATTAATTCATCTTCATGTAAAGCGGAAAGGTGCTCTTTGACATAAGATAACTCGCTTAAAGCCAAAACCGTTGCTTTTTGATCCAGGTAAACTCCAATTCGTGCATTTGAATAATTAATTTCCGACACGGCAGCCTGATCGATAAATAAATTATACAGCCTTTGATACCGATTCCATTTTTGCTTCAAAATAAGAAATTGATTCTCGGCTTTTTCCCAGTTGCTGTTGATAACGGCAGGCTTAAGATTATCATCTATAATCTCAATTAGATGATGGATGGATTGGTCCATATAGTTCAAAATCCAAAACCACAAAGCAATGATCAATAAGAGAATAAATAAAGATATAATCAAAGCTTTCATTTTTTCACCTCACCTTTATTCCCCTGTTTTCTGTGAAAATGGAGATCGTCATTTTCATCTATATAGCAAAAAAGGATTTCCTTATAATCATTAATGTTAGCTGACTCCATATTTTTCTTCAGCCAGTCTTCGGTCAGGTTTAATGCTTTAAGGCTATCTTGATACACCATGCCGTCTACGATGAGCGGAAGGGACATATGCTGTATTGGAGAGGAAATAAGCATATCTTTTTTTGTCAGAGGTCTGGCTTCTGCCTTGGGAATAACATTTAAATCACCATTGGTTTCTAAAATGGCATATTCTACATCATCAAGGGAAGTGATGCTATTGGACCGCAGTTCCTCCAATAAATCGTTGATATTGATTCTGAGCTTTTTCATTTCACTTTCAACAATGTTTCCTTTGTTGATCAATATGCTGGGTTTGCCGCAAAATAATATTCTCCCCTTTTCACTTTTCAGGGATATATAAGAAATAAGCACCTGGATAAATAGAAGTGCTGCCAACGCTGTAATACCATTCATTAACGATATATCTGTATTTTCCATGGGAAGAACAGCAAGCTCTGCAACCATCAATATAATCACCAATTGAAACGGTTCCATTTCTGCAAGTTCGGCTTTGCCCATAAGCCTTATCATAAATAAAACAACGCCATATAATATAATGGTTCGGGTGAGAATAACAATCATGTCGACCTCTTTTTTCACTAAATGAATATTCCTCTATTATTATCATTACAATATTATCAATCACAAAATAATATAACCTTCAGGGAAATTTTTATTCGCTGCAGCTTCTAACCTGATATTGGTTTTGGTCAAAATTATGACGCTTTATTTTTGTTTTTAAAAGGAGAAAAAATATTTTTAATACCATTAGACCTTAACATGAATAAAAACCAATGACGGCGGTTATAAAACAGGCGTAGTAACTGCAAGCTTAACAGAGTCCGGAGGACCCTATAGGGGTATACGACTATTGCCGATAAAAAATAAAAAAAGAAAGAAAAACGGAAAAAGCACTATTCCAACAAGTTGGAATAGTGCTTGAATATCGGCGAAATACGTTGAAATTTAAAAAATATTAAAAATTATACCCATAATGATTTGCGATGGCGGTCAGACTATCAAAAGTGACACCCATGATCAGACAATATTTGATAATTTGGTCAAGGGTATGTTGTGATTTTTCTATGGTATACCCGTTTTGATTCAGCAGCATCTCAGTCATCTGTATGTCAAATTGAAAAAAATAGCTCAAATGAACCAGAAACTTTTTCCGGGGAATCGATTTATTTTCTTCGTTTAAAAAATTATAGAAGCTTTGATGAGGAAGTCCGTAACGTTTCAGTCTAACTGCAATATTGAGGTTTGGGTCTGACTGAAAAACAAAATCATGCCTATTATACTGATCTACATCCACAAAATGATTTAAAACGATATCCTTATTTTTCAATACAAAATCAGTAAAACTTAAAGAACGCCGTATGAAGTTATTAAAATCAAATTCATCTTTTTGGTTCATGCCTCTTTTTACTAATTTAGATATTATCTTGGCATTAAAACGGATATGATCTTCAAAAGCGATTCTAATACTGATGTTTTTAATTTTTTCTTCCACAAAATTTTCTATCATTTCATTGGTCATATCACGATTGGAATTAAAAAATTTTGTCTTTACCTTATTAATGCTGATGACATCTTGGATTTTTTCATGCCGATCATATTCTGATTTATGTCCCAGATAAAAATTGTACCAATCTGCAAAAAATTCAGGCTCATTTTGAACTTCCCGGTTCAGTTGATTCAACCAATTCCATATTTTAAAAAAATCCGTTTCATAAACATGCTTTGCATCTAATAAATCCATCCAAATCACCATCCATGAATGACTATATCATATATTCCAACTTCATGGAATAAAATATTTATTTAATTTATTGAAGAGAAGTGAAATAATTTATCGATTCGTGCTATAATTAAAGAAAAATATCCTTGTTCATTACTAATGAAAGGGGGAAATATACGATGATCAAAAACTATATGGAGAGTGTTGTTGACAGATTGCTGCCTGTTTTATTGAAGGACTATAAAGATATTTGTACATGTGATAGATGCAAGGACGATATTCGCGCCATAGCGTTAAATGGATTGAAGCCCTTGTATATTGCAACAGATAAAGGCGAAGTATATTCTAAAATCAATGAACTTGAGACACAATTCCGTACAGATGCGATAAAAGAATTGACAAAAGCCTTGGAAATCGTTTCCAAAAACCCTAAACACGATCGATAGATATCTTACTTAAAGTGAAAGAGAGGAGCATACCTCTCTTTATTTTATTTTGCAGTAATAAAGCTTTAAAACTATTCTTTACATCCGATAGTATTTAATATAAACTAATTATAAAAAAAGACATTTTTTGTCGATAAATGGATGAATGTATAAATAGTGATATTAAGATTATTATAATTTTTTGCGGATAAATAGTAGATGATAGATAAGTTTGGATACGCAGAAAACAGAACCAGTAATAAATGATAGGAGGATATTATGGCAAATCAAGAAAGAGATCCTATGATTGATATGTATGTTCATGAAACATTCCAGTTGATCGAACAGCTTGAGAAAGTGATTATTGAAAGTGAAAAAAGTAACGAAATGGAAACTGCCATTAATGAAATCTTTCGAATTATGCATACCATTAAAGGAAACTCCATGATGATGAAGTATGACAACATTGCTGAACTGGCGCATGTTACAGAAGATTTATTTGACTATCTTAGAACGAAACACCCGGAAAACATTAATTATTCACATATAACCAATGTTGTATTGGATTGTGTAGATTATTTCAAGGAAGAAGTAACTAAGATTCAGAATGATGAACCTTCCGTAGAAAAGGCGGAGGATTTAACTGAAATGATCGTTGATTTGTTAGAGTCTTTTAAATTTTTAGGGGATGCGGATTCAATACAACCTGAAGAATCGGAACATGGAGAAAAAAAGGATAAAGTCTCCGTAGAAACAGCGTATAATAACCTTTTTTATGTAAAGGTCGTCTTTGAAGATGAGTGCCAGATGGAAAATATACGCTCTTTTAGTATTGTACATAATATGGATGAGTTCGGATGCGAGATTTATCATTTTCCAGAAGATTTGGAAGATGTTGATCAAGGATTAAGTATCATTAAAGCCCAAGGCTTTCAGATGATTTTGAACTGCTCCCAGAATAAAAAAGAATTGGAATACTACTTTGAAAGAGTATCATTTCTCAAGTATCTGGAAATAAAAGAAATTACTGTTCAGGAGTTTGAAAATATCAAATCAGACTTTAGAAAATATGAATCTGAAAGAGACGATATTTCGGAGGAAAAGGATGCGCCAGACAGTGTTTCAGAATTACCAGAAGAAAAGGCAGATATTGAAAAAATTGAAGAAAAAATAAATAATGAAAGCAATCTGGAGATAAAAAAGGAAAGTAAGAAGACAATTGCAGACCAGCCTCATTCACGACATCAGAAATACATAAATGTAAATGTTGAAAAATTGGATTTATTGATGAACTTAGTAGGAGAACTGGTGATTTCCGAGGCTATGGTAACTCAGAATCCGGAACTTAAAAGACTTAACATTCAAAGCATAGAAAAATCTGCTGCTCAAATGAGAAAAATCATCAATGAAGTTCAGGATATTGTTATGGAAATCCGGATGGTTCCCCTCGCGATGACTTTTCAGAGGATGAACAGGATCGTTCGGGATATGAGTGTAAAAACCAATAAAGAAGTGGAACTGGTGCTCTTGGGGCAGGAAACGGAAGTTGACAAGAATATTATAGAGCATATTTCAGACCCGTTGATGCATCTTATTCGGAATGCAATTGATCATGGGATTGAATCACCTGAAGAGAGAAAGAAATCCGGAAAACCCGAAAAAGGCACGGTTATTTTGGAAGCCAAAAATTCAGGCGGAGATGTCTTGATTATTGTACGGGATGATGGAAGAGGTTTAGACAAAGAAAAAATTTTGGAGAAAGCCAATAAAAAAGGCTTGCTAAAGAAACCTATGGAAGAATATTCGGATAAAGAGGCCTTCAGTCTGATTTTTGAAGCAGGACTTTCAACAAAAGAAGAGGTGACTAATTTTTCAGGCAGAGGCGTAGGAATGGATGCTGTTGTAAAGGAACTTGAAAAAATTGGAGGCATTGCGGTTGTTGAAAGTGAAAAGGGAAATGGGACTCATGTAACCCTGAGAATTCCTCTGACTTTGGCCATTATAAATGGTATGGTCATGAACGTAGGAGAGAATAAATTTACGTTGCCGATTACTACTATCCGGGAATCTTTCAAAGCCAAAAAGAAAGATATCATTACTGATACCGACGGAAATGAAATGATTCTGGTTCGAGGCGAATGTTATTCTGTGATACGTATTCATGAGCGCTATGGACTTGAAACAGAAATAGATAACTTGGAAGAAGGTATTATGGTCATGCTTGAAAATGAAGATTTAAAAGCATGTCTGTTTGTGGATCAGCTTATTGGAGAGCATCAGGTAGTTGTCAAAAGTTTTTCAAAATATATCCAAAAGATCGAGGGAATTTCAGGTTGTGCACATTTGGGTGACGGAGGTATTTGCTTGATACTTGATCCTTCGGGCCTGATTGCATAATAATTATAACTACTAATTTTCCGGCAGAGGGGAAGGAGAACTATGAAAGAAAAAGAAATTATTCCGATAAATGCTTATAACGAAGATCAACAGGAGATCTTGGATGAAGAAGCACAAAAAAACCTTACATTTACCATTGGGGATGAAACTTATGGCATTCAGATAGAAAATATTACCCAGATCATTGGGATTCAGCATATTACTTTTATTCCGCACCAGCCGCCTTATGTAAAAGGAGTCATTAATTTGAGAGGTCAAATCATCCCTGTAATGGAGGTAAGAACAAAATTTGACAAGCCTGTTATAGAATATGATGACAGGACATGTATTATTGTAGTTAATAAAGAGGATCTTTATGTTGGACTGATTGTGGACAGAGTTTCGGAAGTACTGAATATCAAAGAAAGTGAAATTGCAGATACGCCCAGTTTTAACGATGCCGTCAGGGTGCAGTATATCAGCGGTATCGCTCATGTGAATGACAATGTGGTTATATTGCTTGATATTGACAAATTACTTGAAAATCAATGATACAAAGGTGAAGAAATGAACATAACAGAACAGGAATTTTTAAAGTTTTCAAGCTATATCCGAAACAATTTTGGAATTTCATTATCTCATAAAAAAATATCGTTTCTCACAAGCCGCCTTGGAAGGCTTTTGGAAAAAAGCAATTTTAAAAGTTTTTCCGAGTATTTTAATTTTGTAACAGAAGATGCAAGCGGCGAAGCAATCATAGAAATGATTAATAAAATAACAACTAATTATACATATTTTTACAGGGAAGAAAAACATTTTGACTTTTTAAAGAGAGAGGTGCTTCCCTATATCAAAGAAAGAGAAAGAAATACACGGGATTTAAGAATATGGAGTGCCGGTTGCTCTTCAGGAGAAGAACCTTATGCACTTCAAATGATTATCAGAGAGTTTTTCGGAGACCAAAACAGGCAATGGGATACCAGTTTGCTGGCAACAGACATTTCAACCAAGTCTTTGATAAAGGCCCAGAATGCTGTCTATCCAAAGGAGTCTATAGAAAAAATTCCGGATTCATGGAAAAAGAAGTACTTTGAAAAATACGATGATGATCATGTAGCTGTAACAGAAGATATAAAAAAAGATGTGCTGTTTAAGAGATTTAATTTAATGAATGAATTTCCTTTCAAAAGGAAATTTCATGTTATATTTTGTAGAAACGTAATGATCTATTTTGATAATCATACAAAAAATGATTTAATCAACAAATTCTATAAATTTACAGAACCTGGAGGATATTTATTTATCGGCCATTCTGAGAGTATTGACAGGAGTAGTTCCCAATATAAATATTTACAGCCTGCAATTTATAGAAAGGAATAGTGCTTATGGAGAAGAAGACAATAAAAGTGCTTGTAGTAGATGATTCTCTTGTTTTTAGAGAAGCTTTTTCAAAGAAGCTGTCAGAAGATCCCTACATAGAGGTGATTGGAAAAGCAGGAGATGTTTATGAAGCGAGGGATATGATTATCAATTTTCAGCCTGATGTTGTTACACTGGATGTGGAAATGCCCAAAATGAATGGCATTGAATTCTTAAAAAGGCTTATGCCCCAATACCCGCTGCCTGCTATAGTAGTCAGTGCGGTCAGTGAGAAAGTTTTTGATGCATTAAATGCCGGGGCGGTAGATTTTGTGACGAAGCCGGGATTGGATACCAATCTGGACAACTTTATAAAAGATTTGATTGTTAAAATCAAAATTGCAGCTACTGCAAAAGTTGGAAATCACAGAAGAGTCATAAGAAAAACCAATACAGCAACCAACAATTCCCGAAGCTTTACCGGCAGTGTGATTGCCATGGGAGCATCTACAGGAGGGACCAACGCTCTTTATGATATTATTAAGGCTCTCCCGAAGGATATTCCGGGTATTGTCATCGTACAGCATATGCCTCCGGTTTTTACAAAGCTGTATGCGGAAAGGCTGAATAACAATTCATTGCTTGAAGTTAAGGAGGCAGAAAGTGGAGATGAGATACTTCCGGGGCGTGTTATCATTGCACCGGGGGGTTATCATATGAGAGTCAAAAAAACAAATTCAGGATTATTCGTCGAAACAGAAAAAGGAACTGAATTTAATAAGGTAAATGGACATTGCCCTTCTGTGGATGTGCTTTTTTACTCCGTAGCGCAGCAATTGGGTAAAAAAGCGATAGGTGTTATCCTGACCGGAATGGGAAAAGACGGAGCGGATGGATTGCTTAAGATGAGAAAAGCAGGTGCTAGAACGCTCGGGCAGAATGAAGATTCAAGTATTGTTTACGGAATGCCGAAGGTGGCTTTTGAAATAGGCGCAGTTGAGAAGCAGTATCCGCTTCAGAAAATACCTGATGGCATCATGGGGATTATTACTGAAAATGATTAAATGATAGGATCATCAAAAATAACAAAATACCTGTGCAATAAACTTAAGGAGGTTCATGTATGTCAAAAAAAGTAATGATAGTGGATGATGCAGTATTTATGAGGATGATGGTAAAAGATATTTTAGAGAAAAACGGATTTGAGGTAGTGGCAGAAGCGGAAAACGGGATAACAGCTGTAGATCAATACAAGTCAACCACACCCGATGTTGTGACCATGGATATTACCATGCCTGAAATGAATGGCATTGAGGCTCTTAAAGAAATCCGAAAATACGATCCGGATGCAAAGGTTATTATGTGCAGTGCCATGGGACAGCAAGCTATGGTTATGGATGCAATCAAGTCAGGCGCTGTTGACTTTATTGTAAAACCGTTTAATGCAGAAAGAGTAATGGAAGCAATAGGAAAGGCATTAGGATTATAAAGTGCATTAAATCCTTATACAATGAGGTGATTGAATGAAGAACGTTCTTTCTCAGGACGAAATTGATTCCCTGATAAATGCCTTATCAAGCGGTCAATTGGATACAATCGAAATAGAGCAGGAGTCAAATCGGCAAAATGTAAAAGTCTATGATTTCAGCAGACCTAATAAATTGGCAAAGGATCAGATCCAGACGCTCAGAGGGATCCACGAAAACTATGCGCGTATCGTATCCAATATATTATCCAATCAGGTCAGAAATAATGTGAAACTATCCATAGCCTCCATAGAACAGGTTACTTTTGGAGAGTTCATAAGGTCAATCCCAAACCCGACGGTTATGGGCGTATTCACCTGTGAGCCTCTGGTCGGGATTAGTATACTTGAGCTTAATCCCCAGTTTTGTTTTAATATGATTGATTTATATTTTGGCGGTGCTATGGTTCACAAGTATAGTATCCGGGAATTTACCGATATTGAAATGATGATGACAAAGGAAATGCTCAAAGGAATGATTGATACATTAAAAACAGTATGGGCAGACGTGATTGAACTTTCGCCTTCATTGGAGACAGTTGAGACGAATCCTCTGCTACAGCAGACCCTCCCTCATAATGAAACGGTAGTTTTGATGACATTTAAAGTAGAGGTTATTGAAGAAAATTCTTTCGTAAATCTATGTATACCCTACAGGACCATTGAAAGAATAGCCGACGAACTGCATGCAAAGAACTATGACCTTATGAAAACAAAAAGTACCTCCTTTGAATACAGAGAAGATATTGAACAGGTTTTAAATAAGGCAAAAGTAGATATGAATGTGCTTTTAGGTAAAACGGATATAACGGTAAATGATTTTGTTGAACTGGATGTGGGAGATATTGTGGAGCTGGATCTGAAGTTGGACCAGCCTATGAAATTATGCATAGAAAACAAACAAAAATTTTACGTACAGCCTGGCTTATATGACAATAAGCTTGCTATTCAGGTTGTAGGTGACATTGGAAAGGATGCAGAAGAAGATGAGTGATAAATTTTTATCTCAGGAAGAGATAGATTCTTTGTTGCAGAAAAATCAAAGCATCAATGGAGAAGAGCCGGATGGTTTATCGGATTCGGAAAAAGATATTTTGGGAGAAGTCGGAAATATTTCCATGTCGACATCTGCAACAACATTATCTACACTCTTGAATCATCAGGTAAATATTACAACACCAAGAGTTGAATTGACGACTTTTAATGAGATCATCAGTTCGTCTAAAGTGCCTTATGTGATTTTACAGGTTCAGTTTGATGACGGTCTTCATGGTACCAATGTGCTCATGATGTCCATAAAAGATGCTTCTATTATTGCAAATCTCATGATGGGCGGAGACGGGTCTGAATTCAATGAGGAGACCCTTTCTGAAATGGAATTAAGCGCAGTATCCGAAGCTATGAACCAGATGATCGGGTCTGCTTCCACTGCCGTATCCACCATGCTTGGCAAAAGAATCGATATCGATCCGCCATTGGTCCAGGTGGCTGATTTATCTCATCAGGTTGAAATAAAAGGACTTCCCGGAGAAGCCAATGTTGCCTGTATCGTATTCAAGTTAACCATTGAAGGTTTGATCGACAGTGAAATTATGCAGTTATATGCATTGGAAACGGCTAAACAGATTTCTCAGACAATGTTAGGGAGTATTTCGCCTTCAGATGGGCCTGCTCCGGATGATGAAGGTGAATTCGAAGAAGAGGAAGAGCCGGAACAAAAAGCAGAACTGCCTAAACAGGAAGCAGTAAAACAGCAACCGAAGAAAACAGAAGTGGAAATCCAGAAACCTGAATTTGTTCCTCTTAAAGAAACGAAACAAAACACTCAATCGAGAAATATTGATTTGATACTGGATGTGCCATTGGAATTGAGTGTTGTTTTAGGACGTGCTCAAAAATCCATAAAAGAAGTACTGGCATTAGAGCCGGGATCCATTGTAGAATTAAACAAATATGCGGAAGAACCATTGGATATATATGTAAACGGCAAGTTGATTGCACAGGGTGAAGTGGTTGTTTTGGATGAAAAATTCGGAATCAGGATTAATTCCATCGTAAGTACAAAAGAACGTGTGGAAACATTAAAATAATTTTTTAAAAACGGCTAAAATTTATTCTGAATGTTCCGATATAGTGAAAGTAGTTTTAATAGAATTTTTGGTGGTGATAAGATGAAAGTCAATCATTCAGGATACAGTCAATATTTAGAAAAATTATATAATGAAAACAAGCAAAGTACAGTCAACAAGTCCAAAGAATCCTCGGCATCTCTTGAAAAAGACAGGATCGAACTTTCCGATTCCTCAAAAGAAATCAGGATGTATTTTGATAAAATGAAAGATTCGGAACTCAATACCGACCGTGTTAAAAAAATCAAGGAAGCCATCCATTCAGGAACCTATCGCATTTCATCCGAAGAATTGGCAGATAAAATTATTCAAAAAATAAAAGAATAATTACGGGAGTGTACGCATGGATATTCAGGATACTTTAACACAGCAAAGGGAAATTTTACTTAAAATAAAAAATGCTGTAATGGATGAAAAGCAAGCGTTAATAAAAAATGACGGGGAAGCTTTATCCGAAATATTAAAAACTAAAACGGCCTTGACCGAAGAATTAGACGAAATAAAGAGGGCTTATATATCGGAATATGGCGAAGTTAAAGTAAGCGAGATGGATTTTCCCGGAGGGCAGAAGGCTCAGATCCAAAAGCGGATAAGTGATATTAAAGAGCTTCACAAGGAAATCCGGGAGCATCAGGAGATCAATCTCATACTGACCCGTCAAAGTATGGCCTATCAGAATACAATGATGCACATCATACAACAGGCCATAAAAAAATCGGGAAGCATTTATGGTGAAAATGGTAAAGTCGAAAGCAACGAAAAAGTTAAAACTTTGATTGATCAGTCTGTCTGAGAAAGGGTGAGTCTTATGCCGGGTATTTTCTCGACTTATAATACAGCGATAAAAGGATTGCAGGCTAATTCATTAGCTACTAAAACAGCCAGCAACAATATCGCAAATGCGGAGAGCCAGGGGTACACGAGACAAAGAGTCATTTTACAGGAATCAATGCCTTATTCATTTTCAAAATTTCAAGTTGGAACCGGAGTCGACGTGACCAATATAGAAAGAGTACGGGACAAATATTTGGATGCTCAGATCTGGCATGAATACGCATGCTATGGTTCTTATACATCTGCCCAATATGTAATGGAGCAGGCCGAAATCATCTTCAATGCGGATGAAACAGGTTTGAACAATGCTTTAACGGAAATGTGGACGGCGTGGTCCGATTTAGCCGAAAGTCCGGAAGGCACCAATGGGCGTACTATTGTACTGCAGGCTACAGAGACCTTTACAGGCATGCTGAATCAAATGGCATCCCAGACCCAAACTTTGAAGTCGGATACCACGGATCTGATTGCCAGTAAGACCAAAGAGGCCAATGATCTGATCAGCGATATAAAAGCATTGAACGATCAGATCTATAAAATGAACTTAAAAGGTCTTGAACCCAACAGTCTGGAAGACCAGCGGGGAGTGCTTCTGGATAAGCTTTCCGCTCTGGTGAACATAAATGTGGATTATAATGAGGATTCCAAAGTAATGATAACAGATGCCGATACGGGAGAGGTTCTTCTGGCTCACGATACGGCAGGAGAACCTGATTTGAAAATGTCAGTTATCGGCAACATAACAGACGATGGAACCGACCAGAATATCACCGTTTACAGAGACGGAGATACCTCTAGTCCTGTTGAAATCACCGTACCATCAGGGACTTATGATTTTTCAACAGGCGACGTGGTTTATATCGAAACTCAGGAATGGGCGGAGTATGATGCAGATAATACCGATATACCTCCATTAACAAAAGCAGAATTAAAAGAAGGAGAGCTTGCCGGAAATATGGAAGCCCTTGCAAAACTGGAAGGCTACGCATCACAGCTGGATGATCTGGCATTTGCCGTAGCAACTACCGTGAATTATATCCTTACGGATGGCGGCACAAACGGTACGCCGATCTTCGATGATACCAATCCCGATTATACGGCAGCAAATATAAAGGTGAACCCAGATGTGCAGGATGATGTTACTCTGATAGAAGCAGGTGCTTTTGGCGGTTTGCCGGGGGACGGAGCCAGGGCCTTACTTATTTCTAAGCTGAATGAAATAAGTCTGCCTGCGGATGTTTCAGGAACAAATCTTGAAGACTACCTTGACAATTATTATAATGAAACCGAGTTTACACTGGAATCGGACCCGTCAGGCAGGACCCTCGGAGGATTCTATGCCGATATCGTGGCAACAGTCGGGTCGGATACCCAGCGGGCTTCAAATGGTGTCTCTACTCAGGCAGCGCTTGTAGCGGCATTGGAAGAACGTGAGGAATCCATTTCCGGTGTTTCCATAGATGAGGAGACCGTCAATCTCATTAAATATTCCGATCTGTATGCGGCAAATTCCAAGGTTATCAGCACCTTGACGGAAATGCTGGATGCCGTTTTAAATATGGTTTAATAAGGAGGGGAGAACATGCGCGTTACACATAAAATGCTAACGGACAATTATCTGTCAAATCTGAATAGAAATCTTGCTGCCATGCAGAAAAGCCAGGAGCAGCTATCCGGTTTCTCTGAAATACTGAGACCCTCCGATGATCCTTATGAAATTACCCGTATTATGCGGATGGATTCATCTCTTAAAAAAAATGAGCAATATTTATCCAATATAGAAAATTCTCTCGGCTGGCTGGATGCTACAGATACGGCCTTACAAAGCACCATATCTGCCGTCCAGCGGGTACAGGATCTTGTGACTCAAGGCTCGAGCGAGACTTATTCGGAAGAACAGTTAAGCATGATATCAGACGAGGTTTTAGAAATCATCAATGAAGTGACCCAGTACGGAAATACATCCTATCAGGGAAGGTATATTTTTGCAGGCCACAATACCATTGAAGCACCTTTTGAAGTGGATGCGCTCAGCAAAGAAATCGTGTATGCCGGAGGAACGACCGGAGATATTTTGACGGAGATTTCTCCCGGTGTCAATGTGAGTATCAATATTAACGCTGAGGATTTTTTAAATCCAACGGGAAGTGTTACTATTGGCGAGACATTCCAGAATGTTTATGCTGAACTGGTAGCAGGTGATTCGGAGCAGCTTGCCACATATGCAGACGAAATCGAAGAGCAGCTGGATGCCTATCTGGCACTGGCTTCCGAAGTAGGAGCCAAAACAAACAGGATGGAATCAGCTAAAGAGAAGAATAAGGCGGATACATTGAACATGACGGAGATACTTTCAAGTATACAGGATATCGATCTGGCAGAAAAGACAGTGGAGCATAGTGCCATGAAGGCGGTATATAATGCGACACTTTCCATAGGAGGACATATCCTGCAGCCCACATTATTAGACTACTTAGGGTAGTCTAATAAAGCTCGTAGTTGGTTCGAAGTTAAAATTACATGTCAGGTTATAATAAATTGACAATTATAATGAACAATTATAAACAGAAATTTAGCTTAAGCTAAATTTCTATCATTTTACACTTACACTTATACTTACACTAATTTTTAATTCTAATCCTAATCTTAATCTTAAACAAGGTGGTGAATATATGAAAATTCAGACCAAATACTTTGGAGAGATGGAAATAGATTCTGAAAGCATGATTACTTTTCCGGAAGGCGTACTGGGATTGGAGGAATATAAGAGATACATGCTGTTTCAAATGCCGGACAATCCTAAATTTTATATTTTACAAAGTCCGGATGAAGTACATATATGCTTTTTATTGATCAAGCCTTGGGATTTTTATTCTGATTATGAGATGGACGTATCGGATGAAGAGCTGGAGGCCATCCATATCGACAGCATCGAAAAAGTAGCGGTTTTCAATATTGTAAGCATTAAAGATGAAGTATCGGAATGGACGGCAAATTTACTGGCACCTGTTATAATGAATGCCGAGACCAGAGAAGGTATGCAGATTGTGCTCCGGGAAGAAAAATACAATACGAAGCATCGCCTTTTTGTTAAAAAAGAAGGTGATGATGCATGCTAGTATTGTCACGAAGAGTAAATGAAAGCATTATGATCGGAAGCCGTATAAAAGTCAGCATTCTGCAGTGTGAAGACGGCAAAGTCAAGATCGGCATTGATGCACCTGAGAATATCAAGGTTCACAGGGAAGAAGTCTTTAATGAGATCAGTGAAGAAAACCGGGAAGCATCCAGTATATCCCCGGAACGCTTGTCAGAATTGAAAAATCTTTAAACCTCTAACCTCTTCCACTTTACTAACTTCTTAATTTTTTTAATCGCTCAATAGCAGGTGCATAATCATATGCGGCTGCTTTTTCATAGCATTTCATTGCCTCCGGAACTCTTTTGGTCATTTCATAAAAAACTCCGAGGTTGTACAAAGCGGCAAAGCTGCCGGTTCCGACAACACCGCTGTCATCGGTATTCTCCCCGATTTCCAGGCATTTAAGAAAAGAATTTTCTATTTCTTTAAAATAACGGATGTACTTTTTTACATCCGACAGAATGAGCTTTACATAAAGAAGACCGGCAACAAAATAAAAACCGGAATGATTTCCAATATAATTCTGTTCCTGTTCAATAATTCTTAATGCAGACGTATAGTCTTTGATTTCCATTAAAAGATAGATATAATCCACAACGAGAGCACTGTAAACAGAAGAATTCCGCGTTATGGCGGTATAGGCTTTATCCATATGCCTGCAGGCAGCCTGATAATCCCCGATTCCCTTGTAATCCATTGATAGCTTATATCTGTAATAGGCATTTTCAGGATCTTCGGATAGAGCTTTTTCAAGTAAAGGAATATTCCGGCTGCTTTTGTTTTTCCCTGTTACTTCCCGGTGATATCCCTCGTGATGGACTTCTATAGGGACGATTAGTCTTGGAAGATTGGAATCAAGCTGCTCATGGATAATGCCTTTATAAGACACCCCGTTGGGAAATAATCTGGATATATATGTCCATGCCGTATCAGTACCGTCTGATGAGTTGAAGCGGCTTATGATTTTGATTTTTCCGATTACGGGCTTCTCCATGAAAGCTGAAACAGCATTTTTATCCCACTTGACAATATATTCATCTGCATCCAAAGCCAGATTAAAGTCGCACTTAGAGTGGCTTAAGGCAGTGTTCCTGGCATGGGCGAAATCATCCTGCCACTTTGCATCAAACACTCTCGCTCCATGGGACCGAGCAACATCCGGCGTTTGATCTTCTGAACCGGTATCCAGAACAATCATATCATCCACATAAGGTTTTACACTTTCAAGACATCTGGAAAGAAGCTTTTCTTCATTTTTAACTATCATAACAAGTGCAATACTTTTCATAAAAACACGTATAATCCAATTATCTTATTTTTAAGGTGATTGGATTATTTTTTCTCCTTTCTTCCAATCTGTTTGTACCGCCAAATTAACTTCTGGCGATATAATATTTCTGCACTGTGGATTTGTATAATTATTTTACAGCTCAGACTGTTATGAGGTGACTCAAACCACAGTTTCTCATCTTAATTGGAAATCAGTTAGTTAACGCTTGACGTTTCTATTCACGTAATCACATAGTCGGGATACTGTGGAAAACATACAGTGCATCATGTCAGATAACTTTTACACTCATACTTTAACATACACTTAAACTTAAATTTACACTTGCACTCACACTTACATTTGAAAAGGTGTGTCCCTTTTTCTTACAGTATAACATATAAAAAGGATAGGTAAAAATTTGAAAAAATTTTAAACAAGCTATTAAATAATCATTTATTCATCCGATAAATAATAGTGTGAAGGCCTTCACGCTATTTAATGGTAAGGATACCAAATTAATTTTCAAGGAGGAAAAGTATATGAGAATAATGCATAATATTTCAGCCATGAATACTTATAACAAATTGGCTGGAGCAACAAATTCACAGGCAAGAGCCCTGGAAAAATTATCATCCGGCTATGCCATCAACAGAGCAGCAGACGATGCAGCAGGCCTGGCGATTTCTGAAAAAATGAGAGCTCAGATCAGAGGCCTTGAGCAGGCAGCACAGAATGCAGAAGACGGTATCTCCTATCTGCAGACTGCAGAGGGTGCATTGACAGAAGTCAGTGATATGCTGACCAGAATGGAAGAATTATTGGTTCAGAAGGAAAACGGAACCTATGATGCTTCTACAGATGTAGAAAATATCAATCTTGAAATCGATGCATTATGCGATGAAATCGACAATATTTTAGCTACTACTGAGTTCAACGGCAAAAATGTATTTACTGAAACAGTTGAAATCGTTATTTCTGATGATGCCAGTACGAGCCTGACTATTGATGCTGCAGATACAACAAATCTTGAGGCTTTGACGACTGCCGGTTCCGGTCTTGATAAGACTGATCTTGATGCAGCTATCGATGAAGTCAATGAACAAAGAGCGACCTACGGTTCACAGCAGAATCGTCTGGAGCATACTTTGAACAACCTGGAAGCAACAACTGAAAACCTTCAGGCTTCCGAATCTCGTATCCGGGATGTAGACATGGCAAAGGAAATGACAAATTACACTAAATACAATATCATCACCCAGGCCGCAACAGCCATGCTGGCTCAGGCCAATCAGGTACCACAGTCTGTATTATCACTGTTGCAATAAGAAAATTTTCTTTAAAACCCCTCCGAGGGGTTTTTTCTTTGCCAATGCTTACCTTGTCTTGTCATCGTGAGCAGCTTGCGACACGGCTCTCTACTTACACTTTTACTTATACTTAACCTTATACTATTTCCCCAAAATCATTGAAACATTTTGTCTATTTCGGTAGAATAATTATAGAATTTGCCGATAGTAAATAATATGAAAATATGAATTCAAACTTTAGGCAAATTTTCCATTAAAATCGAGGCTTAAAATGAAAATATCGGCATGCATGATCGTAAAAAATGAAAGTAATAATATAGAAAAATGCATTAACAGTTATAAAAAAATCGTTGATGAAATCATTGTAGTGGATACGGGTTCTACGGATAACACGATGGAGATAGCAGAAAGTCTTGGTGCAAAGGTATTGTTTCGTATTTGGGACGATGATTTTTCGGCAGCCAAAAACTATGCATTGGATCACTGCAGCGGAGACTGGGTGATTTTTCTTGATGCAGATGAATATTTTGAAGACGGGTCTGCATCGAAGCTGCGAGAAGCTATTCTTAGAATCAATAAAAATAAAAATATTGACGCCATTCAATGCCGTCTTTATAATATCGAACAAAAATATAGCAGGTTAATTGGATCGATGCCTGCTATCAGAGTGATCAGAAATAAACCTGACATCCGGTTTGTCGGGAAAATACATGAAGCTCCCAAAAAAGCAAGAGAATTTCTAAAAAACGAGTATGTGAAAGGCATTAAGATTTACCACACAGGATATTCATTGGAAGTGGTTGAAAGCAAAAGGGAAAGAAATCTTGAAATGCTTAAGGCAGAAGAAGAAAAGGGAAACGCCGATTCTTTTATTTACTACTATTTAACAGAAACTTGTGTTCATTTAAAAAAATATGAAGAAGCAATCCGATATGCAGATATTTTTATGGGTAAACCGGATTTCAAAACTCTGGTCAAAACATACCCCCAAGCATTCAGGGTTTATATCTATAAAAGCATTTGTATGTCCGAAATGAAGGATTTATATTCAGAGAATGATATTTATGCGGCTGTTTCGGAAGGGAAAAAACAATTCCCTTTTCATCCCGAGTTAATTAAAAACGAAGCAGAATTCCTGTTTAATCATGCAAAGCTAGAAGAAGCCATGGATAGATTTAAGGAAGCAATCAGACTTAATAAAGAATATGATTACGCTTACAGCAATAATTTCGACAGCGAGGAAGATAAGGCTTTATGTGCCATCGGTGAAGTATTTTTATTGCAAGGTGATATTGAACAAGCTTTTGAGTATTTTGTGAAAGCACTTAAGGTAAATAAATACAATATAAGAGCATTTAATCGCATTGCCAATATCATAAGAACCAAAGATCGTAATGAAATTATTTTGTTTTTAGACAATTTTTACAATAAGAATGAACTTAGGGATATGGAATTTCTGTCCATACATTTGGCAAAACAAAAGATGGCCATACCTTTCCTGTATTATTTTATTAAAAACTGGAAATGGAAATATAACGATTACGGTAATCTTATAGTGATTGCTTTAATTTTTAAAGGAGATACAAAAAAGGCATTTGAAACGGGTTTTTCATTATTAATGAAAGAAAAGAATGATGAAAATGAATTGTATACGGTGATTTCACTTATCTACGGAAGCCATTTGGAATGGTATAAAAAGAACAAGCAGTACCTTAGTGCTGAATATCAAAAAATATTGGATATTTATTTTCAGATTAACAGCTTTTCTTATTTTTCTGAAGAGGAAGTAAACGTTTATCAGATTCTTTTAAAGGAACTCTTTTCTTTTGAGAATAAGCAGACTTTTCATAAGTTTCTGGAAAGAACACCGAATTTAATGACCATATCTTCAGAAGCCATAGGGGAGATACTAAAAAATTATCAGTATTATGATCTGGCTGTAGATTATTTTGAAAAAGTTGCTTTAGACCAAAACAGCAGCAGCGGGGTAAAGAAACGAATATACGGCAAAATGGGATTTTGCTTTTATCATTTAAATGCTTATAAAGAGAGTGTGGATTTTTTTAAGCAGGCACTTGAAATTGAAACAGGAAGAAACTATGAGCCGATTCAGTACCTTAAATGGATACAGGAAAAGAACGTTGAGGCGGATTTAAAAGATAAGATTGGAAATTTAATAGCTGATTATGAAAAGAGAATCAGCTAAATTACGGGGGAAGAGTAATGAAAGTAGTGATTTTAGCAGGAGGATATGGTACACGTATCAGTGAAGAGTCCCATCTCCGGCCAAAACCCATGATTGAAATAGGAGAACGCCCTATTTTATGGCATATCATGAAATACTATTCTCATTATGGGTTTAATGATTTTATCATCTGCCTTGGCTATAAGGGGCATATAATCAAACAATTTTTTGCCGAATATTATCTTCATACTTCCGATGTGACTTTTGATTTCACCAATCATAATAAGATGACCATACATAACAATGTATCGGAACCTTGGCGTGTTACTCTGGTAGATACAGGTCTTGATTCCATGACTGGCGGAAGGGTGAAACGCATACAAAGATATACAGGAAATGAACGTTTCATGCTGACTTATGGTGATGGAGTGTCTGATGTTGATTTGAAAGCTCTTGAAAAAGATCATACAGAATCAAAAAGCTGTTTAACTATGACAGCAGTTCAGCCGGGAGGCCGATTTGGTGTTCTTGATGTTGACGATAAGACAAATCGAATTCGCCAATTTGTAGAAAAAGCAAGAGAAGACGGCGGCTGGATCAATGCAGGATTCATGGTCGTCGAACCGGAAGTTTTTGATTACATAGAAGGGGACCACACCATTTTTGAACAGCATACCCTACCTGTATTAGCTGCTGAGGGAAAGCTAAATGCTTTCAAGCATTATGGCTTCTGGCAGTGCATGGATACACAAAGAGATAAAGGCACTTTAGAAAAGTTGTGGAATAAAGAAAACGCACCTTGGAAAGTATGGTAACACATATTAAAAAGGAGGCGCTTATATTAATGAAAATAAGTGTAATTATGCTTACATACAATAGGGAGCACTTTATTGCTGCTGCCATTAAATCTATCCTTTCTCAAACCTTTGATGACTTTGAATTTATCATCGTCGATAATGGGTCATCTGACAAAAGCGGCCTGATAGCAGAGAAATTTGCAAAACAGGACAGTAGAATTAAGGTGATTCATATTACAAAGGATAATATTGGGACAGGAAGGAATAGAGGCCTTGATTTGGCAAAAGGCGATTACATTGCTTTTATTGATGATGATGATGTTGCCGAGCCAGATATGATGGAATATTTGTATATAAATGCCATAGATTACAAGGCAGATATTTCTATATGTGGCTCTATAAAAGAAGTAAATGGTGAGATTTTACCAAATTGTATTTTTGAAGAATTTTTGGTAATGACACCGGAAGAAGCCATAATTGAAATGTTGAAACGGAAAAAATTTAATGTTGGCTTACCTACAAAGCTGATAAAAAATAGATTGTTTAATCATATTAGATTTAATAATAAGAGAAATTTTGATGATATTACGATTACCTATAAACTGATAGCCAATGCAAATCGTATAGTTGCTTTTGGTAAACCTAAATATAAAGTCGTTAGACATGGAGGCAATAATTCTAAATTTACGACAAATGATAAACTGCTAAACCCTGATCAGCTGGATGAATATTTTATGGCTTTTCGTGAAAGAACCGAATATCTCTCCAAAGTTCTGCCGAAGATAGTAGATTTTGTACAATACAGCGAATGGTCTTATATGATCTCTATGTGTCATAAGATTTCAAAAAATAATTTGGAAAACTGTAAAAAACAATTGAGCTTTGTTAAAAAGGAATTGACCAGGCATTATGACGATTTTTATTATTCTCCGTATATTGAGGAATTTGAAAGAGCGTTTATGAGAAAGTATATTAAGAAAATTGATGATGAGGTAATCCAATATGTCTGAAACCAATAAAATAAAAACATTTTATTATAATAATTTATGCAGTAATGTAAATCGGAAAAATGGAACGTTTATTGTTTATAAAAATGCAATAATGGATATACATAAAACTTCAAAAATAAATCTCAATGCTGATTTTTATATTAATTCAAATCATTTTAAAGGTTCAAAGGCAGAAGGTTATTTAAAAATGCACGAGAGTTCTATTCTCTATATAAATGGAAACTTTAAGCTTTTTTACGGTGCAACCATTCAGATATTTAAAAATGCAATTCTTACATTAGGGAAGGGCTATATAAATTCTAATTCAGTTATTGCTTGTTCAAGCAATATAACAATTGGTGACGGAGCTACTATTGCCAGAGGGGTTTATATATATGATGGCGACCATCATTCTATCATAGACGAGAATAATAACCCGTTAAATGATGCTGCTCCAATTTACATAGGAAAACATGTTTGGGTTGGTGTAAAAGCAACAATTCTAAAAGGTGTTACAATTGGAGACGGTTCTGTTATTGCAGCCGGTGCGGTCGTTACAAATGATATACCTCAAAATTGTTTAGCAGCGGGCGTTCCTGCTAAGGTAATAAAGAAGAATGTTAATTGGAAGTGAAGCTATGATGGATTTGATTAAAGAAAATTGTACTGCTTGCGGTGCATGCAGTAATATCTGTCCTAATGAAAGTATCACAATGATTCCGGACAGTGAAGGATTCTTATATCCTTATGTCTGTAAGGAAGCATGTATGTGCTGCGGTTTATGTGAATCGGTTTGTCCTATTATCAATAGACCGGATTGTGAAAACACTTCAGACCCAAAAGTGTATGCTGCATGGTCTATAGATGAAGAAGTTAGGTTTAATAGTACATCCGGCGGTTTATTTACTGAACTTGCGAAAGCTGTTATATCAAAAGGCGGCTGTGTTACCGGAGCCCGATATAACAAAGAGCATTTAGTAGGACATTATATCATTGATAGCGAAAGAGAAATCCCTTTATTAAGACAATCTAAATATGTTCAAAGTGAGACAGGTAATGTTTTCAAACATATAAAAGAACGTTTAGATAAAGGCAAGCAGGTCATGTTTGTCGGGACACCATGCCAAGGTGCAGGCTTACAAAGTTTTTTGGGTAAGCAATATGATAATTTACTACTATGCGATTTCATATGCAGGGGATCGAATTCACCGAAGGTCTATATGAAATATCTGGAAAGCCTGAAAAAACAATATCGATCTGATATTAAAAAAGTATGGTTTAAAAATAAAATCAATGGCTGGAATAAGTTTTGTACAAAAATTGAATTTGAAAATGGTAAGGAATATTATGCAGACAGATATACGGATTTATTTATGCGAGGATATTTAAAACATAATCTATATATACGCCCGTCATGTTCAAACTGCTATTTTAAAGGATTTCCCCGTCATTCAGATATAACTTTAGGAGATTTTTGGGGAGTGAAACTGAATGATGATGAAAGCATAGATACCGATAAAGGGACATCGCTGGTTATTGTTAATTCATCAATAGGACAACAGTGCTTTAACAGTTTAGGTGACAGAATTTTTAAAAAAGAAAGTAGCCTTGAGGCTGCTTTGCCCTTTAACCAATGTGCCGTAAAATCAGTTGATATGGGAGAAAAAAGAGACTATTTTTTCAGTGAGATTGATAAAGAGGATTTTACTGAATTAATAAATAAAATAGATAGAAATGAGGATAGAATATGAGCGAAAAAGTTCCTGTGCATCTTTTAAGGAGCGGTATTGTTATTACTCTAAGGTGTACCTTGAAATGTAAACTTTGTGGGGGTTATGTACCATATTATAAAAAACCACCCCATTTTTCCTATAATGAGATAGCAAAAACAATAGACAATTATTTTGCAGTAGTAGACACGGTAGGTGATTTTTCTATTACAGGAGGGGAACCGCTTCTGCATGAAGATTTAAAAAGGATTATAAAAAAAGCACTCGAATACTCGGACCAAATGAAGAGGTTTTTGATTTTAACAAATGGGACATTGCTTTTTGAAGATGAGGTCATACAGATATTAAAAGAAAACAAAGATATGTGTCATGTTACCATTAGTGATTATGGAGATTTATCAATTAAAACTAAGGAGTTGGCAGATATTTTACATCAAAATGACATTTCCTGTCGTAAAATTAAATATAACGGGGATAATTTGTTTTTTGATGGTTGGGTTGATTTTGGTGATCATACACAAAAACATTTTACTCAGGAAGAGATTGATGAAAAGGGGAGAAAATGTTCCGTAAGAAACCGGCATTGCAATTTTTATATTATTAATGGAGAAATTCATAGCTGTGGACGGTCATATAGACGTATGGAATTAAATATAATACCTAAAAACAAGAAAGAATATGTTGATTTATTTGATGATAGTATTTCAAATGAAGAAAAAAGAAAGACTCTCAATTATATCTACAATTCAACAAGTGCTACATCCTGTGCATATTGTAATGGATTATGCAAGGATTCACCCCGCTTTCAACCTGCAGAACAGCTCTGAAGTTGATTTTATTTTCTGTTTTTTGTGATGTATAGAATTTAGAATGGAGGGCTTTCATTGCTTAAAATAACATTTTACACTCAGGCATATAATGCAGAAAAATACATAAGAAAATGTATTGAAAGCGTTTTAAATCAAACTTATATCGATTTTGAGTATATCATAGTTGATAATGGGTCAACCGATAAAACGAAAGATATTATTGTCGAATATGCAAAGAAGGATAACAGAATAAAAATCTTTCGATACGAAAAAAATTGCAGAGGATTTTTAGTGGATTTTATAAGAGAAGAAGCAGAAGGAGAATACTTCACAACATTAGATTCCGACGACTGGTATGAACAGACATTTGCTGAAAAAATGGTTAAAGCTATTAATGAAACCGGCGCAGATTTAGTGTCGTGTGCTTCAAATGTTGTTTTTGAAAATAGAAACCTTTCAAAAACAAAACGTATTAGCGATAAACTTATTGTCATTGATAGAAAAGATTTTTCTTCTACCTTTCCAATAGCATATACACATTATGGGTCAGTCTGGGGAAGACTTTATAAAACTAAGATTTTCAAAGAAAAAAACATAAGTATTAATAAAAGCGTAGTATATGGGAGTGACACGTTGCTGGTCTTAGCTTATCAGCAACACTGTAAAAAAGTAGCCTTTTATCCTGAGAAATTACATAACTACCTGATTCGAGATAAATCAGTTTCCAGCGTATTTAATAAAAATGCAATTGAAAGCAATGAAAATTTATATAAAGCTTTTTATTTATATTTAGAAAAAATAAATGGTTTAACAATTACCAACACAGCATTTATTTCGTCTATTTATCTAACCTTAACCACTAATAAAAGTATCAATCCTATTTTAACTAAACAGTGCACATATGAAGAAAAATTAGATATATTATGTAAAACCTTTTTATCTGAAATTACAAAAGAGTGCTGGAACAGAATAAAATCTACGGATAAAATAATTAAAACCAAATTCGGTATTGGAAAAGAGCAAGAATGGGCTAAGGTGTTTTTTGAATATATTTATGACAGTTATATTGGAAAAGATAATGATAAATTTTTTGAAATGATATGCTTTTTCTTTCCTGTGTTTAAAGATATTTTCGATAAAACAGATGTAAAAGCCTTACTTGCCCGTCGTAAAGTTTTGGTTTCAAATATTAATGATGAGCCGGATGTGCTTGTTTTGAAGATGATGACCGACTTTTCAAATAATGAAAAGCATCTTGATAATATATGGAATGCTCTTAAAAAACTTTTCAAGAAAAAAATACTGTTAAGCTGGATAGAGAATAGAGATTTTGCCGTACAATATTCGGATATACTCATAGATATTTGTAATCGTAATCTTTCACAGGCCATAGAGAAAACAATAAAAGAATTAACAATGGACATAGGAAATATTCCATTTAAAGAAGATTTGCTTACTCTATGTTTAAATATTTCAGCTGCAGTAGAAAACGGTACTGTATTTGTCTTCGCAAAAAAACTACAAGCACAATTATTAATTGGAGAGAACAGATTAAATGAAGCATCATCAGCACTGGAAGATTTGCTGGAAATGTGCCCTCAAGATGAAGAAGTGCTGCAATTGAATAAATGGTTGGAGGAAGGGAATGTATAAAACTTTTTTGCTTTACGGTCATGGAGGGTCCTATAATCATGGCGGGGAGGCTATTTCAAAATGTACGATTCAATTGATTAAAAGCGTTTACCCGGATAGTAGGATTATTCTTTCCACTCATTTTAAAGAGCAGGACATTCAATTTAATATACCTGCCGATGATTATTGCGAACGGGATTCATATTATGCTGCATTGGATAAGGCTTCTCCTCAAAAAGGCATGTATGATCAATTGGTCTATCGATCAACGATTGATAAGATTACAAAAAATATGATTTGTCTTTCTGTTGGAGGAGACAATTATTGTTATGATAATTGGCACAGATGGAGGACCATTCACGAAAAAGTGCTGGAGTCAGGTGCAAAAAGCATATTGTGGAGTTGCTCTATTGAACCATCCAAGATTACAAATGAAATGCTGGAAACATTAAGAACGCATTATCTGATTACTGTAAGAGAGTGTTGCACATATAATGCTTTAAAAGAAAAAGGGTTGGAAAATGCAGCATTATGTTCAGATATTGCATTCTTATTAAATGCTGAAAAAACCAGATTGTCGGAAAATTTTATTGAAGGGAATACTGTTGGGATCAATTTAAGCCCGCTTGTTGTACGTAGAGAAATAGAAAATGGGATTATAATTAAAAATATCAATACCCTGATTAAATTTATCATTGATAATACAGATATGCACATTGCTTTGATTCCTCACGTGGTGATGCCTATGGATAATGATTTTTTGCTGTTAAAGGGTATATACGACGAAATCAAATCAAAAGAACGAGTTTTCCTTATTTCAGATAAATTGAATGCAGCAGAATATAAATATATTATTTCTAAATGCCGTTTTGGGATCTTTGCAAGAACCCATGCTACCATCGCGGCTTATTCTTCTTATATACCTTCGATTGCCATTGGATATTCTATCAAAGCAAAGGGGATTGCTCTGGACCTCGGTTTTGAGGATTATGTGCTGCCGGTAAATAGCTTTTTAGATGAATACAGATTATTGAAAATGTTTATTAGCTTAATGGAAAATGAATATATGTTAGAACAAAAATTAAAAGAAAAAATACCGGCATATAAAGAAAACGCCATAAATAATAGAGTATTAGAATGTATCAGATAAAAGAAATGAAATCCTTTTACTGCCGAGCCAACAATATCAAATATGTCAGGTGCATAGTGGATATATGGGGACCATTAGGGGATGGAGATTTATAATTATACGAAATATTTTCTATGCTATCTATTTTAATAATAAAATCAAAAAAAGCTAAAAAAAAATATAAAATATCCGATATTTAATACTAAAGTGTATTAAATCGGATTTTTTTATCTTTTTTTGTAAATAATTAGTAAAATAATATATCTAAGAAGGTGAGAGTATGGGAACAAGATTAACAGGATTAGCTTCCGGGATGGATATAGACAGTATGGTGGAAAGTATGCTGGGGACAAAACAATCGAAGGTGGATGAAGCAAAAAAGAGTCTGCAGTATTTGGAATGGCAGCAGGAAGCTTACAGAAATATCATTGGTGAGATTAAAGATTTTCATGACACTTTTTTCGATATCCTGAATCGTGACACTTATTTGATGGGCAGCAGTTCGTTCAATTCATATACTGCCGCAGCAAGTATAAACGGAGCTTCGACTTCTGCCGTGACCGTTTCTGCTACAAGTTCAGCAACAACGGGGACCCATACCATCAGCAATATAACCAAAGCGCTGAATGACGTGTGGACAGGCAGCAATATTGCTTCCATGGAAGGATCGGGTTTGGCTTTAGGGGACATCAACAGCGGAGATACCATTGATGTGACACTGGACGGAATAAAAAAAACCATCACATTAGACGGAGGATATGGAACGATTAATGATCTGATGGGTGATCTGCAAAGTAAAATCGATACTGCCTTTGGGTCCGGTAAGGTGACGGTAGGGACTTCCGGAAGTGAATTGTCATTTGAAGCTGCAGGACATGTTTTCAGAGTGACGGATACCAATGAAGGCGATACGGTATTGACATCTCTGGGGTTTTCATCGGGAGATCAGAATGTTTTGAAAAAATATGCGACTCTTGGTGATGCAAACTTTACAAATGATATTTTTGGCGCCGGAGATACCATCAGCTTCAGCATCAACGGAGAAACCTTTACTTTTGATAAAACCGGTGACACGGTTCAGAATCTTATAGATGAAGTCAACAGCAGTACGACGGCCAATGTTACCCTTACTTATAGTGAGCTTACCAACAGCTTCAAACTGGCTTCCGACAGTGAAGGTGCCAATAACAAGATTCAATTTGAAGATATAACAGGCGGTTTTCTAACAGGCTTGGGTATTGACTATGATAGTGATACCGGACATACCCAGACAGCTGCCGATGCAACCTTCACGTTGGATGGTGTGACCACTACCCGGACCAGCAATACATTTACTATCGATGGTGTGAAATATGTACTGAACGAAGATACGGCTTCCGAAATTACTGTTACGGTCAGTACGGATACAAGCGATACGGAGGAATTGATCCTTGATTTTGTTGACCGGTACAATGAATTGATGGAGAGTATCAATGATATTGTAAAAGAAAAGCGGGACAGGGATTTTGAACCTTTGACGGAGGCTCAAAGAGAAGAGATGTCTGAAGAGGAAATAGAAAAATGGGAGGAAAAAGCAAAAAGCGGTGTGCTCAGAAATGACTCCTTACTGACAGGTCTTATGTCAAGCTTGAGGAGATCCCTTATATCTACCCATGACAGCCTGGGAATCAGTCTGATGGATTTAGGTATTACCACTTCAAAGGATTATACCAATGGAGGACAGTTGATTGTGGACAAGGAAAAGCTTAAGGAAACCCTCGAGTCCGATCCGGATGGAGTAAAAAGATTGTTTACGGATACGGAGAACGGGTTAGGCATTAAAATGGATTATATTTTAGAGGACTATGTAAAATCAACAGGATCCGACAAAGGACTGTTATTGAAAAAAGCAGGCATGGAAGGGACTACCACAGAAACGGAAAATATCCTAAGCAAACAGATAGAAAGAACGGAGGACAAAGTGGATACTTTGCTGGAGAAACTTGAAGAAGCAGAGGAAAAGTATTACCTGCAGTTTTCAGCAATGGAATCGGCAATCCAGGAGATGAATGCTATGTCCAATTATATTTCAGGATGGTTCATGTAATGAGGTTTGAATATGGAAAATACTTTATATTCCCGTAAAGAAAAATTACTCGGTGAGAAGAAGCGGTTATTAAACGAGTTATTAGAAATCACCAAAAAACAAACACTTTGGATCGAGGAAAAGAACTGGACCCGGCTTCATAATGCAATACAAGCAAAACAGGATAGAATTGATAAGATTGATGATTTGGACCGGCTGATCCTAAAAACCACAGAATCCTTATCAAATAAAAAGGAAGAAGCCATGATTAACAAAGATATCGAATACACCGCTCAAAAAATCGTTGAAATCGAACAAAGCAACATAAATGAAATCCGGGCTGCTATGAAAACATTGAAGAGTGAATTGAAAGAGGTCCAGATAAAAAAAAGAGTAAACAGCACATATAAAAGGCAGAAAAAAGAAAACAGCGGGAATTATGTGGATAAATATAAATAATCTCATGATTAAGGGGAGATAAAGATGAGTAATATTGCAGTAAAAGATTCTTTGACTTTTGACAAAGGGATGGCCGGTTCAAAAGTGAAAGATCTTTCCGATTCATCGGGTGTATCTGAGGAAGATATTCGGATATCGGTTCGTACCATGGATGAATCCAAGAAGCTTTTCAGAGAAGATTTATCCGGTCAATTAGAGACACAGGAAGGCAAAAAGGCATTCTCAGAGGTTGTGGACGTTGCAAATAAAATATTTTTTGCTGCCGACAGTCATTTTCAATTTGAAGTACATGACAAAACAGGCAGAGTTATGGTTAAGGTAATCAATAATGATACTGAGAAAGTGATAAAAGAGCTGCCTCCGGAAAAATTGTTAAATGCTGTAGCAGGTATTTGGGAACTGGCAGGAATCATAGTGGATGAAAAAGCATGATATTCTTCATTCTTAATTGGCAATGGAGTTGCCTGAGGGGTGATAGACAATGGATTATTTCTGAACAAGATAGATCCTCAGATTGTGAAAAATATTCAAAAAATTTCTTCATCGGGCGTCGTTCATAAAAAGGAAGATGTACCTATTCAAAGAGAGAGTAAAGACAAAAACGAATCAGATCATAAAAAGAAACAGAAGAATTCTAAAAAGGCGAAAGAAAAAGTCAAAGCACTTAATGATCTGGCTCAAAAAAACAGTTTGGATTTTTTCTTTGTAGCGGAAGAAGAAGACCACCAATTGTATATAAAAGTTTTTGATAAACAGACTAATACCTGTATAAGATCCTTTGATGAAAACGAAATAGAAGAGCTTCTAAGCAGGTTGCAGGATTTATCCGGTATTATTGTAGACACTAAAAGATAAGGAGTGGCGCTTTATGTATGCGAATGCAGCAAACCCGTTTAATACGTATCGGCAGAATAATATAAATACGGCATCCCAGGGAAAGCTTATCTTAATGTTGTATGAAGGTGCAATAAAATTCTGCAGGTTGGCTGAAATGGCCATTGATGAAAAAAATATCGAAAAAAGACACAATAATCTTAGGAAAGCAAAGAATATTATCAAAGAATTATCTCTTACCCTTAACAGAGAGGTAGATTTTTCCGAGCAGTTGGGTGCTTTATATGCTTATATGGAAAGAGGGCTGATTTCAGCTAATATTCATAATGATAAAAATAAGATCAAAGAAGTTAAGACCATGCTGGAAGAATTAAAAGATGCTTGGGAGCAGATTATAAATTAGACAAGATTCGACACAATATATTGTAGAAAGAGAAAAGTTTGTGCAGGCAAATGTCATTTTTGCTTGCATTTTTTTTGTAAACCGATATACTAAAAATAGGTTGAATTAGAAAAATTGTTATGAAGGTATCGTTATTTATTGATCAGGGGGGGTACGGAGTACAAATGAGTACAATAAATGACCGGACGATGCAGTTGATCAACAAAGCTTTGAATGCTGCCGTATGCAGAAATGAAGCAATTTCCAATAACATTGCAAATGTAAATACGAGAAACTATAAAGCCAACCGTGTTTTATTCGAGGAAGAATTGAAAAATGCAATGGATGGACTGAAAGGCAAATTACATACAACTCACAGCAAACATATCAATATAAGCAAATCTATTGAGGATATTACCCCGAAGGTGGTAAAAGACACAACCACCAGTATGAGATTGGATGGCAATAATGTGGACATCGATATCGAAAATGCAAATCTTGCTGCAAATCAGCTTTTATACAATGCATTGATACAGCAAGCCAGTAAAAAGATATCGGTACTTCGTCATGTCATTAGTGAAGGGAGCAGGTAAGTATGCGGATTTTTGATACTTTTAAAATTAGTGCCAGCGGTATGACAGCTGAGAAGCTGAGAATGGACACCGTTGCATCCAATATTGCCAATGCAACTACTACCCGAACAGAAGACGGCGGACCTTACAGAAGGAAAGTTGCCGTATTCAAAGAGAATCTTGAAAGGGAACTGGACCGTATATCGGGAAGGTCCGAAGTTGTTTCCAGAGGTGTAAAGGTTGACGCTATTACAGAAGACCCGACACCTTTCAGGCTGGTATATGACCCTGAGCATCCCGATGCAAATGAGGAAGGTTATGTTGAAATGCCAAACGTAAATGTTCTCAATGAAATGGTGGATATGATCGCAGCTACCCGGGCTTATGAAGCAAATATAACAGCATTGAATGCTTCAAAGGCAATGTTTTTAAAAGCACTGGAAATCGGTAGATAGGAGGTTGCTATATGAGTACGGTTAATACCATAGAAGGATTAGGATTAAAAGATCCTCCTGAAATTAAAAAAAATAATAATACGGATGACAACGAACTTTCTCTTAAGGAAATCCTTAATGAAAAGTTAAAAGATATCAATGATCTGCAGATAAAATCAAATGAAGGCACCCAACAGCTTATTACCGGCGAAGCGGATAATGTTCATGAAATCTTGCTGAACACGGAAGAAGCAGTGCTGGCCTTGGAACTGGCTGTCAAGGTGAGAAATAAAATGGTAGAAGCCTACCAGGAAGTCATGAAGATGCAGATATAGAATATGTCCATGACAAGCCGTAAGAAAGTAATATATTATTTTCCATAAAAATGATGATTTGATGGGGATATTTTCTGATTTAAATATAAGGGAGTCTACTCTATATGCAATGGCTTAAGAATTTTATGGAAAGATTACATACTACATGGAGCAATATGACAAGTGGGAAACGGCTCGCACTGATAAGCGTGGGAGTAGCTTTTATTGTCTCATTAACCATGTATTATTTTGTTTTTGGAAGAGTCAGTTATGTTCCGCTTTTTACGGATCTGACTGTTACGGATTCCGCAAAGGTAGTTCAGAAACTGGACGAGATGGGAGTCGGTGACTATAAGATAGAGGCAGGTGGTACTACCATATCCGTTCCGGAGGAGCAGGTAGACCGTTTGCGCATTGACCTTGCAAATGACGGAGCTCTTCCATCAAATGGGGCAGGGTTTGAATTGTTTGACGAGGCAAGCTTTACCCTTACCAGCGAGGAACGGGAGATCATGTTCCAGCGCGCCGTACAGGGAGAACTTCAACGTGCCATCATGTCTCTGGAAGAAGTAAATTTTGCGACAGTGATTCTTTCCATGCCGGTAGATTCACTGTTTGCAAGTGAAGAGAAATCCGGCAGTGCATCCGTACTGTTAAGATTGAATGCTTTCAAAAAGTTAGAACCTCAGCAGGTAAGAGGGATCATTGCTCTGGTATCGGGAGCTGTCAAAGGAATCCCGCCCGAGAATGTTCAGGTTATTGATACGGAATTGAATTATTTAAGTTTAGGACTTAATGAGAGTGAAGATTTAGTCAGCGTTCAGGAAACAGGGAACCGTATCAGTCTGAAACAGAATTTTGAAAATACATTGGCCAATGATCTGCAGGAGATGCTGGAAACGGCTCTTGGAAGCGGAAAAGTGGTTGTTAAGGTCAACGCAGAATTGAATTTTAACACCGAAGAAAAAACGGTTATTACTTACGGAGATACACCGGCTTTAAGAAGCATTCAGGAAAGTATCCGTCTCGAGGACGGTCAGGAACAGGACCTGAGTCTGAGTCCGGTGGACAACAATATTCAGTATTATGGAGAGAATACGGATCAGATTGCAGAGATACCCGGTTTAAGCAATTATGAAAATATTCGTAATTATGAAATAGATGAGACACAGGTACATACCATTAAAGCACCCGGAGAAGTAATCCGATTAACGACTTCGGTTATTTACGACGGAGATCTGTCTGATGAAAGAAAAGAAGCCATAGAAAACATCGTAATGGGAGCGGTGGGTTTTGATGCGTTAAGAGGAGATGCCATCAATGTCGAGGGTTTGACATTTGACCGGACTTCGGAAGTAGAGCTTAAAAAAGCAATGGAAGAAGCAGAAACGGCTTATCAGGCTGAAATGAAAAAGCAGTCCATTATCAGATATGTGGGAATGGGCGTCGGTTCTTTACTGTTCTTGATTTTCTTCATTATCATACTCATAAAAATGAGAAGGTCTTCAAAGGCTGAAAGTGAAGCCGAGGCAGCAGTTCAGCCCATGGCCATAGAGGAAATGATTCAGGATGTATCATCAAAACTGACTCAGACCGAGGACGATGGTACGGAAACCGAGATAAAAGAGTATGCCAATGAGTCACCTGAAAAGGTGGCAGACATTGTAAGGACTTGGATATTAAAGGATGAGGGGTAATGCGATATGCAGGTTGCACAGACACTTACGGGAGTTGAGAAAGCAGCAGTTCTGATGATTACGTTAGGGCCTGATTTGTCGTCTAAAATATTAAAGATGCTTCCGGAATCTATGATCGAAAAAATTACATTTGAGATTGCAAATATAACACAGGTGGAACCAACGGTAAAAGACGAAATACTAACGGAATTTATAGAGACACAGCGTGCCAGTCAATACATAAAAGAAGGAGGTCTGGATTATGCCAGAAATCTCCTGACTAAGGCCCTGGGGTCTAAAAAAGCTGAAGAAATACTGGCAAATTCCGAGCGGCTCGCTCAGAAAAGAAAGCCGTTTATACTGGCGAGGAAAACGGATCCCCTTCAGCTGTTAAAAACCATTGTCAATGAGCACCCCCAGACCATTGCACTCATATTGTGTTTCCTCCAATCTGACAAAGCGGCTCAGATCATTTCAGGCCTGCCTGACGAAATAAAAGCAGATGTCGCTTACAGGATTGCAACCATGAATAAAACATCTCCAAAAGTGATCAAACAGGTAGAACAGATTCTGGATAAAAAGCTTTCCAATGTTTTAGACGGCAATTTTGAATCTTACGGCGGCATCCAGACATTGGTTGAGATATTGAACTCAGCGAATCGGGGTACGGAAAAAAGCATACTGGAAAGCCTGGAGCAGGAAGATGCGGACCTGGCAGAAGAGATCAAGGACAGCATGTTTGTCTTCGAAGATATCATTAATCTTGACAACATTTATGTTCAGCGTGTACTCAGAGATGTGGACAACAGTGATCTGGCATTGGCTCTAAAGGGTGCGTCAAAAGAGGTGGCCGACCATATTTATGGCAATATTTCCAAACGTGCGGCTGAGACATTGAAAGAAGACATTGAATTTATGGGTCCTGTCAGAATAACCGCAGTAGAGGAGGCCCAGCATAAAATTGTGGGTGTTATCAGAAGGCTTGATGAAGCGGGAGAGATTATAATCAGCAGAGGTGATCAGGGTGAAGTCGTTGTATAAAATCATAAAAAATTCCGACAGCTTTGAAGAAAGAAAATCCTGTGTTGTTCCCGTAGCAGAAATTGTTACCGTATCAACGGCTGCCTCATCCGATGATTCTGGTGAAAATGTGAATGATATCATCGAAGAAGCAGAAAAAGAAGCATCCAGAATCATTGAAGCAGCAAAAATTCAGGCAAAACAGGATGCTCAGGCTGTTTTGGAAGAGCTTAAAGAAAAAACTTACCAGGAAGCTTATAAAAGCGGATTTGAGAAAGGCCGAAAGGAAGGATATGATACAGGGCATGCTGAGGGTATAAAAGAATGTGAATCACTGAGGGATCAGGCAAAAAAGGTTTTAAAAAATGCCCATGAACAGGCATTGCAGATAATAGAAAAAAATGAGGGAGAGATTATCGAGTTGTCTGTTTATATAGCAGAGCAGATATTGCAGACGGCCATTTCCAGAGATGATGCGCCTTTAATGAAAATAGCTCAGGATGCATTCCGGGAATTTAAGGACAAAAAACATGTGATCATCAGCGTTCATCCAAATAAAAAACCATTTTTTGAAACAAATATCGAAACGCTGAAAAGAGTCTGTCCCTATACTACGGTGACTCTTCTTGAGGATGAAAAAGTACCGGAAAACGGATGCATCCTTGAAAGCGATTCTCAGGTGGTAGACACCGGGATTGACGGTCAGCTGGAAAAAATAAAGGAAGCTTTGTTGGAGATGAGACATGACGGATAAAATCCTTTTTGAAAAGTATAAAGAACGTATCCATAACGGCAGGTTCTATAAACGAGAAGGAAAGGTTAAGCAGGTTATCGGTTTAACCATTCAGGTAGAAGGCATTAAAGCTTTTGTGGGGGAAATATGTGAAATTATTATAGATGAAAAGAGAAAGATTCAGGCTGAGGTGGTGGGTTTCAGTGAACAAAAAGTTTTGATTATGCCCTTTGGCGAGCTCAGCGGTATCTCACCGGGCTCACGGGTGATTCCTACCGGTAAATGTATGCGGATAAAGGTAGGGGAGAACCTTTTGGGAAAAGTTCTGAACGGGCTGGGACAGCCCTTCGACAATGAAAAGATCTATCTCACAGAAGAGGTGGACAGCTATCAGAATCCGCCCAATGCCCTTACCAGAAAAAGGATAGATCAAATCATGGAGACCGGTATTCGTGCCATTGATGGGCTTATTACAGTGGGTACAGGTCAGCGCATCGGTATATTTTCAGGAAGCGGTGTGGGCAAAAGCACATTGATAGGAAAGATATGCCGATCTTCCAAAGCAGATGTCAATGTGATTTGTCTTATAGGCGAAAGAAACAGAGAGCTGCAGAATGTACTGGATATAGATCTGGGAGAAGAAGGGCTTAAAAAGTCCATAGTGGTCTGCGCAACATCGGACCAGCCGCCGCTTATACGGATCAAAGGCGCCTATACGGGGATTTCCATTGCCGAGTATTTCAGAGATAAAGGTAACAATGTCATGCTCATCATGGATTCTGTGACACGGTTTGCCATGGCGCAGCGGGAAATAGGACTTGCCATAGGAGAGCCTCCCACGACAAAGGGATATACTCCTTCGGTTTTTGCAATGCTTCCCAAACTTTTTGAAAGGGCGGGAACATCCGAAATAGGCTCCATAACAGCCTTTTTTACAGTACTGGTTGAAGGGGACGACTTTAACGAACCTATTTCCGACGCGGCAAGGGGAATACTGGACGGGCATATTATTTTATCCAGAAAACTTGCAAACCAGAACCATTTTCCTGCTATAGACGTCAATAACAGCATCAGCCGTCTCATGTCCCAGATCATTACCGAAAAGCACTCGGAGGCAGCCGCCCGGTTAAGGGATGTAATGGCATTGTATGAAGAGTCGGAAGACCTGATCAATGTAGGGGCTTATGCTAAAGGCTCAAATCCTAAGCTGGACAGAGCCATTGAATTATATCCGGAGATTATAAAATTTTTGAGACAGAAATTAAATGACAGAAACTCTATGGAAGAAACACTGGAATGGATGTATTCAATATTTAATATGGAAAAGAGTGAGTCGTAATGGGATTTCAATATTCTCTTGAAAGTGTATTGGAATACAAGAAAAAAGTTGAGGACAATAAAAAAGAAAAATTCATTCATGCAAACAATCGGTTCAGTGAAGAAACCGGTGTACTGGAAAGTATTCGTGAGCATTATCATGATACATTGGAACAGCTCGGTGCAAAAGAAGAGTTTTCTATTCATGAGCAGAAGAATTATATGCAGTATATCATGAATCTCCACCAAAAAATGGAAAAACAAAAAATCCGCATAAGTGACTGCAGAAGAAGACGGGATATGGCAAGGACAGAATTGGAAAATGCCCAAAAAGACAGAAAGATAATGGAGAATCTCGAGGAAAAAGAGTTGAACCGGTTTAAAGAAGATATGAAAAAAAGAGAAGAAAAAGAATTAAATGAGATTGCTTCCATGGGCTTTGTCAGGCAAAAAAACGAAAAAAACAAAAAAGATTGATCATTATATTACAAAGAATTGTTTCCAATCAAGATGATAGTCAAAGGCTGTGATGAATTAAAACTGTCATGTCAGCCATTGCTATATATTATTTTTTTAGAAAGGAGGTGAGAAAAGTGAGTATCCAGGAGATTATGTCAATGCAGCAAGAAGCTGTATCAGGTTTGCTGACGGGCTCAAAATCAAAAGCAACCGGTTTAGATTTCAACCAATTAATTGCACAGATAATCACTTCAAGCAAAAAGGGAAATTCAGAAGAAACGGCATACAGACCGTTTTCCGGTATGAAGGATCTGTATCAGGATTCAAAAATATCTTTAGAAAGCGGTACAGATGTACTTTCACTTATTTCAGGACTGGAACTTTCTGGGAATCTGAATGAAGGGCAAAATGAAAAGGAGAATGCTTCGGAGCTTTCGGAGTTACAGGCGGTACTTTCATATGCGGTGCAAGGAATATCCCATAGCGATTCAGAGGTACAGAAAGCTTTCATGGATATATTGAATCGATATGCCCGGGAAGAGGGTCATGGCGAAATGAAAGACGTTTCGGACAACATGGCAATACAGTTACAGTTAAAAGCAGAGAATACGACAGCCTCTTTTAGAGGACCTGAGCAGCATATGGTAAATCTGATTACTCAATGGATGAAAGGAACAGAAAAAGACGGTTTGCCGAATTCTATGGCACAAGAAGGAGATAGAACGGAAAACCTGCAGAGTCTATTAAATCCCGGTTTACAGAAAAGACAGCAAGAACAAAATGCCGTGGAAAAGCTTCCGGATCAAATATCAAAGATGGATTTATTGAAGGAACAGAAAACAAACTTTAGGGAGATATTACAACCCGGCGAAAAAGCACCTGAATTCGCAAAATCTGTTCAGGAATCCGGGAAAAATGTTGAAATTTCAACATATACACCTGAAAGTTTCTCGGATTCCATGATAAAACTGAAAGAACTGTCTGAAAAGTTCATCAATGATAATGCTGCAGCCGGCAATAAAGACATGGGGAAAACAGAAGATCTTTCCTCTAAAATTCAAAAAAATCCGGAGATAACCGGTATATCCGCTCGTTCTGTGAGTGGTGATGATTCCGCACAGCTTCAGAAAGAGGACCATTCTCAGGGAAAAGCATTTCATGAGAAGGCAACAGACACTTTCAAAAATACCGAGACAGAAGAGCCTACAGACCATTTAAAACCTTCATTCCATAAATCTGTTGAGACAGATTCTGTGGTGAAGGAAACCAACGGGCAGGAAATTTTGTCCCAATCCGGAAAAGTAAAAAGCAGCAATAGCCCTTTGATAAGAAATCTGGGCGACATACAGATGGAAATAATCAAAAAAACCGGACAAATGAGCGAAAAGGAAAAATCCGTTCTGACGGTGAAGCTTCAGCCGGAAGAACTGGGAAGGATGAAAATAGAGCTTGAATTAAAAGACGGTACCGTTCACGGCAAAATATTCGTTGAAAATGAATCCGCAAAAAACGCACTTCAGCAAAATATTCAAGCCATGCGCAGCCAGATGAAAGAGCAGGGGATTTCTGTGGGGAATCTGGAGGTGGATATCGGAAATGAATCTTTCCAAAACTTTGAAGACCAACAGGAAACGATGAAAGAAGCAAACCGCTCTTTTTGGGGTTCCGGAAAACAATATGAAGCAGCTATCGACGATTTCAATACCGACGTGAACAATAATTCGAACATGGTAAACCGACTAAATGCATTGGCGTAAAGGAGTGAGAATATGCCGGTAGACAGTGTTACATCGACCAGTCAAAACAGTGCGTCAGATACAAGCACATATGCAAGTAATCAGTTGAGTGCGGAAGATTTTTTGCAGATCTTGGCTGCCGAACTTCAGTACCAGGATCCTACAAAAGGAATCGATACCACCCAATACATTTCACAGCTGGCACAATTAACCTCTGTACAGCAGCTGGAAGAACTCAATACTTCCTTTTCCGATATAATGCTAAAGCAGGATCTGATGTTGGGAAGTTCTTGGATAGGAAAAGAAGTTGCAGTATATGAGGAAGACGGCACTATCAGTACAGGTGTGGTGGAAGGGTTTGTGGTAACGGATGTAGGCATACAAGTATATGTGAATGACAGTCAATACTTATTGAGCCAGATCGTTGCCGTTTCAGGGCAGACGGAGGGCGATTCCGGATCTGATGAATCAGCTGAATCCACCGGATCGGAAGAATAAAACAATTAGAAGGCAGGAATGAAGATGACGTATCGAATCAATACAGGACGTGTGTTTCCGTATGGACCCACGGATAAAAATCAAAAGACCAATGCTCCGAAAACAGGGCAGAGTCAGACTTCTTTCAAGGAAATACTCAATAATTCCCTTCAGGAAAAAAATGCGGTCAAAATATCCAGCCATGCACAACAGCGGCTGCAGCAGAGAAATATCATACTGAATGAAGAGGATATGGGTATTTTGAAAAATGCCATGGAAAAAGCAGAAATGAAGGGAGCAAGAGAGTCGGTAATGTTTTATAAAGAGGTTGCTCTGGTCACAAGCATTCAAAACAGAACCATCATTACGGCAGTGGATTCCAAGGGGACCGAAGAGAACATCTTTACCAATATCGACAGTGCCGTCATCGTACAATCAAAATAACAGGCCGGACCTCCTTGAGGAAGCCTGTGTGCTGCGGAGCGAGTGAAGCAGCGCAGTATCATTTAAGATTTAAGATTTAAGAGTTAAGATTGAATGAGGATTTTGCTCTTGAAATCAAAATCTTAAAGAATCTTAACTAAAGACTTAGTTTACAAAAAATTTTAATTGCTTAAAATCTTTATCATGTCATCGCGAGGAGCGGGAGCTCGAAGCGATCTCATAAGTCTATAAACAAAAGGGCAATGAAAAATCAAGGTTTAAAAAATGGAGGTTATTTAAAAATGTTAAGATCTTTATATTCAGGAGTCAGCGGACTCAAATGCAATCAGAATAAAATGGATGTCATCGGCAACAATGTGGCCAATGCCAGCACCACGGCATTCAAATCAGGCAGGATGAGTTTTCAGGATGTATTCAGCCAGACTTTGGCAAGTGCCCAGGGGGCTTCAGAAGATGCAATGGGAGGAGTCAATCCCAAACAGATCGGACTGGGCGTCAGCATCGGAACCATCGATACCATCATGACAGGCGGATCCACCCAGCCTACCGGCAGGGATCTGGATTTTGCCATTACCGGAGAAGGGTTCTTCATTGTATCTCCGGACAGCACAGGGGCCACCCAGCTTTATACAAGAGACGGGATTTTTTATACCGATGAAAATGGGAACCTGGTCAATGGCAGCGGTTATCGTGTAATGGGGTATGCGGTTCCCGGGACCGGAACTTCAGGAATTGTAACGGCTGTTGATACAGATGGGGACGGAACTAATGATTATAATGTATCAGATACAGCATCAGATGTTGATGTATCAACAACGCTTTCTCCCCTAAAAATTCCTGAAGCAATGGGAGGATATGAAGTGGAAGAATTTTCGATCGATGGGACGGGACTGGTTTCAGCAGTTTACAATGGCACGACTTATTACTTAGGAAGAGTAACTTTAGCAAAATTCAACAATCCTGAAGGTCTGTCAAAAAACGGCTCCAACACTTATACCAAAACCAATAATTCAGGTGATGCACAGGTAGGAAGTGCCGGGACAGACGGATACGGCAGCATCAAGCAGGGCTTCATAGAAATGTCAAATGTGGATCTGGCGACGGAGCTGACGGATATGATCATCACCAGTCGTGCATATCAGGCCAATTCCAAGACCATTACCACATCCAACGAAATGCTTCAGCATTTGCTGAATATGTAATAACAACTAATACTCCGGGGATGAACCATCCCCGGAGAGAAAAAAATAACAGGCCGGACCTCCTTGAGGAAGCCTGTGTGCTGCGGAGTGAGTGAAGCAGCACAAATTCAATTTATAATTAATAATAAACAATGAATAATTGTTGAGAATTAAATTTAGTTGCTTAAAAGTTCTGGTTACAGAACGTTGGCGATCCCGTGGATCTACAAACAAATGAGCAATTAAGGTGAATTTAGGAGGATTATTATTATGTTAAAATCTTTATATTCAGGGGTAAGCGGGCTTAGATGCAATCAGACCAAACTGGATGTGATCAGTAATAATATTGCAAATGTCAGTACTTCAGGATTCAAGGCAGGAAGAGTCACTTTCCAGGATCTGTTCAGCCAGACCCTGTCGGGGGCACAGGCGGCAACAGAGGAAAGCGGTGGTATCAAAGCACAGCAGGTTGGTTTGGGCGTCAGCATCGGTGCCATTGACACGGTTATGTCCAATGGTTCCACACAACCCACCAACCGGGATCTGGATTTTGCCATCAGCGGAAAGGGATTTTTTGTTTTGTCGCCTGATGAAGAAGGAGAAACATTTACATATACCAGAGACGGCGCTTTTTATACGGATAATGAGGGAAATCTGGTCAATGGGGAAGGGATGCATGTGTTGGGCTTTTCCGACGGTGATCCTACCGACGACATGGATGACATCGATACGGAAGGGGATCTGGATGATCTTGAACTGCTGAATATCCCGGATCAGCTTGATGATGATGAACGTCTGGAATCACTTTCTGTGGATTCCACAGGCTTGATTACTGCCGTATACGGAGGAGAGACTTATTATATCGGGAGGATTGCATTGGCAGCTTTCGGTAATCCCGAAGGACTTGAAAAGGCAGGAAACAACGCTTACAGGGAAACGGCAAATTCAGGAGAGGCTCTGGTAGGCATGGCAGGAACCGGAGGCTTTGGACCCATCCAGCAAAGCGCTTTGGAAATGTCCAATGTGGATTTGGCATCTGAAATGACAGAAATGATCATCACAAGCAGGGCTTATCAGGCAAATGTTAATTCTATCAAGACATCGGATGAAATACTTCAGGAATTGGTTAATGTCAGCAGGTAGTTATGACTGTCTTGATGATGTAGAAAAGGAGCACTTAGAATGATTAAATTAACTTCACTTCAGGGAGAAGAGTTTTTTCTGAGCGCAGATCTGATAGAAAAAGTGGAACAAGTCCCCGATACGTTGATTACTCTCATCAGCGGGAAAAAGATAAGAGTTCGTGAAGATGCTGATAGCGTAGTAGAAAAATATATGGAATATAAAAGGAAAATTCACGGTTTTTCGGAGGTAAGAAATGAGCAAGTTTAATCCGGTACCCATTATTGCAATCATTGCAGCCATTACACTGATATTTATCAGTATTGCAATGGGCGGCAATGTCATAATATTTGTCAGTGCAGGATCTTTCGTCATTACGGTAGTGGGTTCATTCTGCGCTTTGTTGGCAAGCTTTCCAACCAGGATCCTGCTCAATGTTCCAAGTATTCTGAAACAGGCGTTTATGGAGCCTGTAGAATCCAGAAAAAATTTAGTACAACTGTTTACCAATTTGTCCAGAAAGGCAAGATCGGAGGGTTTGCTGGCATTGGAAGATGAGCTGACGGAAATAGATGATGAGTTTATTGTAAAAGGGATTCAGATGGTTGTTGACGGCATTGAGCCCGAGAGTATCCGGGATATTCTGGAATTTGAGATTTATGCCATACAGAAGCGTCATGGTTATGGCCACAATATTTTCTCCACATGGGGTGAAATGGCACCGGCTTTTGGTATGTTAGGAACTCTCATCGGTTTGATCCTGATGCTGAGTGACTTGAGTGATGCGGCAAATATCGGTATCGGGATGGCTACGGCTTTGATTACTACTTTTTACGGCTCTCTATTAGCCAATGTTGCTTTGATTCCTATTGGAAATAAGCTTCAGAATCAAACAGCAGAAGAAGTATTCACCAAGGAAATGGTCATAGAAGGTGTGCTTTCCATACAATCCGGTGTTAATCCAAGGATCATAGAAGAAAAATTATTGACGTATCTTCCGCCGGCAGAGAGAGGAAAGGAAGAAATGAAAGAAAAAAAGGTGAGTTAAATGCCGAGAAAGCGTATTGAACAAAAGCAAAAGTCCGGGGCACCGCCATGGATGACGACATTTTCTGATTTAATGAGCTTACTTTTGACCTTTTTTATTTTACTGTATTCTTTTTCTACTCTGGATGCCATTAAATTCCGGAATGTGGCAAGTGCATTACAGACCGTACTTTTAGGTCAGACGAATCCTACTATTTTTGATGAGGAAATGCCGGAAGACAGCCCTATTTCCACACCGGTACCGGATCAGGTGGAAACGGATATTCAGGAAGTCTATGAACAGGTACGGTCCTTTATTGAAAATCAGGGATTAGACGCCCAGGTTTCTGTTACAGTAGAAAAAAGAGGCGTTGCCATAGATATAAAGGAGCATGTTCTTTTTGATTTAGGAAAAGCGGATATAAAGCCGGAAAGCAGAATTATTCTGGATAAGCTTGGAGACCTGATAAATGAAGTGGATAAAGATATTGTAATAGAAGGACATACGGATAATTTGCCCATCAATACCTTTCAGTTTCCGACAAACTGGGAGCTGTCGGCTGCAAGGGCGGTCAACGTCCTCAGATATTTTGTTGAGAATAAAGGAGCTGACCCTACACGTATCAGCGCAACGGGTTACGGCGAATACAGACCCATTGCCTCCAACGAGACGGTTGAAGGCCGTGCAGCCAACAGAAGGGTCAATATCTTATTATTAGTCTATGGAACAGAATAAGGAGGTCAGAAATGGCAGTCAAACAACAACAGGAGACAACAGAAGAAGCAGCAGTAGAACCTAAAAAAAAGAAAAGAAGAGGATTATTGATATTTATCATTGTTCTTCTTGTACTTATTTTGCTTGGAGCAGGCTTTACGGGTTATGCTTTCTTCACAAAGAGTTTCTTCTTTGCTCCCGACGACGGACAGGAAGAGAAAGCTGAAGCTATTGAAGAAACCATGTATCCGCTGGAAAGCTTTGTCATAAATCTGGGGGATAATGGTATAAGGAAATATCTGAAAGTTACTCTGGCAATTGGTTGTGCCGAAAAAAAAGACACTAAGAAGCTGACTGAAAAGGAAATACAGATCAGGGATACCATTATTACCACTTTGCGGGAACAGAGCATAGAAACCTTATCTTCTGTGAATAAAGAGGATATCATTAAAGGAGAGATTGAAAAAAGCATCAATGCACTTTTTGAGCCGGATCTTGCCATTAATGTTTATTTCACAGAGTATATTATTCAATAGAAATGAAGTGATGCAAATTGGATTCTTCAGAATTAATATTCAGCTGGCTTAAAATAATAGCAGCACTTCCCATTGTTTTACTGTTGGCTTATTTATCATTCAGACTCAGCCGGGGGTACATGAAGACTTTGAGAAAGGGAGAATTTCTGAAAGTAGTGGAGACAGTTCCTGTTTTCAGTAAATCTGCGGTAAGCATTGTCCAGGTTGGAGACCGATATCTGGTTGTGGGCATATCGGAGCAGGGAATCCATTTATTGACCGAGTTGACAGAAGAAGAGGCGGCAAAGATGCAGAAAAAAAATAAAGATATATCCATAAATCCTTCTGCTTTCTTCGCTTTAAAAGATAAATTCAAAAATGTAAATTCAGATTGGAGACAGGATCAAAAATGAAACGAACAGCATGTATTCTCATGATAATGACTGCAATTATTCTTCTTTTTTCTTCTGCCGTTGTGCATGCTGAAGCATTTCAGATGCCTGTTCCCAAAATAGGAATCGATGTAGGCGAAGCCGAAACTCCGCAGGATTATGTGAACAGCATAAAAATCTTAATGCTGCTTACCGTGTTGACACTGGTACCCTCTCTTCTGATTCTGATGACATCCTTTACGAGGATCGTTATTGTACTTTCATTTATGAGGAATGCTTTGTCGACACAGCAGACACCGCCAAATCAAATCCTCATCGGCCTTGCCCTTTTCCTGACTATTTTTATTATGAAACCGGTTTATACCGACGTAATGGCCAATGCGGTGAATCCTTATCTTGCAGGTGAGATTACCCAGGAGGAAGCTGTTGAGACGGGTTCAGTACCCATTAAGACATTTATGTTAAGCCAGACCCGGGAAAAGGATCTGGGATTATTTTATGATATCTCAGATGAACAGCCGCCTGCAGAGAGAATGGATACTTCCTTTACAGTTTTGATTCCGGCATTTGTCATCAGTGAGTTAAAAACCGCTTTTCAGATGGGTTTTATGCTGTTTATGCCTTTTATTGTTATAGATCTGATTGTAGCCAGTATTTTGATGTCCATGGGTATGTTTATGCTTCCGCCGGTTATGATTTCCCTTCCCTTTAAATTATTGCTGTTTGTTTTAGTGGATGGGTGGTATCTGGTCGTTAAATCCCTTGTAGAAAGCTTTGTGTAGGTGATGAAAATGAGTGAATCAATGGTTATTGGCATTGCAAGAGATACTTTGCTCACGGCGCTTTATGTGGCAGGACCGGTTATGGCTGTTGCGCTGTTGGTTGGTCTTACGGTAAGTATTCTTCAGGCAACAACTCAAATCCAGGAGCAAACACTGACGTTTGTTCCCAAAATCATCTCCGTATTCGTTTTCATCCTTCTTATGGCACCTTTTTTTATAGGAAAGCTGACGGATTTTGCTGAAGAGATGTTTTCAAATATAGCCAACGTGCTCAGGTAAAGATTATGGATATTGTTAAGTTTCAGATCTTCATATTGATTTTTATGAGAATCACAAGCTTTTTTGTGTCCAGTCCTTTCTTTTCTCTTAGAGGACTTCCGACAATGATGAAAATAGGGTTTTCATTTGCTGTTGCATTGATTATATATTCAATGGCACCTGAAGTGAATGCGGACTTCAGCACCCCGTTTTTCTTTTATTTTTTAATTATTAAAGAAGTTTTTATAGGATTGGCACTGGGCTTTATTACAAATATGGTCTATATGTCCATACAAATGGCAGGACAGATAGCCGATATTAAACTGGGATTTGCAATGGCATCTTTATATGATCCCATAACTCAGAGCAGAATCTCTATATACGGCAGAATGTATAACTGGATAGGGCTGGTTCTGTTTTTTACCATCAACGGGCATTACTATCTGCTTTATTCCATCATTGAAAGTTATAAATTTATTCCGGCAGGGATAATGGCTCAGGGAATCAATATGGGACAAATCATTGTGATTTTTTCTAAAAGTTTTACGATGGCGTTTCAGATTGCTGTCCCTTTGATTTTAGTAGGGTTCATGTCGGACCTCATTATGGGGTTTATAGCAAGGACCATACCTCAGTTAAATGTTTTCATATTAGGGATGCCGCTTAAGGTGATGGTTGGGATGATCGCTTTTGTCATTTTACTTCCTCAGGCTTCGAACCTGATTATTTCCGTATTTGAAGATATGCCGACCATTCTTGAAAAAATGATGAGATGATGAGAGGAGTATAATGATTTGATTTTTCTTTGTTTTCTGATGCTTGCCATGATAATTTTGTCTTGCAGTCAAAGGGTATGCAAGGTACCGTTATGGTCTGCGGCAGATGCATCTGTTCCTGTCCCCCGGTTCGGTCTGCTATATTTTGCCGATGCCGATGAAAAGACAGAGCAGCCGACTCAGAAAAAGCTTAGGGATTCAAGAAAGAAAGGTCAGGTCGTAAAAAGCCACGATCTGAATGCGGCAATCATTTTATTGGTTAGTGCCATTTTAATGGGTATTCTCGGAGAGCATTCTTTTAATAAAGTATGTAAATTTCTGTATCTATGTTTCACCGACTATGCAGATTATCCCATATCCCCCGACAATATAAAAACAGTTATCAGTTTTTATATGGTACAGTTTTTCGGCATTACAGGGGTTACCTTCGGAGTGGTAATGGTAATAGGAATTATTGCCAACTTGGTTCAATCCGGATTTGTTTTTTCAACAGAACCTTTAAAACCGAATCTGAAAAAGCTGAATCCCTTTGAAGGCTTCAAGAATTTTTTTTCCAAAAGAGCCTTGTTTAATTTTTTTAAGACATTGATGAAGTTAATTTTTATCGGTGTTGTAGCTTTTATTTTTATCAAAGATAATGTTGACAAGGTATTTTCCATTGGAGGTTTGGATGTTTACGGATTGTTTCCATTTCTTAAAGACTTGATTTTCAATTTAGTGATGAGGGTATTGGCCGTTTTGCTGGTACTTGGAATCATTGATTATATTTTTCAACGGTATGATTACAGAAAACGCCTACGAATGACAAAACATGAAGTGAAAGAAGAATGGAAACAGACTGAAGGGGACCCTCAGATAAGATCTATGAGAAGACAGAGGCAGCGGCAGCTTTCAATGAACCGCATGATGACGGAAGTTTCTAGGGCTACGGTAGTCGTAACAAATCCGACTCATTTGGCAGCAGCCCTGAGATATGATGATAAGATGGATGAGATCCCAGTTTTAGTAGGAAAAGGTGCGGATTACGTGGCAGGTAAGATCCGCGAAGTAGCCAGGGAAAATGAGATTCCGATTATAGAAAACAAACCTCTTGCCCAGGTTTTATATAAGCAGGTGGAAATTGGCGAAGAAGTTCCGCCGTCACTTTACCATGCGGTTGCAGAAATACTGGCAGTGGTAATGAAAATCAAGAAAAAAGTCGTATAGTCGTAAAAGAGAATTTAAGAAAGCAAGATTAAGAGGTTGAAGAGATGGCAGAAAGAAGAAAAGGTTTAATTGGCGGAATGACAAGAAATATGGACATTATAACGGCAGTAGGTGTTATTGCTATTGTCTCAATGATTATACTTCCCATCAGTCCCGGGTTGTTGGATTTATTCCTGACCTTCAATATTACTTTAGCCATTATCATTATCCTCTTAACCATGTTTACGAAGAGCATACTGGAATTTTCCGTATTTCCAACTCTTCTGCTGGTGACAACGCTTTTCCGTCTGGCTTTGAATATTTCTTCAACAAGATTGATATTAAGTGAGGGAAAAGCCGGAGAAGTGATTTCGGCATTCGGATCTTTTGTTGCGGCAGATAATTATGTGGTAGGAGCTGTTATATTTATTATTATTGTGGTGATTCAATTTATTGTCATCACCAATGGAGCCGGAAGAGTGGCAGAAGTAGCTGCAAGATTTACACTGGATGCAATGCCGGGAAAACAGATGAGCATTGATGCGGATCTGAACGCCGGCGTTATAGATGACAATGAAGCACGGAAACGACGCCAGGATCTTCAATTGGAAGCAGACTTCTACGGTGCTATGGACGGAGCCAGCAAATTTGTTAAGGGAGATGCAATTGCAGGGATTGTGATTGTTTTTATAAATTTTATCGGAGGCATTGCTATTTTTTCATGGCAGAAAGATGTTCCTGTCTTGGATGCAATTCAGCAATTTGGTATACTGACCATAGGAGACGGATTGGTTAGCCAAGTGCCTGCTCTTTTGATATCAACAGCATCCGGTATTCTGGTAACCAGATCGGCTTCCCTTAATAGCTTTGGAAATGAGCTGACAATGCAATTGTTTTCAGTTCCAAAGGTTATCGGAATTGCAGCTGTTCTATTATTTGTTTTTGGAATTGTCCCGGGTCTGCCGGCGATACCCTTTTTTATCCTGGCAGCGTTATGCGGTGTAGTGGCTTATTTTCTTGCAGAGGAGAAGAAGCAAAAGGAGGCTGAAGAAGAACGCAAAGAGAAAGCAAAAGCAGATCGGACGGCATCCATGGAAAAAGAGCCGGAGGATATGGGCCGGTATATCCATATCGAACCTGTTGAAATAGAGATAGGATATGGATTGATTTCTCTTGCAGAAAGCGGAGAGGGAGGCGGTGACCTGTTGGGAAGAGTGACAGCGGTAAGAAAGCAGAATGCGTCCGAGATGGGCCTTTTGATTCCGCCTGTCAGAATAAGAGATAATTTGCAATTGAACGCAGATGAATATATTATTAAAATAAGAGGAAATGAAATAGGAAGAGGAGAAGTATTATATAATCATTTATTGGTAATGAATCCGGGAAGCAGTGAAATTGACATAGAGGGAAAACCGGCTATAGAACCTGCTTTTGGCCTCCCTGCCAAGTGGATCGACAAAAAATATAAAGAAAAGGCAGAAATGCTGGAATATACCATAGTAGATCCCACAACCGTTATTGTAACCCATTTAAGTGAAGTGATTAAAGCAAACAGTCATGAGCTTTTAGGCCGGCAGGAAGTAAAAAAACTGTTGGATATGATGAAAGAAAACTACAGTGCCGTTGTAGAAGAACTGATACCTGATTTACTAACTCTCGGGGATGTCCAGAAAGTTCTTCAGAATTTACTCAGAGAAAGAGTCCCTATTAAAGATATGTTGACGATTCTCGAAACTTTAGCGGATTACGGAAAGAATATCAAGGATACGGAAGTATTGACGGAGTATGTCCGAAACAGGATCGGCAGGACCATTGTAGCAGATTACCTGTCAAAAGAGAATAAATTGGAAATCATTACAGTCAATCCAAATCTGGAAGAATACATAAACGAGAATATCCAGAAATCGTTCCAAGGCTCTTTTCCTGCTATTGATCCTTCGATAACGACCAAAATTCTGGAAAGAATAGATGCGATACTGCAGTCTTCAAAAGCATCTAAGCCAATCGTTCTGACTTCACCGAGGATACGGGTGGCATTTAAGAGATTGATTGAAATGACATTTCCGCAGTTGGCGGTCCTGTCTTTGAATGAAATACCAAATTCCATTGAATTCGAAGGTGTTGGGATGGTGAGTGTGAATGATAATTAAAAATTATGTCGTAAATGATATGTATGAAGCGATGGTGCTCATCAAAAAGGAATTAGGAAATGATGCAGTGATTGTAAGTAAGCGTGAAGTCAGGCAAAAAGGGCTTGCAGGGCTTTTCAAAAAGAAAAAGCTTGAAGTGACTGCGGCAACAGAGGTTATATCGCAGAATGGAAACGGCATTGCCAAAAGAAATTACAATCCGCCGCCTCAGCAGGAAGTGATAAAAGAAGCGGCTGTGCATCAGGAAAGCAGGACAACAGAAGAATTAAAGGAAGAGATGCAGCAAATTAAAAGCATTGTCCAAATGCTGGTTGAAAAGTCAGATTCCCGTTTAGAAAAAGAAAAAGAGGCGACCATAAAAGACGTTATGATAGAAATGGATTTTCATCCCGTTGTAATCGATGATTTTGAGCAATATTGCAAGAAGAGGTCTTTAAAGCCGGATACCGCCGATAATACTGTTCTAAGTGAATTTGTGATGGACAGGTTTGACAGAAAGGTACGGGTAGAGGATGTAGGCGGCAGAATAAAAACTTTTATCGGACCGACTGGGGTTGGTAAAACAACCACCATTGCCAAGCTGGCCTCCAATGAGGCATTGGTGAATCAGAAAAAAATAGGATTGATAACCATTGATACTTATAGGATCGGTGCGGTGGAGCAGCTAAAAATCTATGCCAATATTCTTGGAGTTCCTGTTAAAGTGGTTTTTTCTCCTGAAGATCTGCCTGATGCCATTGAACAATTTAATGATAAAGACTTGATATTTATCGATTCCACAGGGAGAAGCCATAAGAATATCCATCAATTAAATGAATTGAAATCTTACCTGGATCAATGCAGTAATATAAAAATTTATCTTGTATCGAGTATGGTTACGAAAAATGTAGATTTTGCAAGGACAATTGAAAACTATAAAAACGTGGGATTTGATAGTTTGATCCTGACCAAGTTTGATGAGACCTACAGCGCAGGAAACATTATGAATGCGGGATACTTTACAGATAAACCCATCAGCTTTATATGCAAGGGACAGGTTGTTCCAGATGATATAGAAGTCGCATCCAAAGAAACACTGTTAAAATATATATGGGGTGAAGTAAAATGACTGATCAGGCCCATAATTTAAGAAACCTGGTGGAACAGAAGCGCAAAGAAAAAATTGATAAGATTGTTAATGAAAAAGATATAAAAGTATATTGTATTGCCAGCGGAAAAGGCGGCGTCGGAAAAACCAATGTAGTCGTCAATCTGGCCATTTCATTACAAAGAAAAGGGCGGAAGGTCCTGATTATTGATGCTGATTTAGGTATGGCAAATGTGGATGTGGTTCTGGGATTGTTTCCTGCTGTTACACTGTTTGATGTGTTCTTTAATAATAAATCATTACAGGAAGCTATTATAGAAGGACCAGAAGGCATTAAAATCATTCCCGGAGGTTCCGGGATGATCAAAATGACCACATTGGATACAGCACAGCAGAGTAAACTGGCAGAAGAGTTCATTCAATTGGATGATATCGATACCATACTCATCGATACCGGTGCAGGCATTTCCATGAATCTGATGTCTTTTATTGCCTTTTCTCAAGAGGTGCTGATTGTCACAACTCCGGAACCCACCGCTTTGACAGATGCATACGGGCTGTTGAAAGTGATTTCCGAACTTCAGTTGAAGAAAAGCATCAAAGTTATTGTCAATCGTGTTTCGGGTAAAGACATTGCCCTTTTTACTTTTGAGAGGCTGAAAAATACAGTGGAAAAATTTCTTAGAATCAATCTGGAGTATGCCGGGTATATCATGGACGATATTCGTGTATCCAATGCTGTTATGGACAGGAAGGCATTCGTTTTGGAGTATCCTAATGCGGTTGCATCGAAATGTATTAACAGTATTTCGGACAGGATGATTGGGAAGTCCAAAAATGAGATACGCTTGCGCACCATGTCGGAAGTATATAACAGACTTATTAAAGTGTTTGGATAAAGGTGGTCTTTATGACAATTGTATTTAAGATGAACCGAAGAATAGAATTATTTTCCCTTGAGGATGAAAAAATAGGCAACAGTACTATTCAGGATGAAGACAGAGGGCATATTTTTATCAGTATTCCTATGGGAAAAAACGGGTATGGATATTTGCAGCCGGGAGAAAAAGTAAAAGCTACATATTGTGGCGAAAACAACAAGATTTTTTCCTTTGTATCCGAAATAGTCGAAACAATTAAGGACCAGATTCCCTTGATAAAGCTGAAAAAAGTTGAAGAATATGAAATTATTCAAAGAAGACGATATGTTCGTATTCCTTTGATGATAGATTTTGAGTATTTTATCATGAAGGAAAGGATCGATATCGGGAAAACACCGGTTCCCGAGCTAAAAGAGATTTATAAGTATAAAAAATGGAAGCAGGGCTATACATATGATTTAAGCGCCGGAGGTGCAGGTGTGGTGATAAAGGATCCTCTGCAGATGGGCGATGAATTGTTTTGCATTCTTGAGGACGATAATTTTCAGGAAGCCGTTGAAGGAAAAGTTATCAGAATCAACAAGAATGAGCATGCCGGCGATCGGCTGTACAGAATAGGCATCTGTTTTACCAATATGGATTATCAAGTAGAGGAAAAATTGGTGCGATACATTTTTCAGAAAATGAGAGAACAGTTAAAAGTAAGATAAATAAAAAAGGGGTGCCGTGTTTGCAACAAGATCATATATATCCTACAAAAGACGAAAATCAAATCATGCAGTACCTTCCGCTGGTGGAGAGAATTGTCGACAAAATAAATATCAATTCCCGCCAGGGATTGGAAAGAGAAGATTACATCAATTTAGGGATCATAGGATTGATGGAAGCCATGGATAAGTACAATCCTTCATTGAATGCTTCTTTTGAACATTATGCCAAGTGGCGAATCAAAGGTGCTATTTATGACGAACTCAGAAAAAATGGAAGCATTTCAAGGAGCCGGATGGATAAGCTCAATGAAATGTATAAGATTCGTTCCCTGCTGCAGCAGGAGCTTATGAGAGAGCCCAGTGACCAAGAGATCTGCAGTTATATGGATATAGATATCAGAGAACTTCAAATTATTTACGAAACAGCTTACTATCTGTCCTATACTTTTCTGGAGGAGACACTTTTTGTAAATGATGATGAGTATTCTCTTAAAGAACTTATAGAGGATAAGACGGCCATAGATCCTTCAGGGAAGATATTAGAAGAAGAATTGAAGGATCAGTTGGTATGTGCCATTGATCACTTGACAGAGAAAGAACAAATTGTACTGGACTTATATTATAACAAGGAGCTGCCGCTGAAGGAAATTGCAGCCATTCTGGATGTTTCCATCTCCAGAGTGTCTCAAATACACGGCAAGACCATTATCAAACTGAGAAACCTTATGGAAAGAGAAGCGGTTGGAGAACTATAGATAAAAGATAACAGATAAAAGATAAAAGTTAATGACAATTTTGTTTACAAAATTACCATATATAACTTAGAACTAAGAGCTTCAGGCTCCGGCATGTCATCGCGAGGGGGGATGGACTTGTTATATTTTTTATTTACGGTGGGACTTGTTTTATTTCTGTATGGTTTAAGAAAAAGCCGGCTTGAGAAAAAAACTTTCAGCGTATTATATGATGAAGCATCGGAGAAAGAGGATATCAAACTGGTAAATCATTCAATAAATGAAGAAACTTTAAAAAAGGATATTGACCATTTATACCGGGAAATAGAAAAAATCAAGGAGGATATCGCAAAGGCGAAAATCATACCGGAAGAGGATAATGATGCAGCAGAACATGACGGAAACGAACAAATCATCATATCCTACAAGGAATTATCGGAAAGACTTAAAAATGCTGATGACCTGTCATTGGAAAAATTATCGCGAGAAATGAATATTGGAAAGGGGGAATTGCTATTATTAAAAAATTTATCAAAAAGATGAAATCCCTTTTTGAACCCACAGCCATCATGGGCATTGGACTGGGAATGATGATGACTTGTATCGTCATTATGATTTTTAAGAATTCTATTTACTCGGACTATGAGATAGAAAAGAAGGCAAGAGAATTGGGAATGAAATATCCCGATGAAATAAGAGCATTGGAACAATAATATGTCAGGAGGTACAAGAATATGATGCGAGCACTTTTTACAGCTGCTTCAGGCATGATTATACAGGAAAGACGTCAGATAAATACTACAAATAATTTGTCCAATGCAGCTACCACAGGATTCAAAATGCAGGAGCTGATTTCAAAAGAAACCGACAGGTCATTGATTCAAAACAGGGAGCACTCGAGTACAGGAAACAGCTATATGCGGGACTTAGGAGAAATAAGCCTTGGTGCGGAAATCGATGAAGTCTATTCAAACTTTGAACAGGGAATGCTTCAAGAAACCACAAGAGATACGGATCTTGCAATCGAAGGAGAAGGCTTTTTCAGGGTCCAATTCAGCGAAATGCAAACAGGATATACCAGAAACGGACATTTTAAAATCGACGGTGAAGGCTATTTAACAACGGAAGATGGAAAAAGAGTTTTATCTAATAACAATCAGCCAATACTTGTAGAGAACAAAATACTTTCTGTCAGCGAAAACGGCGTTGTTTCTCTTGACGGAGATGAAGAATATGAATTAGGGATTGTCAACATCTCCGGTACAAACCTGAAGGCCATAGGAGAAGGCTATTATTTAATGGAAAACGGTCAGGAAATAGAATCTGAAAACGCTGTTATTCATCAAAGAATGCTGGAACGATCCAATGTAAATCCGTTGAAAGAAATGGTGAGAATGATTGAAATCGCCAGATCATTCGAATCCAATCAGAAAGTATTGCAGTCCATCGACAAAATGATGGAAAAATCTGTTAACAGCGTTGGAAAAGTTTAATGGAGGAAGTGTTTAAATGAACGGTATTCTATATACGGGACGAAGCGGCTTAGATGCTCTTCAAAAAAGAATCGAAACCATCTCAAACAATATTGCCAATATGAATACGGCAGGTTACAAAAAAGTAGACCAATCCTTTCAGGAGTTATTAAAAAATAAGATTGGCGAGTTGGGAACGCCTTTGACAGAAGAACTGGAAGCAGAAGACCCTGCCATAGGCGGAGGGGTCAGGGTAACCGAACCTTACAGGGTATTTGATCAGGGGACGCTTTCACCGTCATCTAATCCTTTGGAACTTGCCATCGACGGAAATGGATTTTTCGGTTTTGAAAATGGTGATGAGATACTATTTTCCAGAGCAGCAAATCTTTCAGTAAATGAAGAGGGCGAGCTTGTTGATTCAAACGGCAGAAACATTTCCGTTGAAGATGAAGAAGATTTAAATGATTACGATAAATCGTCCGTTATCATTAATAAGATGGGAGAAATATTTGCAGAAGACGAAGATGGAGAATTGGAAAGCGTAGGGAAGATAATTCTATACGATGTCGAGAACAGAGAGAATCTTAAAGATGCTGGAGCAGGTTATTACAGGGTTGCTGAAGGAGAAGAGTTATTGGATTCCGAGGATGAACCCGAGCTTTTCGGAACCATAAATCAAGGTTATTTGGAAATGTCAAATGTGGCGATTGAGAAAGAAATGATCGATTTAATGATTCTTGAAAGAGCTTATCAACTCAATGCAAGGAGTCTCGAAGCAGCAGACGAAATGTGGAAAATGACCAATAACATCAGATAATAATCATTAATAAAAATGGTAATTAAAGGGATGAAAGATGAGAGTTTTGGTCGGAAATATTGTTTTTGCTTTAGATATTTATTTCTTAAATCTTAAACTTAAGTGAGAAGTGAGGGGAAATGTATGATCATTGAGGGAAAAGCGGTTACTAACAATCCTGTAAATATTTCAGAAAAACAGAAAGACACCGAAAAGGCAGAAGAAGTATTCAAAAAGATATTTCTTGAAAGAATGGTTTCTGAGATGCTTGAAACTACGGATATCATACCCTCGGCCAATGAATTGCAAAAAGAGTTTTATACGGGAAAAATGTCGGAGATTCTTGCAGATAAATTGCTGCAAAGTACTGATATCCGGTGGGAGCAGATTTTAGGCAAATTGGAAAACTCAGCTTTCACACCTGAAAAGTAACCACAAATATCTCTTGTTCATTGAAATTTCAATACAGGTACGAAAGCAGAGTTTGCAATGAAAAATTGATCTATGGGAGGATTTGTCTATGACAGATCCTCTTTTGAATTCACAGAAAAACAGTATTTCTTAGACTGTTGAAAAACTCATTGCATCAGTTAAAAATGAAATAAGCCTGTATTAATATAATTATATATTAACTTTTCCAACAAGCTCAGTTTTAGTGTATTTATTTTTGTATTCTTTGGCGGTTCAATGTATAATGAAAATAAAACAAATATAGGATATTTTATAGAGGGTTTAAGGGGGAGTAAGATTGAAAAGAAATAAAGAAGACCTTTATCCCATCAGACCGATAAAAAACCTGAAGGATCTGATAGAGAGCAGTGCAAGGCTTTTTCCCGAAAGAAATGCTTTTCTAAAAAAGGATAAACCGGGCGGAACATATATCCCCGTGAAGTACAAGGATTTTAAAACTCAAATAGATGCTCTGGGTACCGCTTTTATGGAGTTAGGGCTGAGGGGTAAGTATATTGCCGTCATAGGGGAAAACCGTTTTGAATGGCTGCTTACCTATTTATCCGTTGTTAGTGGCATAGGAGTTATTGTTCCTCTTGATAAAGAATTGCCGTCCAATGAAATAAGGCATTTGCTGGAAAGGTCAAAAGCCAGTGCACTGGTTTATTCAGACAAATTGGAAAGTGTTGTTGACAATGCTGTGGGAGGATTACAAAATTTGAAATATTTAGTGAGTATGGATGCTTTAGAGGATTCTGCTCAAAAGTTGTCTTTAAAAAAAATGATTGAAAAAGGAGACGGCTTTATCAATAATGGGAAGACGGAGTATATCGATGCAGAAATCGATCCCGATGATTTCAGTATCCTTCTTTTCACATCGGGAACAACAGGACTTGCAAAAGGCGTTATGCTTTCCCATAAAAATATATGTACAAATGTTATGGCAATGTCGCAGTATGTGGATGCGAAAGAAACAGATGTTATTCTTTCAGTGCTCCCCATTCATCATACTTATGAATGCACCTGCGGTATATTTACACCTTTATACAAGGGGTCATGCATTGCTTTTTGTGAAGGACTTAAGCATATTGTCAAGAATCTGAACGAAGCAAAGGTTTCTGTAATGCTGGGCGTACCTTTGATTTTTGAGTCCATGTATACAAGGTTATGGAAAAAAGCCGAGAAAGACGGAAAGTCATCAAAATTGAGAAAAGGACTTACTATTAACCGGACCTTGAGGAAAGTAGGAATGGATAAATCCCGCAAACTATTTAAATCTATTCATGAAGCTTTGGGAGGAAACTTGCGGATGTTTATTTCCGGTGCAGCTGCAGCCGACCCGGAAATTATAGAATGCTTCAATGATATGGGCATTATTATGTTTCAGGGATATGGGTTAACAGAGTGCTCACCTATTGTAACAGTCAATAAGGACCACTATATCAAATACAAATCCGCCGGACTGCCTTTGCCTGGAACAGAACTGCGGATTTTTGAGCCGGACGAAGAGGGAATAGGCGAAGTAATCTGCAAAAGTGACTCAGTCATGTTAGGGTATTTTGAGGATGAAGAAGAAACCTGCAGAGTCATAAGAGAGGGATGGTTCCATACAGGAGATTATGGTTATCTTGATGAAGATGGCTTTTTATATATTACAGGCAGAAAGAAGAATGTTATTGTTACTAAAAACGGAAAAAATATTTTTCCCGAAGAAGTAGAATATTATCTTAACAAAAGTGAATATATTAAAGAAAGTATGGTATGGGGTAAAATTGATGAAAAGCGGGAAGATACTTTAGTATGTGCGGACGTTGTAGTGGATATGGAATTATTAAAAGAAACGGACAGAGTTTATTCCAATGAAGAAATACATCAATTAATACAGGAAGTGATTCATAATGTCAATGGGAAAATGCCTTTATATAAACGTATAAGGCGTTTTAATATTCGAAATGATGAATTCGAAAAAACTACTACTCAGAAAATCAAAAGATACGGAAATAATACAAAGAATCAATAAGGAAGGTGAAAAAAATGGCGACCAAACCCATTTACGATGTAAGGGAGATCAAGAATCTGAAAGACATGTTTTATTCAAGCACGGACATTTTTGGTGACAAAACGGCTTTTATGGTAAAGGACAATCCGGGAGGAGCTTATAGAAATATCACTTATAACCAGTTCAGGAGAGATGTGGATGCTTTCGGTACAGCTCTTATGGATATGGGTTTAAAAAATAACAAAATTGCCGTAATTGGTGAAAACAGATATGAATGGGCAGTTACATATATGGCGGTTGTTAATGGAGTAGGAACCATTGTACCCTTCGACAAGGAACTTCCGGAGGAAGAAATAAAATATCTCATAAAAGCTTCCGGAGTTAGCTGTATGGTATACTCCGAGAAGTTCGGCAATTTTTTTGAAGATCTGGACATAAAAGGAATGGAGCTTTCTCAGTATATTAATATGGATGCTGAAAGGGATAATGGCGCACATTTTTCCTTTTCCAGAATATTGGAAAAAGGAAAGAAATTATTGAAGCAGGGAGATAGAACGTATATTGAGGCAAAAATTGATGAAAATGAGATGAAAATCCTTCTCTATACTTCAGGGACTACCGGAATGGCAAAAGGTGTCATGCTTTCTCATAAGAATATTACTACAAATCTGATGGCTATGTGTTCTATGGTAAATATTACTCCGGATGATATTTTCTTTTCCATACTGCCGTTACATCATACTTATGAATGTACATGCGGGTTTCTTACACCCATCTACAGGGGTGCGGCTATTGCTTATTGTGAGGGCCTTAAATATATATTAAAAAACATGGAAGAAGCGAAACCTACTATTTTCTTAGGTGTTCCTTTAATATTTGAAGGCATTTATAAAAAATTATGGAGACAGGCCAAAAAAAGCGGTTTGGATAAAAAGCTTTCAAAGGCGATTAAGATTAATAACAGTCTTAAAAAATTCGGAGTGGATCTTTCGGGCAAACTCTTTAAAAAAGTTCATAGTAACTTTGGAGGACATATCCGAATGTTCATAAGCGGCGGGGCAGGCATTGACCCTGAAGTCGCCAAAGGCTTCAGAGATTTGGGAATTTTTACATTGCAGGGCTATGGGCTGACTGAAATGTCCCCCATTGTTGCATTGAATCCGGATGTCAAACCAAAGAATGCAGCCGCCGGCGTGCCTCTTCCCGGGATTGATGTTAAAATTCATGACCCCGGTGAAGACGGAATAGGAGAGATTATTACCAAAGGCGGCAATCTTATGTTAGGGTACTATAACAATCAGGAAGCTACTGACCAGGTCATTATAGATAATTGGTTTTATACGGGCGATCTGGGATATCTGGATCATGAAAACTACGTTTATATCACCGGGAGAAAAAAGAATGTGATCGTGACTAAAAATGGAAAAAATGTTTTTCCGGAGGAACTTGAATTTTACTTAAACCGAAATGAATATATTGAAGAAAGTATCATTTGGGGAAAAGAAGATTCGGCATCCGGAGAGATTTATGTTCATGCTCAAATAAGGCCTAATTATGAAGCGCTTCAAGAAGCATTTAACAGCTCCCTTTCCGATGAACAGGTTCATGATTTTCTTCAGAAGGAAGTGGACCGGATAAATAGGGAACTGCCTTTTTACAAAAAAATCCGCAAAATACAAATCAGAAAAGAAGAATTTGCAAAGACAACAAGTAAAAAGATCAAAAGGCACTTAGAAGTACCTAAGTAAATTTAGAATTTAAGATTTATTTGAGTAGAAAAGTTGAATAAATAACGATTATCATGGTTTAAATGTTGTATTTTTGGTATATTAGTATTAGGACAAAAATAAAACAGTTAAGTAAGGAGTTTTAGTTTTATGGAAAATGAAATCAAACAGCTTTTAGAAAAAGTAAGACCTCTTCTTCAGAGAGACGGAGGAGATGTAGAATTTGTCAGTTATGAAGATGGTATTGTAAAGGTTAGGCTTCAGGGAGCCTGCAGTGGGTGTCCCGGTGCACAGATGACCATAAAAACAGTCATAGAAAGAATGCTTAAAGAACAATTTCCGGAAGTCAAAGAGGTTGTAGGCGTATAAAAGATTATTAAAATCAAATCATTCAAAGTCATTCAATAATACATATTTCATCTTTCGTTCCATCTAATTGAAAGTCCGTGTTTCAAAAAAGAATGAACTGTATTGCGGCATCTATTAAATCCGTTGTTATAATCACGGACTTTAACTATGAACATTGAAGGTGGTTTTGTTCCAAAGCCTCCGTTTTATGATACTAAAATTGAATTTACAATTGATACTTACGGCTGGAAATTTTGCGGCAGCAAAATTTCCGCTTTTTTTTGGCAAAATCCTTCTTTATCTATTATAATGAAGTGAGACCCGTTAGAGGAAGTCTTAGAGCTTGTTTAATGAGATAAACTATGTACGATATGTGAGAGATATCAGGCTTTCTGCCTGTGTTAAACAAAAGGGTGAAAAAGATGAAAAAAATTACGATCATTTTATTTGTTCTGGTCCTTGCAGCCTTTTCCTATATCAGCCTTGATACTTTTTCAAAGCAAGCTGAAAATTTGGAGACTACAGTACAGGATGAAGGGATAGAGGTACCAAAGCAGGAACCGGTATATTTGAATATTACTGCAGTAGGGGACATCATGACTCACGGTCCACAATTAAAAGCCCAGTATGATTGGGAAAACAGTGCCTATGATTTTTCTGACAATTATGAAATGATTATGCCCCTTATTGATGCGGCAGATCTTGCCTTTTGTAATATTGAAACTGTTTTTGCAGGTGAAGAACAAAAGTATTCCAGTTATCCCAGGTTCAATACCCCCGACAGTCTGGTGAAAGCACTTAAAGATGCCGGCTTTGATGTTGCTGTCACATCCAATAATCATTGCCTGGACCGTGGTGCGGAAGGTGTTATCCGTACAATTAATGTTGTCAGGGATAATGGATTGCAGGCTGCAGGAACACAGCTAAAAAATGAACAGAATTTTTTAATATATCCTGTTAAAGGCATAAAAGTGGGGATTGCCGCATATACCTATGAAACACCGGAATACAAGAATTCTAAAACCATTAATGGCTTAGTCGTACCTGAAGAAATAGAGGATTGTATCAATACTTTCAATTATGATAATCTGGACGAAAATCTTAAAAAAATGAAGTACACCATTGAAGAAATGAGAGCCCAGGGCGCGCAGATTATAATATTTTACCTTCATTGGGGACAGGAATATAATAGAACCCCTGATGAATACCAGAAAAAGATTGCCGGTTATCTGGCTGAAAATGATGTAGATATTCTTTTCGGGTCACATCCTCATGTTATTCAACCAGTTGAAATTATTGAAGATAAGGAAGGAGAAAAAACAGTTGTATTTTATTCCCTCGGAAACTTTATTTCAAACCAGAGATATGAATTAATGGGATTCAGATATTCGGAAGATGGTATGATTGGTGAAGTGATCTGGGAATTTGACCCTGAAAAGCAATCGGGCAGTCTTTTGGAAGTGAAAAGTATTCCGACCTGGGTGCATAAGCACTATTCAAATGGAAATAATTATGAGATCGTTCCTTTGCCTCAGTTTCTTGAACAAGAGGTTCTATCGGAAGAAACTTTGTGGAGAGCGGAAAATTCTTTTAAAAACACTTTACAAATCATAGGCTTCGATTACCTGAATGAGGAGACCATGGAGCTGGAGATATATAAAAGGAAAGCTGAAGAAGAGATAAAAGAAGAGTCTCAGAGATGAGAGGATAGAGTTTTAGAAGATTAGAAGAAGATAAAAGATAAAAAATAACAGTTAATGATAATTTTGCTTTGCAAAATCTCCATCATAATATAAAGATAGAAATTATAGCTTTGTTATAGTTTCTGATAATCACTAACCCCTAATCTCCAATAAAACTTAACTTACACTTTAAGAAGGAAAGAAGAATATGGATTTACTTAGGGAGCTTCAGGAAGCCAAAGAAGCTGCATATGCGGCAGGCAAGAGTATACTTGAGGTATATAAAGAAGATTTTCAAACTGAATACAAAGAGGATAACACACCGGTTACAAAGGCTGATTATATAGCGAACAAAGTGATTATTACCAAGATAAGAAGATACTTTCCCAATGATGCTATATTATCAGAAGAAGCACGGGATGACAAAGATAGAATGCTGAACCCAAGGTGCTGGATAATCGACCCTCTGGACGGAACTAAGGAATTTGTAAAAAAGAACGGAGAGTTTACGGTAAACATAGGCCTTGCTTATAATAATAAGCCCGTAATGGGTGTTATTTATATCCCTGTAAAGGGTGAATTGTATTATGCGATTCAAGGGAAAGGTGCTTTTTATGAAAAAAATCATATGAAAAAGCAAATTACCGTTTCAGACAGAGTAAAAAATATTCGTGCTGCCTGCAGCCGCTCCCATACCTCAAAAAGGCTGATAGCGATTTTGGAACAAAAGGGAATAACTGAAAGGATTTATGCAGGAAGCGCCATCAAAGGATGCATGGTCGCAAGCGGAGAAGCCGAAATATACTATCGATTTGGTTTTACCAGTGAATGGGATACTGCGGCACTTCAATGTATTGTGGAAGAAGCAGGCGGCATATTCAGGCAGATGGATGATACGGAAATGACCTATAACAGAAAAGACCCCGTAAATCGAAAAGGTTTTTACATCCTTAACCGGATAGAAAACAAGCTGCAAATTAAGATTTAAGGTAGATTTTGTTTACAAAATCTTCACCTTGTCATCGCGATAAGGTTGCGATGCGGTAAACTCGAAAAATCAAAAATCATAATTCGTAAATATGGAAAGAGGTGGAAGATGGAATATTTAAAAAAACTGGATGCACTTCAGGATGAACTTATTAAAACCCTACAGGGGTTGATTCGGATAAGAAGCGTAGAAGATAAACCGATACAGGATAAGCCTTTTGGTAAAGGGATACATGAAGCTTTGATGTATATGCTTAATAAAGGAAAAGCATTAGGGCTTGAAGTGAAAAATGTTGACAATTATGCCGGGCATGTAGAAATCGGCGAGGGAAAAGATATTTTAGGCATTCTGGCTCATTTGGACGTAGTTCCTGAAGGGTCCGGATGGCAGTATGATCCTTTTGGAGGAGAAATAGTAGACGGTAAAATATACGGAAGAGGTACAGTGGATGATAAGGGACCGGCAGTTGCAGTTCTTTATGGAATGAAAGCAATAAAGGATTCCGGTATAAAGCTTTCTAAAAGAGTTCGCCTTATATTGGGGACAGATGAGGAATCTTCAAGATGGGCCGGTATAAAATATTATTTATCAAAAGAAGAAATACCAAATTTTGGATTTACCCCGGATTCAAATTTTCCGGTGATCCATGCCGAAATGGGAATTCTTATTTTTGACTTGATAAAAAAAATCAAAGCCGGCACTACAGGGGCTGTTTCACTTAAAAGCATAAAGGGAGGCAATGCACCTAATATGGTACCGGACAGCTGTAAAGCGGTTATTACGGCTGATGATTATCAGGATATCCTGAAAAAGGTTGCCCGGTTTAATAATGATAACACAGATAAAATTTCAACAAGAGCAAGAGGAAAATCCTTGGAGATATATTCTGAAGGGGTTTCTGCACACGGCGCTCACCCCGAGCGGGGTATCAATGCAGTTTCCATCTTGATGAGATTTTTGGGAATGATCCGTTTTGCAAATGAAGACCATAATGAATTTATAGAGTTTTATAACCAAAAAATAGGAATGAACATTCATGGAGAATACATGGGCTGTTATTTTAAGGACGAAATTTCCGGCCAGTTGATATTTAATGTTGGCAAAATAACCGTGGATGAAAAAACAGCGGGACTGACCATCAATATCCGGTACCCGGTTTCAATGAAAGGAGAAGAAATATATAAAGGAATCAGAACCGTTACGGATGAATATGATTTTGGAATCGTAAAAACAGGTGAACAGAACCCAATCTACTTGCCAACGGATCATCCGGTGGTTCAAATACTGATGAAGGTGTACCGGAAACATACAAATGATAAGGCAAGCAATCCTATTGTTATCGGGGGAGGCACCTATGCAAGAGCAATTGAAAATGCTGTTGCTTTTGGGCCTGTTTTTATCGGGCAGCCATCTGTAGAACATCAAAAGGATGAACATATAGAAATCGATTTATTAATGAAGGCTTCTAAAATATTTGCAGATGCCATTTATGAGCTTGCCAAATAAATAGAAGATAATGAGCAGGTTCTTCTTGAAAAATAGAAATACAACCGTTATAATATAAGTGCAAAAATAAATAATAAATATGTAATCTTCGGGGCAGGGTGAAAATCCCTACCGGCGGTGATAGTCCGCGAGCACATTGTGTTGAGCCTGTGAAATTCAGGTACCGACAGTTAAAGTCTGGATGGGAGAAGATAAATGATTAGAGTGTAATTACAATGCCCGAAGAAAAATCTTCGGGTTTTGATATTTTGGGAATAAATTGTAGAACACCTGATGATTTTAACCATCGAAGATTACCGGGCTGAATCTTAAGTTCAGACATTATATTATAGGAGGAGAAAAAGAAATGAAACAACCTGAAATGACAGTTCACAAAAATTCAAAAACAAATGTATCATTAAAAACAAGTTTACTTACAAAAACAGCTGTGTTATCGGTTTTGGCTTATGTATTAATGCTTTTGGAATTTCCGGTCTTTTTTTTCCCGGGGTTTTTAAAAATGGATGTGAGTGATTTGCCGGCATTGATCGGTGCTTTTGCACTGGGACCCATGGTAGGTGTTACTGTAGAGTTGATTAAGAATATTTTACATTGGATAACGGCAAGCCAGACCGGAGGGATCGGTGATCTTGCAAATTTCATTGTAGGGATTGCCTGGATTTTACCGGCAGCTTTTATTTACAGACATAAAAAGGATAAAAAGAGTGCCGTAATCGGTATGATAACGGGGGTTATAGTAATGTCTGTAGTTGCAGCTTTCACAAACTACTATATGTTGATTCCTTTATATTCGAAAATCATGCCCTTAGAAGCTATTATTGAAATGAGTGCTGCGGCAAATACGATGATTACGGATATAAACACGCTTATCCTGTATGGGATCATTCCGTTTAATCTGTTTAAAGGCACAATTATAACGGTCCTTACATTGCTGGTATACAAGAAACTCTCACCGATACTTCACAGATAATCTGCATAGCAGATTATCAGGGGACAGGAGACAGGAAATAAACAAGATAAAAGATAATATATAACAGATAAGAGTCATGGACGGTTTTGTACAAAAGCCTCAATTATTAGAGGATAGGGAACAGCTAATTAAATTAACAATTAAAAATGAACAATAATGGTAGGAACTTTTTTATGGGAAAGCTGAATGAATAATGAATAATTAAGGAAAAAATTTGCTCAAGCATATTTTTCACCATAAATCATAAATCATAAATCCATAGCCCCTATCCCTATTCAAATCCATAAACTATAATCCGTTTGCTTGTATAACCTTATCTATTTAAGTATAATATATAGATGAAACCAATACTTACCACTCAGAGGTGTATGATGCAACAGTTAATCAGCCATAGTGAGCAGGAAACCAACAAAATAGGACAAGCAATTGCGGAAAAACTTAAAAAAGGAGATGTCATCTGTTTGACAGGTGATCTTGGAACAGGGAAAACAACGCTTTCCAAAGCTATTGCCAAGGGCCTGGGCATTCGAGAGACAGTGACAAGTCCTACTTATACCATTGTTCATGAATATGAAGGGGAAATTCCCTTTTTTCATTTTGATGTTTACCGTATTGACGATATAAATGAGATGTACGAAATAGGTTTTGAAGAGTATTTGGCCGGGGACGGTATTTGCCTGATAGAATGGGCAGAACGGATAACAGATATATTACCGGAGGATTGTATTTGGATATATATGGATTACGGGCAAAAGATCGAGGACAGGATACTTAGAATTAATAAACCCGGTTTCATATCAAAGGATTAGGAGGTGCTACGGTATGATCATTCTTGGGATCGATACAACATCTTCTTCAGCTTCGGTAGCATTACTCAACGAGCAAAAACTCATAGGGGAATACACAAGTAATGCAAAACTGACCCACCTCCGGAAATTAATGCCTATGGTGGATAATTTGTTGAAGAATTGCGAGCTTTCCTTTTCAGATATTGAGGCAATTGGAGTGTCACAGGGACCGGGCTCTTTTACAGGTATTCGTATTGGAATGTCCACCGCTAAAGCACTGGCACAAGTGCGAAGCCTTCCCATTGTCGGAGTACCTACATTAAAAGCATTAGCCTATAATATTCCATTTTATCCCGGAGTCATTTGCCCGATTTTAGATGCAAGAAGACACCAGGTATACGGCGCGGCATTCAAATGGGAACAAGGATTTTGTAAAGAAATTATAAAAGCAGATGCCTATGCCATAGAGTCACTCACAAAATTAATCAGCGGGTATGAGGATATTCTTTTTCTTGGAGATGGTGTACAAGCCTATAAAGACAGTATTATGGACAAATTGGGAAATGCGGCATCTTTTGCACCACAATATTTGGCGATGCAGAAATCCTCGTCCGTAGCTCAGCTAACATATGATATGTTTTCAAAAGAAAACATAAAAAATTGCTATGAAATTAAACCGGACTATTTAAGGAAACCGGAAGCAGAAAGAAATTTGAGAAAAGAGAAAAGCAAATGAATCAATGGCACATAAGGGAAATGAGAGCGGAGGATCTTGATGATATCATGGAAATAGAAAGTCTAAGCTTTTCAGTGCCCTGGTCGAAAAATGCTTTTATAAGTGAATTGAAAAATTCCGATGTAGCAAAATATTATGTGATAACAATTCAAAACGGCATTGTGGGATATGCCGGATTATGGAAGGTATTGGATGAAGCACATATTACAAATATTGCAGTTCATCCGCAATATAGAAACCGGGGAATGGGAACGGCTCTTTTAGAAAAAATAATAACTGTTTGTCAAAAGGAAAATATTGCGAATATCACATTGGAGGTCCGAAAGTCCAACGAAACAGCCATAAAAATATATAAAAAAATGGGTTTCCGTCACGAAGGTATCAGAAAAGAATATTATCGCAACAACAAAGAAGACGCTGTAATTATGTGGAGGAGGGAATAAAACGGCCGCTTGTATGAATATTTTTTTTTATATTTACCGATAATAAACAACGTTCCTGTAAATATAAATAATATTCATAGGAGGTGGTTTTTTGTTTGAACATGAATACGATTACAACGATGAAATGTGCACTGTTGCATCTCATTGTAAAAATTTTATGAAGCGAAAAAATATAAATTCTTTCAGCATGTCAGATTACAAGTCATGTGAGAACTGCATCAACTTTTCTCCGGACTATCGGTGTACACTAAATCAAGCAGATAATATTCTTTTTAAGATGAATTCCGAATGAAATTCTCTGTTAACACAGAGAATTTTTTTGATAAAGGGAAAAGATTGAGATATAATGACAGGGGACAGGGTTTAGATTCTTAGAAGGTTAGATAAAAGATAGCATATAACAGATAAAAGTTAATTATACATCAGGTGAGTTGAATGATGATACAAAAAATATTACCCCCGAAAAATGAAGAATATCTTACTTTAGCTATTGAAACAAGCTGTGATGAAACATCAGCGGCTGTTGTTAAAAATGGAAAAAAGGTTTTATCCAATATCATATCTTCCCAGATAGATATCCATAAACAATACGGCGGTGTTGTACCCGAAATTGCTTCCCGGCATCATTTAGATAATATCAATGTCATAGTAAAAGAGGCTTTAGATTCTGCTGAAGCACAATTCGAGGATCTGGACTTTATAGGTGTGACTTCCGGACCCGGACTTGTAGGGGCTTTATTGATAGGAATTTCAACAGCCAAAGCACTTTCTTATGCACTCAATATTCCATTGGTGGGTGTTCACCATATTGAAGGGCATATATGTGCAAATTATTTAGAGCATTCGGATTTAAAGCCGCCTTTTCTGAGTTTGGTGGTATCCGGAGGTCATACGCATATTGTAGACATTCATGAAGAACTGTCCTATCAAGTACTGGGAAGGACGAGAGATGACGCTGTAGGAGAAGCGTTTGATAAAGTTTCGAGAGTCCTTGGCCTTGGCTATCCGGGAGGTCCGGCAATAGATAAGCTATCTCAATGGGGAGACCCGAATGCCGTTGATTTTCCGAGAACATACTTAGAGCCTGACAGTTTTGATTTCAGTTTCAGTGGGATTAAAACAGCCGTATTGAATTACATTAATTCAGAGAAACAAAAAGGGAATAAAATCCATTCGGCAGATGTGGCTGCAAGTTTTCAAATGGCGGTTATCCAGGTGATCGTTGATAAGGCATTGACTGCAGCGGAAAGAATGCAGCGGGATACTATCGTTATGGCAGGAGGTGTAGCTGCAAACAGCCTGTTAAGGAAGATTATGAAAGAGAAATGTGCCGAGAAAAGAATTCGATTGTATTATCCTTCTCTTGAGTTGTGTACGGATAATGCAGCTATGATTGGCTGTGCTGCCTATTTGAACTATATGAAAGGCAGAATTGATTGGTTGGATTTGGATGCCTGCCCTAATTTAAAGTTATAAATGAAAAATGAAACAACCTCCGACATGAGGTTGTTTTTTTGAGTAGATGTTTTTATTCTAATTAGTTTTTTCTTCGATATATTTGATAATGTCTCCGATGCTCTGGAATTTTTCTGCATCTTCATCCGGTATTTCAATATCAAATTCATCTTCAATTGCCATTATGATTTCTACCGCGTCTAAAGAATCTGCTTCCAGATCTTTCATAAGAGAAGTGTCCATTGCTATAACGGAATCATCACTGATGCCCAGTTGTTCTGCAATAATACTCTTAACTTTTTCGAATACCATAAATGTACCTCCCATATTTAAAAATAATCGTTTTCATCCTAAACTTAGTTTATCACAAATTATTATAATGGAGTCGTATGAATACTGCAAGGATATTTTAAAAAACATTATGCAATTTATAATAAATATATTAGTATAAATGAAAATATATGAAAAAAACATATTAAACTTTGGTCACATCATAAATAATAATTTTTTAATATATCGACTCGTGATCTTTCGCCTATAGAGGTAGGAGCCTTTGAGCGGATTAATGAGATAGAAGAAAATCTTGTAGCCATAACTTGACAAGGTAAGGAGCCATAAGATAAAATGACTGTATAGTCACATGACTTAAAAGTCATTATTGCATATTATGTCTCGAAAATATTCAGTAAAACGAATGGAAGTGATATTTTGGAACCCTTTTTCATTAAAGCCGAAAATATATCCAAATACTATCAGATGGGAGAAGTTTCCGTCAAGGCACTGGAAGATGCTTCTTTTGAATTATTGGAAGGTGAGTTCGCTGTCATACTCGGCCCCAGCGGTTCGGGAAAAAGCACTTTGTTGAATATTATTGGAGGAATGGATGTTCCAACATCAGGGAGGGCTTTTCTTCGGGATGAAGAGATAACCGGGTTTTCCGAAAAAAAATTAACGGAATACAGAAGGAATAAAGTAGGCTTTGTATTTCAGTTTTACAATATCATGGCTAATCTTACGGCGAGAGAAAATATTGAATTGGCTGTTGAGATCTGTAAGAATCCATTGGATATCGATAAAATCATGGAATCTGTAGGGCTTTTAGAAAGGAAGGACCACTTTCCTTCTCAACTCAGCGGAGGTGAGCAGCAGCGCGTTGCAATTGCAAGAGCCATAGCGAAAAACCCCGAAATTCTGCTTTGTGATGAACCGACAGGTGCTTTGGATTATACCACAGGTGTTTCTATTTTATCGCTTCTCAGGCAAGTGAATAAAGATTTTGGAATAACAGTTGCGGTCATTACCCATAATTCTGCCATTGCAGAAATGGCTGATAAGGTAATAAAGATGAGAAGCGGCCGTATTGTAGATATCCGGACTAATGAGCAGCCGATGGATCCGGAAAGGATTGAGTGGTAATGAAAAAGTTAGACAAAAGGCTATGGGGGCTTATTAAAAGCACGAAAGGGCAGTTTTTTGCCATTGCTGTGGTTGTTGCAGTAGGCTTGATGATTTTTGTATCCATGGGTTCCGCTGAAATAAATCTCCAGAGTGCATTGAATGATTATTACAAGTTGACAAATTTTTCTGATTTATATGTTCAGGTTGTAAAAATTCCTGAAAAAGAAATTCCGGTAATCGGCGCTAAGTACAATTTTTCAGCTGCTGAAGGGCGTGTTGTATCTGAAGTTCCAATGATAACGGATGATGAGAATGAAAGGGTCACAGTGAGAGTGACTTCTCTGTCGGAAGAGGATAAGATAAATTCCCTTTACTATATAGAAGGAAGCCCCATTAAAGACAAACATCATGACGTTGTTATGATCCAGCAGTTTGCTGAAGCACGGGGTATACGGACAAGAGATGAGATACGGCTTCAGATCAATGGGCGTCAGTATAAAATGACGGTAAAAGGCATTGCGGCAAGTGCGGAATATATTTATCTGATAGAGAGCGCTCAAAATATGCTTCCAAATGAAAGCAAGTTTGGTGTTGTCTACGTATCTGAAGAATTTGCTCAGAAAAGCTTCGGATTTTCGGGAAGCGCCAATGAGATAACCATAAAGCTCAATGAAAATCAGGATTCTGAAATTATTGAAGAATTAATAGAAGACGATTTCGAGGATTTCGGCTTAAAACGGATCATTACTAAAGAAAACCAGTTGAGCAACAGAATGATTTCCGAAGAGCTTACTCAATTAAAAAACATGTCAAGTTCTATTCCGATTTTGTTTCTATCTATTGCGGGTATTGTTCTGATTATGATGGTTTCAAGAATGGTAAAAAAGGATAGGATAAGTATTGGCGTTTTAAAAGCATTGGGGTATAGTTCATCTCAAATTATTATTCATTATGTTAAATATGCATTGAGCGCCGGTGCTGTAGGTGTACTGTTGGGGACATTGTTTGGGACGGCAGTGGCCGGGGCTATGACCAAAATGTATATTGATTTTTTCAATCTCCCTTTACTGAGAATAAATGTCTATCCGCAATATATAATCTGGTCTGTTGCTTTCGCAGGAATTTTTTGCGGCATTTCAGGTGTTTGGGGCGCTAAAGGAATCCTGAAGATTATGCCTGCCGAATCCATGCGTCCGGAAGCGCCTAAAACCGGAAAAAGAATTTTACTGGAGAGGTTTCGATTCTTTTGGCATCGGTTATCCTTCAGCTGGAAACTTATTATAAAAAATTCATTCAGAAATAAGAAAAGGATGACATTTGTTCTTTTTGGCGTAGCGTTGACATGCAGCCTGATGGTGGCCACCATCAGTCTTGTATCAAGCACATTAGGCCTCTTTGATAAACACTTTACCGAGTTTCAGAAAATGGATTACAATATCAATTTCAGCACGCCGCTGAATGAAGAAGTGGTAAAAGAGATTCCTCATATTATAAAGACAGAACATATTGAGCCTAAAATAGAATTTCCTTTTGAATTGAGTAATGGGCTAAGAAAAGAAGTTGTAAACGTGATTGGAATAAAAAAGGATACGGGATTCTATTCTTTTACCGGATTAAACGGAGAGTCCATAGAAGTTTCAGGAAAAGGTATTCTCCTTTCTGAAAATTTAGCAAATTTCCTAAAAATAGAGAAAGGCGGCACCATAAAAATCCATAGTTTCATTCCGGAAAGAGATGACGTATATCTGACGGTGGAAAATATTATCAAGCAGGGATTGGGAATGAATGCTTATATGGAGCTGACCGCTATGGGAGATAACCTTATGGAAAATCAATTAATATCAGGTGTATATGTGGATTCCAGGGACCCCGACTTAATGAAAAAGCTCATAAAAGCCGATCACATTTCCACCATCCAATCTTCACAGGATATGTTGAATGTTTTTCAGGAGTTTATGGGATTGACCATCATGTCTATTGGTTTCATCGTGGTAATGTCGGGAATTTTAGGATTCAGCATTGTGTATAATGCAACTGTCATCAGCATCGGCGAAAGGGAGATGGAATTTTCATCCATGAGAGTGCTGGGGTTTTCAAAAAATCAAATTTTCGGTATTATTTTAAGAGAAAATATGGTGATAACTCTATTCGGCATTCTGATGGGCATCCCCATGGGAAGATATTTGGGAACTGCTATGGGAAATATGTTTAGTAATGAAATATATACTCTTGGAATTACAGCAGATATAAAGTCTTATATTTTAGCATGTGGTTTTACTCTGCTGTTTATCATACTTTCACAGTTGGCTACCTATAGAAAAATCAACAAGCTTAATTTCTTACAGGCACTGAAAAATAGAGTATCGTAGGAGGAAATGCCATGAAAAAAAAGCTGATATTCATGATTATTGCAGTAATATTATTGATTACAGCCGGAAGTCTGTACTTTAAAGAAGGAAAAGGAATAGAAGTTGATACTGAAGTTGTGGGAAAAGGAAATATCCGTCATTTTATCGAAGAAGTGGGTACTGTCAAGTCCCACAACCAAAGAGAAATCAGTTTGAATACGTCAGGGATCGTATCGGATTTGAAATGTAAAATAGGAGACGAGGTAAAAGAAGGAGATGTATTGGGGACACTGGATATGGATGCATCTGCTCTTGAAATCAAAAGTCTTGAATCCAAATTAAGCGGGTTGATGCCATCCTATGAAGAGGCACTTCGTGATGCTCAAAATAATGAAGCACTTTATCAGCAGGGTGCTATCAGTTATGAAGCATATCAGGAGTCAAAGGTCCTTGAACAGAAGATAAAGTCCCAAATTTCGGAAATCCAATACAATATTAAACAGCTTAGAGAAATGAAAGAAAATGGCTCTGTCAGTTCTCCCATTTCAGGTGTTATTACAGAAATATATGTTCAGGAAGGGGAAACCGTATTAAACGGAAATCCTATTATTGAAGTGGCGGATTTAAAAGATTTATATGTAGAGACTGATCTGCTGGCCGGTGAGGCCAATGATATTGTCGTTAATGCACCGGTTTCTATTTCAAGTGATGATTTAGGCCTGGAGCTGGAGGATGCCGGAAAAGTTTTAAAAATTCATCCAAAAGCCCATACAAAAGTATCGGATCTTGGCATCGAGCAGAAAAGAGTGACTGTAGAAATCCAGATCAAAGATATCACTCAGCTTAAATTAGGTTATGATGTAGATGTAGAAATTCTAACCCAATCAAGAGAAAATGTTCTCATCGTCCCCGAAACGGCTGTTTTTGAGATGAATGGTAATCAATATGTTTTTTTAGCCGAAAATGAAAGGGCGGTTTTAAAACAGATAGAAACGGGATTGGAAAGTAAAGACAAGGTGGAGGTGATCCATGGAATATCAGAAAATGACAGGATCATTATATCACCGGATGATCAACTGGAAGAAGGAAGCAAAATTGTTATCATTGAGAATGAATCAGAAGTGTGATTATTCCTGTTCCAACAGCAAAATCATGGCTTCCCATTCTTCATAAAGTGCTTCTAATCTTTTGTTCAAGTCAAGGGATTCAATATTCAAGGCACGGCTTTTTTCCATATTGGAATAGATTTCTTCTTTGCACATGTCATGCTGAATATTCTTTAAACGCTGCTCAGCAATAGATATTTCTGTTTCAATATCCTTTAAAGCCTGCTTTTTCTTTTTTTCTTCCAGAAGGCGGGCTTTTTCTTTCTTTAAAGCTTCTTTTTTTTGCGTCTTTGATATTTCCATTTTCTCTGATTCATTTTCTTCGTCCAATAATTGATTTTTCTTTTCGATATAATAATCATAATTTCCCAGATATTCCTGTACTCCTGTATCGGTTAATTCCAATATCCTGTCAGGAATACGATTGAGAAAAAATCTGTCATGGGATACGATCAATAAAGTGCCCTCATAATTCAGCAATGCCTTTTCAAAGACTTCTTTGGATTCGATGTCCAGATGGTTGGTCGGTTCGTCCATGATCAAAAAATTTGAATCTGAAAGCATCAGTTTAAGCAATGCTAAACGTGCTCTTTCACCACCGCTTAAAACAGATATTTCTTTGAAGGGATCGTCTCCTCTGAAAAGAAAAGCCCCTAAAATATTTCGAATATCGGTTTCGGTGTAATGAGTATGCAGTTGATGGATTTCTTCTATCAGGGTGTTGGAAGGGCTTAATAGCTTCTGTTCCTGGTCAAAATACCCCATTCTGACATTGTGGCCGATTCTGATATTTCCCTGGTCCGGATTCACTTTCGATAATACTATTTTAAGTAGTGTGGTTTTTCCGACACCATTAGGGCCGATCATACAGATTTTTTCTCCGCTTTTAATATCAAAACTTACATTTGTGAACAAGAGTCTTCCTTCATAAGATTTGGTTAGATCTTGTGCATATAAAACGTCCTTCCCGCTTTTATGAACAGGCTTAAAAGAGATATTCATTCTATCCATAAAGGTTTCAGGTTTTTCGAGAAGATCCAGATGGCTAAGCTGATTTTCACGGGATCGGGCCCTTTTTGCCAGTTTTTCAGTGCCATGCTGTTTAAATCTCCGGATCATTTCTTCCTGCCTTTTAATTTCTTTCTGCTGCTTTTCATATGACTTTATCTGCTGAATTTTTAATTCTTCTTTCTTTTTTAAATAAGTAGAATAATTCCCTTCAAAAACGGAAAGGTGCCGGTTTTCTATTTCAAAAATACGATTTACGATCTGATCCAGAAAATATCTGTCATGAGAAATAACCAAAACTGTGCCTTTATAAGTTTTAATATATTGCTCCAACCATTGCAGAGAGTCCATATCCAGATGATTGGTAGGCTCGTCGAGCAGAAGTAATTGTGGTTTGGAAAGTAAAATTTTTGCAAGAGAGAGCCTTGTTTTTTCACCTCCGCTAAGGCTTGAAACTCTTTGGTCAAAATAGTCGGAAGAAAAGCCCAATCCATTTAAAACACCTTTTACTTCGCTGACATAACCATAGCCGTTTTTTTCTTTGAAAGTCTCTATTTTTTCTGCATAAATCTTTAACAGTTTATCAGGACTTTCGTTTTTTGATGAAATATCTGTAATCTCTTTTTCCAGATTTCTCAGTTCTTTTTCCAGGGTGATGACTTCGGCAAAGACCGAAATCATTTCTGAATAAACGGTTTGATTTGAGTCAAACAGGCTGTTTTGCTCCAGATAGCCTATGGAAACACTGCCGGAAAGAAACAAATCGCCGCTATCATAAGACAAGTTCTGAGTAAGGATTTTAAGCAATGTGGTCTTGCCGGCACCATTGGCTCCTACCAGACCAATTCTATCATTTTCGTCTATATTGAAGGAGATACTATCCAATATTGTTTCGATTCCAAAAGTTTTAATAATGTTACTTGCAGATAAGATAATCATTTTCAATCACCTTTTCTCTAAAGATTATACATATGATATTGTATCAAAGTCATAATAGCAATAAAAGTTTTTATTTTAATTCAAGAAATTTATGGGTATAATTGTTTTAACATCAATTTGTTATTACTTGATAATCTTGAACAGTATGGTATTACATGGTATAATTAATTCCTAAAAATGAGAATTATAAAAGGAGAAGATAAATGAATCAAAAACTGCCAAATAAAATCTCAAATGCAGTTATCCGAAGGTTACCAAAATACAGAAGGTATTTGGAAGACTTGCTGAATAAAAAGATATACAGAATTTCGTCAAAGGACTTAAGTGAACTCATCGGTTTTACAGCATCCCAGATACGTCAGGATTTGAATAATTTTGGGGGCTTTGGCCAACAGGGATATGGTTATAATGTAAAAGAGCTGTATGAGGAGATCGGCAAAATTTTAGGAATCGATAAAGCATATATTGTTGTTATTGTAGGTACCGGAAATCTGGGACAGGCTATTGCCAACTATACTCATTTCTATAGAACGGGGTTTATTGTGAACGCAATGTTTGACGTGAATCCAAAACTTATAGGACTTCGGATCAACGGTGTAGAAGTAATGGATTCAGAATATCTTCAGGATTATTTGAAAGAAAATTCCATCGATATAGGTATTATATGTACAAATAAAGAAAGTGCACAGGAAGTAGCCACAAAGCTTTGCGAAGGCGGTGTAAAAGGCATATGGAATTTTGCACCTGTTGATATAGATGTGGATGAAGACATTATTCTAGAGAATGTACATTTAAGCGATAGTTTGCATACTTTGGCTTATTTTATCAATCACCCTCAGGACTATTAAACGGCGGCAAGTTAAGCTGATCATTCAACTTCCATTTAAAAAATTATCTCTTACATATTAATATTAATTTGTAAGAGATGTTTAATATATTTATAATCATTCTGACAATGGGGAAAGATAGTAAGGTAGACCAGTCGAGGAAAGGAGATTATAAATGAAAGGTTATGTAGATAAGGATACATGTATCGGATGTGGTATTTGTCCGGATGTATGTCCGGAAATATTTAAAATGGATGATGACGGAAAGGCCGTTGCCGGTAAAGAAGAAATTCCGGAGGATATTATAGATAATGCTTTGGATGCGGAATCCCAATGCCCTGTAGATGCGATACAGGTGAAATAGAATTAAGAATTTAAAATTAAGAATTGATGAGGATTTTGCTTGTGCAAAATCTTCTTTATGTTATAGCCTCTTTTTATGATAGAATAATAATGGAGTGAATTTTTAACATGGTAAATCTCCAACCAGAATTATAGAAGGAGTAGCGTATGGATGTATTAATGAAAGTGAAAAAAAGCATATCGGATCTGCCATTTCCCCTTAAAATATATGAATTTGAAGAAGGTTCAACAAAGACTTCAGAAATGGCGGCTGAGCAGCTTGGTGTAGAATCGGCACAAATAGCTAAAACTATGCTGTTTATATGCGGAGATAAACCCATTATTGTAATTACGTGCGGAGATATGAAAATCAAGCAAGGCTGGCTGAAAAAGATAGCAGGTGCAAAACCGAGATTTGCTTCTTCCGATGAATGCAAAGAAATAACAGGATATGAGCCGGGGGGGATTTGTCCCTTTGCACTTGAAACAGAGGTGGAAATATTGTTAGACAGAAGTATCGAGAGATTTGACAAAGTGTATGCTGCTGCAGGAACTGCCAATACAGCGGTTCCCTTGGATATGGAACAGCTGATCTATATCACAAAGGGAAAAATCGTTGAGGTTTGTGAGCCTAAGATGGTGCCGAGCAATGAGTAAAGTTGCCATAGTCCGGTGCCAATCCTATGATATTGAAGAGGTGTATCCGGCAATACAGAGAGGTATGACGCTTCTCGGGGGGATAAAAGCCCTTGTACCTGAGGAAAAAATATTATTAAAGCCGAATTTGCTGGCTTCATCAAATCCGGATAAAGCGGTGACAACACATCCCGTAGTATTCGAAGCTGTCATAAGACTTTTTCAGGAGAACGGATATTCATTGATTTATGGCGATTCACCAGGATTTGAAAACCCTGAGAAGGTTGCAGCCAAGTGCGGGTTAAAGGATGTTGCCGACCGGTATAAAATCAGATTTGGGGATTTCAATAGGGGAAAAACCATTACTTATGAGAAAGGGGCTATTACAAAGCAATTTGAGATTGCTAACGCTGCGTTAGACTCAGAGGCAATCATCAGTTTGTGCAAAATGAAGACCCATCAACTTACGAGGATTACCGGAGCCGTTAAAAATCAATTAGGATGTGTTTACGGTCTCCATAAATCATCTGCTCATGCAAAATTCCCTGATGCCATAAGTTTTTCAAAGATGTTAGTGGACTTGAATAAATTATTGAAACCTAAACTTTTTATTATGGATGGCATCGTTGCAATGGAAGGAAACGGTCCTCGTTCAGGGGATCCGGTTAAAATGAATGTGCTGCTTTTTTCTGATGATCCTGTAGCATTGGATTCTGTTTTTTGCAGACTGATTGATCTGAATCCTGAATACATTCCCTCCATTATGTTTGGAGAAGAATTGGAATTAGGTAAATGGCGTGAGCAAGATATAGAAATTTTAGGAGATAAAATACAGGATTTAAAGAATGATGCCTTTAATGTGACAAGAAAGCCGGTTAAATCCGAAAATTTTGGATTTGCAGCTTCTTTTCGAGGCCTTGTATTAAGAAAACCTGTTATAGACAGTGAAAAATGTATTCGGTGTGGTATTTGTATCGATGCCTGCCCGGTAGAAGAAAAGGCTCTGAGTTTTAAAAATGCTGATAAAAGCAGGCCTCCCGAATACGCCTATAAAAAATGTATTCGTTGCTATTGCTGTCAGGAAATGTGTCCGCAGAAGGCAATAGGCGTAAAGACACCTTTGATAGGAAGACTTTTTCTGTACAGATAAAAGATCTATGGCCATTTTAAATCTTACACTTACACTTATACTTACACTAATCCATAATGAATGCAAAGGGGAGATCCTTCAATGAAAAAGTATGATGTTATTATAGTTGGAGCCGGTGCCAGTGGTGTATTCATGTCGTATGAAATGACCAAAATCAAAAATAATGCAAAGGTATTGATGATTGAAAAAGGGAATGAGCTCACTAAAAGAATATGCCCCATTGACGGGGAAAAAATAAAAGAATGTATTTCATGTCAGACCTGTAATATTATGAATGGATACGGAGGTGCCGGTACACTTTCCGATGGTAAATATAATATTACAACACATTTTGGAGGAGATCTTCACAGGTATGTTGGAGAAGACAAGGCATATGAGCTCATGTATTATGTAGATGAGGTTTTATGTAATATGGGAGGGAGCGATGCAAAGCTTTACTCCACCATGAATTCCGGCCTTAAAACAGCCGCATTAAGGCACGACCTTCATCTGCTGGATGCAAAGGTGCGGCATCTGGGAACGGATCGTAATATGAAGATCCTCTCAAGAATTTTTGATTATATTAAAGACAGGATCGATATGGTATTCAACGAGGAAGTAAAGGATATTCAAAATATGGATAAGGGATTTGCCGTAATTACAGGAGAGGATACCTATTACTGCGAGAATTTGGTTTTGGCTACAGGGAGATCAGGATCCAAATGGATCTCACAGATATGTGACAAATTTGAAATTGTGACTGAAAGGAATCGAGTAGACATTGGTGTCAGAGTAGAACTTCCGGCTGCAATATTCGAGCATATCACCAGTGAAGTTTATGAAAGTAAAATCGTATATAAAACGGAAAAGTATAACGATCTGGTAAGAACTTTTTGCATGAACCCTTATGGAGAGGTGGTAACAGAAAATACCAACGGGATTATTACCGTTAACGGACATAGTTATTCGGATCCGAATCTCCGTACGGAGAATACCAATTTTGCGCTTTTGGTTTCCAATAAATTTACGGAACCTTTCAAAGACAGTAATGAATATGGTGAATCTATTGCAAGACTCAGCAATATGCTGGGAGGCGGTGTGCTTCTTCAAAGATTCGGAGATTTGGTCAAAGGCAGAAGAAGCAGTGAGCGGAGAATGGAAAAATGCTTTACACGACCGACTTTAAGGGCAGTACCCGGTGATTTAAGTCTTGTCATTCCCAAAAGGCAATTGGATAATATTATAGAGATGATTTATGCCTTGGATAAAATTGCTCCCGGTACGGCAAATGAAGACACCTTACTTTACGGAGTGGAAGTTAAGTTTTACAACTCAAAAGTTGAAGTCGATGATCATCTGGAAACCAAAATAAAAGGCTTTTATGTTTTAGGCGACGGCTCCGGAGTGACTCATTCACTCTCACAGGCTTCTGCAAGCGGAATTTATGTTGCACGGCTGCTGGCAGAGAAATACCAATGACCTAAGATACTAAAAGAGTAGGGACAGCCCTTGCGGCTGTCCGAGCCCAAGAAAAAAGAGATTAATCGGATACTTACACTAACCCTTAACCTCTAACCTCTATCACTATGCACCAGTATCTAAATATTAACATTGACAATTCATTTTAAAAAGCTTAAAATAATCTATGTAACTTAAAATATGCGGATGTGGCGGAACTGGCAGACGCGCATGGTTCAGGTCCATGTGAAGATTACCTTCATGGGGGTTCGAGTCCCTTCATCCGCACCAAATAATCAATCAAATATAGATACAATGTAAAGTCACTGATTTCAGTGGCTTTCGTTGATTTTAGGACGGAATTTGAATGGTGGATAGGTTAAACTTACGTTGTGTAACTTTATACAATCAAAAAGCCATTGGGTATTCCAATGGTTTTTTGATTTCAAGAGTGACTCGAACCCGAACAGTTAAATTATTACCGAAAGGGAATAATTTTTGAAAATCACTAAAAACTAACTTTCAACCTCTTGCTTCTTGCAATTACAATGAAATAACTTCGTATTCATGATCATATAAATTGATGCTCAGCATCTTGTTTCGCAAAATATCCCCTCTTTTTAAAAGGACTTTTAAGACTTCACCTACCTGAACAGAAGCTACCAGCGCAGGGGTAAAAGAGGGATTTCCCAAATCTGCTTCAATACCATGGTCCGTATCTTCCGGATAGATTTTGTTCAGAGTATTATCTCCGGGTAAAATGGTGCACACCTGTCCGTACCATCCTGCTATTGCACCGTGTACAAGGGGAATATTCTGTTCCCTGCAATGTCTTTGAAGTATTTTTCTGACGGGAAGACTGTCCAAAGCATCGACGATAACATCATGATTGTAAATGATATCGGTAGCATTTTCCTCATTAAGAAATTCTGAAATAATATTTATCTTTACATTGGTATTGACTTGACGCATCCTTTTTTCGAAAGCTTCGGCTTTCTTTGTTCCAATGTTTGTTTCAAGGGCTAATATTTGCCGGTTTAAATTGGATATTTCAATAACGTCTCCGTCAACTGCCGTCAGATGTCCGATACCTAATCTCCCTAAAAACTCCAGAATGTATCCCCCAAGTCCCCCGCAGCCGATAACACATACGCTGAAATCCTTTAGCTTTTCATTTTCCTCTTTTGAAAGCATATTCATATTCCGACTGTACCGGTTCATTTTGACACCTCCGATATTGGCTAATTTATTAAATTGAATTATATCATAAAAAATTGATTTTTAAATTTCTTGTGCTATAATACTTATATACATTAATTGCATAGTTTAATTTTCCGATCTGATTTACCTAAAGCAAAGGCTATGGTGTATCAGACGATGGGTATCTGCAGAAATGCATATGCCTCCCGTGTTTGGAAAGGAAAATAATTTCTTTATTTGTCATTAATCCTTTCCGAGGATTATTTTTTTTCAATTCAAGCTAATACAGGAGAACAGAATTATAAAATCAAAAAAGACCCATCCAATGAATAGGATTATATCGGAAAATGCATAGGAATTGACCGGCTGATTATAAGGAGCCATTGTTCATTCCCAATGCGAAATAAGAAAGGGAGCAATTAGAAGTGGGAGAAATATATAGAAGGATACGCAAGCCTTTTTACTGCTGATTTCCTTTAATAGAGAATTTATAGCAATATCCTGTTATCCATATATGTTTCTCCTGCTTCGATTTTTTTCTTCTATTATTTCCGTACCTTTTGGACGGCTTTGGGAATACTTTTTCATAGATGGCGTTTTGTATGTTTTGCAGCAGCAGATAAGTCATATTGGTTATATTATAAAAAATCAGAGTAGACTTTAAGGCGAGTTTTGTTCGCCTTTTTATATTTTTTTAGAAAACTATTGACGACGCATATAGGAAGTCGAGTATAATCATTGTATAGGTAGAAAAGGAACAGGTAACGAAACATGTCAACAAAATATGACTTAAAAAATGATACCATAGGAAAATTATTCTCACATTATTTCTTTATGTCCACAGCGGGCTTGATGGTGCTTTCGGTCCATATTATTTTAGACGGGATATTCATTGGTCACGGAATCGGTAGTAATGGTCTTGCTGCTATTAATATCGCCGGGGTCGTATTCCCTTTTTTAAATGCTGTTGCATTTACCATAGGATTCGGGGCAGCAGCGGCTATTTCTGTCGAATTTGGTGAAAGCAGGAGTGAAAAAGCGAATGCTATTTTTAATCAAGCCTTTGTATTATCGGTCATTATTTCCATTATATATACAATACTCTCCGTTTTATTCATAGATAAAATAGTTTTTTTACTGGGCTCTAATAAAGTACTTTTTCAAGGAGTAAAAGACTATCTACTTATTTTTTCACTTTTTTCTTTCTTTTATGTATCAGTAATTATTTTTGAAAGTTCGGTAAGAAACGACGGACAACCTCTTAAGTCGATGATTTCCCTGATCCTTGGAGCGGTTACCAATGCGGTTTTGGATTATGTATTTATTTTTATTTTTCACTGGGGATTAAAAGGAGCGGCCTTTGCCACAGGTATTGCTCAGATGGTAAGTTTTGTTTATTTGATCTTTCATTTTCTTATGCATAAAGGGCAATTATTTTTTTGTATTTATAAACTGGATAAAGAAGATATTAAACGTATATTAAAAAATGGTCTTCCAAATTTTATTTCTCAAATCTCCATAACACTTGTCATTATTGCGGGCAATTGGATTGTCATTAATATGATTGGAGAAATCGGAGTAGCTGCTTTCAGTATTCTGCTGTATGTAAATGAATTTATGATTCTTGGATTTGCCGGTATTGCGGAAGCATTACAGCCCCTTGTAAGCTTTAATTACGGTGCAAAACAATACGACAGGGTAAAGACTGTTGTTCGGCTATCGATTTATGTCTCTCTGATAATAGGTCTTGTCATGCTCTTATTCAGTGTTCTAAGACCTGATATGATTATAAAGCTGTTTAACGACGAAAAAAATCTTATTGATCTGGCATCCCATGCTATGCGTTTATTTTTCCTGGGTATTTTGTTTACCGGAATCAATATGATATATGCCGCATACTTTCAGGCGGTTGAAAAATCCAAATCATCCATTATTATACAGATGTTAAGAGGCTTCGTATTTGTAGCTTTAGCTCTGTTGATACTGCCGGAGTTAATGGGACAAAACGGTTTATGGATATCTGTTCCGGTAGCGGAATTCCTTACCTTTATTGTAACCATTCTTTTAGTAAAATCAAATAAATTGTCTTAGTTCTTAGTTTCTATCCACTCTTATTGTTTATTATTTGTCAAAAAAAAACTCTTATTAACAGCCGACCTTTAATAAATATAATGCCATTTTTTGACTTTTATGAGTAAAATAATATATGATATTGCATAAATTACCATATAACGACATTTCAAATTTCAAAATTAAAAAAAATCTTAAAAAATATGGTAAAAACTATTCACAAATACAAGAAACTTTGTTATAATTATAACAAAGTTGAATTAGTCTTGTATCAGTTTAAGCCTAAGTGGCTGTTTATACGCCATATTAATCATTTTATGCATGATTTATAAAGGAACCAGGCTGAATATTTGATAGTGAAAGGAGAAAATGATATGCCAACCAGTTTTTTATGTGAAGAAAACTTTGCTAAGCTGGACAAAGTGATTGAAAAGTATAAAAATACCGATGGAGCGCTTATGATGATACTTCAGGAAGGACAGGAAATTTTCGGATGTCTTCCTTTGGAAGTTCAGAAAGTGATTGCACAAAAACTTTCCATGCCGCTTGCAGAAGTGTACGGTGTCGTAACTTTTTATTCACAATTCAGGTTGAAGCCAACAGGTAAATACACCATTAGTGTATGTCTGGGTACTGCCTGTTATGTAAGAGGCGCACAGAAGATTGTGGATGCCATAAGTCAGGAATTGGGCATAAACCTTGGTGAAACAACCGGTGACG
>JAENZQ010000051.1 GCA_016841185.1 Anaerovorax odorimutans
AACCGAATTATCTACTTCAGAAGAATAGTCATATGTATCAGATGCAAAAGTCGGATTCAACTCAACATCACTGATAGTCAAATTAGAAAGGTTCGGGCATGCTGCTTCTTCCACCGTAACGGTATAATCATGGGTGGTGCCATCCTCTGCGGTTACGATATATGTCACAGAATCACTGAAGTTCACCGTTTGCTCGGAGGATGGTGAAACAGAAGCATACTCCGATATTCCTATGATTGGCGTCAAAGTGCTTAGGTCTGTTCCGTATGCAACAACACTGTCTACAGTATCCGCTCCTATGATTGCCGGTATTTTTTCTTCATCTAAGGTAAAGCTAATTATTTCTTTTTCATGACTCTTTTCTACTGTAATAGTAACCATCCAATCGCTAACCGTCTCGTCCTCTGCCGTTACCGTATAGGTCACCGGGCTGCTGAAATCTACAGTCTCTCCTGATGCCGGTGAAATGGTAGCATGATCGGATATACTTATTGTTGGGATCAGTGATGTAACATCTGTTCCACGTGCCACTTCAACAGTCACAACGCCGTCTCCAATTTCTGCATCTCCTGTTTGCTCTGAAAGGACAAAACTTGTAATATCTTTTTCTGAGCTTAAAGGCGTTACCGTCACCGTACAGGAATCTGATACAAAGCCGTCCTGTGTTACAACTGTAATCACTGCTGTTCCAACAGAATTTGCAGATACAACTCCGTTTGAAACCGCAGCAACAGAAGCATCACTTGTCAACCAGGTGAGATTTTTATTGCTTGTATCCTGGGGCATAATTGTTGCTGTCAGATTATCGGTACTGCCTTTAGGAATCATTAATATATCTTTATCCATAGTTATGTCTGAGGGATGAACAACCGATTTTAATTCAGGAAAATTCCCTTCATCTATCTGCCATATATTATCAAAATCAAATCCAGTAAAAGTAGCTCTCTTCTTCAAATCCTCAATATTGGAGTACCCTGTTAAATAATTCGAGCTTGTTGCATCGCTTCTAAGAAGTATCCCATATACACCGGAAGGATTATAGTAGTAGCAGTATTCAACTGCTGTTTCATATACGCCATAGGTTTGATAAATAATTCCAACCTTATTGTCGCCATCAGCATGAGCTATCCCACTGCTGTAGCAATTCCTCACTACAGCGTCGCCATAATTTTTATCTGTAGAGCAAAACCCTGTGATCGGTCCCACACTTCCATCATAGCTTAGATCTCCAGTGTTATAGCAATCTTGTATGAGAATGCCATTGATCCCTGCTATACCACCTACATATGTAGCATAACCACCTATAAAATTAACATAAATTTCATCCGAAGTATTATAACACTCTTTGATAGTTCCTCTGTTAAAGCCAGTAACGCCTCCAACACCTGACAAAGTTCTGGCTTTCCAGCTTGAACTGAATACTTTTCCAGCATTATATGATTTTTCGATGATTCCTCCATCATTATATCCTGCTATACCACCGGTAAAATAGTTATAACTTATACTCGTCGTTACATGATCTATGGTACAGGTGTTAAAGCAATTGTAAATCAGACCATCATTATATCCTGCTATACCGCCTAAATAATATTGGCTATTGCTTGTGGTTTTTATTTCTCCATCTTTTATGCCTAAGTTAAGAATACTTCCTCCATTCCTTCCAATGAACCCTACAAATTGTTCGTTTGTTCTATTAATATTTATACCTGAGATTACATGATCATTTCCATTGAAAACACCAAAGAATTGTATTGGTTCCCATCCTTTTCCTTCATTATAATAAATACCACCTTCAGTAGTTGAAGTACTTAAATCAATATCGCTTATCATCTGAAAACACTTATGCGGAAAATATCTCACCTCGTTTAAATGCTCTGATGTGGATATTAAATATGGGTCTGCGGCTGTTCCGTCTCCTCCTGCAAAACGTGGACTCCATGTCGTAAAATCACTTGTAAATGAAACGATTTCAAAAGGATTCCCTGATTCATCTTCTACGGCATTGGCAGGTATCACAACCGTATAAGTCGTATCATATAGAAGCCTTGTTGAAGGATGGATGATCAATTGATCATTTTCAATACTTTTATTACAATCAACTGCAGTATCTCCTTTTATTAACTGAATCTGCTCAAAAGCAGTTCCTTCAAAAATATTCTCAGAAAAATCGACTACAATGGTACTATCCGGCGACACACCCTCTTCATCATCAGCAGGTGTAATGACTTCTATAGTAGGGGCGTCCGAGTCAACTGCGTCATCTTCAAGAATTGTGATAATAGCACTACTGTTCTCTCCTAAGTATGTCCCTCCTGAAGGCTCGCTTAATTGTATTTCAAAGTCTCTGTTTCCTGTATGCACATTGTTATTGGCAATAGGTATATCGACACTTTTTTGTGTTTCCGTATTTTCGAAGACAAGGATTCCTGACACAGATGTATAATCGATACCCGCTTTTGCCGTTTTGTCTATCGTTTCATAGTTCACTGAAACCTGCCCTTCGGATCCATTATTCCTTTCTATAGTGATCGTCACAGAACCACTGCCTTCTTCGACTGAATAAGTATCGTTAGAAAATTCAACATGACCCGGTACCCTGTCATTATCTACTATGGTGAGCTCCGCACTACTATTATCATTAGTCAAATAATTTCCGTCATTGCTAATATATATATGATAAACCTTGTCTCCGGTATAAACCTCATCATCTTTATAAACATCCTTCGGCAGTGAAATGGTTACTGTCTTTTCTGTTTCATTTTCTTCAAAAATGAAACCATGGGAAATATAATCATCACCGTTTTCCGTTGCTGGTATATCCGTCTTTAGGCAGCATGATACCGGCATATCTGTTTCTCCAGCCCGGTTAATGGTTACATTTACACTGGTTTGTCCTTCATCTACGATGCTATCATCAGGAATAGTAATGATCTGGTTTTCTACATATACCTTAGTTCCATAAACAAGCATACCTTCTTTACCTACTGCAGGCATCCCATAAGCATCAATATCCCAAAGCACTTCCCCTATAGAACTCACCGCGATTCCATCGTCTATATAAATAGCACTATCCATGGTTACCGTAGGCGAATTGAATAAGCTATCATCTTTAGTAAATATTCTCGTAGCTGCCCCTGTGCCAGGATCTATCGTATATAAGCCGCCTTCTCCATACTCATAGTGATATCCTATTAATTCACCGTCGCTGTCGTAATCATTTATCTTTTGCCTGAAGCCGGATGTGGCATAAATGGTGCCATCCGGTCCTATGGCACACTGACCCTGATAGTGATTATCTGTAAGTTCCCATCCTGATTTCATATATCCATTAGGTGTAAAGCAATATATATAGCTGGAATACTCCGGAAGATATTCTGTCATATATACATTACCATTTTCTGCAATAGCTATTTTTGAATAGTAATGCCTCTTAAACCCTACTATTTCTGTTATAATGTTGCCATCCTTGTCCAATGTCAGCATATAATAGCCTAATCTAACATAAATGGTACCATTATCAGCAACTGCACATGATCCTTTGTTTGTGAGATCTCTATCTCCATTCTGCGCGATACCTTTTGTAACGCTCCACTTTTTTCCGCCACTCTCCTTATATAAACAGGTGATACTATAATAATCATATATACCTCCATCACCAAAATGGGCATATACTTGCGTAATTAATGGATTCCCATAATAATCTAAAGCCATATAGCTTTCTATGGACCCCCATTTGGACGAATAGTCCTCTGTATATCTCCATTTTTCAGTACCATCCGGATTAAAGGCAATCACACCGTATATCGTTGTAACATAAATAATACCGCCTTCGCCTATGACGGGACCTCCTCCTTGTACTTTCCAGTACCTTTCTTCTCCATCTATTTCCTTATCCAATACAGCCTCCCATTTTATTGTTCCGTTTGGATTAAAGGCATATAATTTATTTTCATCATATGAAAAAGATTCCGTACAAATGTAGACCACGCCATCTTCTCCTATAACCGGCTCCCCTCTTGTAAAGCCTTCTGTTGAAAATGAAAACTTAAGCTGTGGATCCTTTAGTGCCGGATACTCGGATAAACGTATTGTATTTGAGTGTGTCGGCCAATAAGCACTATCGTCATACGCACCGCCATGCCCACCTCCCAATTCAAATCCATATACTGCACCCGAACTCGCTAAAGTCCATATAAAACAAATAAATATAATAGTCATTAATGATTTTTTCATTTAGACCTCACCTCATAAATTGATTAGATTCAACCATTGAACCATCTTATCTTAATAATACTAATAGGTTTTTCAATTTTTACCGCCATATCTTAGGAAACTCTCCTTCCACCGCCATACAGTAATGCATGTTTTCCGGCATACTTTTCCGAAGATCAGGCAGCCTAAATTTTTGTTTGCCGTCACCGCCGAACCGTGTACCTATCAACATATAAAGTTTAGAGTATTCTGTTATATATAAACTCTGCCCAACACAATTCAACCAACCGTCAGGCGCTTTATCATATGGAAAAAGTCTTACTTCCCCTAAAAGTACATCCATTATAATACCTCCTTGTTCTCTATTTTTTTCTCATTATATAGAATAGAATATCGTATTCGACTTTTTTGTCCTCCACCATACGGTGGAGTAAACAAAAAGAAACGATAGGGACGGTTCTTTTTGTTACACTCATTGAAAGTAAACAAAAAGAACCGTCCCTATCGTTTCTCTATCGTTTCTATAACAATTTTAATTTCTTTGCTTTTGTAACCGCCTGTACTCTGTTGCTGACTTCAAGTTTTCCGTACAAATTCAGCGTATGAGTCTTTACAGTGCTGGAAGAAATGCCTAGTTTTTCACCAATTTCCTTGTTAGACATCCCCATCGCCATACAACTGAGAACCTCTGCTTCTCTGTCCGTTATTTGGTCTTTCACTTTATCGAATGTAAATATTTTTCTGTTTTTCTCCGGTTCTTTTTCCAACACCTTCTTAGCAGTCAAATAGAAAGACAGCCTCTTGACAAACTCAGCAGCAACAGTCTCAAATCCATGATTGCGCTGACTTTCAAGATAAATCAATCCAACAAAAATATCTTTATATTTTAGTGGCAAGCAAATAATGGATATACCTGATTTTGTTTCAATATAGTCATCCCCGCAAAAATGACCTCCATCAGGTTTGGCATCTATGATGACTTCCTCATAAGTCCTGGCAGCATAACGAAGGATCTTCTTGGGCAAGTTTTCAACCTTCTCCATATCAATACCGTCAGAATATATTGAGGCGCCTCGACCTTTTGTCCACTTGCATTTAAGCTGTATTTTATCCGTTTCTTCAAAGAGTACTGCACCTGAATCAGCGTTTGATTCCACACAAACTATATTAAGAAAATATTTAAAAGCATCTTCCGATTCTCGTACTTCCAATTCTTTTTGGCTCTTTTCTATTTTTTCATCAAATGATAATTTCTTTTTTGATAAATCAGATATATCACTGCTTGCAGCAGTAATTTCTTTTAAAGAAAAGTCATCATGTAGGTCATACAATCTGCTGATTCGATGAGCTGTTTTCACTGAACCCCACTCTTTAAACAACCGATATGCATCCTGAGCATAGACTTTTGAAATTTTTATGTGGTCACTGTAATGATTGGCTGTCAGATAGTTTCCCAGTGCTTCCAGTAACAAGTTTTTATTATCTTTTGCATGTTCAATAGCCTTATCATACAACTTGGCAGCATCCTGCTGTTGATTCTTCAAGCTCTTATAAAACGCCTCAATCAGGAGGTGCTTTCCATTATGATTTTCAGGGCTCATTTTAGCCCATTCCTTCATTTTCTTGCGATATTTAACGAACTGTCTTCCAAAGGCAAAGGATTCTTTATTCCTCTCCTTTTCAAGACTTAATAGTAAAAAGTAAAATACAAAATCTACCTGTAAAATATATCCCCTTACTGAATCTAAATGTCTGACACACTTTTGGGACAACTCAAAGGCCTTATCAGCCTTGCCTTCAAAATATAATCTTTGAAGCTTCAGCAAATAATAGGTCATGACCTCGTTAGTCGCTAATTTGTTTATTTCCTCATCATCTATCAATCGATTCTTTAATGGAAAATCCTGCTTTGTCAACATATTGATATGATCCGAGAAAATTCTAATCAGTCTAAGTAAAATATCGTGGTTCATTTTCCGTCCATATTTTTGGTGTAGTCTAAGAAATTCTTCTATTTGGCAAAGTGGTTCACCCATTGAATATTTCATTTCTATCATGGATGTTACTGTAAAGCCTCCATAGAAAAATTCTCCGGATTTTATCCCACAGTCAAAAGACTTTTGCAGATAATTAAAACTCTGGTAAGCTGAATATGTCCAGTGATGAATAAATGTACCAATAATAAAATAAGTCGTACATTTAAGAGCATCGTCATCAATAAATTCCAGGAGACTCAGCGAAATTTTTTCAACTTCTTTAGACTTTTTAAAATCATCTAACAAGCTGCCTAGTACTAAACTGTATGCCGCATACCCTATGGGAGCATAAAGAGAATTGCCGTGTTTTGCCGATAGATTGCTTATTTTAAGAACAATCAAAGCAAATAGGTCTTCATCTGTCAGATTGGCTGAAGCAGCCATAATATTAAGTATTTCCAATGCATCAACGATACGTTTATCGTTGATAATAGGTGCATTTTTAATTGCTTGAAGCCTGTTACTTCTAAATAAAAACTTTCCAGACAAGATTTCTTTAACAATCTGAACCTTTACCCCTTGCCTGTTGATTTTAAATCCCAAATGATGAAGAGCCTGAATCCCCAGTTCAAGCACTTGAGAATATTTACCGATATAAGAATTCAGGATCATATACCTTTTCTTTATTTCCGATAGATCTTTCTGATGTAAAGCATGGCCCAGCATTTCTTCAAAATGTGCTTTGGAATCTTCATATAGACCACTAATGAACTGGCACTCAGCCAGTTCAAGCTTTATTTTCAAAGTGTTATCATAATCTTTTTCCCAGCACGATCTACTCAGTAGTTCCTCACAAAATAGAAACAGTTTCAGAGCATGTTCAATGGCCGCAGATTGTTTAGCTTTGATGCCGGCAAAATACAAATCAACAATCAGTCGATCTTTTTTACCCTTTCTAAAAACCCTGTTTTTGCATTTTAACAGGTGTGCCGTAATCGTCAATAGATGATCTTCTACATATATTCTTTCAGGATGATTCAGCAGTTTTATAGCAATATCAAAATGCAGTTGTTCTCTTATGTCCGGATCAATTGCTTCATAAACAATTTGATTGATGTGGTCATGGGAAAACTCAAATGATTTTATCTTGGTTTCTCCCACAAGCTCAAAAGTCTCAGCAATCAACCCGGCTTCACATAATATTTCAAGTCTTTCTTTAATAACTTCATATGTGTTCTGGGTTATCTTTATCAAAACATCGAAGTTGAATTTACCACCAATGCAAGCTGCTATTTCCAATAACTCTTTTGTCTTATAACCTAATTCTTGAACCCTTCTAGTGACAATATCTTTGATTCCTGCAGGTAGGTTTAAATTATCTAAGCACTCCCATCTTAATAACCATTCTTTATACTTGCAATCATAATAAATATGTCCACTTTCTATGATCATTTGAAGCATTTGATTGATATAAAGAGGATTACCTAACGTTTTTCTGTAGATAATACGTGCTATATCATCGGAAGCATCTATATTATGAGCAAAAATATCCAAAAGCATTCTCTCAATATCTTCTTGTCTGAGATCTCTTAGCTTTATTTCAACTTTGTCTATACTATTAGCAATCTCATTCAACATCAACTGCATTTTATCTCTATACTCTTGTAAATTATCACGATAAGCTAATATTATATATAACTGAATATCGTCCAAGTCATCGTGAATCGCTTTTAAAATATCCCATGACGGTTTATCCGCCCATTGAAAATCGTCAATAAATATAGTAAGCGGATATAATTCTTTTGCTGCAATATATATTAGTTTCTGAAATGCTTTCCCCAATCTTATTTTAAGTTTTTGATAGTCATGGATACTTACCTTTTTTTGTTTTCCAATGACACGTTCAAATCGAGGAGTAATATCAATAATCAAAGCACCGTCTTTTCCTAGTTCTCGAATAAGTTCTTGACTGACCCGCCTTAATTGTTCTTCATGAAGTGTCAATATATTACTTATAATGTTTTCAACGATTTGAATGATTGCAATATATGGTTTACTGTCTTTGTACTGTTCAAATTTGCCGTAAATACAAACAGCGTCCAGTTTTGATAGATCAGCCAAAGTCCTTTTGACCAGAGCTGTTTTCCCGACACCAATATCACCTGATATGATCGTTAAAGCAGAATTTCCTTCCAACAAGTTGTCAAACTGCATTTTGATCGATTCAGTTTCAATGCCTCTTCCTACAATGGCATTATTCAATTTCATACGGAAGTCTTCGTTCATAGCAAGTAGTTCTCCTTACCAAGAAACAAAAGGGACGGTTCTTTTTGTTTCTTTCACGGACTGCTGTAGGGACTTCTATAAAGATTATTGCGTAAAGTTTTGTTTACTTTATGTATAATTCTTAGATTTGTCCCAGTTAGATCTGCTATTTTCCTATAGGAAAGATTCGTTTCATTCAAAAGTCTTTTCAACAGTTCTTCCATATCCTTGCCCTTGATTTGTCCTTCATCGGTAATCCCCTTCTCTTTAATTATTTTTCTTCTCTTACCTTTTTTCTAACCTCTCGGATAGCCACAAGGGCTGTCCCTACTTTTTTCTAACCTTCTGACCCTCTATCCTGCTTTCTTAACCTTAGATCTTACATCTTAGATCTACTCATTGTAGATCCTGTACAAAAACACTGCCGCTTCTGCTCTGGTG
>JAENZQ010000052.1 GCA_016841185.1 Anaerovorax odorimutans
CACCTGCCATATTGGCAGCTTCTAAGCTGCACAATCCTGCTACTTCAAGACCGTGATTCCCGCAACCACCGGCAACTACAAGTATATCCCGCTTTATTAATTCTTTTGTAATATTAACTGTATTCCAATCATGGGGACCATTTCTTAAAGTAGCGCAGTTTACCAGTGCCACAACACCTTTTATCTTGCCATCTGCAATAACCTCGACTAAAGGATCGAGCTTATTTCCTAAAGCGTCTAATACAGCTTCTGTTGAAAAGCCTGCAATTGCTTTTTGTACGTGTTGAGGTACATGAGGCTGAACTTTGCCGTGACGCTTTTTGAAATTTTCTACTGCCGTATCAATAAGTCTTTCAGACATTTCATCTGCCTTTTTAGGATCATAAGGAATCATTTCCTGTATTCTCGGAACCCCTATGATGGTACTGATTGCTATCAGAGCTACCTGATACTTTTCTGCATAAGAGTCAATAGCCGGCGGTGAACAGTTTTCTTCCATTGCCAAGACGTCAACTGATCCCGTTGCAAGCATAGGTTCAATAACAAGCCAGTTACCCATTAATCCTACAAAAACGTCATCCATAGGATATCTTTGTAGTAACTCCTGACCTGTCTCAATAGACCCGATAACCCTTATGCCTTTGGCTCCTGCTGCACGCCCTTTTTCCTGATACTTGGGATCATGAAGTTTCTCAATGGTCAAGGCACCTATCCAAGGCTGATGACCGTTGAAAACGATATTTACGTAGTCTGGATCAAATATGCCTAAGTCAGTATTGACTTCATGAGGCAACGGGGTGCCGAATATGATATCCTGAACCATTTCAAGACCTATTTGTGAGTTGTATATAGTTGATAGACCTAAACGTAATGCCTTAGTTGCAAGGGATGCATAATCACCGTCAACATTTGTAAGACTGCTGGCAATACAATTTTGCTCTTCATGAACTGTTCCGGCCGGATAGATATTTAGTTTTCTCCATACATCTTTTCTTTTCTTTGGAGCAAATGCTTCAACCATAATATTCTTGTCTTCCACACCGATATTTTGTTGTCCTTCTAATAGCTCAGATAGTTGAACAGCCATCTTGTTAATGTCTTGATTAGAATCTATTCCAACTTTTTCACACATCCATTTTAGCTTATTTTCATCTTTTATTTTGAAAGGAGATTTTCCTTCTCCTATGGCTTTCAGAGTTCTAAAAGCCTCATAGGCATGATGGCTATATGTTCCGGCACCGAGGGTATTTTGTATTAATAGTTTTCTCATGGCATTTGCATCCGGTCCTATTCCACATACACCTTTATCAATACCTTTGTCTACAATCCATCTACATGGTCCATGGGAGCATAGCTGGCAGCTTAAGCCTTCCAGACAAAACTTGCAACGGATTTTTTCCTGTTGAGCCCAACGATCAAATACGTTGGTCATTCCATCTTCTCTTATTTTTTTTACCATTTCTTCAACAGAATCGTGATAGCTCACTCGGCCTTCTGCTTTTTCTAATACTGTTTCAACCATATCATATTTTCCTTTCTACTAAATACGAATCGATGTTAAAAAGTATTCCCTGCTAAATTCTAAATATGCTGTCTTAAGGTAAAAAAACAGAAGGGACGGTTCTTTTTGTTTACATTTGATTAAATATTATGTAAAATGGTGTCTAAGAGGTGTACTTAGAAATATCAATACCAACAAAGTACATGATACCTCCTAAAAATAGAATGATGCACTGTATGTTTTCCACAAGAATTCCGACTATGTGATCACTTAAATAAAAACGTCAAGCGTTAACTAACTGATTACCATTACAGACGAAAAGCTGTGGTCTGAGTCACAATGTAACAGTCAAAGCTGTAATGATATAGAAACAAATCCACAGTGCTTTATATTTATAACGAGGTAATAGAATTACCCCAACAGAAAAGGTTGGGAGAAAGGAAAAAATATCCAACCATTCTCGAAAAGAGGATAATTGGATTATACGTGATGATATGGTAAGAGAAGCCAGAGTGGAAAGTGAAACAGGATTTTATCACGTTATGGTAAGAGGTATAAATAAAGAAAAAATTTTTGAAACCGAAAGAGAAAAAGAAAAAATCATAACGCTTATTAAAGAAAAAATGCAAGAAGTAATGTGCAGAATAGTAGCTTATTGTGTTATGAATAATCATATGCATATGATTATTATTGCCGAGAAAGCAGAGCTTATTAAATTTATGAAAAAGGTCAATATTTCTTACGCCATGTCATATAATCAAAGGCATGAAAGGGTAGGTCCGGTGTTCCAGGGAAGATTCAGGAGCGAAAATATCACGGATGAAGCCTATTTATATGGTGCAATCCGATATATACATAATAATCCGATAAAAGCAGGTATAGTATCAGATACTAAAGAATACAGGTGGAGCAGCATAGCAGAATATATAAGTGATGAACAAATTATCATAGATGTAAAGACAAAAGAAGAAATATTAAACGGGTTTGTATCAGTTAAAGACTTTTTGGATTTTCACGATATTGAAGATAACACAAACTATTTGGAAATAAAAGAAGAAGCAGAACAATTGAAAGAGAAAAAGGCAAAAAGAATCATTCATGATTACTTTGAAGAAAAGAGAATCACAGATGAAGTACAATTAAAAGGCAAGGATATGGAAGAACTGCTGAAAAAGCTTTTGAATGAAACGGATCTTTCTTACAGGAAGATAGCAGATTTAACCGGATCAAATCTTAGAACCATACATAAAGTAAATAATATTTTGCACAAGGATCTATATATGAGTCCGTATAATAGTCCTTGATCATAAACAAAAGATTGCCTTCTTGTTTGGGGTCGTTCACAAGTATTGAAAAATTCTCCTTGGTAGTGTTTTTGAATAATTACATTATCATTCTGGAGGATTTTTTTTCACATTTTTTTGTAATATATTCTAATTCTTAAATTAATCAGAATATATTTTTCAGTGATTTCGAACCGCTCTTTTAGTTTTTGAAAAAATGTTGGAAAGGAGATAAAAAATTGAGAATATAAGAATAATTTGATGCCTAAAAATAAATAATAACCATGAAAAATTTAAAATACTAATAAGGAGTGATTAAAATTGACTTTAAATGAACTTGAGCTTCAAAATCTAAGACATCTTATTGGCTCGCATGAGACTGCATATCAGAAGATGTCTACTTATGCGCAACAAGCAACTGATCCGCAAATCAAGCAGTATTTTCAAAAATCTGCTCAAGAAGCACAAAATACTAAACAACAATTATTATCATTATTATGATAAGGAGGTTTTAGGAAAATGAAAGAAAAAGATATGGTGAATGATGCATTATCCATGTTAAATAGTAGTATTACCGGATATGCAAATGTTATAACTCAGGCAAGTAATCAACAGCTTAGACAAATGATTTCACAAATTAGAAACAATTGTGAAACAAGCCAATATGAGCTTTATAAAATGGCAGAACAAAAAGGTTATTATCAACCTGCTTCTCAGGCAAATCAGCAAGAAGTACAAAAAGTAAAATCAAATTTCAGTCAATAATTGAATATCTGAATATACGAAAGGGACGGTTCTTTTTGTTTCGCTTGAGAAATGTAAACAAAAAGAACCGTCCCTTCCGTTTCATCCGGCTAATTTCATAATAAAAAAATCCCATGTGTTAATAATACTATTAGGTGATTTAATTGATTTATATATACAATTGTTATGGAGGGACACATTCATCTTCACTTGCTTCGGCGATCCATTTAAAGAAGTTGCCATTGAATAGAATACCAACAAAGGAAGAAATACTGGGAACGGACTATTTTAACAAACTGAAATACAAAGATATGGGAAAGATAATATATCGTGGCACTGATGAAGATGGAAATAAGGTTTTTTCCGTCGGGCGTGGGACATCAAAAGTTTTGATACCATGTCTTGAAAATCTGATAAGAATTCTTCACAATGAGTGCGGATTAAGTGAAAAAATCATATTTTCCAATATGTCTCCAACTGTTCCGCCGGCTATGACACTTGGGGGATTTATCGCTCGAGGTATTGGGATAGAATTTATAGGAGTGCCGTTTTTAATTATTGGTTCCAGACAAGCCTACAATCGAATTATTGAGTTGGTAAATTATACTAAGAAATCTGCAAAAACTATGACTGAACCTGTATTAGTGCTTTCAAATGATAAATTTTGAAACAATAAAACGATAGGGACTAAAACGAAAGGGACGGTTTTTTTTGTTTCGTTTGAGAAATGCAAACAAAAAGAACCGTCCCTATCGTTTCTGTTCAAATTAATTTCGAAATATTTATAAAAATAGTATATAAATTATTGCGAAATATATAAGTTTCATATATAGTAAAAATTAAGATTAATTTTTACAAAATTTAACTATAGATACAGACGATTGACAAAACAGGAAAAGAGAAATTGAACTTATAGTAGGAGAATGATAATGAAAAGAACCAAGTTTGCGATACTAATAGTTTTCATGTTTTTAGTTTTGAGCATATCCATAGTGTATGGTTTTGAACCGGGGGGTGGTCATGGAGGGGCTTATGACAGCAATGCTTATTGGCCTACTCAGTCGGATTCTATACGCTTGTCAAATGCGCCAAGTCTGAAAAGCCCTGCGTTAAAATTTGTTTTTAATTATTCCGGGGTTATTGTAGGTTCACCCGTTGTTGGCAGCGAAGGGACCATTTACTTCAATACAACAAGTGAAAAATTATATGCGGTCAACCCGGATGGGACACAAAAGTGGGTAGTAGATTGTGGATATGTATTTCGAAAAGCATCTCCTGTAATAGGAGAGGGTGGCGTGATTTATGTGGCATCAGGAGAAGGGATTATAGCTTTTAATGCAGATGGGACTCGAAAATGGATAAATGCTCGTGATGATGCTCATTTTGGCCAAGTTATTAATGATATTGCTTTAGATCAAAACGGCGACCTGTATTTTACTGAGAGAGCTAAAGAATTTGATGACGATTGGAATCAGGTCAATGCCTATTACATTAGAAAGATTGATAAAGATACGGGTATAACATTATGGAGTAGAAAAAATAATGTTTTAGAGAACCCAAACTATGAAGATCCGGAGCAGATGGTGCGATATAATGGGTCATCACCGGCTATAGGCAAGGATGGCACTGTTTATGTTTTACTTGGTGATGAGCTTTTTGCGCTTAACACATCAGATGGATCTACGAAATGGCATTATCCTTTCGGAATAAATCAATATAATTATTCAAAACTAACGCTTATAGATGACAATAATTTGTATGTAAATATTTATCATAAGGAAAAACGTGGGACGTTATACTATATCAAAAATAACGGAACTGAAAAAATAGAAGTTTTACGAAACCCTTTTTACTTACCAGGGAATTATTATCAGGGACAAGTGTCTATAGGACCGGATGGTGCGGCTTATTGCGCTGCCGGGCTGCTTGTCTGGGATTATGATAATCCGGATGCATCCACTTATCGCCAAGGTGGCATATATAAATTGGACCCGGAAACCGATAACGGTAATAGCATGACCGGCAATATTTTTTATTTCAAAGAAGTCGGTATGTATGAGGCTCCCACTATTACCTCCGACCATGTTTTATATTTAGATGACGGTACGGCTGTTAATGCTTCCGGAACCAAACTTTGGGATGTAGATGGCCAAGGGAAGCCTGCTATTGGGAAAGAAGGTGTTGTGTATTATAAAGGAGACTCTTCCAGCCTTCGTGCTTATGTAGAAAACCAAACCATTTCCTTCGGCGAAACAAATCTTACCATAAATGAAGGACAGACCAGTGTTGATTTAAACATCAATCGTTCGGGACAAACCGACGGTTCTGTCTCATTTCAGTTGGAAACAGACATCCCTATGACAGAGGGTGGGACGGATTATATAGTAAGAGATTTACAGTTTGCTCCTAATGAAGTTGAAAAAACAGTAAACATATCCCTGCCGGAACATGTTTATAGAGATAATATGAGTTACACAGGTAATAGAGAATACAATATCTTTATTAGTAATGATGGTAATTATTTAATAAACAGTAATAGTAATTCGAGTATTACAGTAATCGATAACGATAGAGTTCCGGGAGTTGTTGGATTCTCAAATAGTACATATAGCGTTGACGAAAATGCGGGGATAATAAATGTGGAAGTCCGAAGAACAGGCGGCTCTGATGGGCAAATCTCTGTTGATTATGAAACAGCCGATGGAACAGCCTTAGCAGGTACGGATTATACTTCTACCACAGGGACACTTGTCTTTGAAAATGGAGAAACAGTAAAACAGATAAGCATTTCCATATTAAATGACCGCATTCATACGGGAGACAGAGCTTTTACTATAAGCTTGCTCAACCCTTCGGATGATACAAGCGTTGGTGGAATCAGCAGCGGAGACATTACAATATATGATGATGATGATGTTGATACTGAAAATCCGATAGTTTCTTCAATTTCTCCATCCGATAATGAGGAGAATATTCTTCTTGACAGTAAGATTATCGTCACATTTAATGAATATATCATAAAGGGAACAGCATTTAACCAAATAAAGCTCCTTGAAGGAGAGGCGGAAATTGGTTGTTCTTCTATTATAGATGAAAAGGAATTGATTATAACACCTCATACTGCTTTAGATTATGAAACAATCTATACAGTTGAGATTCCAACAGATGCAATAAGGGATGAATCACAAAATCCATTGGAAGCAAAATTTTCAAGCAGCTTTCAAACGGAGAGAGATCGTTTTGCCGGAGGGGACGGAACGTCTTCAAATCCTTATTTAATATCCACACCGGATCAATTGAATGAGATAAGGTTTTCACCATCCGCTCACTTTTTATTAATCAATGATATAGATATGAGTGAAGCGACCGGTTCAGGAGGATCATATTATAACAGCGGATTAGGATGGGTACCCATTGGAAATCATGGTAATTTTACCGGCATTTTTGATGGAGATTGTTATGTGATATCAGGGCTTAGGATAAATAGAAACCAAACGTACGTGGGTATGTTTGGAATAAACAACGGAACTATTAAAAATTTATGCATGGAAAATGGAGAAATTATCAGCAATACGCCGGGGGGTTCATACTATTTAGGATCAGTAGCCGGCTATAACAATGGAACGATTTCAAATTGTCATCACAGAGGTGTAGTAAAGCATACTTATCCCAGTGTAAGTAGCAGATATTATTATGCAGGGGGTATTGCAGGGGGTAATGGTAAAACCGGTATTATAGAGTATTCATATAATGAAGGCGATGTTTTAGATGAACAGAGTATAGGGTCTTCAGGTCCTTATTTGGGTGGTATTGCCGGACGAAATGAAGGTATTATAAGAAGATGCTATAATACCAGTAGTTTAAGTCAAGGTCAAGGTAACACAGCAACACCTGCCCTTGGGGGAATTGCAGGTAATAATAAGAATCTAATTCAAGATTGTTATAACACCGGGGAAATAAAAAGGGCAATAGGCTTCTTAGATAATGATACTGAAGCAGGACCCATTGCAGGCTTTCATATAGGGGATGTTGGAATATCAGTTAGGGCAAGAATCATAAATTGCTATTCTTTAGAAGTTGCAGAGTGTGGAAGTTCTTATAATGATTTACAATCAGGCATTGTCTATAATTCAGGTTTTGCCGATATAAATAATTGTTATTATTATGATCCAGGTAATAATGTTCCTGCAGTAGTCTTTAATAGTGGATTAACGACTTTGTCCAATGTAAAGCGCTATACTTCTTTAGAGAACTTTAAGAGCCAGGGGAATTTTTCGGGATTTAATTTTAATAATGTTTGGCGTATGAATGAGGTCAGTACTTATCCTTATCCTGTATTAAGAGTTCCCGTTAATGTGCTTACTTTGAATACAGACGATATAACATTGGAAAAGGATGATGTACATAGTTTAACAGCAACTGTTAAACCCAGAAATGCGGATAATAAAAATGTAAACTGGTCCACAAGTGATGATTCTGTAGTAACCGTTTCTAATGGACAGATCACTGCAGTAGGCTATGGAACTGCAGTAATAACGGCAGTCAGTGAAAACGGCAATATTTCAGATTCATGTACTGTGACAGTACCGAATCACTTGGAGAGTATAGTAATAACCCAACTCCCAGATAAAACCGAATATAAAGAAGGGGAACTTTTAGATACAACAGGTCTTGAAGTGACAGGAACCTATAGCGATGGCAGTACAGTTGTATTGGAGATTACATCAGATAGCATCAGTGGATTTGACAGCAGTATGCCAATGGAAAATCAGCCTGTTACGATTACAATTGAAGGGAAAACGACAACTTTTGAAGTGGACATCATACCCTTAAGCAGTGAGGCAAAGATAACAAGCTTTACCTTAGATGAAGAAAAAATACCGGCAGTCATAGGAGCGGATACTGTAGACAGTGTTGTTGCATACGGAACGGACCTAAGGGCTTTAACTCCGGCCATAGAGGTATCGGAGCATGCTTCTGTTTCACCATCTTCCGGAGCAACGGTGAACTTCAGCGATTCTGTGACATATACCGTTACCGCAGAAGATGGTACCACCCATGACTATACCGTTACGGTGGAGGAGGCAGGATGCCCGAATCTTTCTGATTTGATTATCAGTAAAGTTGAGTTGAGTCCGACTTTTGCATCTGATACATATGACTATTCTTCTGAAGTAGATAATTCGGTT
>JAENZQ010000053.1 GCA_016841185.1 Anaerovorax odorimutans
AGATCATGAAAGGAAAAGGAAGTGCCGGTACATAGGTCAAAGGTAAAAAAGATGGTCATAAAAGATCGGCCTATCTGTATCGGGTAGCGGATAAACAGGAATGCCTGAAAAAATATGGTACCCAGGCTGTAGTAGCACAAATCGCATTTAACCCTGCCATTATGATGGAACTTATTGCAAAAGGAATATGGAAAGGTGCCGGTGTGCATGGACCTGAGAATTTCGACCCGGACCCATTCGTAGAGAGAATGGCAAAATACGGTTTTCCGGGCGGCCTGATGGAAATGGATTCAGAATATAAGAAACAGATGGAAACAGAATCATTGGTTCAACCGATCAAATAATAGAGAGTAGAGGTTTTTCATTAACTCGGGCTAATTGATAATGAATAGTTTAGGATAGAAATTCTTGTGTAGGCAAGAATTTCTTTCTTTACACTTACACTCATACTCATACTTAAACTTATTAATTGCCATCGCGAGCGCAGCAAGCTCTGTCTCATACTTGGGTTTTGATCTGAATATAATATAGTATGAGAGGTGAGCAAATTGGCAAGGAATGCACTGCTATGGACAATGATGTGTATAACCTGTATTTGCATCATGTTGTTAATGGAAAAGATATTATAACCGGCCTTGAAAAGCGATAACATTTATCGTAATATTATTAAAAGAAAAAGTTCAGGAGGAAAAAATGAGGCATATATTATCTGTATTAGTAGAAAATCATCCGGGTGTACTCAGAAAGGTGGCTGGTCTTTTCAGCAGGAGAGGATATAATATTGATTCTTTGGTTGTCAGTGAAACGGAAAATGAGAAAGTATCAAGAATGACTATAGCGGTTCATGACGATGAAGAGATTCTTGAGCAAGTGATCAAACAGCTTGGGAAACTTGTAGATGTTATTAAAATTGAAGATATAACAACTAAGCCTTCAGTCAGTAAGCAGCTTCTTATTATTAAAGTAAAAGCAGATTGGAAAACCCGAATCGACATTATTACATTAATGGATGTTTTCCGGGCAAGGATAGCACATATTGGGAAAGAAAGTCTAATCATAGAAGCTACCGGAGAACAAAGTAAAATCGATGCAATTATTGAAACGCTAAAACCCTTCGGCATCCTTGAATTGGCTAAAACGGGAACAGTGGCAATGCTGAGGGAAGAGGAAGAAGACCTATAAAGCATATAACAGAGGGACAAAAGGGCAGAAGGCTAAGAAGGCTGGAGGGTCAGGAGATAGAGGACAGAGTTGAGATAGATCTATGATTTATGATTTAAGATTAATGATTGATGGTAGAAATTATTTCATTTAGAATGATCATTCTGCAGATGCTGACTATTTACATCAAGGGAGGGCTATTTTGAAAATAAATGAAAGAAAAATTGAAGAATATGTAAACAAAATGAGGTTTTATTATGATATTCCGGGCATTTCGGCAGGAATAAGCTATAAAGGTGATTTGATATATAAAAAAGGCTTTGGCTATAAAAATATTGAGACCGGGAAAGAAGTGAGCGGAGATACGATATTTCATATTGCTTCGGTTGCAAAATTATTTGTAGGAACTGCCATTATGCAGCTAAATGAAAAAGGGCTTATAGATATTGATCATCCTATTGTAGAATATCTTTCCTATTTTAGCGTTGATGACTCAGGGTGTGAAAGCATTACAATCAGACAGATGCTTTCGCACACATCCGGAATACCGGATGTAGAGGATTATGAATGGGACAAGCCGCAAACCGATGAAGATGCTCTTGAAAGGTATGTAAAGTCTTTAAAAGGCATCAGGCTTTTATGGGAGCCGGGGTATAAGTTTTCATACAGCAATATTGCCTACGATATATTAGGACATTTGATTGCAAAGATATCAGGGATGTCTTTTGAAAATTACATAAAAGAAAACATCTTCAAGCCATTGGGCATGACAAATTCATCCTTTTTAACCTATAAAAGAGATATGGATCAAATTGCAGCTCCTCACATTAAAGATTCAGACAAACATGTCATTCTCAGTCCGGTGTTTCCTTATAACAGAATTCACAGTCCCAGCTCTACGTTGACTACAGATGTGGAAGATATACATAAATGGGCATCCGCTAACCTGAATAAAGGTATATTGGATGGATCTCGGATTTTGGATCAAGGTACATATCAACAGATGTGGCATCCTGTTATTTCCATAAATGAAAGAGAAGAAATAGGTCTAAGCTGGTTTATGAGGACATATAAATCAAAAAGATTATTGGGCCATGAAGGAAGTGACACGGGTTTCAGATCAAGTTTTGCAATTATTCCGGAAGAAAACATATCTGTCAGTGTTTATGCCAATCTTCAATCTGCTCCTACCAGAAGGATACAACAAGGCATTGTGGATATACTATTTGATGCGGAAACGCTTGAAATAAATAACAGCCAATTATGATATTATAGAATTAATTGCATATATTTTAAAAGGGAATGATGTTATGGAATGGATTACGATAATGGGGATTGCTGTAGGACTGGCTATGGATGCATTTGCGGTTTCGGTATCCTGCGGGCTTTCTATAAAAAGAAATGTTTTAAAGAATGCAGTTAATGCAGGGATTACTTTTGGTGTTTTTCAGGCAGGTATGACCTATTTGGGCTGGCTGGCAGGGCTCTTTTTTCGGAATTATATTCAAGCATATAACCATTGGGTCGCATTTGGACTTCTGACTTTTGTAGGCGTCAGAATGATTTCAGAAGCTTTTAAGGAAGATGGAAAGCCTATTGTTTTAACGGGGATCGTTATGTTGATGACTCTCGCAGTCGCCACCAGTATTGATGCTCTTGCAGCAGGTCTGAGTTTTTCAACTTTGAATACGAATATTGTGCCTGCAATAACTGCCATTGGAATTACGGCTCTTGTTTTTTCATTTGGGGGTGTTTTTCTTGGAAAAGCTGTCAGGAGTACGGTAAAACTGGGCAGGAGATTTGATATCATAGGCGGCACCATATTAATCGTCATGGGTGTTAAGATTTTATGGGAACACATAAATTTAATCTAAGATGATAAGACATCCAACCCCCAACTTCTAATTCATAATTTATTTTAATTTTTGGAAATGATAATATTTTTATCATAAATAAAAGATCAAGGAATGCATCGGGTGCATTCCTAATCTGTTATTTCAGGACTTTTTCTGCTTCTTTCAGCAGTTGTATAATAGGAAGCTGCTGTGGACAGTGTTCTTCGCATTTTCCGCATTCGACACATGCCGAAGGCCTTTGTTTTTTTGGTACAAACATATTATAGTCTCGTAAAGTCAAATCCTTTGTATCGTATAGAAACATTTCATTGTATAAAGAAAATATCTTCGGGATATTGACCTTGGATGGACAGGGCATACAATAATTGCAAGCTGTACAATCTACTTTTATTAAATCTGCAAATGCGTCTTTTGCCCTATCTACCAATTTATGTTCTTCTTTGCTCATTGTATTGGGTTTCATCCGGCTTAAAATGTTGATATTTTGTTGAACGTCTTTTATGGTATTCATACCGCTGAGGATAACTTTAACTTCAGGAAAATCGGCAATCCATCGAAGTGCCCATTCCGCAGACGAATATTTTGTCGGAAAGCTTTTCCATACCTTTTCTACAGCCTCAGGGGGGTTTTTTGCCAATCGACCGCCCTTTAAAGGTTCCATAACAATGACAGGGATTTTTTTAGAAGCAGCATATTGAAGCCCTTCGATTCCGGCCTGGTAGTGAGTGTCCATATAATTGAACTGAATCTGGCAGAAGTCCCATGGATACGAATCAATCACTTCTTTAAATATATCCACCGAATCATGAAAAGAAAACCCGATATATTTGATTTTCCCTTCGGATTTTTTCCTTTCCAAAAAATCCAGCAGGTGATATTTCTTGGCAATTTTCCAGATTTGTTTGGTAATATTGTGGACCAGATAAAAATCAATGCAATCAACATCCAGCCTTTTGAGTTGTGTATCGAAGATTTTTGCAATATCTTCTTCAGATTTTGCAAACCAGACAGGCATTTTATCTGCCAAGTATACCTTTTCCCTGAAACCGTCTTTCAATGCTTTTCCTGTAATGGTTTCACTGTTTCCGTCATGATACATATAAGCGGTATCAATATAATTAACACCATTGTCAATGGCATAACGTATCATTTTAATGGCTTCATCTTCATCGATTTTGCTTGCATCGCCATCCAAAACAGGAAGCCGCATCGTTCCAAAACCCAATAGGGATGCTTCAATTCCGATTTTTTCAAATTTTCGATATTCCATACTATTCCTCCTATAGTTGTTTATTTTCAGATATTCCGGGGAGATATCCGAAAATATTATTTCAGCCATTTAGATATAATAATATCTTTTTAGAATCTAAATCATTATGATTATTCCAATAAGATAGAGATTCGCTATCTTGATGATATAAAAGTAGAACATAAAAGTCAACTTTCACTCATACTTTTCCTTGCCAGACAGTCCGTTTTCAAGGCAATTCGGGGTTAGTTAAACGTTCAACAAAAGAAGTTTGTTTTCGACAAAACAAGTCAGAGAAAAAAGGAAATAGTGGTTGTATAATGTAAAAGGAATAAATTTGAAAGGGGGTTATATATGAATAATGAGAAAATCCTCAAAATGGAAGCAAAGATGCTGTTTTATGCCGTATCTTTGTTTATTATCATTTTAGGTTTTTCTTATCTCTTAATTAACGAAGAAGTTTTATATATCAGAAGTAATCCGTGGGCATTATGTATATGGATGGTTTACATAATTAGGAATTCACTTGAAGCTGTATTTGCTGTCTTGGTAATCGGAATATCAGGATTAATGTTAAAAAAAATGCTTGAAAAGAAAAAAAAGGCAAACCCCTCTATAACAAAGGAAGCCATTTATCGGCAGTTTTTTGAATTAACCTCGGATGGAGTTATAATCTTTACTCCCAATCAGATCATTTCAATGAATACTGCCGCAAAGCAGATGATGAAAAAAACAGGGTTGTCTTGTAAAGCAGAATTTTCGATCCATCATAATATATTTTTAAAAGAATTGTTAGATAGGATTTTTGAAAGCGTTGAACCTTTTAGTATTTTAAATTACAAAATAATCAGCAAAGAAGAGGATGAATACTACTTTAATATAAAAGGGTTTACCGGCTATTCAGGCAGAGAAAAAATAGGCGTTGCAGTTTTTAAGGAGACCGCTCATCAGAACCATAATCAGGAGTTGATTATTGAGTATACAGAAAGCCTGAATTCGGAAAAAACTAAATTTGAAATATTAAATAAAATTTCTCACGAATTAAGAACGCCTATTAATATATTGCAGGGAATCATGTACAATAGCATTAGTACCGTGGAGGAGATTGAAGATAAGCATATCAGGGAAAAGCTTATGCGGGACATATCCATTTATGATAGAAATATCAGAAGGATGCAAAAGCTTTCCAACAGCTTTATAGGCTTAATGGAAATGAGTACATCTGTTAGATCTTTATATTTCCAAAATTGTGATATCGTAAACATCACAAAAGTATTAGCAGAAGCTTCTGAAGAATATGCAGTTAAAAAGAAGCGGAAAATCGAATTTATTACTGAAGCTGAAAATTTGTTTTGTGCTGTGGATGTGGACAAGTTTGAAAAAATGATTCTTAATCTGTTATCGAATGCTATAAAGTTCAGTAAAGAAAACAGCAAGATATTAATTAAGGTAAAAGAAAAAGATGGAGAACTTAAAATTGATGTATGCAGTAAAGGTAAAATCATTGAGGAAAAACAGAAGGAAAATATTTTTAAACTCTTTAAACAAGGAGAACACCTGCTAACACGTTCAAACGAAGGACTGGGACTGGGACTTCGTTTTGTAAAGCAATATGCAGAAATGCATGGTGGAAGGGTTGAATTTAAAAGTACAATGAATGGTGATACGATTTTTTCTATTATAATGCCAATATGTACTTATGACAATATACAACAGATAGATTCTTTTATTGAAGCAGAAATATGTAAACAGAAAGTTAAAGTTGAGTTTTCCGACATATGAGTATTAGAGGTTAGTGATTAGTGGTTAGTAAAGGTGAGAAATTTTGCGCAAGCAAAATTTCTTCCATTATTAGCTCGTTCAATTTGTAATCAAATTGAAAACGAACTTATGCAAGGAAATCACAAATCTTTTAATTTGTCAGGCTGTTGAAAATCTCCGAATTTCTGCGTTGCTACTTTCAAGCGAACATGCTCACTTACCTGAAGTAAGCTCCGCTGCTCGCTCTCAGCGCGCCTTGAACTTCGAATTTTTCAAAAGCCTGGAGATTGTAGGCTTTTTCAACAATCTCACAAATCTTTTGATTTTAGATTTCTACTGCTATTAGCTCGTTCAATTTGCAATCAAATTGCAAACGAACTTATGCAAGGAAATCACAAATCTTTTGATTTGTAGATTTCTACTGCCTTGCTTACACTTATACTTATACTCACACTTAGATAATATTTCATCTAATCATGGCATAATTTTTGCTTAATATTAATCTATTAGTATAAAATAATAATTATTGGAGGTGCTTTGATGTATCAAAATATTTTACTTGAACAAGATGGAAAAATAGGAATCCTTAAAATTAACAGGCCAAAAGCACTGAATGCTCTAAATAGCGAAGTACTTATGGATTTGGACCAAGCTGTTGATGATATAGCAGCAAACGATTCAATAGAAGTTCTAATTATTACAGGTGAAGGAAAAGCTTTTGTTGCGGGTGCTGATATTACTCAAATGAAAGATTTGGATTTTGAAGCAGGCAGGAAATTCGGCCAATTGGGTCAGGGAGTGTTCAGGAAAATTGAAAAGCTTGAAAAGCCTACTATCGCTGCAGTCAATGGATTTGCTTTAGGCGGAGGATGTGAACTTGCAATGTGCTGTGACATCAGAGTGGCAAGTGAAAAAGCTAAATTTGGCCAACCTGAAGTAGGACTGGGGATTATACCCGGTTTTTCAGGGACTCAGAGACTTTCACGTCTTGTTGGTGTTTCAAAGGCAAAAGAGCTCATACTGACTGGAGATCATATAACTGCACGGGAAGCTGAACAGATTTGTCTTGTAAATAAGACTGTATCTCCGGATAAACTAATGGAAGAAGCTAAGAACTTAGCAAAGAGGATTCTAAAAAATTCTCCGATAGCGGTAAAATATGCGAATATGGCTATAAAAAGAGGATTTGAAACCGACATAGATACAGGTATTTGTATTGAATCAGATCTTTTTGGCATGTGTTTTGCTTCAAATGATCAGAAGGAAGGCATGACTGCTTTTATAGAAAAAAGAAAACCCGAATTTTCGGGAAAATAATTTTTAAAAACATAAGGAGGCATTTTAAATGAAGAAAATTGGTGTTCTTGGAACCGGCACAATGGGTGCAGGTATTGTGCAAGTTCTTGCTCAATGCGGATATGATGTTGTAATCCGAAGCAGAAGACAGACATCTATAGATAAAGGTTTGGCGACTATAAATAAAAATCTGGACAGATTGATTAAAAAGGAAAAAATCACTGCAGAAGATAAAGATCAAATCATGAGTCATATCTCAGGATCAACAGAAATTTCAATTGTAAAAGATGCGGATTTGATAATTGAAGCAGCAACAGAGGATTTAGAAGCAAAAAAAGCGTTGTTTAAAGAATTAGATGAACTTTGCAAGGAAGGTACGATTATTGCTACAAATACATCTTCTCTTTCTATTACAGAAATCGCTGCTGCTACCAATCGTCCGGATAAAATTATCGGTATGCACTTCTTTAACCCGGTACCTATGATGAAGCTGGTTGAGATCATAAAAGGCATTGCAACTTCAGATGAAACAAAAGAAACAATTTTAGAATTAACGAAAGCTCTACGGAAAACACCTGTTGAAGTGGAAGAAGCGCCTGGATTTGTTGTTAATAGAATTCTTATTCCGATGATCAACGAAGCAATCGGTATTCTTGCAGACGGCGTTGCTAAAGCCGAAGACATAGACCAGGCTATGATGTTAGGTGCAAACCATCCTATGGGACCATTAGCGTTAGGCGATTTGATCGGATTAGATGTTTGCCTGGCTATCATGGAGGTACTTTATAGTGAGTTTGGTGATTCAAAATACAGAGCACATCCGCTCCTGAGAAAAATGGTCAGAGGCAATAAACTGGGACGAAAAACAGGCATCGGATTTTACGATTACAGCAAATAAAGTCATAAGCGCTCGAAAGAGCGCTTTAATTATTTGTGATTCAAGATTGAAGAGTTAAGATTGAAAGTGAAAATTTTGTGCAAAATGCACAAAATTTTTATTTAGGCTCAAATCAAGCTAAGAGGAAATATTCTTTATTTACGATACTAAATACAATGACTAAAATTTTTTTAGGAGCGGTTAGACACCATTAGGTCTGTTTTTAATATTCTGTTTCTAAATCTAACAAACTCTCTCGCCCCATATGCATTTCTTTTTAATACTTTAACCCTGTTATTTACCCCTTCTGTATAACCATTAGTATAAGGATAAGTAAAAGAATTTAG
>JAENZQ010000054.1 GCA_016841185.1 Anaerovorax odorimutans
CCGTGTCAAAGACTTCTTTAAGGCTGAATTCAAAATGGAGCCAACATATTTAGGACGGGCCATTCCCATATGGGGAAGCGGATTAAAAACACATGATGAATAAATCAGTTTACGGATTATAGAGTATGGATTGAATTAGAGATTAGATTAGGTGCTGAGGGTTAGATTTATGCTTAATTGTTCTCCGAATTTTGAATAAATAATAAGATAAGTCAAAAAATAGGATTAAAATTTAAAGGAGAACAGAATATATGAAAGTAGATGTAAATAATTCCTATTGGCAGGATACGGCAGACATTAAGACCTTTGAGCCGCTTAAAAACAATATGAAAGTCGATACACTGGTGATAGGTGCAGGAATCGCCGGAATTACTGCTGCCTATTTATTGACAAAGCAAGGCGTTAGGACGGTTATTGTTGACGGAAGTACGATAGACAAAAGTACAACGGCTAAAACAACTGCCAAAATAACGTATCAGCATGGTGCGATTTATGATGATTTGATTTCCGGTGTGGGAAAAGAAAAGGCATATCAGTATTATGATGCTAATAAAAAAGCAATTGTGTTGATTAATGATATCATTAAAGAGCAGAACATATCCTGCGATTACAAAACACAAACAGCATATCTATATGCTATAAAAGAAGATGAAATAAATAAACTGAAAAAAGAAAAAGAGGCATATGAAAAATTAGGAATTAATCATATTTATACAAGAGAAACTGAATTGCCTTTTGAAGTTAAAGGTGCTTTGGGAGTTAAGGGCCAAGGACAGTTTCATCCTTTAAAATACATATATGCATTGACCAATGTTCTTGAAGGATCCGGCTGCAGAATATTTGAAAACACACGTGTTCTCGATATACTGGGGGATAAGCCGCCATTTAAAGTCATGACAGAATACAGCGAGATAGAGTGCCGAAATATAGTGATGGCATGTCATTATCCTTTCTTAAAAGACGGCAGACATGGCATGTATTTTCTTAGAGTATACCAATCAAGATCCTATGTTCTTGGAGCAAGGAGTAAGGTAAAACCCTTTGAAGGTATGTATATAAATATAAATGATCCCGTCTATTCATTAAGATATCAATTTGATGATAAAGGCGCATTACTTCTTTTGGGAGGAGGCAACCACAGAACAGCGGAAAAAGAAGATGAAAGAAATTCATATAACGATCTAAAGACGTTTTTGCGCAGATACTTTCCAAATCCTGAAATTGAATATATCTGGTCAAATCAGGATTGTATGACACTGGATGATATCCCATACATTGGGCAAATGTCTTCGAATATCCCGGGGATATATGCGGCAACAGGCTTTAAAAAATGGGGAATGACTTCAGGTACCGCTGCAGCAATAATCATCAGCGAATTGATTCTTGAAGGAAAGAGTTTTGGCTCAGAAGTTTTTTTGCCATCAAGGTTCAATGTTATTGATTCAACTAAAAATTTCATTATGAATGGATTGGATATTGCCGAAAGCCTGATTATGAGGTTATTGCCCGTTGATTTGGAAGAATTGGGAGACGTGCCGGAAGGAGAAGGCAAAATCGTTGAATACAAGGGAAGCAAGATTGGTGTTTATAAAGATGAAAATGGAAGGTATGAAGCCGTCATACCGAACTGTACACATCTGGGCTGTTTGTTGAAATTTAATTATGCAGAAAAATCATGGGATTGCACATGCCATGGGTCAAGATTTGATGTATACGGAAATGTAATTGAAGGTCCTGCAACTCAGCCCCTCAAGAAAGTGGAAATCAAGGAAGAGTAGTTTAAGTATGAAGTATGAAGTATGGAGTATGGAGTATAGAGTATGGATTGCTTTTGTGGTTTATTGACTCCCTTCTCCTTTTTTCTTATGTTTCCTGATTATTATTCCTATTCTTTATTCCGTTTTTCAAAATATCAATCATATCATCAGTTAGCTTATGGAATTCCTGAGTCTCTTCCCATTTGTCATGAGTTTTGTAATACATTTCTCCCAATGAAAAATTTAAGTGGATCAAAAGGTACGCTGCAAGATCCAGATTGATATTTTTTTTAACATTACCGTTAGCTTGTCCCTGCAGGATAAGCTGCTTCATAAAGTCGTGGGATTTTATTTCCATTTCATTGAATATTTTTTTTCTTAGGGTGTCATTTTTATACAATTTATCTCCGATAGAGGCGAATTGAGGATTTTCTATTGCAAAGTTTACTCCCGCATCAAATAATGTTTTTAAATAAACAAAGAAATCCATATCTGTTTTTTTTAGTATACTGCATGATGAAAAATATTCCATTTTTTTAGTGCCTATATAGTCTATAATATAGCTGAAAAGGTCAAGCTTATCATTAAAATATTGATAAAAACTTCCTTTTGCAATATTCGATTTTTCAACGATTCTGTTTATACTTGCAGAGTTATAATCATATTTGGCAAATTCATCGATGGCACAGTCGATAATAATTTTTTTCTTTGACTTAGGTAAATTAAAAAATGTTTGTTTTGGCATAAAGGTCACTCCATCCATATGACTCTGAAGTCATATTATCATTAAGAGTTCTTAAAGTCAAGCTTTATAAAAATAAAAGCATAATGAATGTTAAAAAAATAATATTCGGGGAATAAATATATAAAGAAAAGCATTAGATTAATTAAGTCCTTATTTAATACGGAAAGGAGCTTATATGATGAAAAAAAGTGTATTGTTGCTGTTTCTGATTGTATCACTCATCGTATTTTCAGCATGCAATTTTAATGAGACTGAAACACCTCCGGTTGAAGACACCCCAGAAGAAACAGACATAAATAAATTTCCTGATTTTGAAGGAACAGATTTATATGGAAACATCGTAACACAGGAAATATTTAATGGTCAGGTTCTTACGATGATAAATATATGGGGGACTTTCTGTACGCCGTGCGTAGAGGAAATGCCTGATCTTGCACAACTTTATCAGGAAGTTCAAAAGGAAGATATCAATATTGTCGGGATTTTGGTAGATGTTTCGGAGGAGAATAATAAAGATATTGCTGTTGAAATAACGGAAGGAAATAACGTAGAATTTACGAATATTATTCCGGATGATAACCTTTTAAAGTATTTATCGGAGATTTTAGTTGGTGTTCCTACAACAATATTTGTAGACAAAGAAGGTAATATTATTGGGGAACCTGTAATCGGGGCAAGAGGAAAGGATGATTATAAACAGATAATTTTTCAAAGATTAGAAGACATTGAATAAGATTACAGCGCTCTATTTATAGAAACTTGATTATATATTTGCCTTATTAAGCGGTAAGATGAATTTGTATTTTTATAAATAACGGAGTGATTGCTAATTAATGTCATGAATGAGATTATTGATCCATTTTTTTGACTTTAATCGCTTATAACAGATTATTCCTTTTATGATTTCCTCAAAAGATGAAGAGATAACTACCAAGTATATAGGTAGTTTCAAAACCAAGGCGCTGAAAAAGACCAGAGGAACACCGACGAACCATACGGTGGCCACTTCTGTATACATGGCAAATCTGGTATCTCCTCCGCCGCGGAAGACCCCGATAATATTAATTCCGCTGAAAAGCTTCAGCCACATGAAACAGCCATAAATGGAAAGGATGACGGTTGCATATTGCCTGCCTTCAGAGGTAAAATTAAAGAGTTTTACAATAAGCGGTGAAAGAATAATCAAAACGACTCCTGAAAAGAATCCTGAAATGATTCCGATCTTCAGCAATTTACATGCAATGTCGTAAGCAGATGCTTCGTTTTTTTTGCCCAATTCTTTGCCGATCATGACTAATGCTGCATCTCCGACGCTGAAAATAGCCATAATAAATATAAAATGGACTGTATTGCTCACTTGAATTGCAGCATATTCAGTTGTGCCCATATGGCCGTATATAATGCCGTAGGATGCCATTCCCAATCCCCAAAGCGCTTCATTTGCAACAACAGGAAAGGCAGTTTTAAGGATGCGTTTTGCAAAATCTGATGAAAATGAAAATAAATCTGAAACTTCTCCTCTTACAATATTTCCTTTGATATATATATAATACAGAATCAGTATCATTTCAAATAATCTTGAAATCAAAGTTGCTATAGCCGCACCTTTGACACCCATAGGATCAAAACCCAATTTTCCAAATATCAGAACATAATTCATAACTGTATTGATTAAAAATGCGAAAGCACTGATTTTCATTGGAAGCTTCGTCTGTTCTGTTATTTTCAGAACAGCAGCATGTGAGACGGTAATAGCCATGAGAATAAATGTAAAGGATACAATGACCAGATATTCTTCTCCATACCGGATGACGGCAGGATCTTTGGAAAAAAGCATGATGACTTTATCAGGAAAGAAAAAGGAACCAAGAAAAAAGATCAGGCTGGAAAGGATGGTAAAAAACAAAGAAAAGCCCAATACTTTTTTTATGTTTATCAAGTCTTTTACACCCCAGAACTGAGCAATATAAGCACCTGCTCCGCTGGTGAATCCGAATAAAAGAGAAGTATATACGAAAAAAAGCTGATTTGCCATACCAACTGCAGAAAACTCAGCTTCTCCTAATTGCCCGATCATGATATTGTCTACCAGACTCAAAGAAGATGTAATAAGCCCCTGCAGGGCAATGGGAACAGCTATATGAACCAAAGTAGAATAAAGTGTTTTGTTTTCTTTATACTTTATGTTAATCATCATGTCCCTCTTTAATTAAACTGCACTTTTAATAGTAGATTAGTTTTAATCATTTGTCAATAATTGGATTACGATACAGCCTGTTATACGAGAGCTATTAGGATGGAGTGTAACGGATTTCTGAATCATAATGAAATTTCAGTGAGTCCCGATGGCTTTGTTTTATGGTATAATTTAATCAGGAATAATAAATTTGTAAAAAACGAGGTGTTAAAAAATGATTGTATCAAATGTATCGGAGGTAGAAAAAAAAGAGCTTCAGGGTTCGGAAGTAAAAAACGCCGCCATGAAGGTTGTTATTTCACCGAAAGAAGGATGGGAAGGATATGTAATGCGGATTTTCGAATTTGGTAAAGAGGGGCATAGTCCAAGGCATATCCATCCCTGGCCGCATATTAACTACATAATCAAAGGTAAAGGGAAAGTACATATTGACGGAAAGGATTACGATATTAAAGAAGGCTCTTATGCTTATGTTCCGCCTGATGTCTTACACCAGTTTATAAATACCGGAGAAGAGACTCTTGAATTAATGTGCATTGTCCCGGAGATAGGGCACAAATAATCTCACCCCGGGCGACTTATCGGATAGTTTATTTTCTTATTTTAGAACTCAGCTTTTGCACCTGAAAATTGCAAAACACATGGATGTTTTAGCGGAAGTATTAATTGAAACAAGCATAAATATGATTCTCAGGTGGGAAAGCTGAGTTTAGAATTGACCGAATGATTATATAGCGATTCATTTCAAACTGATCTTTTTATAAATTTTTTCAACGATACCGGGTTCAATGGAAATATCGTTCCATATTTCCTGTGCTCTCACCGCTTGCCCTACAAGCATATATAACCCGTTAAAATTTTTGATATTCAAGCTGTCTGCCATTTCCATGAATAATGTTTTTGAAGGATTGTAGATCAAGTCGATGCAGGCTTCCGCTCCTTGGATCTGCTCCAGGGAAACAGGTGAGGCCTCCGCAAAAGGATGCATACCGCAGGGTGTGCAATTGACAACGATGTCTTTTTTTATGGAGGACAATTTTTCATAGGATATGACTTCAAGCCCATGGTACGCTCTTTTATACAGGTTTTCTTTTCTCGATACTATCCGGATCTTTTCAACTCCCGAATCCGACAGATACTGAACAACAGATTTTGCTGCGCCTCCTGTACCGAGGACCACACATTTTTTGCCCTTAAGGGAAATATTAAAATAATCCAGCATCATTTTAAATCCATCATAATCGGTATTATAGCCTTTAATGCCATTTTTGGAAAAAGAGACCGTATTCACAGAACCTATTTTTTCGGCCGGCTCAGAGAGCCTATCCATATACTGAATGATTTCAACTTTATAAGGAATGGTTACATTTACACCTTTTACGCCGGATTCCTTTAAATCATTGATCATAATGGAAAGCGCGTCTTTATCTGTTTCATAAAGGTGATAAATGCCGGATAAGTTTATTTCTTTCAACAGCAGCGAATGTATATACGGAGAGAAGCTGTGTCCCAGTTTTTCGCCTATAAGGCCATAAATATTATTCATTTTGTCCTCCGTCCTTTACCATAAGATTATGGCAGGGATAATTTCCCAGGATTTTGAAATAAGAGCTGATGGATTTTACATTTTCAAGAGCGGATATAACAATTGGGTCTCGCAGATTTCCTTCAAAATCTAAATAAAAATAATAATGCCAGGGTTCATCAATTAAAGGCCTTGACTCTATTTTTGTAAGGTTTAAATGATTCTCTTCAAAGAATCCCATGGCTTTATATAGAGCACCCGGAGTATGGGAGACCGTGATGACGATGCTGACTTTATTACAAGATTTTGATACTTTTTGTTCTTTACCGATGATTACAAAACGGGTAATGTTTTTACGGTTAAAGTTGATGTCTTCTGCCAAAATATCCAGATCGTAAAGCTCAGCAGCTTTTCTGCTGGCAATAGCCCCGATGGTTTTATCATTTAATTTCCGAATATACTGAGCACTTTCGGCTGTGTTTTTATATGGTAAAAAATTGATATTCGGATGGTTTCTGAAAAAGACTTCACTCTGTTCATAGCCCTGGGGGTGAGAATATACCTGTTTAATATCTTTAACACATGATCCTCTTATACCCAAAAGATGATGTTCGATTTTCAAACATCTTTCTCCTATGATACTGCAGTCATACTTTCTTAACAGGTTATAAGTCTCGGAAATCCCACCGGTGGACGAATTTTCTATGGGGAGGATTCCATATTGGATATTGCCGTTTTGCAAGTGGATAAGGACATCCTCAAAATCCGGGAAATGATATTCTTCGGTTTTTATATTAAAATATTCCGATAGTGCCTGTTCACTGAAAGAGCCCGGGACTCCTTGATACCCGGTTTTCAGCTTATCTTTCTTCATTTATATCTCATCCTTTCCCATTAAAATATCCAATATGGCAAGGGCCGCTGCCGCTTCTGTTACAGGAACAGCACGGGGGACGATACAGGGATCGTGGCGGCCATGTATTTCTATTTCTGTTTCCTTCATCGATTCAATATCAATGGTTTTTTGTTTTTTAAAGATGGAAGGAGTTGCTTTGATAACAGTTCTGAATATAATCGGCATGCCGTTTGATATACCGCCCTGTATGCCGCCGTTATGATTGGTAAAAGTACACACTTTTCCATCAGATATGGAAAAAGCATCATTAGAATCAGAGCCTTTCATCTCCGCTAAACGAAAACCGGAGCCGAATTCAATCCCTTTAACAGCCGGGACAGAAAACATCATGCTTGAAATTCTGCTTTCTATGGAATCAAAGAAGGGATTTCCGATACCGGCAGGAACATTGATGACTGCCGTTTCTATAATACCGCCTACTGAATCTTTCATAGCTTTGGCAAGCATAATTTCTTCCTTCATTTTTACACCTGATTCGTCATCTATTGTGCAGATTTCTTTTTTGGATAGAGAATGAAATAAATTATTATTCAGATCAATACTGTCAAAAAGTTTGTCTTTAATACCGGAAATTTCAGCAATATGACTGCCCACACATATGTTTTTCTTTAGTAGGATCTGCATGGCAACAGCCCCGGCAAATACCAAAGGTGCGGTAAGCCTGCCGGAAAAATGTCCGCCGCCTCTGAAATCATTAAATCCTTTATATTTTACATATCCCGTATAATCCGCATGACCGGGGCGTATCAGATTATGTATTTTTTCATAATCTTCCGAACGTGTATTTTCGTTTTTTATCAGACAGCATAAAGGGGTACCGGTGGTTTTGCTTCTGAAAAGCCCGCTGATAATTTCAAAATCATCTGTTTCCTTTCGTGTTGTAGAAGTGCCGCTTCTGCCGGGTGCTCTTCTTTGCATCTGTTTTCTGATATGGTTAAGGTCCAACAGTACCCCCGGCGGCAGGCCGTCCAGAACAATTCCAATCCCTTTCCCGTGTGATTCGCCGAATAATGAGAGTTTTAAATTATTTCCCCATGTGGAGCCCATTAATAACACCTCCAAGTTTTTTAAAATCATCCCAGAACGAGGGATAGGATTTTTTAACGGAATTACTTCCTGTAATGGTGACAGGTTCGGAACATTTTATGGAGGCGACAGCAATGGCCATTGCAATACGATGGTCGTTCCAACTGTCTGTAATATCGCCTTTCAACTGTTCTTTTCCTGTAATGATGAGGCCGTCTTCGGTTTCAACGATATCTGCTCCGAGTTTGTTTAATTCCGTTGTAGTAGAGCGGAGACGGTCGGATTCCTTTATTCTGAG
>JAENZQ010000015.1:0-39386 GCA_016841185.1 Anaerovorax odorimutans
GCTATTGAAGATATCAAAGAATTCAGAGAGTTTATGGCAGATTGCCTTGAAAGGTATTTCAGGAGTTATCAGAAAGGCGTTATCATTGATTTCGGGCTTTCAAAGATGAACTTGGAAAATTCATTTGTCAGGCTTGGAAACGGTTCTTTGGGCGGTAAAGCCAGAGGCGTAGCATTTTTCAGATCTCTTATTACCAAATCGGAATTACAAAAAAAATATCCTGATATAAAGTTAAAAATACCCTCTTCCTTTGTAATTTGCAGTGAGGTTTTTGAAGTGTTCATGCGTATGAATAACCTTCAGGAGATGGCGGTTAATTCAATAAATGAGGAAGAAATTGCCCGGAGATTTCTCGAGGCTCAGTTACCTGAGGTGATAGCTGATAACCTCCGGATACTCATTGATGAAATCGATTATCCGCTTGCAGTGCGTTCTTCGAGTATTCTTGAGGATTCGCAGGTTTTACCCTTTGCAGGAATTTTTAAAACTTATCTGCTTCCCAATTGTCATCAGGATTCCGAAGTTCGGGTAAAACAACTTACCGATGCCGTAAAGCTCATATATGCATCAGTATTTTTCCAATCTTCTAAAGGATATGCAAAAAATGCAGATATTCGTATTGAAGAAGGATTGATGTCTGTTCTCATACAGCAGCTGATAGGCGAAAGCCATGAGGATATATTCTATCCCACTGTTTCAGGTGTTGCACAGACTTATAATTATTACCCCTATTCTTATCTGAAGCCTGAACAGGGCATTGTAAGTCTTGCGCTTGGTTTGGGAAAAGCCATTGTAGATGGTGAACAGGTATACAGTTTCTCACCTGCTTTTCCTAAAATGAATCCTCCTTTTGCGTCGCCTTCCGAGTTTATGGAGAATACGCAATCAAGTTTCTATACACTTGATTTGAGTGGATCTTCAAAGCAGCTTACCGTGGATGATGAATGTACTTATAAAAAAATTGGTCTTGAACGTGCGGAGCAGGACAACACATTACAGCTGGTAGCAAGTACCTATTCGGTAGAAAATGATTTAATAATGGATACTTTTTCAGCCAAGGGCCCGAAAATCGTTAATTTTGCTTCAATACTAAAGTACAATTCTCTTCCGCTGGTTGATATTATTAAGGATCTTTTTGATTTAAGTAAATCTGCCCTTGGGACAGATGTGGAAATAGAATTTGCAGTTAATATACCTGTCGATAGAAAAAAACCGCCGGAGTTCTATTTTTTGCAGATAAGACCAATGGTAGTAGGAAGAGAGGCTCGTGAGGTCAGGATAGATGATTATGATGATGAAAATGTGATTTGTACAAGCAGACACATCATTGGAAACGGGGTTTACAAAGATATTTATGATATCATTTTTATTGACCCGGATCAATTTGAGATAAGTAAAACAAACATGATTGCTTCGGAAATCGGTGAACTTAACAAACAGTTGATGGATGAAGACAAAAAATGTATCCTTATTGGATTTGGAAGATTAGGTACGTCAGATCAATGGCTTGGTATACCGCTGTCCTGGTGGCAGATGTCTCAGGCAAAAGTGGTTGTGGAGGCAGATCTGGGGAACCTGGTAGTGGAGCCTTCCTTGGGAAGCCATTTTTATCATAACCTTACATCTTTAAAAATGGGGTATTTCCATATAGGTAAAGAATCCAAGCATGAAGAGTTTATAAGTTGGGATAATTTGAAACAGGCACCGATTGTCCATCAGACCAAGCATGTGAAACTTGCCCGTTTTAAAGAGCCACTTACAATCAAAATAGACGGTCTGAGCAGTAAAGGTGTTATATTGAAGCAGTAAAATTTGTTGCACAATGCGAAAATATGATATAAAATTATTTATTATATTAATTTGCTCAATAATCCGATAAATTCAATATCTTTCGTTGATAATTCTTATTTACTATATTATAATGTGGAAGTATATTAATAACCTTTTATTAATATATCATTAATTTATTTTATTATTATATATCTTACAAAGGAGGTTTTAGACTTGAAAAGAGAAAGTTGGAACTCTAAACTGGGTTTCATATTAGCCGCTATTGGATCTGCTGTTGGCCTTGGTAATATTTGGCGTTTTCCATATACAGCGGCTGAAAATGGTGGAGGTGCGTTCCTTTTGCCATATTTCTTTGCAATTATTACTGCCGGTATTCCGATTCTCATTCTGGAATATACAATAGGCAAAACTTACAGAGCAGGTGCTCCTGCAGCTTGGGCACGTATCAAGCAAAAATTTGAATGGCTGGGATGGTTCCAAGTCATGATCGCATTTATTATAACTGTTTATTATACTGCAATTATCGTGTGGGTTATAAGTTACATAGGATTTGCTGCAAACCAGGCCTGGGGAACAGATCCAACCGGATTCTTCCTTGATTATCTCGGCTTGACAGCCAGCGGGATGGATTTAGGCGGCATTCAGGCTAATCTGATCGTTCCGTTTATTATTGTCTGGGTCGTAACTGCTATTATTATGTATAGAGGTATTAGCAAAGGTATTGAAGCAGCTTGTAAAATAGCATTGCCTGTATTGTTGGTTTTGACTGCAATTCTGGTCATAAGAGGTATTACTCTTCCCGGTGCGTTGGATGGACTCAATTATATGTTTAACCCTAATTGGAGTAGGATCTTTGACTCCAGTGTGTGGGTGGCAGCATATGGGCAGGTTTTCTTCAGCCTGAGTATTGCTTTTGCTATTATGATTGCTTATTCCAGTTATCTTCCAAAAGATACAGATGTAGTAAACAGTGCATTCATAACAGCTACAGCAAACCATGGTTTCGAACTTTTTGCAGGTATCGGTGTATTCAGTATTTTAGGATATATGGCTTATACACAGGGTGTACCAATTGAAGATGTAGCTGCCGGCGGTGTTGGATTAGCGTTCATGGTGTTCCCTGCTGCTATCAGTGCTTTACCTGCCATGAACGGTTTTATCGGGGTATGCTTTTTCGGAGCATTACTTTTTGCAGGATTCACTTCACTGATTTCAATTATTCAGGCTGTAATAGCAGGTATTTCTGACAAGTACGAAATGCCGCATAAAAAGGCTACTACACTTGTTTTAGTACCTGCATTTATTATAAGTATTCTGTTTATAACCGGAGCCGGATTGACTATTTTGGATATTGTAGATGCTTTTGTCAACTCTATTGGTATTGTCGGATCCGGAGTATTAGAAGTATTGCTTATTGGCTGGTTCTTCGATACAGAATTTTTAAGAAAAGAAGCCAATCAGTTTTCAAATTTCAGTATCGGCAAATGGTGGACCTACATGCTGAAAATCGTTACCGTTTTAGTATTGGGCTTCATGGTAATATCAAATACTATTACTTATATGACCGAAGGCTACGGCGGTTATTCCGGCACTGATATTCTTGTCTACGGCTGGGGAACTGTTTTGATAATGATTGTAGGAACGGTTATCCTTACAGCAATGAAGGGCAAGGAAGGCTATGCCGATCTTACAAAGCATAAGGAGGATAAATAATATGACTACCGGAGCAATTGTAATGATGATTATCGGATGTGTAGGCCTTTGGGGCGGATGTGCAGTTTCAATTTCAATTGCAATTAAGAATAATAAGAAAAACGCATAGTATAGATATGATCATCTAAGAAAATAATGAAAAAGATCCTCCATTGATTAATGTTTCTAATAGAAAATCATTACAAAGGAGGATTTTTATTTTACAAATTTTTTGCTGATATTATCTTGAGATTCTCGCATTAAAAGATTTTTTTTAAATCTTCAGGAAGTAAAGCCTTGGGAAAATCCTGATAGCATACCGGGCGCAGGAATCTTCTGATTGCCATAGTGCCAACGGATGTGGCACCAAAATTTGTAGATGCCGGATAAGAACCTCCGTGAACCATGCTGTCACATACTTCTACACCGGTAGGGTATTCATTGACTATCAGCCGTCCTGCTTTTCTTTCCAGAATACGGGTAAGCTCTATAGCCTGTTCCATGTCGCTTTCGTCCATATGTAATGCAAAAGTCAACTGTCCTCGAAAATGCGAAGCAATTGCTGAAGTCTGGTTTTTATCTTCTGAAAGGATAATAAACCCAAGGGGTCCAAATACTTCTTCTGCAAGGGAATCGTCCGACATCCATGTATCGGCCTCTGCGGAAAAAAGACATGGTGTCACCATTCGGCCGATGTTTTCTGTTTTCATTTCTGTTTTAACTTCGGATTTCTCACTAAGTTTCCGATATCCTTCATAATACGCTGATGCAATATTCATGTTGAGCATTGGCTGGGGTTCTATGTTTTTCAGTACGGTTATGGTGGTATGAATAAAAGATTCCGCATCTTTTCCCTTTGGTAATACCGCAATTCCAGGATTTGTGCAGAACTGACCAACGCCTAATGTAAGTGATTGTGCCCAACTTTCAGCCAGCAGTGTCCCACGTGTATGAAGGGCATTTTTCAAGACAAAAATGGGATTTACAGAGCCAAGCTCCCCGTAAAAAGGTATTGGCTCTTCCCTTGAGGTGCAGAGGTTAAATAGTTGACGCCCGCCTTTTTGACTACCTGTAAAACCTACCGCTTTAATTAACGGATGCTGTACCAAAGAATTACCTATGGAATGATCATTTCCTTGGATCAATGAGAAAACACCAGGGTGTACGCCACATGTTTCAATTGCTCTGCAAATTGCCTGAGCAACTAAATCCGAAACTCCCGGATGGGATGAATGGCCTTTTACTACCACAGGACATCCGGCGGCCAATGCAGAAGCGGTGTCTCCTCCTGCTACTGAAAAAGCAAGAGGGAAATTCGATGCACCGAAGATTGCCACCGGTCCTATAGGAAGTTGTATTAATTTAAGGTCCGGACGGGGATTTGGCAGCCTATTGGGTAAAGGGGCATCGTGACGAATATCCAGGTAATCTCCTTTTTCAATATAGGCAGCAAATAGTTTGAGTTGGTTTACCGTACGCCCTCTTTCACTTATCAGCCTTCCTTCAGGCAGCCCTGTTTCTTTTTTTCCCATTTTAGTGATTTCAGTGCCGGCTTGATCTATTTCCATTGCGATCTCTCTTAAAAAATCCGCTCTTTCTTTACGGGAAAGTTTTGAATAACTTAAAAATGCTTCTTCAGCGCATTGAGCCGCCTGATCGACCAGTTCCGTTGTTCCTACGGAAAATTTATCGGGTAAACCATCAATGGGTTGATTTTCAAATGTTGAGTGACAGGCAGTCCAGGCACCGCCGATGCAATGTTTTCCGATTAGCATTAATGATTCCTCCTTTAAAAAGTATTATATAAGATTTTTATCGATGTATTTGGTTAATTTCCCCAGAGCATTTACATAACTTCCGAATTCATTGTCATACCATCCAAAAATTTTTGCATGGGTGACAGGCAGGTCCATATCCTGAGTGGTCTCGGCACCATATTGTTTAAGTGTTTCAGCATCTAAAGAAAGAAAACCTGTCCGGGTATGATTCTCACGTCCTTCGATAATAATCGCAGCCTGTGAGCCCATTAAATCCGAAGATACATTCTGATCTTCACTAAATAGCAGAAGACCCTGCTGAGCGCCTGCGGCCGCTTTTCTATAGATATCATTGATAAAATCACGATTTATGACCGGATTTCCGCTGTCCGTAAGATCTGTCCGAAAGGTCAGATTCAGTGATATTAAAGATACGGTACTGGTAGGAACCCGGATTGCATCTGCCATGAAACCGATTCGTCTTGTTTCCGGCAGTACTTCTTCTAACGCAATAGCTGCTCCTGTGGAAGCAGGGATGATATTATTGATGACCGAACGGTTTTTCCTCAGATCCGATGTTCCTGCTCCTGGAGGAGAATCCAATATGCTTTGCGTATTTGTAGTTGAATGAACGGTTGTCATGGAAGCGGTGATGATTCTGGAAGTTTCTTTTGTATTCAGCAAAGGCTTCATCATATGGGCCAATCCTGTTGTAGTACAGCTGGCTGCCGAAAGAATATGATGTTGCATCGGATCATAAAGGGAATGATTGATACCGTATACCAGCATTGTGCTATCCTCGGGTTTCTTACGAGAGGAATCACTGATTTTAAAGGGGGCGCTGAGAATTACTTTTTCTGCGCCTGCTTCCAAGTGACCTCTTAGGCTGCCTTTTGGATGGTCTGCCGGAACTGTCGGATCCAAAAATTTCCCGGTACAATCAACAACAAGACGTACATTTTCATTCACCCAATTAATTTCTCTTGGATTTCTCGCCTTGTTTAATATTTTTACCGGAATGCCATCTATTTCCATAAGGTTTTCCAATCTATCCAAAATTCTGATATTGCAGGATTTCCCTGAATATCCATACAGGAATCTGTCAAGTGAACCGTAAGTGGAGTCTGTTGAAAGATACTGAATGATGTCCTCCATACTTCTTCCAAGTTCCCGGCCGGAATTTATAACGATCCCGTCAAAATGTTTTTGGGTCAAGTGATGCCATAAAGTTAATTTGCCAATCCGGCCAATCCCATTTATCCCTAATAACCTTTTGCTTTTTAGATTCATTTTTATGTTCCTCCTTATATTGGATTTAATTTACTTTTTTGAGTGGCATAATTTCCTTCGTAGATATTACCAAGATCACCGTCGATGGCAATTTCATCGCCCGCTTTGAAATGATGACCGTTTATCAGGCAGTTTTTCTCTGTTTCATATATTTTAAGGCCTTTGCAGTTTACGATGCAAACTTTTCCGAGATTGACGGCTGTAACTGCGGCATGTGAAGTAATGCCGCCTTTTCCTGTAATCAAACCATCACATTCAAAAATCAATGGAATGTCATCGGGTACGGTATCCGGTCTTGCCAATATAATTTTCGAATCATTACATTTTTTTCGAATTTTTTTTATATCATTCATATCGAAGGCCAATAAACCTGATAAAGCACCGCTGCCTACACCAATTCCATGTCCGGCCAGTTTCATTTGATTAAGTGGTACTGTGAAACCGGAAGATGGTTTTTGCTTTTTAAGGTTCTGATTTCGGATTTGTAGGATGTATAGATTTTCTGCGTTATCCGATTCAAAGGTAAATTCTATTTCCTGATGTACAAACCCGTATTTCTCTATAAGATTTGCTGCATATTGGTTTAATGCTTTATAAATTTCAGGGAAACCGGATTCAAGAGATAAACTGATATCTTTATGATATTCCTTTCTTTGTCTCTCAGTAATAGGCAAAGGATTTACCAGTCCCGACACCACGTCTTCGCCCTGGCTGCAAATGGCAAAATCACCATAAAGGCTGATTCCGGAATACTCATTAAAAGGACTATTGGTAAAAACAACACCGGTACCCGATTTTGCAGATAGATTTCCCAGAACCATTTTTTGGACAAGAACCGCCGTGCCCCACTCGTTGGCTATTTGCATATGGTTTCTGTATTGATTGGCACTTTCTGAAAGCCATGAGTCTAAAACGCTGGTAATGGCTTGCCGCAATTGCTGAAAAGGTTCATTTTTGATATGGATCCCAAAATCCGACAGGACTTTTTTATAGGAGCCGACAACTTCTTTCATCTGATCATTTGTGAATTGCATTTTTCGTTCGACACCTCTTTTTTCTTTATGTTCGAGCATCACTTGATCAAAAATATCCCGGTCAATTCCGAATGCCATTCCCCAGCTTTGCAAAAATCGTCTGTAACAATCCCATGCAGCCCATCCGAAGCCTTCTTTTCTGCTGTATATTTCTGCGATTTCATCATTTATACCAACGTTCAGAAAAGTTTTCATAGCTCCGGGTAATGAAATGGAAGAGCCGGAACGAACAGAGAAGAAAAGGGGATTTTCAGGGTTGCCATATTTCTGTCCGGTCAGGCGTTCGATGGCAGAAACATGATTCATGATCTGCAGGTCTAATTCCCGGTTCATATAAGGATGATGCTTGATTGTCTCTCTATGACGGAATACCTCTGTTGTTAAAATAAACCCGGGAGGGACCGGAAAACCATATTCGTTCAGTTTTTTCAGAAAGAATGCTTTTGCTCCTATAAAAACCGGATTATCCATTTCCTCCGATCCTTTATTGAGAAGGCTGAAGGTCAGATCAGGGTCATAAGTCATCATATTTTCAATAAACGAATCAGAATAATTATCCCTTACATTTTTTAGCGATTCTAAAATATCCGTAATAAAGTTATCAAGATCCTGTACCAGAAAAGCCAGAGAAAGATGGTTGCGCAGGAATTTTTCGGACTCCATATAATAAAACCGCTCTTGTGCTTCTTCCTCTTGTGGTATATCAGCAAAAAATATCTGAGGGATAATTACCTTTAAAGGTCTTTCATAAACATCAAAGAAATACTCGCTGATGATGCGTTTGATATCTTTTGCCATGAACTGAAAAATATTAATATATTGGTCGAAAGAAAAACTTGGAGAAGCCAGGCTGAATTTAAGCATATCCAAATGAGAGTTAAACCCTTGATTATAAATGCCGTCCAGTTCCAGTCCCTTCTTGAAAAGTACCAGAATATCACAGATGTTTCGAAAAGTTTTAGCAGTAATGTATTCCAGATTTATGGCCTGCAACAATTGCCTTATCAACTTGGATGCAGTTCTTTCAAGCCGGTACATAAGCCCCAGTGCCTCAAATTTCGGTTCGATGTATTGACCATACATTGAGGGGATTCCTGCAGCGATATGGCGTTTATAATAAATATTTTCCAAGGCTTCACTCTGTTCAGGGTTCAGGATAATATTCTTCAGATGATCCATAAATGTACATATTTGTTGTACAGCTTCTATGTTTTGACCTTTCTTGAGGTTTTCCTGCAGCTTCAGCATATCTTTTTCCAAAAAGAAGCTGTATTGTCTCAGGACCGATAAGATATCTTCCGATTCCAGAGAATATTTTTCAAGGAGCAGAAAATAGATTTCAAATATGTTGGATACTCTGTCCTTTGATTTCTTGTCACCGGAAGGTAAGTTGTCTATAGCAGCTTTGACGGTATCCACATCCGTATTCAGAAGATTATCCGGTGTTTTACACAATTTTTCACATAAATTTATCAATATTTCATGAACATCTGTATACAAATTATTATCAGTATTAAGCCATACATATATATCATCAGGAACAAAGTCCTTTAGTTGATTTTTATTTCCATCATACCAATAATCAATGATTTTTTTTGTAAGGGTAATATGTGTGTTATTGCTTTCAGTGTGAACCTGTTTTCTTAAAAAATGAATTAATCTGTCTTTTCTGAGTGAGGATTCATCTATAGCGGTCGTAACATCTCTCAACTGTCCTTCCGCGCCAATGTCTCTGAAGTATATGGGGAAAAGCCGTGCCAATTGTTTGATTTCCCTGTATACCGGACCGATATCCGAGTTTAGAAGCTTAGTAACATCCCTTTGAAAAAGATCCGTATCCGAGATAAAAATACCTCCGAGTTCAAGGTTTACAATGAGAGCTGCAAGAAGTTCTCTCATCGAAGATGGCGCATGTTCAATAAGTTCAAGCCATACGCGTATGTTTTTTACATGATTTGAGTTTACCTGTATCTGCCAGTCGCTGTTTAATATCAGGTCACCAGGGTGATTAAAGCCTAATTTGGTGAGCCATTTTACAAAATATAAAATATTATTCTGGTTTTTGGTATTGATTACTTCTTTTCCCAAAGTAGCGATGCAGTCCAGGACTGTTCCGACATGTTCTTTTTTTAGCTCATTGAATTGCTGCATAATGGTATCCAGAAAACTTGTGATGTCGTCTTGGTCAAGCTCCTTAAACACATGCCTTATATTTCGATTCATATCATATAATAAATGAACGTTCAAATGTGTCATTCCCGGTAGATGCAATAAATAATACAAATAATATATGGTTTCCAATGAGGATTCAAATTTTTCGGTGAAGCTCCGAAAATAATTGGATATATCATTATAAAACATAAGCTTACACAGCTGTTCCCAATTATTTGCTTCATCTAACTCAGTACGAAGCTTATTAAAGAAAGTGTGCCCGATGTCCTTGATGGTTTCCTCATCCATTAATCGGAACAGTTGTCTTTTTAAGCTGAACCATTCTTCGGCCTTTGATGTGTTATCCCAATAGTCGATGCATTTTAATAATAGTTCAGATGTTAATTGTACCAGGTTTGCCTCGAATTTAGGCATATATCCAATTCTTTTAAAATATGTTTTAAAATATCCCGTATTTTGTATATAAAACAACTCATTTTTTTCTTTATCTTCCTTGATGATATTTAAACATTGGGAAATAATGCTTTCAGGAAAACTTTCAAGACTGGCGAGGCGGTCCATAAACTTTATCAGCGTTTTAATCAAGAGATCTTTTTGTTTTTCGTCCAAATCGGAGTCAAGGAGATCTTTGAAAATATCTACCAGCACCATAAGTGCTCGTTCCGATTCATCCAGAGAATTATAAAACCAAAGTTCATTTAAGCATATATTATGTAGAGATTCAATTACATATTGGTTATTTCTATATCTGTGATTCAGTTCTGAAAAGAATTCTTTTGTACGCTTATGAATACCCCATTGAAGTTTGGATAACTCCACAAACCACATTTGTTCTTCAGGGATTTTTATAACCATTTCCTGGGTGTGTACCAGATTTGCTTCCAGAGCTTTTGAAGAAAAGACTTCTGACACTTATATGCCTCCTCTTTAAATTGATGATTGGGGCAGGATAAACTCCCTATCCAGTATATCATATTCAGTTTTGTTAAGCGAATATCCCGGAGAAATTTTCTTTATAAAGAAGGTGAGGTAAATGTCAGTTTTGCTAAATGATAAGCTAAAGTTTTTGTCTCGATTTTAGAAAATTTCCGAAGCCTTACTATATATAAGAAATATATTGTAAAAAATATCCTCGTAAATGACAATACTTTGTTACAAGTTATTTGAATTGGATAGTATTTTTTGTAAGTGATCAGTTTCATGAAAGAGTAGGAGAATTCAGTGATAGAAGATGTAAAATATGCTATAATAAACATATGCCCAAGATGAAATAACTGGAAGGAGGTACATATTTTCAGATGATTAACTGAATCAAATTGATTATATTATGAATCAGCTAATACTAAAAAAGATTACCTTAGAAATGTTAATATAATACAAGAATCCATGTAAAACCAAGAAAAACGATTCAATTTTAAATCAATTAATACGATATGTCATTATGGATATTGTGATGATTACTGTATATAAGCCTTGGCATATTTTTTGCAAATCTTTATTATTTGGAGTTTTTCATTTGGCTTAATGGAATAAAAGCGTTTGGCTCTGTTATTTAAATACATATTTTTAAGAAGATTGGTTCAAAATAAAAAATTAAAATTAATGAATAGCTAATAATTCTGGAGGTAGTAAAAAGCACTTTAATTATAATAAAATGTTTTATATCAAAGCCTTACAGAATTAGAGATTATTACAAAGGAGTGTGAGTAATGATGTTTAAATGCAGTAAAAACAGAATGGAGGATAAGATCAAAACTTTTGCCCAATATGGTGCAACAGGAAATGGCGGAATCACAAGGTATGCGTTGTCACCTGAAGCGAATCAAGCCAGAGGAGAATTTGTCAAAAGAATGGAAGCAATTGGAGCGATCATTGAAACGGATGATCTGGCAAATATGTATGCGACTCTTGAAGGTACGGAGCCGGGACTAAAGAGAATCGTTATGGGCTCTCATGTGGACTCTGTTAAAAATGGCGGAAACTATGATGGGATTTTAGGAGTTATGACCGGTATGGAAGTATTAGAAACTATTGCCGAAAACAATATCCCTCACAGGCATCCCATTACTGTCATGATTTGGACAAATGAAGAAGGTTCGCTTTATCCGCCGGCGCTTATGGTTTCGGGTGTTGTTTGTAATGATGTTTTGCCTGCAGATATTGCAGGGAAATATAAAATGGAAGATATGTTGAAGTCAAAAAGTGTCTTAGATAAAACCAAGACTTTTAAGGACGCTTTAGATGCCAGTCCGTATAAGGGTGAAAAGAAGAACAGGTTAAATCCCGATGACTACATGGCTATGTTTGAACTTCATGTTGAACAGGGTCCGATTCTTGAAGATGCAAAGAACGATATTGGCGTAGTTACTTGCGTGCTTGGTATGTTTAACTACAGGATCAGGTTCTTTGGCCAGGCAGACCATGCGGGCACAACACCCATGCATAAGAGACAGGATGCGTTATATGCTGCAGCAAAAGGACTTTGTTATTTGCATGAAGAAATAGACAAGCTTGGCAGGCCTGAACTGGTATATACTACCGGTGAAATCGTGTGCCATCCATGCGTACATACAGTTATTCCCGACATGATTGATTTTTCAATAGATGTAAGGCATGAGGACCCGGAAGTAAGACAAAAAGTTCTGGATATTGTCAAAAGCCTTGACGGCAAGGAAATTGAAAGGTGCAGGTGCGAAGTGGAACTGGCCTGGGCCCGTGATACAGTATATTTTGATGAAGAATTAGTAGGTTTTGTAAAAGACAGTGCGGATGAACTTGGTATATCAAATCAATATATCAACAGTGGTGCAGGACATGATGCTCAGTTTGCTTCCTATATGATGCCCACCACAATGATTTTCGTTCCAAGTAAAGATGGCCACAGCCATTGCGAACCAGAGTATACTTCTGTTGAGCAATGTACTGCAGGTGCAAGTGTCATGTTGAATGCAGTTCTTAAGACAGACAAGAAATAGGCATTCACTTTAAAAGATGAGGATTTTTTAAAATTTGGGGCTGGTATTTTGCCAGCCTCTTTTCTTGGCCATTTTTCCGCTTTTTTATTTTGTATTTTCAAGAACCTTTACATTTAATGCAATTTGCATGAAACAAAATATTTCTCCCTGTATAAAATATAGTAAAGACTTTTTAAGGGGGGAAATAATTGAGAGTTTTGCAGCTTGGTTCCACAGGAACTGATGTAATGGAAATACAGGCACTGTTAAAAAAAATCGGCTATGATCCTGGTCCTATAGACGGTATTTTCGGCGAGCAAACCCGGCAGGCAGTCATCAATTTTCAAAGAGATAATAACTTGGTGCCGGATGGAATCATTGGACCCAATACTTACAAAAAACTTAATCCTTTATTACTTGGATATGATACCTATTATGTTCAGCCGGGGGATACGCTTTGGAGAATTGCGCAAAAATACTATACGACTTTAAACAGGCTTTTGACTGCAAATCCAGGAATCGACCCATATCAGTTAAGAATAGGACAGAAATTGATTGTTCCTTTTGGGATAGATGTGGTTGATACAAATATCGATTATACCTATGAAATCATGGAAAGAGATATTACAGGCCTTAAGAAAAGGTATCCTTTTATTGAGGTGGGCGTTGCAGGACAGAGCGTTTTAGGAAGAAACCTTTACTATCTCAAATTGGGAAATGGACCCAACGAAGTATTTTATAATGGCGGAATACATGCGTTGGAATGGTTGCCGGTTCCAGTGCTTATGAGATGGATAGAAAATTTTGCATTAGCCTATTCAGAAGGAAGATCCATTTTAGGGTATGATGTAAGGGATATTTGGAATAGAAGTACAATATACATTATTCCTATGATCAATCCTGATGGAATAGATCTGGTATTGAACGGTCTGCAGCCTGATAATCCATATTATGATGAATTGTTACAATGGAATGACACCGGAGAACCATTTTCCCAGGTTTGGAATGCAAATATCAGAGGAGTAGATTTAAACCATAATTACGATGCGCTCTGGTATGAATATCAGGAGTTGGCAGAGGAATTAGGGTACGGAGATCCGGGGCCAACAAGATACCCTGGACCATTTCCGGAATCTGAGCCTGAAACAACGGCGGTTGTGGAATTTATACAAAACCACAATTTTCGTCTCATAATAGCATACCATAGCCAGGGGCAGGTAATTTACTGGGATTTTGAAAATATGGCACCTCCTATTGCAAGAGAAATAGGAGAGATGTTTGCGGATGTCAGCGGATATGAGCTGGCTGAGACTGTTGGAACAGCGTCTTATTCAGGTATGAAGGATTGGTTTATACAAGAGTATCGAAAACCGGGATATACGATTGAAACAGGAATAGGGGAGAATCCTCTGCCTATTTCTCAGATACCAATGATTTATGAAAATAATGAAGAATTATTGCTGCTGGCGGCAGTTGTGTGAAAGGTTTGAAGCTATGAAAAGGTGGTTCAAAGTAGAACCGAATGTTAGAAAAAAATAAAAAACAGTATGAAAGAGCTGTGAATACTAATTTGTTATTCATGGCTTTTTATAAAGTCAGAATAAAATATTTATAAATAATTGACATATGCTCATAATAATAATAAAATAATAATGGGCATAAGCTAATAAATAACACTTATAAGGAGATGATTTAATTTTGAAAGTTTGTATTTCATCAAAAGGTAATTCATTGGAAAGTATAATGGATCCCAGATTTGGACGAGCAGCTTATTTTATTATTGCAGATACAGAAACAATGGAGAATGAAGCTGTGGAGAATTCCGCAGCAGCTTCAGGAGGCGGTGCAGGAGTTACATCAGGTCAGTTTATGGTGGATAAGGAAGTAACAGCCGTAATCACCGGTAATGTGGGGCCTAATGCAATGAACGTTCTCAAGGCTGCTGATATTGAAGTATATCGCGGTGTAGATATATCGGTAAAGGAGAATATTGAAAAGTTCAAGAAGGGGCTGCTGGAACAAATCAGCAAAACAGTACCCTCCCATTATGGGTTAGGCGTACAGGAAGAAAAGAAGTAAAGACTTTTAGGAGGTATGATTATGCGTGTTGCTATTTCCACCGATGGAGAATATGTTTCTCCTCACTTTGGCAGATGTCCTTCATTTACTTTGGTAGATATCAAAAAGGGAAAAGCTGTAAAAAGTATTGAAGTAAGTAATCCTGGTCATTCACCGGGATATATTCCACAGTTTCTGCATGAAAAAGGTGCAGAATTTATAGTATGCGGCGGTATGGGTGCCAGAGCACAAGGCTATTTTGAAGAAATGAACATAAAAACCATTATGGGTGTAAGCGGTAAAATAGATGAAGTAATAAAAAAATTGGAACAGGGAATCCTCGAAGGAGGAGATAGTTTATGTTCGCCTGGCGAAGGAAGAGGATATGGACTTGAAAAAGACGAATGCGATCATGCACATGAATAATCAGGCTTAAGAACTTTTATCAGAATGGGTAGAAAGGAGGATGAATATGCCTTACGGAGACGGAACCGGTCCTACAGGGCAAGGTCCAGGTACGGGAAGAGGCATGACAGCCGGCAGTGGCAGGGGAAGAATGGGGGGCAATAATGCAGGTGCGGGACCAGGAGGAAATTGTGTCTGCCCTCGATGCGGGACAAAAGCTTCTCATGTAAGAGGAGTACCTTGTTTTACTATTAAATGCCCACAATGCGGAACAAAGATGACACGAGCATAATAACCGAATGCAATATATTAAGGAGGTGAGTGTTTTGCCAGGAGGAGACGGTACCGGCCCAATGGGTATGGGCCCTATGACAGGAAGAGGGGCAGGGTTTTGTTCAGGTTTTTCAACACCAGGCTATACAAACTTTGGAGGAAGATTTGGAATGGGCTTTGGCTTTGGAAGAGGCCGGGGGTTCGGAAGGCGGTTCTTCATTTCAGGTCTGCCCGGGTGGAACCGGTATGGTTACGCTTCATATTCACGAGATGACGAAAAAAATTTTCTAAAAGGTCAGGCAGAATTTTTAGAAAACCAATTAGAGCAGGTCCAGCAGCAATTAAATGCATTAAATAATGATTCCGAATAATTAAATAATATAAGAGTAAAAAAGGCAGTGCACTGCCTTTTTTATATCTTATAAAAATATCTGTCCATGAGATGAAAACAGTGATAAAATAATTTTAAAGAAAAATATGATTCTAAAGGCTTTTACAACTGTACAATAGTAGCATAATAATTGGTTTTTAATTATAGAAAGGGGATTGAAGAGTTTGGCCAGACCCACAAAGTGGAGAAAAGTTGAGTTTATACCAGTTGTTCAATATTTTGCACCTTGTGACGTTGCTGAGAATGATCTGAATGAGAATGTTATCCGTATTGAAGAAATTGAGTCGATACGCTTAAAAGATCTCGAAGGTATGGAGCAGGAAGAGTGTGCAGAAAAAATGGAAGTATCGAGACAGACTTTTCAACGTATTTTGAATGTTGCACGGGCGAAGCTCGCAGACAGTTTGATAAACGGAAAAGCGATTCGAATTGAAGGTGGAAATTTCACACGTAACATTTGTCCTGTCAAGTGCCTTGATTGCGGTAAGCAATGGAGCGAGAGTTATGAAAATTTTCAAAAAGTGCTGAACGGACAGTTCAATTGTCCCTCCTGTGACTCTATAAAGGTCGTATGTTCCCGTAAAGAGGAGAAAAAATTTTGCAGGCGTAATTGCTGGAGATATAGGAATGAACTATAAACGGGATAGAATTGTAACCATCGGATTTCTCGGCGTGTAACGATTCAAACATGTTTGGATTAGATTATTTACAAATATAAGGGATCAATATATAATAGGATTATGGGCAAAAACCCATAATCCTTTGATTCAGGCAAATGGGGGGATAAAATTGTTGAATCAGTTAAATATTTTGCTTAGAGAAGAAAATCTGAGAGTTACACCACAAAGAGAAGCGATTCTCAAGGTTTTGTATGACTGCAGAGGCCATCATCTGGAAACAGAGAATATTTATGAACTTCTTGCCGCAAGGAGCGAAAAAGGGAAAAAAATTGGTTTGGCTACTGTATACCGAACGATGGAATTGTTTGAAAAAATTGGATTAGTATCAAGATTATCCATGGAAAATCTGCCTGCACGGTATGAGCTTATCCTTCAAACAAAACTGATACATCATCATTTGATATGTTTAAAATGCGGCTGTGTACAGGAAATAGACGATAAGCTTGCGGAGGATTTCAAGAATCGGATCATAGATCAGACGGGATTTGAGGTTAAGGATAAATCAATGAAAATATATGGATACTGCAGCAGATGCAGAGAGCAGGTAAAAAACAAAAGATGATTAAGGACATTGGTAATTTGCAGTAATAGAATTTATCTATGAAAACTAAGTTGTACATCAAAAGGATTTGGATTAAGAGGTAAAGTATATTTTTTTTAGATTTAAATGATAATGATTATCAATATGAAGGAGCAAAATGGATGCAAAAAGAATTATTAGTTCTATCTATGATGAAAAATTCTCAATCAGGAACTGTCGCTAAAATAAGCGGAGGCAGAGGGATGGTTACCAGACTGGAAGCTCTGGGCATCAGGATAGGATCAAAAATAAAAAAGAAGAGTGCACTTATTGGATCTGGCCCTGTTATAGTTTTAGTCGGTAATACAGAAATAGCAGTAGGACATAGAATGGCTTCGAAAATATTGGTGGAGGTGGATGAATAGTGACGATTCTTCTCATTGGGAATCCTAATGTTGGAAAGAGTTCTATATTCACCCATCTTACAGGTGTAAAGGTGACCATATCCAATTATCCGGGAACTACAGTACAATATGCTAAGGGATATTTAACATACAACCAAAAAAAATATGAAGTGATCGATGTGCCGGGAACATATCAGATTGACCCTGAAGCTGAATCGGAAAGGGTTGCTGCTGATATGATAGAATCAGGAGACATTCTGGTTAATGTGGTAGATACTACTAATCTTGAAAGAAACCTTAACCTTACAATTCAACTGCTGGAGTACGGAAAACCCATGGTGCTGGCTTTGAATATGTGGGACGATGCGAAACATAAAGGAATCAGTATCGATATAGGCAAGCTGGAAAAAATTCTCGGGATTCCGGTTGTTGCAACCAACGGACTCACAGGAGAAGGTTTAAAGCTTCTTCAGGAAAAAATAACGACTTGTGAGCCAATTGAATACAAAAAGCTTACAAATGGTGAAAGATGGGAAAAAATAGGACAAATCATATCAGAAGTTCAAAATCTTTCTCACCGCCATCATACTTTTATCGAAGTGATGCAGGATTTAGCCGTCCATTCTTTAATCGGACCTGTTGCTGCTGTTGCAGTATTGTATCTTGTTTTTAAATTTATTATAACTGCCGGAGAGTACATAACAGAGGTTGTTTCAATGCTTTTTGACATATTCTATTTGCCGCTTATAATGCATTTAAGCAAACTGTTAGATGGGAACAATTTAATTCATTCCGTTCTGATAGGAAATATTTCTGCAGGAAAAATAGATTTTGAGGCTGCTATGGGGGTATTGACGACGGGTGTGTTTGTTGTTTTTGCAATTGTTTTGCCTTATATCATACTCTTTTATGCTTTATTCGGATTTTTAGAAGATTTTGGATATTTACCAAGAGTAGCTATTATACTGGATAGACTGCTTCATAGAATTGGGTTGCATGGGTATTCGGTAATACCTATGTTGCTTGCGTGTGGATGTAATGTACCTGGGGTATTGGCTGTCAGAAATCTGGAAACCAGAAGAGAACGGTTCATTACTTCTGTTATAACTTGTGTCACAATTCCCTGTATGGCCCAAACTGCATTAATTGTTAAAGCTGTAGGAGAACAAGGGGATATCTACCTTTTATTGACTTTTACTTCTCTTGCTTCTGTTTGGATTGTGCTGGGAATGGTGCTAAAAGAAACGGTTAAAGGATCTACACATACATTGCTTATGGAAATTCCTCCATATCGAATACCAAACTTTAATATGCAATTAAAAAAATTAAGGATGCGTATTTCATGCTTTTTCAAGGAAGCGATTCCTTATGTATTAGGTGGCATACTTTTTATCAATCTTCTGCATACTACGGGATTCATTGAATGGGTTGGAATTGTGTTTTCACCTTTGATTAAAGGTGTGATGGGGCTTCCTGATGAAACGGTAGCTGCTTTGATTATTGGGACTTTAAGAAAAGACGCTGCCGTTGCACTACTTACTCCAATTGGATTAAGTAGTTTTGAAATGGTTAAAGCTGTTATTGTATTGACGATATATTTCCCTTGTGTCGCTACTTTTACTGTTTTACTCAAGGAACTTGGGATAAAAGATACAGTCAAAGCTGTTTTGATTATGTTTTTTGCAACTATTGCGGTAGGTGGGAGTTTGAATCTCCTTGGTAGATATTTTACGCCTGTTGTTTTGATAATAATAGAAATTGCCATTATAGTTATTTGTGGGCTATTTATACCAGGCATTTCATCTAAAAAGAGAGAAGATATAATGGACGATACAGAAGAAATAAGCGAAATATAAATAATAAGAATAAGCATATTTTAAGAAGCCCGTTATGTTTCAGACGGGCTGTTCTATTGCCTAAAAAAGGGCAGAGATTTACGAAATTCGAACTTATTTTATAAAAAATTAAAAAGAATAAATAATAAGAAAGGCTAATTATTGACATATGTTTAAAATAGTAATATGATTAGTTGTGAAAGTTAATGGGCATAAGCCCTAAATTTTTCTGCTCGCCAAAAATGAATTCGTTTTTATAACAAGTATTGAACATAAGAGGAGGTTAAAATGAAGATAGCTGTTTTAAGTGGAAAGGGAGGAACAGGCAAAACAACCGTTTCGGCCAGTTTAGCGATGTCGCTTCCATCCTGTCAGTATATAGATTGTGATGTGGAAGAGCCTAATGGCGCAATTTTCCTTATGCCTGAATTGGAGAAACCGTCACCGGTAAAAGTATTGGTACCGGAAGTAGATATGGCAAAATGTGATGCTTGTGGTAGTTGTGCAAAAGCATGTCAATTCAATGCAATTGCCGTTGTTAAAGATAACGTACTTATGTTTCCGGAAATCTGTCATCATTGTGGAGCATGTTTAATTGCCTGTCCCAATGAAGCAATAAAAGAGGTAGAAAGAGTTATTGGTGTTGTTGAGTCCAATAAAGACGATTCTTTCCTTCACGGCAAATTAGATGTGGGGGAACCTATCAGTATTCCTATTATACAGCAACTTAAAAGACGCATTAAAACTAAAGGAGATGTTATTCTCGATTGCTCACCGGGGGCCTCCTGTGTCGTTGTACAGTCTATAGAAGATTCTGATTATTGTATATTGGTTACTGAACCGACGCCTTTTGGGCTCCATGATCTTAAAATTGCTGTGCAGCTGGTGAGAAAAATGGGTATACCCTTTGGAATCGTATTAAATAAAGCATCTGACGACAGCAGGATCATTCATGAGTTTTGTCGGGAAGAAGGTATCGACCTGTTGATGGAAATTCCTTTTGACCAGGATATAGCAGAAGGATATTCCAGAGGGATTCTTCCTGTTCAGAATGATCGTACCTGGCAGGAAAAATTTATTAAGCTTTATGAAAAAATAGAAAGAGGTGCCGGAAAATGAAACAGGTTGTATTTATAAGCGGAAAAGGAGGAACAGGGAAGAGTACTCTGGTTTCATCATTGAGTATCCTTGTTGAGAATAAAATGATAGCTGACTGTGATGTAGACGCCCCCAATTTGCATATTTTACTGAAAGGCGATGTACAAAAAAAGGATGATTTTTTTGGTGCGAAGGAAGCTGTAATCGATCCTGAGCTATGTGTCAAGTGCGGTTTGTGTGAAGAGACATGCAGGTTTGATGCAATTGAAGAATGCAAAGTATCGGTCATGAAATGTGAAGGCTGTGGTGCATGTGTGCTGGTATGTCCCCAAAATGCAATTAAACTGGAAGAAGTAAAAACGGGCGAAACTTATGTGTCCAAGACTAATAGGGGTACTTTTTCCAATGCATTACTGGATATTGGGGCAGAAGGATCCGGAAAGCTTGTAACAGAAGTAAGGAAGAACGTAAATAATTACAAGAAAAAAGAAGAATGGGTACTTATTGACGGCTCTCCTGGAATCGGGTGCTCGGTTATTGCTTCTATGACGGGAGCAGATGCAGTGATAGCAGTTTCGGAACCCACTAAATCAGGGAAAAGCGATTTGGAAAGAGTATTGGGGGTGGCAAGGTATTTTGAAATACCGGCATTTGTCTGTATCAATAAATATAATCTCAATTTACAGGTGACCAAGGAGATTGAAGCATTTTGCGAGCAAGAAGGTTTTCCTGTCATTGGGAAAATACCCTTTGATGAAACAGTGGTGAGGGCTTTAAGGGAATTTAAAACACCTGTAGAGGCAGGCAATAGTGTGGTCACCCAAGAGATTAAAAATATTTGGTCAAGGATTAATGATGAAATGAAAAAGCTTGAAAGTGTGTCGTAATATGATTAAGAAAGCAGGTGCTGTAAAAGATGATTGCATTTGGGCCGATTCCTTCCAGAAGATTGGGTCAAAGTTTAGGAATTAATAATATCCCACCGAAAACATGTTCTTATTCCTGTGTTTATTGTCAGATTGGAAGGACAAATAAAATGCAGGCTTCAAGAAGTAAATTTTATGACCCTAAGGATATTTTTCTGGAAACAAAATTAAAAATTAATGATATGAATGCTAAGGGTGAAAAGGCAGATTATATTACTTTTGTTGCTGACGGAGAACCCACGCTGGATATAAACTTAGGCGCAGAAATAGAGTTTTTGAAGCAGTTTGATATTAAGATTGCTGTAATAACCAATGCTTCTTTGTTATGGATGGATGATGTCAAAAGAGACTTAATGAAAGCAGATTGGGTTTCGATCAAGGTCGATGCAGTAGATTTCGATGCTTGGTATAAGGTAGACAGACCTCATGGCAATTTGGATATTGAAAGAATAAAAAAAGGTTCTTTAGATTTTGCTCAGTGTTATAAGGGTGTGTTGGTGACCGAAACTATGCTTGCAAGCGGTATCAATGATAATAAGGAATGTCTGGATGGGATAGGTATGCATTTGGCAAAAATAAAACCGGCTAAAGCTTATATTTTGGTGCCTACAAGACCGCCTGCCGAAAGTAATGTAAAAAGGCCTTCTACTTCAAAGCTAAAAGAGGCTTTTAATAGCATCAGAACTATGGTAGATGTTGAAGTTGAATGTATTACAGAAGATGAAGGCGAAAGCTTTTTCTTTGCAGATGATATTATAAATGATTTGCTTAGTATTTTATCTGTACATCCGGTCAGAGAGGAAGTTATTGATAAGCTGTTGAATAAAAGAAAAATCAATAAAAAAGTAATTGATGATTTAGTTAAAAAAGGATTGATTAAAGAATTTATATATGAAAATAGAAAATTTTATCGAAAGAATCAGGAGAAATAGTATACTGTGGAGTGATGTGTAGTGATAAGAGTACATATTCTGGCGGATAATACCGTCAGGAAACGTGGAATGATTGCAGAACATGGACTTTCTTTGTGGATAGAAAAAGATGAAAAAAAGATATTGTTTGATACCGGACAATCTTCAGTATTTTATCATAATTCAAAGATTATAGGAATCAATCTCGAAGAAACGGACAGTATCGTAATCAGTCATGGTCATTATGACCATTGCGGCGGTCTTCAATATTTGCCTTGCAGGGGAAAGGCACCGCCAATATATGTACATCCCGATGCTTTTATAAAAAAGTATATTTCTCATAGTAATCAAATAATCGGAGCAGGGTTACCTTTTAAAATAGATGATTATAAATGGTTAAAAAATGCATTGGTCTATACACGACAGCCGTTATGGATTGAAAAAGAGATTTTAGTGTCTGGAGAAATACCTTGTTCCAATACTTTTGAGGAAGTGCCGGAAAACTTATATATAGAGCATGAGGGAGAAATAATAAATGATATGATGCTGGATGAGCAAATGTTGATTGTTGAAGATAATGGGGAAATAGCTGTATTTCTTGGATGCAGCCATCCTGGCATCATCAACAGTGTCAAATATGCTCAGAATCTTATACCGGATAAGCGCATTAAACTTCTTGTAGCGGGCATGCATCTTCAGAACGTGAGTCCGATAAGATTACAGATGACGATCCAGCATTTAATGGACATAAATATTAAGAAGATCGTTCCTTTACACTGTACAGGTTTTGATGCAATGTGCGAAATGAAGCGTTTCTTAGGAAAACGATGTGCGATCTTGTCTGTAGGAGATTCAATTGAAGTATAATTTAAACAATACTGAAATAATTAACAGGAAAGGAAAATATAAATATGAATCATCCGGAAAAAAATAAAAACAATTCTTCTGCCCGTCCAAAGACTAAAGCTGACTTGATTTTAAAAACACATGAGTTTAATGATATAAAAAAAACAGTAGCGATATTAAGCGGAAAGGGCGGGGTAGGGAAATCATTGGTTACTTCTTTGATTGCTGTTATGATGAGGAGGAAGGGTTATAATACCGGCATACTTGATGCAGATATTACGGGACCTTCGATTCCTAAAATTTTTGGCGCCGATCACTATAGGCCTAACCCCGATGAACTTGGAATATATCCTGTTGAGACACATAATGGAAATAAAATAATGTCCATCAACCTTTTGCTGGAAAAAGGAGATGATCCTGTTATCTGGAGGGGTCCATTGATATCAGCAACCGTGAAACAATTCTGGACTGATGTAATCTGGGGGGAATTGGATTATTTGTTCTTTGATATGCCGCCAGGTACAGGGGATGTGCCTCTTACAGTGTTTCAATCAGTTCCACTGGATGGAATAATTATCGTTACATCGCCTCAGGATCTGGTTTCCCTTATTGTAAAAAAGGCTTACAATATGGCAAAATCAATGGATATACCAATAATAGGGATTATAGAGAATATGAGCTATGCAACTTGTCCCAAGTGTGGAGAGATGATAAAAATATTTGGTGAAAGCAAGTCAGAAAAGGTTGCTCAAGAAATGAACATTCCGTTTTTAGGAAGATTGCCAATAGACCCTGATTTGGCAGGGCTTTGCGACAAAGGGGAAATAGAAAAATTTAACAAGAATTATATGGATGAGTGTTTAAATACCCTTGAAAGGAAACTGGAAACTGTGAAATAGGAAGCCCCAATGGCAAAGAAGAAAAGAAAAGTAAATTTTGAGACACCCTGATAAAGGGTGTCTTTTTTACAAGCTTAATATTCAGCAAAAAATAGGACTAATTCATTAATTTGTAATTAAAATAAGCCATGGTCAATACGATGCTGCTGCCTAAGAGGCTATAAAAATCGGGTATTTCGTTAAAAACCAAAAATCCTGTGATTAAAGCAAAAATAACACTCAGATAATTATATACTGAGACTTGTGAGGCCGGTGCATATTTATAACTCAGTGTGATGGAAATTTGTCCCAATGAGGCAAAGACACCGATCATAAGAAGCTGTAAAAGTTGTATTGAACCGGGGACAATAAAGTCTGCCGCAGCAAAAGGGATAAGCCCTACTACAGAAAAAAGCGAAAAGGCAAAAATAATGGTGTAAGTATTTTCTTCTTTTAAGAATCGTAGTATCGTATAAGCGGCTCCGGCAAAGACAGCTGAAAGAACACCGGTTATTGCCGGCAATACGCTTAAATCAAATTGAGGTTTGACGATTAAAAGTGTGCCTGTGAAAACTGCAGCAAGGATAAAAAAATGGTACCTGTTTAATTTTTCTTTAAGAAATATTGCAGCAAAAACGGTAGTAAAAAAAGGAGACAGTCTGTTTAAGGTAGAAGCATCGGACATAATAAGTTTATCAATGGCATAAAAAAAGAAAATAACGCCTAATAAACCAAAAAAACACCTGAAGAATAAAGCCTTTCGATTTTTCTTTTTAGGAATGAAAGGTTTTTTATAAATAATCAATATCATTAAAGTAACAAATAAACTAACCGAATTTCGAAACAAGACTTTTTCATAAAGAGGTATTGCTTCTGCAAGTTTCACAAAAAGTTGCATAAGTGTAAAAGAAAGAGCTGCTGCAATCATGAATATTACAGCCTTTTTTTTATTGTCCAAGATAGCATCATTCCTTATTACAGAGGTTATTTACAGCTATTTTATCATATTATGGTTGAAAGCATAAATAATTGTAGTAGGATATAATTAAGTTTTGTTTCAAATAAAAAATTTATACATATTGTCAGGAGGCAAAAGGTTGAAGGATTTCTTTAAGAAAGTATATGATATTGTAGAAAAAATCCCACAGGGAAAAGTGATGACTTATGGTCAGATTGCTGCTGTTTTGGGTTGTCCTGAAAATGCAAGAGTCGTTGGCTGGGCTATGAGAGCTGCCCCGAAAAGCAGAAATCTTCCGTGTCATCGCGTTGTGAATAGAAAAGGTGAAATGGCACCGGGCCATGTTTTCGGAGCATCAGAAATACAAAAGGCCTTACTTGAAAGCGAGGGCATAAATATAGGTCAAAATGGATGCATTAATCTAAAAGAATACCTTTGGGATACCAATGTATTTTAAAAAATATTCTTATAAAATAATTCTCAATGAAGCTTCAGCAATAATAATTCTTTAATTATTGCAATAATATATAAAGAATCCATTCAGACATATCGGAACAGATGAAGCTTTAGGGGGAAAATTTTTGAAAGATTTTTCTTATATACAGGGAGCTCTTGTACTTGCTATTACCAACTTTATTACAGGTACCCTTGCATTTGGTTTCAGAATATATTTTTCTCGAAGTGTTGGTGCCGAAGGCATGGGTGTTTTTCAGCTGGTTTTCCCTTTATATATGCTAATGATTACATTAGTATCAGGCGGGGTTACAACTGCTATATCTAAAATCGTTGCAGAGTATAAGGTGAAAAGAAATATGCCTGCAATGGTCAAGACCATCAGAACCAGCTTCATTTTTATTGGTTTATGGAGCATTTTTGTTTGTGTCATTATTTTTTTAAATTCGGATTTTATTGCTTCAAAGATCCTTAAAGATACGCGTACGTCCTTATCTATTGTATTATTAACACCTTCCGTATTTTTCATATCCATGTCTGCTATTTTCCGGGGTTACTTTTTCGGTATACAAAAAATAAAGCGGCCGGCATTGATCGATGTGGCAGAAAAAGTGGTTCGCCTTGGCGGGTTGATTATTTTGACGCGAGTTATGCTGCCTTATGGGATTGCATATGCTTGTGCCGGAGCAGTGCTTGCGATGACAGCCGGAGAATTCATAAGTTCATTGTTATTAAGTATTACTTATAACCGGAATGGAAGCAATCGGCTGGTGCAAGTATCTTCTGAAAGCGCAGGAAGCATTATTTATAAAATTGTCAGCTTAGCTATTCCCTTATCATTAGCCGGGGCTTTAGCCACAATTATGGATATGATCAGTGCGGTTTTAGTACCTGCTCAATTGGAGGCAGCCGGATATAACCATATAACAGCACTTTCCTTATATGGAGAAATTACCGGAATGGTTATGCCTTTAATTTCTTATCCGGGTATTATTATCTTTTCTCTTACGATAACACTTGTACCTGCAATTACCAGATCTCATGTTAGCGGAAACCATAATGCTCTGAATAAAAAGTGCCATGATTCCCTGATCATTGCATGGTCTGTAGGATTGTTTGCAACAGTTCTTTGCATTTCTTTTCCCGAAGAATTATGCAGCATTATATATAAATGCCCTGAAGCCGGAAATCTTTTGTTTTGGGCAGGGGCAGGGTGTTCATTTCACTACTTCCATGTCATTCAATTTGCTATCCTTAATGGGCTGGGTCTTCAGCGGAAAGTGTTGGTCAATGTTGCTTTTGATATTCTTATAAATGTGGCTTGTATTTATTTGTTGATTCCTATTCCCCGAATCGGAATATATGGGTATATCGTGGGTTTTTTTCTCAGCGGCCTGTTTATCTCTATAAGAAATTCTAAAATTCTGCAAAAGCAGGCAGGTGTTTGTATCGATTATCGTAAGGTACTTGTCAAGCCCCTGATTCCTTTTATGTGTATGCTGATAATAGTAAAACTCAGTAACACACTTTTCATTACGTTGGGATTTACTTATAATATGATATTTTCAGGAATAATGGGCATCCTTGCTTTCAGTACGGCACTTATCATGAGCGGTGTTTTTACATTGAAGCAAATAAAAAAGACCCTGAGTTTTAGATGAAGAAAGAGAATATCCGGATATATATAAAAAATGGGATTTCATATTTTTATCACAAACAGAGGGTATAATTAAAGGTGTAAGGTGTAAATTCTAAGGACCGGGATAAATGGGAGTTATATAAATACAGGAGGTTGTTTATGGCAGCAACAAGAATTTTAATTGTAGATGATGATAAACGCATTCGGGAAATGATCAAAGAGTATATCAGTACAGAGGGATACCAAGTAGAAGAAGCAGCCAGCGGGATAGAGGCTCTTAATCATTTTAAACAAAAGGAATATGCTCTAATTGTTCTGGATGTTATGATGCCAAAGATGGATGGCTGGAGCGTCTGCAGAGAAATCAGAAAAATTTCTGCTGTCCCTATAATAATGCTGACTGCAAGAGGTGAAGAATATGATAAGCTGTTCGGTTTTGAATTGGGCGTTGATGATTACATGATAAAACCTTTTAGCCCAAAAGAACTTCTTGCAAGAATGAAGGCTATTATCCGAAGGAGTTCCACAAAAGGGGAGCAAAAAAATAAAGACCGTTTAATAATCGAAGGGTTAGAGATTGATTTCAATTCCCGGAACGTTTATGTAAATGGTGTACTAAAGATGCTAACACCAAAAGAATACGAACTTTTGAGTTTTTTTGTTCAGAATCAGAATCATGTTTTCACAAGAGAGCAGTTGCTTGATTCAGTCTGGGGTTATGATTTTATCGGAGAAGACAGAACTGTAGATACACATATCAAAATGTTGAGAGAAAATTTGGAAGCATACAGAAATTATATTGTGACAGTCTGGGGAGTAGGATATAAATTCCAGACAGGAGGGAAAAAATGAAAAGCATTGCATCAAAGCTCTGGATGGGAATGATGGCACTTGTTGTAATTATGCTCATTCTTCTATTGCTATTTCAGATTGTTTTTTTAAATCATTTTTATACGAACCTCAGAATTTCAGATATTGAGGATTCAGGATTGGAAATAATCCGTGAACAAAAAAAAGGGGAGGCAAGCAATTTTCAAAGCCGTCTGGATGCTTTTGCATATAATAACAATTTAACTGCAGAGATGTATGATACAAACGGACATAGGGTGTATATCACCGGAGAAAGCAGTCAAATGACGATGATGATGAACAGCGCTAAAAGGGATGTTTTTCATGAAGCTTTGGCAGGTGATACGATACGCCTTGAGATGAAGCATCCGCGATTTAACAGCAAATACGTTTTATTAGGGTTGCCTGTTGGTTTTTCCGAGGCAATAGAAGGCGTGCTGTTATTGACACTTCCTATGGCGCCTGTTCAGGAAACGGCAGAGATATTAAAAAGGCAGCTTTTTTATATTTCTACTATTTTACTGACCGCTGCCATATTGATATCCTATCTGATTTCCAGGACGTTTACAAAACCGATTCGGGATATTACGAAAGTTTCACTGGAAATGGCAGAAGGTGACCTATCTGCAAGAACTACGGTGAAGCGTGAAGATGAAATCGGTAAACTGGCAGAAACAATCAATCATATGGGCAAAGAGTTATTAAAACTTGATGAGCTCAGAAAGGATTTGATCGCCAATGTTTCCCATGAGCTCCGAACGCCTCTGAGTCTTATCAAAGGATATGCGGAAACTATCCGCGATGTGACAGGAAACAATATCCATAAGAGAGAGAAGCAATTGGCAATTATTATTGAAGAGTCTGACAGAATAAGCCATATTGTTGAAGATATATTGAATCTCTCCCAAATGCAAGCCGGTTATATGGTTTTAAATCGATCAGAATTCGAAATCAATGAATTTCTTGAAAAAGTTCTTAAAAAATATGAAATAATGAGTGAAAAGACAGGAATATCCGTTAATAAGGAAAAGATCCGGAAGACTATAGTTCTTGCAGATGAAAACAGAATAGAGCAAGTTCTTTATAATCTGATCAATAACGCTTTTAATCATACGAGGGAAGGCGGAACTGTTGCTATCCGGGCTGTTGAAAGGCTGGCATCAATAAAAATAGAGGTTTCGGATACAGGAGAAGGAATACCCTCTGAAGAAATTGAATCTATATGGGATAGATTTTATAAAGCAGACAAGCCGGAAGAGAGACAAGCCGGAACGGGGCTTGGATTAACCATTGTTAAGAATATTTTAGAAGCCCATAATCTGAATTATGGTGTTGAAAGCCAGATAGGAACCGGAAGTACATTCTGGTTTGAGCTGAAGAAATCTAAAAATTAAATTTTTCAAGGCTTATCAAACTTTTATCACAATTAGGTTTTAAAATTAAAGTACTTAGAATAATTTGATTAAAAGGAGCGATATAATGATGAACATGAAAAATGTGGTTGTTACATTGACAGCCGTCAGTGTACTGGTTTCAGCAGGTATTGTATATGCTGCAACAGCAAGGACGCCTGCAGAAATCGCAAGCGGAATAACCGGAAAAACTATTGAAAATCTTATCACAGAGCGTGAGCAAGGGAAAACCTATGGGTCGATTGCCAACGAAGCAGGCGTGTTAGAAGAGTTTCAAAGTCAGATACGCCAACAGAGAAAAGCAATTCTTGATCAAAGTGTAGAGAATGGTGAACTTACTCAGGAACAGGCAGATGATATCTATCAGGCAATTCTGAACCGCCAGGGATTCTGTAATGGTGCAGGAAATGGATTTGGCGGCTATGGCTCAGGATTTGGAAACAGTTATGGCTCAGGTAATGGCCCGGGCTATGGCGCACAAAATGGTGGAAGAATAGGATATGGATGCGGATTTGGGAGATAAAGAAAAATAAAAAATGAGATTTTGCTAAGCAAAATCTCATTTTAAAAACATTAACCAAGGATTGCATTAAGATCTTCTTCGGGAGTGGAAATCGGGTGGATATCAAATTTTTCAATAAGTACTTCCAGTACATTTGAAGAAATGAATGCCGGAAGTGTTGGCCCCAGATAAATATTTTTAATGCCCAGGGACAGAAGTGTCAGAAGAATACATACTGCTTTTTGCTCATACCAGGAAAGTACCAAAGTCAAAGGCAGTTCGTTGATATCGCACTCGAAGGCATTTGCAAGTGCTGCTGCTACCTGTATGGCTGAGTAAGCATCATTACACTGTCCCATATCCATTATTCTGGGAAGACCTCCTATTTCACCAATATCTAAATCATTAAACCGATATTTGCCGCAGGCGAGTGTAAGAACGATTGTATCTTCGGGCGTTTTCTTAACGAATTCCGTATAATAATTTCTGCCTGTTTTTGCACCGTCACAACCTCCAACAAGGAAGAAATGCTTTATGGCACCTGCTTTTACAGCATCAATTACTTTATCTGCAACACTCAGAACCGTATTTCGGGCAAATCCTGTCATCAATTCAGTTCCGCCGTTTATACCCGTCAATTGCTTATCTTCATTCCAGCCTCCCAGTTCCAGTGCCTTATTGATTATTTCGGTAAAATCTTTTTTCCCGTCTTCTGATTCAGGAATATGTCGGATTTCAGGATAACCCACCACAGCCGTCGTAAATATGCGGTCTGCATAACTTGGCTTTGGAGGCATTAGGCAGTTGGTAGTAAATAAAACAGGGGCAGGAATATCTGAAAATTCTTTCTGCTGGTTTTGCCATGCTGTGCCATAGTTTCCTTTTAAATGTGCATATTTTTTCAGTTCGGGATAACCGTGAGCAGGTAGCATTTCACTATGAGTATAAATGTTGATTCCTTTGCCTTCTGTCTGTTCCAACAGTTGTTTCAAATCATATAAATCGTGACCTGTAACGACAATAAAAGGCCCTTTTTCAATTTTCATAGGTACTTTTACAGGTGTCGGATGACCATATGTTGAAGTATTTGCTTCATCTAAAAGTGCCATACATTTCAGATTGATCTGACCGAATTCCATAAGCAGATTGAGCCATTCGTCAATTGAATGATCTTCGCCCAGGGCCAGCATACCCTTGTAAAACCAGGAAGTTACTTCAGGATTCTCTTTTCCCAGTACATAAGCATGATAGGCGTAAGCAGCCATCCCGCGTATTCCAAGCAATAAGGTTGAACGCAATGAGACGATATCCTCATCACCATTCCAAAGTACTTCCCAGGAAAAGTCTTCGGATCCTCCGAGGGCTTTCTTTTCGATTTTCACAAGTTCTTTGAGTTCATCAATACGGTCACCGTCAAAATTCACATTTGTAATGGTTGCAAACAAGCTTTGCATCATCAGTTCATCGGCTTTTTTACCGGGAGTTTTTCCGGATGCCGCTCTTGCAAGGCCAATCAGTGCACAAGTAAGTTCATCCTGTTTATTTGCGACATCAGGTTGTTTTCCACAAACACCTACTTTTGTACACCCGCTGCATCCTGCGGTTTGCTCACATTGGAAACAAAACATTTTTGATGACATAACATATCCTCCTTTAATTAAAAATTTATTATTGAATGTATAAATTTGCTGAGGCAAATTTCACATTAAATTTAATTGTTTATTTCTAATTTTTTATTCTGAGAACGGAAATCAAAAATTTCCGTTCTCAGTTATGGTGCCGTCGGTGCCTATGGTGATTACATTCCAGGGAATCATTTTCCCCGAATTTTTCAATGCTGTTGTAACAGCATGGGTCATACCGCCGCAGCAAGGAACTTGCATTCTGAGTACAGTTACACTTTTGATATCATTATGGCTCAGAATATCTGTTAATTTTTCGGAGTAATCAATGCTATCCAGTTTAGGACATCCAATTAGAGTTATTTTATTTTTCATAAAATCATTATGGAAATTTCCATATGCGAATGCCGTACAATCTGCTGCAATAAGCAAATGAGCATTTTCGAAGTAAGGTGCAGTGGGAGGGATCAGTTTAATTTGACAAGGCCATTGCTGCAATTGAGATTCAATGGTGACAGGTTTCTCTTCATTTTTCTGATTCTTTCGCTCAAGAGTCTTAACCTGAGTACCGGGACACCCGCAAGGAAGATTGGGTATATCCGCCTTTTGTTCTTTCATACGCTCTTTAACGGCTTCTTCGTCATAAGCTTCAGCTTCACGTTTTTCTATGGTAATAGCACCTGTGGGGCATTCGGGAAGACAATCTCCTAAGCCGTCACAATATATATCTGAGACTAATTTTGCTTTTCCGTCCACTAACTGTAGTGCGCCTTCATGGCAGGCATCGATACAAAGACCACAGCCATTACATTTACTTTCATCTATTTTGATAATGTTTCTTTTCATTTTCATAACTCCTTTCAAACATTTTTAATTGTTTTTGTACTACGAGTATAATATAATAAAAAAAGAAAATCGGTAGCTTCAGCAACATTTGTTATCGTTGAAAGGGTGATATAAATGTATGAAAAATGGATCGATACGATTTCAGCTTCTGCACTGTTCAGTGGTATAGCCAAAGAAGACTTGAAATTTATGATTAATTGTATTAAACCAAGAATGGAGAAATTTTCAAAAAATGATTACATTGTATTTACCGGAGAAAGGTTTGAAGGAGTGGGTGTTCTTTTGTCCGGCGCTGCTACGGTTCTGAAAGAAAATGCTGCAGGAGAGCGCATTATTATGACGTTATTAGAGCCCGGGGATATTTTTGGGGAAATAGCTGTTTTTTCCAGCTTAATTAGCTGGCCTTCAACTGTTCAGGCTCAGGAAGACTCTGTTGTTATATTTGTATCCGGCGATAAAATTGTAGGAAGTTGTCAGAATGCATGTATCGGACATAAAAAACTGATATTAAATATGTTGGGGATCGTTTCTGAAAAGGCTTTGAACCTGAATAAAAAAGTAGAATATCTGACAATTAAAAGCATGCGGGGGAAGCTCAGTGCTTTTTTACTGGAACAGTACAAAAAGACCGGAAAATCAACCTTTATGCTGCCCATGAACCGAAACGAACTGGCAGAGTTCCTGAATGTATCAAGACCTTCCATGTCCCGTGAAATGAGCCGGATGAAAGAAGAAGGGACAATCGATTACTATTTGTCTTCCATCCAGATAAAAGATATGGAATCATTGAAGAATATGGTGGACTAAAAGAAAAAATAAAGCGTATTATTCAATTAAGTTGAATTAAAAGTATTATTAATGTTATGATATTTTTTGAAAAATTATGGAAAAATAAACGATAATATAAAATAAATCGGAGGACAGTATGGAAAGTATCAAAGATAAGATAAAAAAATTGAAAAAAGAAAAGAATGCATTGATCCTTGCCCATTATTATCAAGATATAGAAATTCAGGACATAGCAGACTTTGTAGGAGATTCATTTGAGCTTGCTAAAAAGGCAAAGCAGGCGAAGGAAAATATCATTGTTTTTTGCGGGGTGCATTTTATGGCAGAAGGTGCTAAGATCCTGAATCCTGAAAAGACGGTGATTCTGCCTGTAAAGGAAGCAGGATGCCCTATGGCTGATATGGCTTCGGCAGAAGATGTCATTGTATTGAAAGAACAGTATCCTGATGCGGCAGTAGTGACCTATGTAAATTCTACAGCAGACGTCAAGGCAGTCAGTGACATATGCTGCACTTCTTCCAGTGCACTGAAAGTAGTTGGCTCGTTGCCAAATAAGCAGATTATTTTTGTTCCTGACGAAAACCTGGGACAATATGTTGCAAAACAAATAAAAGATAAAGAAGTGATTACTTTCAAAGGTTATTGTCCTGTCCATAAAAGAGTGACCGTGCAGGATGTGGAGGAAGTAAGAGAAGAACTGCCGGACGCCTTAATGCTGGTTCATCCTGAATGTACACCGGAAGTATTAGACAAATCGGATTTTATTGGAAGCACATCTCAAATCATTAAAAAAGCATTGGAATCGGAGTCAAAAAATATCATTATTGGTACTGAAGTAGGCGTTGTAGAATACCTTAAAAAGAAAGACCCAAATAAAAACTACTATCTGCTGTCTCCCAAGATGACCTGTATCAACATGAAAAAAACTTCTTTAAAAGACGTTTTATCTGCTCTAAAAAACAGTGAATATGAAATAAATTTGGAAAAAGAAGCAATAGGCAAAGCTTATAACAGTCTCAATAGAATGATGAATGTTTAGGAAACAGCGAATGGAGTGTTTATCGTGAGGAGATATGTATTTAACGGAAATATTGAGACTCTGAAGCGGGAGTATTATGATGTTATTATTGTTGGAAGCGGCATAGCAGGTCTTTATACTGCTTTGAATTTAGATAAAAAATTGCGTTGCGCAGTATTATCCAAGGCGGAAATAGAAAAGAGCAGCTCATGGCTTGCACAGGGAGGTATTGCTGCAGTCGTTTCAAAGGAGGATAAGGCGCAGTGCCATTTCCATGATACGATTGTTGCAGGTGCGGGATTATGTGATGAAGAGTCTGTCAAAGTGCTTGTCAATGAGGGTCCGGGTGATATTCAACAATTGATGGCTATGAATGTTCCCTTTGATCTTAGCGAAGAAGGCGATTTACATATTACAAGAGAAGGCGGACATACGAGGAACAGAATCGTACATTGCGGAGGTGATGCCACTGGCCGGGAAACAGTCAAGACACTTGCTGCCATTGCCAGTACAAGGTCCAATATTTCTCTATTAGAAAATGTTTTTCTTTCAGATATTCTGACATCCCAGGATAAAGCAGCAGGTGTTATTGTAGCCGACAAGGATGGATATAAGGTAATGGTTTCTCCTAATGTGGTAATCAGCACCGGAGGGATCGGACAAGTATATGCCCATACGACAAACCCTATTGGGGCTACCGGTGACGGAATTGCTGCAGCTTTAAGAGCAGGGGCAAACGTAAGAAATATGGAATTTATTCAATTTCATCCGACGGCTTTTTATAAACCCGATGAAAGTGGACAGTCTTTTCTTATTTCAGAAGCAGTAAGAGGAGAAGGCGGTATTCTCAGAAATATTCAGGGTGAATGTTTTATGAAAGGGAAGCATCCTATGAAAGATCTTGCACCAAGAGACATTGTAACCCGTGCTATTGCAGAGGAAATGATTAAAACAAACGGCAAATATGTTTTTGTTGATATAACTTCAAAATCCGAGGAATTTCTTGTAAAAAGATTTCCAACTATTTTCAATGAATGTAAAAAGCATGGTATCAACATTTCGAAACAGTGGATACCGGTTTATCCCGTGCAACACTATTTAATGGGAGGAATTGCGGTAAATCTTCATAGTATGACCAATATCAAAGGGTTATATGTAACAGGTGAATCCAGCTGTACGGGTGTCCATGGAGCCAACCGTCTTGCAAGCAATTCTTTATTGGAATGCATGGTCTTTGGGCGCAGATGTGCACAGCATATTAATAAAAATAAACATGAGGCTTCATATGACTATAAATTTCAAAATATAACTGTAGAAAACAGCAACCTGGATATTACACATCTTAAAAAGACTATAAAGCACATAATGGTTCAAAAAGGCGGAATTGCACGGAACGGAACAGGCTTGAGAGAAGGATTAGAGCAGGTGGGGGGAATATTGAATGATTTAAATATAATTGAATTTAAAACCCGAGAAAGTATTGAACTTTTTAATATCGCAATAATAGCAGGTGCAATATTGGAAGCTGCTGTTGCAAGAAATAGTAATGTGGGTGCACACTTTAGAATGGATGCATAAAAGGAGAATAAACGTGTCGAGCGAAATATTAAAAAAAGAAATCATTTTAAAAGCATTATCAGAAGATATCGGAACCGGTGACATAACGACTATGAGTATTGTTTCAAATCAAAAAAAAATTAAAGGAAGCTTTATTGCAAAGGAAGCTGGGATTTTATGTGGTTTTGAAATTGTTGAAAGCGTCTTTCAAACGATAGATAAAGGAATCATATTTTGTCCATCGGTAAAAGAAGGTGCTTCTGTTGAGGCGGGAAATATTTTTGCAACTATAGAAGGGCCGGCATCCGGAATCCTTACAGGTGAAAGGGTCGCCTTGAATTTTTTACAAAGGCTTTCAGGAATTTCAACTAAGACAGCTTCTTTGGTTGATATTGTCCAAGGGACAAAAGCAAAGATCACAGATACACGAAAAACGACACCAGGATTAAGAATTTTAGAAAAATATGCTGTAAAAGTTGGTGGAGGCGTTAATCACAGGTTTAATCTTTCTGACGGTGTATTGATCAAGGACAATCACATTCTTGCTGCAGGAGGTATAACCCGAGCAATTGCTGCTGTAAGAAAGAATATCCCTCATACTCTAAAAATAGAAGTTGAGGTTGAAAATCTGGAACAAATTGAAGAAGCCCTTAATGCGGGAGCGGATATCATTATGCTGGATAATATGGATTTGCAAATGATGCGAAAAGCCGTGAGGTTGATAGATGGACGTGCTTTAGTTGAGGCTTCCGGTAATATGGGGGATAAAGATATTCTGTCAGTTGCTGAAACCGGTGTGGATTTTATTTCCGTAGGGGCATTGACTCATACGGTCAAGGCTTTGGACATCAGCCTTAAACTCACATAAACTTTTATTATCTTTATTGCTTTTAGTGCTTTTTATCTAAAATACCAAAGACGATAAAAAGAAAGCCGATGGTTATTAAGGGTAAAGGAGCTGCCAGAAAACCACTAATTTCTTTGAAAGGGTCCCAGAATGTGATCATGAGAATGCTCGAGATAATATATAAACTTCCTCCGATAAGTGTATTTTTGCATGATATCCATAGAAACAATAAAAGAATCAGGACAGGGAACATATAAATAAGAAAAATTAATATTTGATGAGAAAAAGGTGTTTTAGTTTTAAAAGAATCCAAGGACAGATAGACAAGAAGTAAAACATAAACGATGGTCATGATTTTTGGGGCCAATAAAAAATTTGGCCTTGTTTTTGCTTGAAACATTTTGACATCCCCTAAATATTATTATCCTATTATATCATATTGTGGATATGAATGGAAATATTCGCAAAAAAAGAAGAGAATGAAATAATCATTCTGAGATTGTTGAAAAAGCCTACAATTTCCAGGCTTTTGAAAAATTCGAAGTTCAAGGCGCGCTGAGAGCGAGCAGCGGAGCTTACTTCAGGTAAGTGAGCATGTTCGATTGAAAGCAGCAACGCAGAAATTCGGAGATTTTCAACAGCCTGAGAATGAAATAATCATTCTCCTTTTATTATAATTAATAACGTTTTAAATATTGTTTAATTTCCCATTTATGTACTTCCTTTTGATAGAACTGCCATTCTTTCAGTTTTGTATTATAAAAAACATTAAAAGCATGTTGGCCAAGGGTGTCTTTCACAAGTTCATCCTGTTTCATGTATTCCAAAGCTTCAAAAAGATCCCTCGGATATTTTTCAATACTGAAACTGTTTTTATCTTTTTCCGTCATATTGTAAAGGTTTTCACTGCATTCACTGGGAGGTTCTATCTTATTCTTTATCCCATCAAGGCCGGCTCTTAGCATAACTGCAAAAACCAGATAGGGGTTTGCAGTAGGATCCGGTGTCCGCAATTCCACTCGCGTTCCTTCACCCCGGCTGTCAGGAATGCGGATAAAGGCAGACCTGTTGGATCTGGACCAGGTAATGTTTGTTGGGGCTTCATATCCGGGAACAAGGCGTTTATAGGAGTTTATGGTTGGATTGCAGATTGCTGCGATTCCCTTGGCATGTTCTATTAATCCGCCGATATAGTATCTTGCGGTTTTGCTCAGACCAATGGTGTCATTTGCATCATAGAATATATTTTTACCGTCTCTTGAAAGAGACTGGTTACAGTGCATTGCATTTGCATTTTCTCCTGTAAATGGTTTCGGAATAAAAGAAGCATATAAGCCGTGATGATGTGCAATATTCTTTACGATTTGCTTAAATGACATCCATTTGTCGGCAGCTGTCAGAGCTTCTTCGTATTTAAAATCTATTTCATGCTGTCCGGGAGCAACTTCATGATGAGAGGCTTCAATGGAAAAACCATATTTTTTCATTGTAAGAATGATGTCTCTGCGAGCAGATTCACCTTTATCTACAGGAGATAAATCAAAGTAACCGGCTTCATCATGAATATCAAAAGTCGGATCTCCATTTTCATCTAAATGAAAAAGAAAAAACTCGCCTTCCGGTCCGACACTCAGGTTAAAACCCATTTCTTCAGCTTCAGCTAAAGCTAATTTTAATATTTGCCGTGGGCAACCCCTAAAAGGTTTTCTATCCCGCCCATATACATTACAAAATATATTGGAAATCTCCTCACTTCCATTGCCGGGTCTCCAGGGAACAGATTCAAAGGTATTTAAATCAGGAACCAGGTACATATCTGATTCTTCTATTCTGCCAAAGCCGTCGATAGATGAACCGTCAAACATGAGTTCTCCATCAAGAGCTTTATCTAACTCGTCAGTTGTAATAGCCATGTTCTTTGACATGCCGAAAATATCAGTAAACTGCAGCCTGATAAATTCGTGTCCGCTTTTTTTGATTTTTTCTTTGATAGCGTTTTTCTTGTGACTCTCTGAATCATCGAATAACATAAAGTAATACATCCTTTCTTAATAACATAATAACTAACTTTTTTATTATATCCATATAATAAAAAAGTAACAAACTTACTCAGATGGATTGTCATCCATTGAGAGAGATATATGCATGACAGCACTTTTATAAAGAGTTTTTCCATAATAATCCTCAAATATGCTGAAAAAAACTGTAGTATCCGGGTAAATGGCCTAAGTTGCTGTTATTTTCCGAAGTAAGTATGGTAGAATATATTAGATTATAAAGTGAAAGGAAATCATATGAACAAGACTGAGGTGGAATTGAAATATCATATAGAATGTAAAAAGGCAGAGGCTATATTATATGAAGTGACCCGTTATCTTTCCATATCTAATATGGAGGAAGAAAAATTGAAAGCCGTATACTATGATACTTTGGACAATACTCTCTTACAAAACCGGATCGCATTTAGGATCCGCAAGGAAGGTGAAAAAACCAGTGCAACAGTGAAAGCCCAAGGAACGTATAAAAACGGGATTTTTTCAAGAAAAGAATGGAATTTAGATGTTTCAGATAAGAAAGAAGCAGATGCAAAAGATCTGTTGCTGAGAATGCAACTTGACATTGATTTAGAAGAAATCGTTAAAGATAAGCTGTTGATTCCAAAAGTGACTACAGAATTTGTAAGGAAAAGAAAAGAGATAGAAATCAAGGGCTGCTTGGTAGAATTGTCATTTGACAAAGGTGAGATTATCACAGAACGCGGGAGAGATAGATTTTGCGAGATGGAATTAGAGTTGCTGAAAGGAAACCAATCTTACCTTGAAGCTTTTGGTAAAGATTTGTCCCTAAAATTCAATCTGAAGCCTCAGCCTGTAAGTAAATATGCACGAGGGCTCAGGCTATTGGGCCTGGTATAATGTATTAAGTGTAAGTGTAAGTGTAAGTGTAAGTGTAAGTGTAAGTGTAAGTGTAAGTGTAAGT
>JAENZQ010000015.1:39396-78322 GCA_016841185.1 Anaerovorax odorimutans
TGTAAGTGTAAGTGTAAGTGTAAGTGTAAGTGTAAGTGTAAGTGTAAGTGTAAGTGTAAGTTTGAGTATGATTTGTAGGAACAGCCCTTGCGGCTGCGGATTTTGCAGTGTTCACTGCAAATTTTTTTTATGGCAGAAATTATGATTAATCATAATTTCTACCCATCATTGTCATTATTCATTTTAATTTGTTAACTTCGAAAGAGCTTTCTTTGTCACATCCTAAAATTTTATGGAATAGAATGGTAAGGAAAAAGAATATGCATATACAAAGGAAGTGTAATTTTGGACGTTATAATTTTGTGTGGCGGAAAAGGACTGCGGATGAGCCAAATTACTTCAACCATTCCAAAACCATTAGCGATTGTAAAAGGGCGTCCTATCATCTGGCATATTATGAAGCATTATAGTAGTTATGGTTATAATGATTTCATATTACCTTTGGGTTATAAAGGAGAGATTATAAAAAAGTATTTTAGTGATAGGAATGTATTTGCTGCTTCATTTGATAATGTCGGCGAGCATTATGAAACTGAAAAAGGCAGAGAAAGAAAAAGGTATAATGACCAATGGAATATCACCTTTGTAGATACAGGTGAAGAGACCATGACCGGTGCAAGGGTAAAAATGATGGAAGAATATATTAAGGGCGAACAATTTTTACTCACTTATGGAGACGGGTTAGCAGATGTTAATATAAAAGATTTAGTTGATTATCATGAAGCCATGGGGAAAATGGTTACGGTGACGGGTGTGGATTATAAAAGCAATTATGGCATCCTGAAAGTAAAAAATGGTGTCGCCGTTTCATTTGAAGAAAAGCCTAAACTAAATCATATCATTAATGGAGGTTTTTTTGTATGTAACAGAGAAGCATTCTCATATTTAACAAAAGATACGGGATGTATCCTTGAAAATACTTTGTTGGTGGAAATGGCCAACAAAGGCGAACTTGCTGTATATAAGCATAATGGATATTGGATTGGAATTGACACATGTAAGGATCTTGAAGAGGCAAATATGCTGCTGCAAAATATGGAAAACAAGCCGGATGAGACTGCTATTTGATATGTGATGATTCATCCGTATTGTAGAATTGATATAATGGCTTGGCTTTTAAGCCGAGCCTGTTTTAACATATAACGATATTTAAATCTGTAAAAAAAGGAGCGGATGTCCATGTTTAAACATTATGCCATAAAGATAAAAGAGAAAATGTCGGTATTAATAAAGAAGATGAGAGAACGCCTGATCCAATATAAGCAGCAGACTTTACGATACATAAAAAAAATTGTCGTTGCTCTCTATGCGTTTATTCAGAAGTACTATGAAAAGATAAAAAACATATTCAGCAGTGGTTTCGACATAAAATGGGATAAAAGAAAGAAAAACAAATTGAGAGGGAGCGCTAATGAATCTAAAGATATTTCCGGAGTCATGGATGATTTGATTCAGGAAGTAACCATTAGCGAAAAGGTGATAGGCGATAAGCTGATGGTTCAAAAGATCATTATGGAAAATAATGATCTTCAGGAGATCGTAAAACAAATGCAATATGAAAAGAGACAATATTTTTGCACCATCGTGGGAACCAAGTATTTAATAAAAGTGCTGACGCTTTACCATTCACTTGAAAGATGCTCTGCTGATTTTAATTTGTTTATTTGTTGTATTGATGATTTTATATATCATGTATTAAATAATATGAAATTGAAGAATGGTATTTTAATTGATGCCAGAAGCTTTGAAACAGAAGAACTAAAAAAAGCAAAAAATTCCAGAACAGTCAGCGAGTATTGCTGGACATTAAAGTCTTGGCTGGTTTCATATCTTCTTGATCATTATAAAATTGATTCGATTATATATTGCGATTCGGACATATATTTTTTTTCTGATACAAAAAGGATCTATAAGGATTGGGGAGATGCCTCACTTTATCTTTGCCCCCAAAGGGATTTGGATTGGGTGGAAAGAAAATATGGGACTTATCAGGCTGGGTTGATCGGGTTTAAAAATAATTCAACAGGAAAAAAGGCGGCAGCCTGGTGGAAAGGAAAATGCTTGGAGTGGTGCTATTCCAGGGATAACGATGAAAAAGGCAGATGGGGAGATCAAAAATACCTGGATCAGATGCCACGATTGTTTGCAGATGCCAAAATCTCCGGGCATTTGGGCATCAATGCAGCACCATGGAATACTGTTTACAATAATAACTATAAAATATCAAAAAAAGAAAAGGATGTATTTATTCAAGAATATCCTTTAGTGGCTTATCACTTTTCATGTATCGATATCTTCGATAAAGATTATTTTGACTTATGGAATCTTGGCACCATTGAGGTTCCGAATGTTATAAAGAACAAGATTTATCTGCCTTATCTGGTAGAGCTGCGAAAATCCATTGAAATAGTTGAAAAGGCTATTGGCAAAAAAATAAAAATGTGTTTCAGCGATAAGGAAATGAATAAGGCTAAAACTTTTTTGAAATACAGTGACTTTGATTTAAAAGTATCCAGATGGGATCATATGTATTATTTCTGCTCAATTGCTACTGAAAAATATGTATTCAAAATTATTGCACTCCATCATTCATTAATTTCTAAATTGGAAAACTTCCATTTATGGATCTGCTGTGTCGATAAACATGGATATATGATCCTTGAAAAATTGAAACTGTCTAATGTATCACTTATTCCATTAGAGGTATTTGAAAACAAAGAGGTAAGAAAAATTAAAGAAACAAGGCAGCTGCATGAATTTTGCTGGTCCCTTAAACCGATTTTTTGTTCCTATTTGCTCAATCATTACAATATTGAAAAGCTGCTGTATTGTGATGCGGATTTATATTTCTTTGCACACCCTGAGAAGATTTTTGAAGAATGGAAAGGGCATGCTACTTTTTTAACCAGACAGAATGCACCTGCAGAGATGGAGCAGCTTAATGGTAAATATCAGGCAGGGTTAATCGGTTTCAGTAAAAACCAATATTCATTAAGGGTTCTAAGCTGGTGGGAGGAACAGTGCCTGAATTGGTGTTATGACAAGCCGGAGCCTGAACTGAAAAGATGGGGTGATCAGAAATACCTGGATCAAGTGCCGTTATTATTCACTTTTATTAAAATCAATAATCATAAGGGTATTAATACAGCTCCATGGAATCTTATACTAAATACAAAAAATTTAAATGAGATTAAAGTATCGGAGAATAAAGTACTTGTTAACAAGGATACTCTTATTGCATATCATTTTGGAAGCCTTCTTATTTACAATGATAAAGAATTTGATCTATGGAAATGGGAACATCTTAATATTGATTACAGAATAATGGATCATATTTATCTGCCTTATTTAAAAGAATTGCAAAAAGCGGTTTACATCGTAAAAAAACTAAATTTGGATGTCCAAAGGCTTTACAATAATGAATATCCGATAAAGGACAGTAAAAATTATATATGTTTAAATGGTGCGGATCATGAAGAGAAGGTGAAGTAATAATGCTTGAGGGAAAGCATATATTAGTAACCGGAGGAGGGGGGTTCATAGGCTCACATCTTGTAAAAAAGCTTATTGAGCTGAATGCAGATGTCAGTATAATATCCAGACATACCAAAAGCCTGTGGAGAATAAAAAGAGTTCTGCCTGCGATATATGTTCATGAGGCAGATATACAAGAGAGAGAAAGAGTCGATTATCTGATGTCTGTTATAAAACCTGAATACATTTTTCACCTATCGGCTTATGGTGTAAGCTCGGAAGACAGAGATATATATAAGGCTATTGATACAAATGTATATGGGACGATCCATGTTCTGAATGCGGGAATTAAATACGGGTGCAGGAAGTTTATCAATATAGGAACCTGTGCGGAATATGGGAATAAAAAAGGTTTCATTACTGAGGATCTTTGCCTGAATCCTGTAGATATTTATGGAAGCACAAAAGCAGCAGCAACGGTAATAGCACATCAGATTGCAGGGGAAAGTCATACAGATATTGTTACTTTAAGGCTTTTCGGTGTTTTTGGAGAATATGAACCGCGTCATAAAATATTCTGCCATACCATACTGACGCTATTGGAAGAAAAAGATCTGGAATTGACCGCCTGTTCGCAGATTAGGGATTATTGTTATGTGAAGGATGTTATAGAAGCAATAATACTGGCTGCTGAAAATGAAAAGGCTGTAAATGAAGTGTTCAATGTGGGAAGCGGAAAGGCATATTCTCTTAGATACTATATTGAACTGATCCACAGTCTCATGAAGAGCAAAAGAAAATTATTATTTGGCGCTTTGGAAAATCGCCGCTTTGAGTTATGGCATCCGATTCCTGATATTCACAGAATAAAAGAGGTTTTGGGATGGCAGCCGAAGGAATGTCTGGAGGAGAGTATCCTTAAAACCATATCATGGTATCAAAATAATCAAAACTACCTAAATTAATACTAAGTCTAAAAGGGGAGATTAGATGAGAAAACTACTTAACGGGTTTTACAAGGGTAAAAATGTATTGATTACCGGACATACCGGTTTTAAAGGGAGTTGGCTTTCCATTTGGCTTCATGAATTAGGAGCCAATGTCATTGGCTATGCATTGGCTCCTTTGCATAAAAATGATATTTATAACTTATCTGACATGGATAAAAAAGTAACCAGTATTAATGGAGATGTCCGGTCTGTTTCGCATTTAAAGGAAGTATTCAATAAATATAAACCGGAAATAGTTTTTCACCTTGCGGCACAGCCAATCGTTTTACAATCCTATGATCAACCTTACTACACTTATGAAGTGAATGTTATGGGGACTATGAATGTATTGGAAAGGATTAAAGAAACGCCTGAAACAAAGTCGGCGATTATCATAACCAGTGACAAATGTTATAAAAATAAAGAATGGATTTATGGATACAGGGAAAATGATGAAATGGGTGGGGATGATTTGTATAGTTCAAGCAAAGGATGTGCAGAGTTATTGGTTGCCTCATACAGAGATTCGTTTTTTAGTAAAGTAAAAGACCATAATCATCGAAAAGTATTGGCCTCAGTAAGAGCCGGAAATGTAATAGGCGGAGGAGACTGGTCTCCTGACAGGATTGTACCGGACTGTATCCGTGCTTTAGAAGAGGGAACAGCAGTCACGATACGTAATCCCAATGCCATAAGGCCATGGCAGCATGTATTAGAGCCGCTATACGGCTATTTACTGTTGGCTTCAAAATGCTTTGAGGAAAATGCAGAAATATATTCCGATGCATGGAATTTTGGTCCGGATTTCGGTAGTGTGTTAACTGTAGAGGCTTTAGTAGAAAGGATCATCAATATATGGAATAATAAATATGTTATTATCAATAAGAATAACAAGAATAAAAAATACAGTAATGGCAGCAATGAGAACTACTTTTTAAATATTGATTCTACAAAATCAAAATACTATTTGAAGTGGCAGCCCGTATGGGATATTGACAGGACTATTGATAAAACCATAGAATGGTATAAGCAATATAAAAATACCGATGCTTATGGATTATGTGCCGGCCAGATTAAAGCATATTGTAAGGACATGGTGAAAAGATTATAATAACTAAGAGAAAAGAGAAAAGAGAAAAGAGAAAAGAGAAAAGAGAAAAGAGAAAAGAGAAGATGAAATATAAAATCATATTGGGCATTATAATTGTATTGCTGATTATTGCAGGTATTTATATTGGAAGTAATCGAATCCAGACAACAGAAATACAAATATCTTTAGATAATCTGCCTGACTCGGTTTCACCTTTAAAAATAATACATATAAGTGATTTACATGGAAAAGATTTCGGAGATAAGATTATAAAAAGTGTTATCAGCCATAATCCGGACATGGTGATTTTCAGCGGAGACATGATCAATTCCCATGATGATGACGGAGAGGCTGTGATTGCTTTGCTTCATGGACTGAATAATCGGTACCCGGTATATTATGCTTACGGTAATCACGATCTGTTTTGCAGATTATATAACCCTGATGTTTTTAATACTTATAAGAAAAAGATCGAAAAAGCGGGATGTATTATTTTAGATGATAAAATGTCAATATATAACAAGAATGGAGAATCTATTACGGTTTACGGGCTAAGCTCCATACCTTATAGGAAGAGCGTTCATGAAACACCTGTGGACAAGAACTCTTTTAGTGTATCATATATTGAAGGAAAGATAGGACAATCTTCAGATACACAAATAAACATGCTTATTGCACATGATCCTACATATTTTGATTTATATGCCCAATGGGGTGCGGATATGGTGTTCTCAGGTCATATGCATGGAGGTGCTGTCAGATTGCCGTTTATCGGTGGAATTTTTTCGCCTAATTTGGAACTACTGCCTCAATATGATGCGGGGCTATTTAAAAAAGGCAAAACATTCATGTATGTCAGCAGGGGTCTCGGGACTTCTGTAGAACGCATTCGAATTTTCAACCGCCCTGAGCTTGCCGTTATCACTTTAAAAAGTTTTGATTAACAAAGATTCAATATTCTTTTTATTAAGACTTGTACTTACATTTATAATTAAATATAGTTAAAAATGGAACACAAATATATGAAGTATATTTTTATCATGATATAATACAATATAAGAAGGTGAAGGTCATGAATAAACATATGTTTATTACCATTATTATTACAATTATCATTGGAATTATGTGTATGGTTTATGGATTGTCTCTGCTTATGGCAACTTCGGCTTTCAGCAATACATACGGTTTTGGTTTTGTGATCATTATTATTGCCGCTATGGCTGGCGTCATATATGCAATTATTCATAATATGAAAGAAAGACTGAGAGAAATCAAGGAGGAAGAAAAGGATGATCTTAGTAAATACTGATTACATTGAGGGAAAAAAATTCGAAATGTTAGGCATTGTAAAAGGTGCTACCGTACGAGCAAAACATCTGGGAACAGATATCATGGGCGGATTGAAAAATCTTGTTGGAGGAGAAATAACCGGTTATATGGAAATGCTGACTGAGGCAAGAGCCATTGCCACGAAGCGGATGGTGGAAGAAGCAGAGGTGCTTGGAGCGGATGCGGTCATAAACGTGAGGTATATGACCAGTTCATTGATGCAGGGAGCATCGGAGATCATGGCATATGGAACGGCTGTAAAATTTATAGAATAATAGAAGCAAAGCAAGCGTTCTGCTTGCTTTATTATTTTGTCTTTTTAAACTTTCCGCTCAACCCTCTGTCTCCTAATTTTCAAGACCTTATGCAGAGCGCAAGATTATTGTAAAGGTACTGCCTTTTTGATATTCACTTTCAACTTTAATTTGGCCATTGTGCTCTTCGACGATCCATTTAGCAATGCTTAGGCCTAAACCAAGACTTCCTTGTGCTCTGGAACGTGTTTTGTCGGCACGGTAAAAGCGTTCAAATATATGGATCTTATCTTCGTCGGATATCCCGATTCCCGAGTCTTTTATGGTCAATAAAACATCTGCCTTTTCTTTGGAAAGCGTTACATGAACGGATCCGGACTCCGTATACTTAAGGGCGTTATCCAGCAGGATCATGATTAATTGCTTGATTTTTTGTTCATCGCCCATGATAAATATTTCTTCTTCACATATTTTTGTGCTAAGTTGGATTTTTTTCTCTTCATAAAGAGGCCTGATACTGTTAATTGTTTGTTTGAGCAATATGCCTAAATCAATGGTATTTTTAAAGATCTTTATTTGCCCGGAATCGATTTGTGACAGTTCTAATAATGAGCTTACAATATAACTCATATTATTTGTCTCTTCATAAGCATTTTTAATCCATGTATAATGGTCGGCAATAGTGCCATTCTGTTCCTGTAAGGGGATTTCCAGATTGGCTTTCATAACGGTAAGTGGTGTTCTCAGTTCGTGAGAAGCATCGGCTATGAACCTTTTTTGCTGTTCCCAGGAAGTTTTGATAGGCTCGAGAGATTTACTGGCAAGGAGCCAACTGATACCTGCAAGGAAGGCGATACTTGTAAGGCCAAGCAGGAGCAAAGTTTTTAAAAGATTATTCAGAATATTTTTTTCCATTCTGATATTCTGACAGATTTGGATAACACCCCATTCACCGTTCTGAGCATGAAAATAGGCTGTATATACCCTGTAAGGTTCGCCTTTTATAGTGATTTTTGAAAAAAGGTTGTCTTTTTTAGACTCAAACAATTTATTGATTTCTTTGGAGCTATCAAGCATAAAATGGCTGTCTTGTGTATTTGAAGAAGTAATATTCAAGGAAGCGTCCCGAAGCAGTATAATAAATAATTCAGGGTGTATATTCAGATCATCAGCTTCATCGGGATGGAATGTTCTCTTTTCCGGAATGCGATGTAAAGTTTTAATTTGCCTGGAGAGGCCATGAATGGCTATTTCGGACGATCTTCTAAGCATATGTCCTGTTTGAAAATAGATGAAACTCGAAAAGATAATAAAAAATACCATCAAGATGATCAGGTTGAATGCAGTGAGCTTCAAATGAAGTTTTTTAAACATTCGTGTCTTCCTCCAGTAAATATCCTACTCCCCGGATGGTTCTGATGGCAGTTCCGGAGTTTTTTCCCATTTTTTTTCTTAAAAAATAAATACATATCTCAATATTATTTTCTGTAACTTCCGATTCGTACCCCCATACTTTATCCAGTATCTGTTCTCTGGTAAAGATTTGATTAGGCCTTCTCATAAACATTTCCATAATATCAGATTCTTTTCTTGTAAGGGAAATCTGCTGTTCATTAATTATTAGTTTTTTTGTGTCTCCCAAAAAAACCATATTCCCAACAGTTAGTTTTTGGCCGTGAAATTCAGAAGGAATCCTTCTGGATAGTGCCCGTATCCTTGCAAATAACTCTTGAGTTGCGAAGGGCTTTGGAAGATAATCATCTGCACCAAGATCCAGTCCCTGTACTTTATCTTCTATGCTGTCTCTTGCCGTTAACAAAAGAATAGGAGTGGACATTTTTTTTCTCCGTAAATGCTTTAAGATTTCGAGTCCGTTCATTTTAGGAAGCATGATATCCAAAATGATCACATCATAGGGAATGGTTTCAGCCATATATAGTCCTTCAGCTCCGTCAAATGTTACATCCATATTAATTTTTTCTCTTTTGGCAATATGTTGCAATGCTTGGGAAAGTTTTACTTCATCTTCTACTAAAAGAACTCTCATGATCCGCCTCGCTATTCATACCTGAGCGCATCTACAGGTTTTAATTTCGCAGCCTGATTTGCGGGGTATATTCCGAAAAAAATTCCTACCAGCAGTGAAAACCCGAAGGCAATCAAGATAATATAAATGGGTGTTGCTGTAGGCATGCCCGTAAAAAGACCGGCAATATAGGAACCCCCGATTCCTATTATTACACCTATTATACCACCTGAACCGCTTACAACGGCAGATTCGATCAAAAATTGTTTTAAAATAGAACTTCGTTTTGCACCTATTGCTTTTCGGATGCCTATTTCTCGGGTTCTTTCGGTAACAGACACCAACATAATGTTCATGATGCCTATCCCGCCGACGATCAAGGAAATAGCAGCAATCCCTCCTAACATCATAGCCATAGTACCGGTTACTTCGTTAATGGTTTCGAGCAGGCTGCTTTGATTAAAAATCATAAAGGCATCCTCTTCATTTTTAAAAACCTTCAAAAAATATTGCTCGAGCTGGTATTCTGCTACCCCTACTGAGTCTGCATCAGCAGCTTGTATGTAGATTGTGGTAATATTTGATTGTTGCAGGAATCTTTGAGCTGTCTTAATGGGAACCATGATGATATCATCATTGCTGCCGCCCATGGTGGAACCGCTCTCTTCAAGAATGCCCACAACTTTAAATTTAGTGCCATTAAGAAGGATTTCTTCACCTAAGGGTGAGGCATCACTAAACAACTCTTCGACAACATCTGCTCCTAACAGGGCGATGTTATTTCTTCCTTCATTATCTAAGGGAACGATGAATCTTCCGCTGCTGACGGAATAGTTTCTGGTGTATATATAAGATGTATCAATTCCTTGAAGTGAAGTATCATAGGATGTGGTGCCGTATTTAGAAGTAACATTTCCGCTTAAAACAGGAGATGCGTATTGAACAGATTCGTAATTCTCCAAATTTTTTATATCTTCATAGGACAGAGCGTTTGTACTGTTTACATAGCCGCTTCTTATGTTGACAGTCAATAAATTCGAACCCATGCTTTCAATACTGCTGGTGACATTGCTGGTTGCACCTTCTACAAGAGATACCATAATGATAACGGCGGATACACCGATAATGATGCCAAGCATTGTAAGAAAGGTTCTCAGCTTGTTTCCCAAGATATCTTTAAAAGACATTTTAAGTGTCATATAAAAATTCATTATACTCCCTCCTCTGAAATGATACCATCTCTTATGGAGACGATACGGTTTGCCTGAGAAGCCATTTCATTATCATGAGTAATGAGAATGATGGTTTTTCCCTTCTCATGCATTTCTGACATGATTTTTATGACTTCGTTGCCCGACTTTGTGTCAAGATTTCCGGTAGGCTCATCAGCAAGTAAAATAGGGGGATTGCCGGCAAGAGATCTTGCAATGGCAACTCGTTGCTGCTGCCCGCCCGATAGTTCTGTGGGTTTGTGATGAAAACGGTCGCTTAATCCTACGTCTGTTAACAGTTGTTCGGTTCGGGCTTTTCTTTCAGCTGCAGGAATGCCCCTGTAAATCAGAGGTAGTTCCACATTTTCCAAAGCAGATAGTTTAGGCAGGAGATTAAATTTCTGAAAAATGAATCCTATTTTCTCATTCCGTATTTCCGAAAGCTGGTCTTCTGAATAATCACTGATTTCTTTGCCATCCAGATAGTAGGAACCTGTTGTTGGAATATCCAAGCAGCCCAATATGTTCATTAAGGTCGATTTTCCGGATCCACTGGGACCAATAATCGAGACATACTCTCCTTGACGGACTTTTAGAGATACTTTATTCAATACTGTCAGGTCAATACTTCCCATTCTATAAGTTTTCGTTACATTTTCAATTTTGATCATACTTATCACCTCTAAAAAGCTATTTGTATTGCCGGCTTCTATCTGGGTCCGCCGGAGTTTCGATTTCCGCCTCCCGGAGGACCTCCGGGCATCATCATCATTCCGCCTCTTTGGTTATCCTCGCTGGTTCCCAATTTAGCAGCGTATTTTACAATATCGCCTTCGGATAAGCCATCAAGGATTTCGACATAAGTATCAGAAATTAAGCCTACTTTAAGCTGAACAGGTTCTTCGCTGTTTTGTTTCATAGCGATATATTCACCTCTCATTTGGCTGACTGCTTCCACAGGAAGGAGTAAGGAGTTCTTACTTGAATCGATTATAATGTCAGCGTTTACATTCATTCCTGGCTTCAGTCCTTCTGAAGTAAGAAGTGATAATGTAACGTCAAATGTACTGACACCGCTTGATGCAGTGCCTTCAAGACCTACTTTTATAACTTCTGCTTTAAATTCTGTGTCGGGATATGCCTGCGTTGTTACAACAGCAGTCTGCCCCTCGTATATATTCTGTATATCATATTCGTCTACAGGTACTACCACTTGAAGAATGTCAATATCAGAAATGACGAAAGCAGTGTCATTACTTTCTATGCTGTCTCCTTCCTGGAAGTTTACACTCAATACAGTCCCGGAAATAGGAGATTGCAGTATTGATTTTTCTAATTCCTGTGTGTATTGAAGTTGTTTTTGTGTTACAGCAATTTCCTGATTTTGTATTTGAGTTTCTAATGACTCGCTGGAAAACTCAGCAATTAAATCACCTTTTTTTACATAGTCGCCATCAGAAATATGCAGTTTATCCAATTGAGCGGATGTGTCGAAACGGATGGTACTTCCTGCTTTGCTGGATAATGAGGCTGTATCGATAGCTGTAAAATTTCCTTTACCGTTTTTTATCGTTATGGTGCCTGTGTCAGATTCTGTGAGTGCACCAGGGTTTTCTATTTCTACAGTGACTTCATAATATAACGCGCCTTCTGAATAAGGCTTTGCTGTAGTACCTACATCTGTAACAATACCCGGTATACTTTGGTAATAACCAGTCAGGAGTACCTGTGCCGCATCGCCAACAGAAATACTATTTATGACGGCAGGGTTAACAGGCGCCTTTATTTCCATTTTGTTTCCATTTGTGATTTCGGCAAAAGTCGAGTTGCTATTAAGGGTATCTCCAATTGAATCAAATGAGAGTTTTACATTGCCTGAAACAGGTGCATATACCTTTAAACTGGATTGAGTGTCTTTCAGATCTTGCAATTCATTAAGAGCAACTTTGTAATTAAGACGCTGGATCTCCAGATCCGTATCTTGTGTATCGCTTGAGAGCTCCATAAGGATATCATCTTTTTCAACTCTGTCACCTTCTGAGACTACTACTGTCTCAACTGTGGCATCACTTGCAACTTTGATTTCAGCCCGTTTGCTGGCTTCCAGTGTACCGCTGCTGTTTATACTGACATTAATATCGCCTCTTATGACTTCTGTTTTCAGGTATGTAATAGAATCTTCAGTAGCGCTGCTTCTGGTTATTTTAAGTCCAATGCTTCCTATAATAATCAGGGTACATACGGACAGCACAATGATTATTCTTTTCTTTCCTGCTTTTTCAATTTTTTTACGTATGTAGTGAAAATTTACTTTCAATTATTTCAACTCCTTTAACTATCTTTATTATAAATTGTTTATAGATTATGTTATGGATTATGGATTATAGATTATAGACTATGGAATATGGAGTATGGATTATAGGTTAAGGCCTGTGATCCGGTGTCCGGAGTCAGGAGTCTATAGAAAAAGTGTGAGTGTAAGTTGAGGGATGGGTCGCTGTGCCCATCCGCACTTTTCTATAATAGTTTGTATTTTGTTCTCTATCTCTAATAGTTGAAGTTTTGGAAAAAACCATCCATATCTGTTATATATTATCTTTTATCTTGTTCAACTCCGCTTCCTTCCCCAATTTCATAGATAGTTCCTTGTAGACCTTGAGATATTACTTCTGCCTGTGTTTATTATAAGAATGGAATCTTAAAGTTTTCTTAAGAAAAAAGTAAAAAAATAACCGTCATATGATATATGACGGAAAACGGCTAAAGGGGCGAAATATTTCTATTGAATTTAATTATAAAAAGAAAATGTTTTATACGTTGGTTGAAAAAGGTTGGATTTTGTCAAAAATTATTAAATACAGATTTCGTATAAAAATATAGTTTATTTTTTTACTGAATGGTTACAATTTTTAAGAGAAAATAGAAGAAAAGAGAAAAGGCTATGTATGATAAAAAGGATATTGCAATTACGGTAAATGAAGATGAAAAGGCTGCCGTATCCCAAGGACTGGAGTTAATAAAAGCAGATGAATTGATTCAGAATAGCTCAACAGTTATTATAGCGCCTAATTGGGTGAACTATAAAAAACCAAATCCGTCATCAGGGGTTACGGTGGGAACGGATACATTCAGTTTTATATTGCAGTGGATAAAAAAGAAAGAACCTGTAAGAAAGATTGTTGGTTCAGGCTCGGGAAACGGAGATACATCCGGTGTTATGAAGGCTTTAGGATATGATCGGATTATAGAAAAAGAAGAATTTGAATTTGTGGATTTTAATACCGGACCTTATATTGACTTGAAATTGAACCATTTTAAACCTAATAAAATAAAAGTGAATCAGGTGATGAAAGAAGTGACTGTCTTTATTTCTTTTACACAGTTAAAGTTTCATGAAGAAGCTACAATGTCTGCGGCCATCAAGAATATGGCTCTGACCTGGCCTTCTGCTGAAGAACAGGGTGCACCGAAAAAGAATCTGGGAATTCATGAAGATCTGCATGGGTTTATTTGTGCCATGGCAGAAAAAGTGCCCATTCATTTGTCTATTGTCAGTGCCAACCCGGCTATGGTAGGATCAGGACCTACCAAAGGAATCCCAAAGCATACAGGTATCGTTGTATGCGGAAATAATCCGGTGGGAGTAGATGCCGTATGCGGCAGATTATTAGGGTTTAAACCACAGGGTATTCATTATCTGTATCTTCTTTCACAAAGGGGAATAGGAGAAAGCAATATACAACAACTAAATATAAAAGGATTGAGTATTCAGGAAGCTGAAAGGCTTTTTAGCCAAAAGGTTTATGGGGATTCTGTCATTGTTGATTCTGAGTAGCCGGTATTTGTATGTTATAAAACGAGTTTTAAGGCAATAATAATTAAGAATATACAGATTGGAGATGATAATATAATAGTCGGCGTACCGAGAGGTCTTATGTATTACAGATATCATCCTTTCCTAAAAGCTTTTTTAAAAGAATTAGATGCTAAGATCATATTTTCTGAGAAAACAAATAAAAGAATACTTGATCTGGGAGTTAAATATTGTGTAGATGAAGCCTGCCTGCCAATTAAAATATTCCATGGACATGTTGCATCCATAAAAAATCAATGTGATTTAATAATTGTTCCCAGAATAATAAAAGAAAAAGGAGGTGAATTCATCTGCCCTAAATTCTGTGGCCTTCCGGAAATGATTATCAACAGTATTCCCCATTTGCCCGCTATCACAAGGAAACCTATATCCATGGATCAAAAAAAGTCGCTTGATAGATGGGTCATAGGGCTTGGAAAATCTATTACAAATAATAAAGAAAAAATTATGAAGGCATATTCAAAGGCAATCAGAGTTCAAGAATCATATAACATTTCTATAAATGATAAGAATTACAGCTTTAAAATAGCTTTAGCCGGACACCCGTATTGCGTACATGATTCTTTTTTTAACATGAATATAATAAAAAAACTTAATAATATGGGAGTTGGTGTAGTAACAGAGGAAGCCGTCAAAAAGGATAGTTTTGAGAATGAAATAAATAATTTGTACAAAAAACCTTTTTGGGAATTTACCAGGAATTCGTATGGTTTTTGCATGAATATACTTAAAACCCATAATGCAAATGGCATTATTTATATATCATCTTTCGGATGTGGAATAGATTCAGTATCTATTGAGCTTATTAAAAATCAGGTCGGAGATTTTCCGTTTCTGATTTTAAAAATTGATGAACATACAGGAGAAGCAGGTGTCGATACAAGAATTGAAGCTTTTATCAATATGCTGGAAGAGAGGAGAGATTTGCTTGGTAATCACATTTCCCCATTTCGGGAGCACCTATATACCCATCAAGATTTTATTTGATGAACTGGGAATTGAGTATATAGTACCGCCTTTGAACAGCAACGATACACTTGAAATAGGAACCTTATATTCTCCCGAAGAGATGTGTCTGCCTTTTAAAATAATGATGGGCAACTATATACAGAGCATAGAAGAAGGAGCAGATACAATTGTATTGGTCGGCAGCAACGGTCCATGCAGATTTGGAGAATATTGCGAATTGCAAAAAAACATATTAGACAATTTAGGATATCATTTAGATTTTATTGTTCTGGAAAGCCCTCAGGTTATAGGTAAAGAAGAGTTCAAAAGCAAGGTTTATAAAATAGTCCGTCATAGCAGTAGAAGCAGTACGGATAGATGGAGAATTTTAGGAAAATCGATCACGGTTGTCAGATTAATGGAGCAAGTTGAAAATAAGGTTCTATTAAGAAATGGATATGAGGTTAATAAGGGAGAGCATAAAAGAATTCTATATCAATGTAAAAACGAGCTTTTAAAAACCGGGAGTATTGACAAAGCTTTAAGTGTTTTAAAATATTATAATAAAAGAATTGAAAAAACTCCGGTAGATCTAAAAAAAAATCCAGTAAAGATTGCACTTTTAGGAGAAATATATACGATTATTGAGCCATTTTCAAATTTCAATATCGTGGATAAATTGATGGACTTCGGTGCAAGTGTTAAAAAAGGATTATCTGTGACCTGGTGGCTGACAGATGCATTTCTCAGACCTCTTAAGCTCAATTCCATTAATATAAGAAAAGCATCTATGGCGTATATGCCATATTATATTGGCGGACATGGGAGAGAATGTGTGGGAGAAGCACTTCTTGCCAATAAGGAAAAGTTTGACGGTGCTATACAATTATTCCCTATGGGATGTATGCCGGAAATTGTAGCTAAAGTGATACTGCAGAAAATATCAAAAGATAGAGACTTTCCAATAATGACTTTAATCCTTGACGAAATGACAGGAGAAGCAGGGTATAATACAAGAATTGAAGCTTTTTTTGATTTGCTTGAAAGGAGACAGGAAAATGTACTATTTAGGTGTTGACGTAGGTTCGGTAAGTACTAATATCGTTGTTATGGACAATGAAATGAATGTTTTGGATAAGCTTTATCTCAGAACTAAGGGAAGGCCGATTAAAGTTATTCAGGAAGGATTAAAGAGATTGAGGACAAAATATGACGATAAAGATATATCTTCCGTTGGAACGACCGGGAGCGGAAGAGCAATTTCAGGATTTCTTCTTGGCGCTGATGTAATAAAAAATGAGATTACAGCGCATGCGGTAGCTGCTGTTAATACAGATAAAAATGTTAGAACAGTTATAGAAATCGGTGGGCAGGATTCAAAAATTATATTAATTAATAACGGTATTGCTATTGATTTTGCAATGAACACAGTATGTGCAGCAGGGACAGGTTCTTTTTTGGATCGGCAGGCTGAAAGGCTGGAAATACCGATTGAGGATTTTGGACAGTATGCCTTAAGGTCAAAGACACCGGTTAGAATAGCAGGCAGATGCGCTGTGTTTGCCGAATCGGATATGATACATAAACAGCAGTTAGGTTACGACGTATCAGATATCATATGTGGGTTATGTCATGCTATGGTCAGAAATTACCTAAATAATGTTGCAAAGGGAAAAGAAATATTTCCAGATATTTTATTCCAGGGAGGTGTTGCGGCAAATGTAGGTATTAAAAAAGCTTTTGAGAAAGAACTTGGCAATGAATTGATTGTTCCGAAGCATTATGATGTGATGGGAGCTGTAGGGGCAGCGATGTTGGCTAAAAGAGCGATAAGCAAAAAAAATACGGGGACAAAGTTCAAGGGTTTTATGACAGCAGAAGCGAAAATAGAAACCAGGAGTTTTGAATGCAGTATGTGTTCTAATAAATGTGAAGTGGCTGCTTTGTTTGACGGGGAAAATCCAATCGGATGTTTCGGAGATAAATGCGGAAGATGGAACACACAAGAGATAAAATTGAATATCACCATGAATAAAAAATTCGAAAAATCTTTCCTTCATTCTTAAATGTCAAATCATACAATATATGAAGTTGAATTAATAAAAGAAAATTTCTAATCAAATTCTAACAATTTTCATATCTTCAATTAATACACTTCTTATATACTATAAATGATATATGTAAAAAAACGAGAGGTGTAGAAAAATGAAAAATAAAAATGCAGCAGTTTTTCTTATTTTGGCTGGAACAGCCGGAATTATTTTCAATTATTTAGATTTACCTCAAAGAGTTATAGAAAATGCCTGGGTTTCAGTATTCTGGATTTTGGGATTTGCCTTTGAATTCGGTTATTTTCATGACCCGGCAAGCCGAAAAGCAGGTTTGTTGGTTCCGGGAGGAATATTTCTGACATTAGGCTTTATATTCAGCTTTTGCGCGGTATTTGGCTATAGGTGGATGGACATCCTCTGGCCGATGTTTATTCTGGCACCTGCAGTAGGTCTTTTGCAATTGTATTTGTTCGGCGAAAAGAAAAAAGGATTGTTGATTCCCGTTGGAATTTTAGGATTCATCAGCGGAATTTTTCTACTGATGAATCTCGGGGATTTGCTGTTTTTTAATATATCTTTTCCTGCAGTTTTGATTGTTTCCGGTGTTTTGCTGATCATTACATCTAAAAAGAAAGAGGAAAAAGAATAGTAAAATATGTTAAATTATAATAGAATATAATTCTTAGAATAGGTTTTATGGTTTAAAAGAAGGTGAGAGTAGTGGAGGATGTTCGTATTCTTGTAGCGGATGATGAAAAGGAAATAAAATTCCTTTTAAAAAAATATCTTGAAAGAGAAGGGTATAAAGTAGATTGCGTCAATAATGGAAAAGAAGCTTTAAGTGCTGTCAGGAATCATTCCTATGAACTTATTATTCTTGATATTATGATGCCGGAAATAGATGGTATAGAAGTATGCAGAATGATTCGAAATCAGACAACAGCTCCTATTTTTATGGTCACTGCGAAGGATGATGAAATTGATAAGGTATTAGGATTAAGTATCGGTGCAGATGATTATATTACAAAACCCTTCAGCGTCAAAGAATTAGTTGCACGAGTAAAAGCACACCTGAGAAAAATATGTTTGTTAAATGATAGTAAGCAGGACATGAAAGAAAAAGATCTCATTGAGTTTCAAAATATTCAAATAGATGTTAAAAAGTTTTTAGTCCGTAAAAACAACGTATATATTAATTTGACTGCAAAAGAATTTGAACTGCTTAAATTGTTTGTCAACCATCCGGGGCAAGTTTTCACAAAGTCACAGATTTTCAAGCAGGTTTGGGGGGATGAATATTTAAGTGACGATAATACGGTGATGGTACATATTAGAAGGCTGAGAAAGAAAATCGAAGATAAACCTGACAATCCAAAACTGATTCAGACCATATGGGGAATCGGTTATAAGTTTACAGGAGATGGTTTCATATGAAATCATTTTATTTTTCAATAAAGACCTTTTCTTTTATTGGATTTTTGTTATCTTTATTTAATCTTTCGGAAAGAATTATTCATAATACTATAAAAATAGTAGATTTTTCATTGCTTTCAGTTCTTGCTTTATTATTCCTGATCTTATATTTCAAAGAAAGAAAAAATCAGAAAATAGTAAATGAAATTTTAAAAAATGTTGAAAGGATACTTGAGGGAAACCTTAACTCACGTGTTTTTGTTACCGGGAATAAAGATTTTTCAAGGTTAGCGCAATTAATAAATGAAATGGCAAAGACTTTCCAAAAAGTAGAAATAGATTATAGGCATTCTGAAGAAAGCCGAAGAATCCTCCTTTCCAACATTTCTCACGATCTGAGAACACCCCTGACTTCAATAATAGGCTATCTGGAAGCCCTTCGGGACGATATAGCAGACAGCAGAGAAGAGCAGGAGGAATATACGGATATAATTTATTCTAAAGCGCTTCGGCTTAAACATCAGGTAGAGAATATTTTTTATATGGCTAAATTGGATTCCGATGAAGTTCCTATGGACTTTGAAGTTTTGAATCTATGTGAAGTGGTTCATGAATCTGTAACAGAATTTTTACCGGAAATACAAAAGGAAAATATTTATCTTGAGACAGATATCATAGAAGAAAATGCCAGGGTCTATGGAGACAGGCTGGGATTGTTGAGAATCATTAATAACCTTATTGGAAACAGCCTGATTCATGGAAAAGAGGGCGGTGTTTTGGGAGTAGAGCTGGTTTCACTGTCCGGAGAATATCGGTTGTGTGTCTGGGATAAAGGTCCGGGAATATCCAAGGAGCACATTGATAACATATTTAACAGACTGTACAGGGCAGACCATGTCAGGAAAAATAACTCGGGAAGCGGACTGGGTCTGGCTATTGCAAAAAAGCTTCTTGAGAAACATAAAGGAAGGATATGGGCGGAAAGTGAGCCTGATGAAAGGACAAGTTTTTATTTTACACTTCCAAAGCTGTAAAGTTTCCCAAAATGGACCTTTGTTTATATTTAAGATTTTTGTAAGAAATGGTTAAACTGGATTTAAACAACGTGCTGTATAATGAACCTATTATAAGGAGGTAAAAAATGGAGACAGTTATTAAAACTTACGAATTATCGAAAATATATGGTAAACAGCACGCTGTCGGTCAAGTCAGTTTAAATGTTGAAAAGGGAGAAATATATGGGTTTCTGGGAAGGAATGGAGCAGGGAAGACTACTACCATCAGAATGCTCTTAGGCCTTGTAAAACCCACTCAGGGGAGAATTGAAATATTTGGGGAAGAATTTTACCAAAACCGGTATAACATACTCAAACGAATTGGTTCTACCATTGAAACTCCCGGTTTTTATCCGGAACTTACTGCAATAGAAAACCTGAAGATCAATGCAATGCTAATAGGCATAAGTGATGCCGAGGCTATAGAAAAAGCTTTGGATACAGTAGGATTGCTGGACGAGAAGAACAAAATCGTCAAGAATTATTCCTTAGGGATGAAACAGAGGCTTGGGATTGCCAGAGCAATTCTTCACAGCCCGGAACTTCTTATCTTGGACGAACCAACCCATGGCCTTGACCCTGCCGGGATTAAAGAGATGAGAAGGCTGATAAAGGCATTGTCGGAAAAAAGGCATATTACCATATTTATGTCCAGCCATATTTTAAGTGAAGTTCAGCAATTGGCTACTACCATCGGCGTTATTCATAAAGGAAAGCTTCTTGAAGCGATTTCCTTAGAGAATTTAAGAATGAGAAACCGAAAATATATAGAAATTCAGGTATCTGATGACGGAAAAGCCGTCATTCTCTTAGAAAAGAAAATGCATCTGAACGATTATGAGGTCCATGAAGATCGTACTATACGCATATATTCCCATTTAGAAAAGATTGGAGAAATAAATCGTTTATTCGTTGAAAATGGAATTAACGTTACAAAACTGACATTAAGTGAAGATAATCTGGAAGATTATTTCTTGGATTTGACGGGAGGTGAAGCAATTGCTTAACCTGTTGTATATAGAGATCCTCAAACTGAAGCGTTCTAAATTGTTTATGGTCAGCTTATTAGGTGCAATGGTGGTGCCTGTTATGATATTTTTTATGCTCACCAGCATGCGGGCACGAAATCCTCAAAGTATCATTACTTTTGAAAACTATTTCAGGCAAACAGACATGTTTATTCTTTTAATGATCGGAACACTGCTGTTTGGGCTGCTAACGACTTATGTATTTAACAGAGAATATCAGGAGGAGACTTTGAAAAATCTTCTTACAATTCCTGTTGGAAGAAAGAGTTTGATCATAAGTAAATTGTTGGTTGTTCTGATGGTTATTTTGGCTTTGATGCTTTTTTCTTTTTTATTGACATTGATTTTGGGGTTGATTGGACATTTTGAAGAACTGAGCGTAGAACTACTGATCAGATGGGGACAATTATATCTGTACTCAGGACTACTGCTGTTTCTGTTAACACCATCAGTTATTCTGATAACACTTCTTTTCAAAAACTATATTGCAGCCATAGGATTTACCATTGCCGTTTCTGTAGTAAGTATTATTGTTGCACAATCCGAGTATGTTTTGATTTACCCGTGGACAGTACCTGGGGTAATAGCCTTGCCTGATTTATTCGTAGAAAACGAAAAGTTTACAATGATCCATAGTTGGGTTTCTTTAGGATTGACTTTTATTCTTCCTTTAACAGCCAGTATTATTTATTTTGAAAAAACAGACATTAATTAAATGAGATTGTTGAAAAGTTAATATATAATCTTTTGAATAAACCTGTATAAATAATCATCCGTATCGAATTTGGAGAAAAGGGAAAACCAAACTCTCAAAGTATTTATACAGGCTTATTCATTTTTAACTATGCAATGAGTTTTTCAACAGTCTGAAAATAACAGGATTTTATCCTGTTATTTTCTATTTTTTGGTAGCAAATGAAATAATAATCTGTTAAATTAGAATCAAGAAAAGTATTTTAAGGGGGACATTATGAAAAAGGAAAAGTTTGATAAACTCTTTTTTAATGGAAATTTCTATTCTTCCGATGAAAAGGAAATAGAATATCTTGGGATTACCGATGGAAAAATTGCGGCGTTGGGAAGATTAAAAGATACAGCACAAGTAGATGAATGCGCCGATGAAGTCATAGACCTTGAAGGCAGGAGTGTATATCCGGGTTTTACGGATGCACATATTCATCTGTTGGCATATGCTCAGAAAAAGCTGTATGAAGTATCTTTAAGTGGTTGTACTTCAAAAGAGGAAGTAAAACAAAGAATAAGGGCACATATTGTTAAAAATGATATTAAGCCGGGAGAGTGGGTAATCGGAGCAGGCTGGAACCATGAATTATTTGAGGATAAAAGTTATCCGGACAGATATTTACTGGATGAAGTAACCGAAGAATGTCCTGTATTTCTGATAAGAACCTGTTATCATATTTGTGTTGTCAACAGTGAAGCCTTGAAAGTATGTGGGATTGATGAAAATACAATTTTTCCTGATGGCGGGAAAGCCGACAGGGACAAAGAAGGCAAACTTACCGGGGTGCTCAGAGAAAATGCTATGAGTATGATTCAATCACAGATTCCAAAGATCCGGTCCAAAGAAAAAATGAAGCATATTATTCTGGAAGGGTGCAATGACCTGGTTTCAAAAGGCATTACAACCGTACATGCGGACGATTTCTGTTTTGTTGAAGATAGAAAAATGCTATGGGAAGTCTATAAAGAGCTGGCTGAAAAAAATGAGCTCCCTTTGAGAGTGGTTCTCCAACTCAGAGTTGCATCCTTAGAGGATATTTCTGAATATAAAGAGTTGGGAATGAAATCATGGGTCGATGTAAATTATTTAAGGATAGGACCTGTGAAGATAATAGCAGATGGCTCTTTGGGATCAAGAACAGCTGCCTTAGAAGATTCTTATTCGGATGATCCGGGCAATAAGGGGATTATGCTAAGCACAGAGGCAGAATTTGATATAATAATTTCCGAGTGTTTTAAAAATGAGTTTGATGTCTGTGTACATGCTATCGGGGACAGAACAATGAGAACCCTTCTTGATATTTTTGAAAAACATGAGAAAATATACAGAGAAAAAGGTCTAAGACCTTCGATCATTCATTGTCAGATAGCATCGGAAGCTATATTGCACAAATTTAAAACATTGGATATTATTGCAAATATCCAGCCTGTGTTTGTCTGTTCGGATTGGAATCTTGCAGAAAGCAGGGTGGGAGCAGAAAGATTACAGTATAGTTATAGTTGGAGAAAAATGATTGATAAAGGCATTAAGTGCGCCGGCAGTTCTGATGCACCGGTTGAAAGCTTTAATCCTCTTTATGGCATTTATGCGGCGGTGAACCGTCAGGACCTGTCCGGTATGCCCGAAGGTGGTTGGATGCCGGAAGAGAAATTGGATTTAAGTGAATCTATCTTTATTTTTACGGAAGGGGCAGCATATTTGTCCCATGAAGAGAATCAAAAAGGAAGTTTTAAAAAAGGAAACTACGCTGATTTTGTGATATTGTCCGATGATTTGTTTAAAATAAATCCATATCAGATCAAGGATGTTGAAGTAGAAGCTACCATAATTGGAGGACAATTAAAACCGGTTATGCAATTGATTTAGGTCTATGAGGTAAATGAGCGTGGAGGAAGAATGAAAGGAAGGATAGTATATGGATATTATTTATCAGAGAAGAAGCATCAGAAAATATTTGGATAAACCTGTTGAAAAAGAGAAATTAGTTGAGATTATACGGGCCGGCATGGCGGCACCTTCTTCTGAGAATGAACAACCATGGTTTTTTATGGTTATAGATGACAAGGACATACTGCATAAAATACCCGAATTTACCTGGTCGGCTCCTGTTTTGAAAAAAAGCCCCTGTGCCATTTTAGTTTGTGCGGATGTTACCTATGCAAAGGACCCGGAGGACTTCTGGTGGGTACAGGATTGTGCGGCAGCAACACAGAATATGCTTTTAGAAATAGAAGATCAGGGTCTGGGCGGTGTCTGGATCGGTATCCATCCTGAAAAGGATTTTGTGGATGGTGTGAAGCACCTTTTGAATTTACCGGAACAGGTGGTGCCTTTTTCTCTCATTTCTTTAGGATACAAAGGAAAGATCAAAGAGCCTACTGATCGGTATTATGAAGAGCGTGTATATTATAATAAGTGGGGAGAAGAATACTAAAACCTTTATTCATGAATTAACTAAAGTATATTGGAGGAATCAATTGAAGGATAGAGAAGAATTCATAAAAAAATGGAAAATACAAAGACGAAAGGGAAAGCCAAGGTATGTTCTGACTCATGCCGGATTAATAGGGGGTTATGGGCTAGCAGGCAGCATAATCGGAAGCATATTTTTATATAATTCTACCAGCGCATATTCCTTTGGTCATTATTTACCAACGTATATTATCGTGTTTTTGGGAGTATTATTAATTGCAGCACTAAAGTATATGTATGAATGGGGTAAAAATGAAGAAAAGTTCAGTAAGTTATTGGATGAATAGCAATATAATAAGGAATTTATGAAATAGATTGAAATTTATGTAAAGGAATTAAGATATTCATTATAGAAAAAGTTTTTGCAAGGAGGGGAGCGTTTTAGAAGCCTGCAAAATGAAATATCTGTGCAAGTAAGTTTATAATTGAGCAATTTCATAATATCATCCTAATAGCCATGATGGTCATGTTTGCAACATAAGATCACCATGGCTTTTTTAATAAGCAAACAGGAACTTATAATGGTAAAAAAAGTCTAATCAATAAATTGATTTTCACATGTACGAATTAAATTATGTATGAAGGGGTTGAAAGACTAATGAATGTTGAAAAAAAAGGTATGGCGATGGGGATATTTCTGATAATACTTGTCTGTATTATGGCATTTCAGCTAATCAGTTACGGAGAGATTAATAAGGGATCTATGAAGGAACGGATTGAAAAGGCTGTGGTTATTTATGTCAATAGCAATTTTGCACTGGTAAGCAATGAAGAAAGAAAAATAGATGCGGATGACGGCATAACACCTGTTATAAAAGACGGCAGAGTGCTGGTGCCTGTAAGATTTGTTACAGAATCATTTGATGCCGATGTTTCATGGGATCAGGATTCTTCTACTGCTTCCATTCAAATACAGGACAAATCCATCGAAATAGCAGCCGGCTCAACGGAAATGATTGTGGATCATAAAAAGTATCATCTGGATGTGCATGCACTTCTGAGAAATAAACGGTTGTTTGTGCCCCTCAGGGCTGTCAGTGAAGCTTTGGATAAAGAAGTTTTCTATGACAGAGGGCTAATCATTATAAGTGATATTGAAAACATCTTTGATCCTGATACAGAGAAGAGTATTTTAGACAGGATCATAGCCAAAGTCAATAAGCTTCCCGCTGTTGGAACTAAAGAGAAACTTACGGAGATTTTAGAGGGCATACAACAAACGATTCCTGTTATGAGAAAAGCCATGAATGTTGCAAGTATGGATTTTGCACAAGATGCTTCAGGATCGGCAGAGGAAAGTACGGAATATTCAAAAACCAATGTTCAGGTACAAAGAGTAGACGAAGCGGATAAAGTAAAAACAGACGGGAGTTATATTTACCAGATAAGCGGTCAGAAGACCATCGTTTCAAAAGCTTATCCGGCAGAGGATATGGAAGTGGTAAAAGCAATAGAGTTTGAAGAAGATTCTTTTATTCCTCATGAATTGTATGTGGATGAAAGGCATTTGGTTGTGATCGGCTCTTATTATGAGGATTCTATCGATACATATGAAAACAAAAAAACATTATACCCTACTTATCCGACTCATAAAGTCAGAGCTTATATTTATGACATTACAGATAAAACAGATATCACTGAAGAACGGGAAATTGAACTGGATGGGGAGTATGTTTCTTCACGGAAAATAGGGAGCTATCTTTACATAATATCAAATTATGGAATCAATTATCATATTATGGAAGAGGAGGCGCCTCTGAGACCTTTCTATAAAGATTCTGCAGTTAGCCAGGTGAGAATTCCTGTGGATTATGATGACATAAAATATATTCCGCCGGTTGAAAAACCTGCCTATCTGGTGGTTGGTGCACTGGATCTATGCAGTTCGGACGGAATGAAAGTTGAAACCTATCTGGGGACCGGTGACGAAATCTATGTGTCCGAAAACAACCTTTATATTACTGTTGATTCGTACGCGCCAAATATTTATAGGCTGCCGGAAAACGGCAGTATACCAGATTTTCCTGAATACAAAACTTTGATATATAAATTTTCTTTAGATAACACCAGCATTACTTACCTGTCAAAAGGTGAAGTCCCGGGAAAAGTTCTGAATCAATTTTCCATGGACGAATATAACGGTAAATTCAGAATTGCTACTACTGAAAGGAATTATCAAAGCAGGAGAGAGACTTCCAATCATGTTTATGTATTGGATGAGAGTCTGAATATCACGGGGCGGCTCGAAGATATTGCACCGGGGGAAGAAATATACTCGGTACGCTTTATGGGAGAAAAAGCTTATTTGGTGACCTTTGAGAAAGTTGATCCTTTGTTTGTATTGGACCTGAAAGATCCCTCTGAACCGAAAATTTTAGGGGCTTTGAAAATACCCGGGTATAGTGATTATCTGCATCCATTTGATGAAAATCATCTTGTTGGATTTGGTAAAGATACTATGGAGCTGTCTGTAAAGGATAAGAATGGCAATGTGGTGGGTACTAATGTCTATGAGATGGGTATAAAAATCGCTCTTTTCGATGTTCGTGATGTATCACATCCCATAGAGAAATTCAAGGTGATAATCGGAGGCAGGGGAACAGATTCGGAACTTTTGAGGAATCATAAAGCGCTGCTGTTCGACAGGGAAAAAGAACTGTTTGCATTTCCTGTAACAGTCAGAGAGATACAAAGCAATGAACCAGATCATCGTATTGGAATACCTCAGTCCGGGGAAACTGCATTTCAGGGCGGTTATGTTTACCGGCTCACAAAGGATAACGGGTTTGAGCTCAAAGGCAGGATGTCCCATATGACCTCTGAAGACTATTTAAAGTCCGGATATTATCATCTGGACAACAGCAGAGAAATAAAGAGACTTTTATATATCGGAGAGGTTTTGTATGCTGTTTCAGACAATATCATCAGTGCCCATGAAATCGACACGATTGATGAAATCAATAGAGTGGCATCAAATAAAGAATAAAAAGGTTTGAAAAGAATAAAAGTTTAAAAAGAGATTTTGCATATGCAAAATCTCTTGAGATTGTTGAAAAAGCTTACAATCTCCAGGCTTTTGAAAAATTCGAAGTTCAAGGCGCGCTGAGAGCGAGCAGCGGAGCTTACTTCAGGTAAGTGAGCATGTTCGCTTGAAAGCAGCAACGCAGAAATTCGGAGATTTTCAACAGCCTGAAGAGATTTTGCATATGCAAAATCTTCTTTTCGTACTCATACTCCTAATTTATTGTGCTTACTCTTTTATATTCTTTGTTTTCTTTTTCATGACAGAATAGCCGAATTTACCCAAAGACTTTTTTAGTCCGAAATATTCTCCATGACTGTAGCAGATGGGTTTCGTCTGGTCTAATCGGAATTTGCCTTGATCATCTATAAACGATTCATCTGCATGTACCGCTACTACTTCCGCTATAAACATATCGTGGGAGCCTAATTCGATAATTTGTTTCACTTTGCATTCAATATTTATAGGAGATTCTTTTATCATAGGGGCTTTAATTTTTTCAGCCGGGATGGGCGTTAATTTAAGAAAGTTAAATTTATTTACATCTCTTCCGGATTTAACACCGCAGTAATCCGTTGCAAAAGCCAGAGATTCTGTTGTCAGATTAATAACGAATTCTCCGGATTCTTTGATAATATCATAAGAATAACGTTCCTTTCGGACAGAAATATAGGCCATGGGAGGATCCGAGCAGATGGTGCCGGTCCAGGCAATGGTAATAATATTATATTTTTCCTTTTCATTGCCGCAGGATACCATGACAGCAGGTACCGGATAGACCATTGTGCCCGGTTTCCAGGTTGTTTTACTCATTTCTTATCATCCTTTCATAAAAATAGTTTACTAAGTTACAGGCTTGGTTATAGATTATAGTATAGTTGTTGCAGGTATCTAATCTATTATATATTCATGTTTATTTTAACATTTTATTCAAAAACATTTGTAAAATTTCTCTATAAAGATTAAACTAACAGATGGACATTAAGATTTAAGGATGGTTTTGCCCAAAACCCTCTATCACTAACCTAATCCTTAACCTTTAACCCTTTAAGGACAGGGACAAGCCCTGTCCCTACAGAACTATAATCCATACTTTATACTCTATAAACTATAAGCTTGCCAAGAAACGAAGCGAACCACGAACTACTTTAAAAAAGTGCGGATGGGCACGGAGATCCATCCCTACAACTTACACTCACACTTTTTCTTCGGACACCGGACTCCGGGCCGCAGACTATAACCAATAACCATACTCAGAATGAAAGAAGGTCATTTTTATGGATACTCAGAAGATTATTAATATTGCGGTGATTGCACATGTGGATGCGGGAAAATCTACTTTGGTGGATGCTTTTTTTGCGCAAAGCGGTGTTTTTAGAGAAAATCAGGAAATCATTGATTGTGTTATGGACAGCAACGATATTGAACGAGAAAGAGGTATCACCATATATTCAAAGAACTGTTCTGTCATGTATAAGGATATAAAAATAAATATTGTGGATACACCTGGACATGCCGACTTTTCATCAGAGGTGGAAAGGATCATAAAAACAGTGGATACAGTGATTCTACTGGTGGATTCCAGCGAAGGTCCTATGCCGCAGACCCGGTTTGTTTTGCAGAAATCTCTGGAACTGGGGCTACGTCCTATTTTGTTAATCAATAAAATAGACAAGAAAGACCAGCGTGCAGAGGAAGTGGTGGACATGGTCTTTGACTTGTTTCTTGAACTCAATGCGACAGATGAACAATTGGACTTTCCTATTCTTTATGGCATCGCAAAAGAAGGCATCATAAAAAGAGAAATGAATGACGACAGTAAAGACATTTCCCCTTTGTTTGAAACAATTCTTTCTCATGCTAATGTTTATCCGGATTTAAATAATCAGCCATTACAGATGCAGGTATCTACTCTTGCTTATGACGACTATATTGGGAGGTTGGGAATAGGTAGAATTTTCAGTGGAATCATCAAGGAAGGACAGATGATGACTGTTTGTAAGCGGAATGGTGATTTTGTCAATCAAAAAATATCACAAGTATTTGTTTACAAAGGATTAAAAAGAGTGCCGGTAAAAGAAGCCTGCAGCGGAGATATCGTTGTGGTTTCAGGAATAGAGGATATCTCTATTGGCGAGACCATTTGCAATGAAAACCAGCCTCAACCCATGGAGACTATCAAGATAGAAGAACCGACTTTATCAATGAATTTTTTAGTAAATAAATCTCCTTTTGCAGGAAAAACCGGTAAATACCTGACTTCGAGGCATCTAAAAGCTCGATTGGAGAAAGAATTGGAAGTCAATGTAGGACTGAAAGTAGAACCTTTAGATACAACCGACGGGTTTAAAGTATCAGGAAGAGGCGAACTGCATCTTTCGATTTTATTGGAAAATATGAGAAGGGAAGGCTATGAGATTGCAGTATCCAAGCCGGAAGTCATTATGTATAGAGACAACGGGGTTCTTAAGGAACCTGTTGAAAGAGTCATTATCAGTATACCGGATGAGTATTCCGGGGGCGTTATTTCTAAACTGAATGTTCGTAAAGGCATAATGGCATCTATGTCCTCGGAGGAAGGGCGTACAAAGATGGAATATCTGGTACCCACAAGGGGGCTTTTGGGATACAGAAGTGAATTCATCAATGATACAAGAGGTGAAGGGACTTTGGTCAGAAGATTTGAAGCTTTTGAAGCATATAAAGGGGAGATTCCCCAAAGAACCAATGGCGTTTTAATATCTCAGGAAGAAGGGGAAGCTATGGCCTATTCTCTGGTTAATTTCAACGAGCGTGCAACATTGTTTATTTATCCGGGAACTAAGGTATATGAAGGCATGATCATCGGCATGAACAGCAGGAGCGATGATATGACGGTAAACCCCTGTAAGAATAAAAAACTGACCAATATGAGAGCGGCCGGTTCCGATGATTCACTGAGATTGCCGCCTCCCAAGATACTTTCTCTGGAAGAAGCATTGGAATTTATAAATGACGATGAACTGGTAGAAGTTACGCCGGATGATATCAGGTTAAGAAAAAAATATCTTAAAGAGCTTGAAAGGAGAAGAAATTAGATATATATTCTTCTAAAGCAATGTTTCTTTGAGCTATTTCTTTTGATGCTTCTATGCCCACATATCGAATATGCCAGGGTTCATACTGATAACCGGTTATAGATTCTTTTCCTTTTTGATAACGAATAATAAATCCAAAGTTTGGAGCATTTTCTTTCAGCCATTTACCTTCTTTAGTATCACCGAAGGCTTGGGAAAGCCCGTAATTTACTGAGGGGCTTGTTACATCTATGGCAAGACCTGTCTGATGTTCACTTTCTCCCGGTTTAGCACTAAATTGATTGGCTGCTTTCAGGCCTTTTTTTTGAACATTGGATGTAAAAATTGCATCCTGACGTTCGTAAGAACGATATCCAGATAATCCAAATAGTTTTATATCTTCCTGATCAGCTTTATTAAATAAGCGTTCTAATGCAGATGCTGCTTCTTTTCTTAGTAATTTTTTCTGATGGTATTCATTAAATGTAAAAGGGATGTTCGGTACTACCATATTAGGCGGAACATAATTTGAAGATAGAGAGTATTTTTTGTTTACCAGTACTAAAAAGCTTTTAGGATCTGAGACCATATAATGATCAGGAATATATAGAGTTTGTCCTGCATAAATCATGTCCCCAACGAGAAAATTAATGGTTTTAAGCGGAAGAATTTGAGTATCGTACATGAATGCGATTTTATATAAAGTATCTCCATATTTCACAACGTATATTTTTTGATGAGGGTCAATGACTTTTAACTGTTGACCGGCATATATCATATTACCGGACAAGTTATTAAGCTGTTTGAGATGGGATATAGAGGTGCCGAATTTTTTGGAAATGGTATATAAGGTATCTCCGTACTTAACGTTATATAATTGGTCAGAAACGACTTTTAATGATTGACCAACGTAAATCATATCACTATATAAATGATTCAATTTTTTAAGATGAGATACAGTCGTATCGAATTTTTGAGAAATGCTATATAAAGTATCGCCGCTTTTGACAGAATAGGAAGTATTCATTTGGCTCTGATGCAGGTTCATATCAGCCTGTGCATATGAAGGCATTGCCTGGCCAAAGGAAAAAGAAGCAACTAACATGGAACCAAGCATAACCTTTGCTGCACCGATTTTCAAGTCTGGCAAGTTTTTTGATATATATTCATATATACCATTTTCTAAACTGGTTCTTTTTTTATTTTTTTCCGATTCGTTTTTTCTTAGGAAATCCAGTGCAAATTCAGTCAATTGAGGTTCTAAATAAAGCACCAAGGTAGAATCTTCCTGTATTAATTTATGTCCTATAAACATGCTCATATGATTCACCACCGAATTTTATTATTCTCAAAAATGAAAATATAATCCTAAAGGAGACGTATTTCCTGGAACTTCCCTTGATGGGATTCACTTCATGAACTGCTTATTTTCTATTTTTTAGGGTAATAATAATAAGAGGTGATGGATGTGAATTATAAAAATTTGATTAAAAACCGTAAATCTACAAGGGATTATAAACCGGATGCTGTTGATGATAGAAAGTTGCAGGCATTGATATCATATTTTCATCAAGCTCCAAAACTGGTTCCGGGAATAAAAATGGAGATTTTTTTATTACAAAACGGAAATGAAGTTTTTGAACTCCTTGATGGAAAAGCAGGTTATAATGGCAGAATGATAAAAGCACCGGAATATATTATAATTACTTCTGAAGATAAAAACGGATATATGGAAAACACAGGTTTTGTGGGAGAACAAGTGGTTCTTAAAGCAGCGGATGAGGGGATTGATACCTGTTGGATAACTTATGAAAGCAGCAGCCTGATAAAGGATGCGTTGGAGCTGGATACAGATAAGGAAGTCACGGGTATTATAGCAGTTGGTTACGGAATAGATAAAAAGAAAGTCCTTCATACAATAGACATAGGTGACAATTATTCTAAAGCGGACATACAGATCATAGAGGATAATGCATCCTTCAGGTATTCGGTGGAAGATATCGTCTTTTTAACAGAATGGGGAAAGCCTGCAGATTACAGCATGCTGGAACAGCGTGGTATAGCAGAAGCTTTTACTTATCTGAGGCTTGCACCTTCCACACTGAATCATCAGCCATGGAAATTCATTATCGATGGCAGTGTCATGGTTCTGACTATAAAAGATAATAAAGATACTAATATAAAAGAGGAAAGAATGGATGCAGGTATTGTGATGCTTTATTTTTATCTGTTGCTGTCTGAAACAATTTATACCCCTCACTGGTACTTGGGAAAAACGAAGAAAGATTATAAGATACCTGAAAACTATAGGATCGTAAGTTGGTGTGTATTATAGATTATAGAGTTGAATATATTTAAGAAAGAGGCCTAAGGCCTCTTTTTTATAAATGACTATTAGACACAATAGAACAATTTTTGCCATCCTATTGAAAAATACTGTTATTAGAATTAATATTAAATAAAAGCTAAAAATAGGGAGATAATGAAAATGGTGAATGAAGTCAAGAAATTTACAGATATACACAGTAAAGAATCTCTGGAAATCTTTAAAGGTATTTTTAAATATTCACCTAATGGTATCGTGGTTGCAGACAGTAATTTCAACATCATTCTTTTCAACAACATGGCAGAGAAATTGACTGAAAAGAAAAACGAATCTGTTATCGGCAGCCGTGTTCAGGAAGTATTTCCACAATTATGCTTATATGAAAATAAAAATATTAAAGATTCCGATATGATTAACATTAACGGTAAAAAACTTCTGGTTAAGAACTTTACTATTAATGGGGAAAACGGCACTTCTGCAATTATACTGATTATTCAGGATCTTTCAGAGGTTTTTAAGTTAACCATGGAGCTTGAAAAAAGCCAGCATATTGTTGAGGAGCTGGAAGATATTCTTGAAGGCTCTTTTGATGGTGTGCTTGTGACTGACGGAGACGGCAAAGTTTTGATGGTTAATAAGTCTTATGAAAGGATAACAGATATTAAAAAAGAGGAGCTACTGGGCAAAAACATGAAAGAATTGATTAATCCCGTTTGGATGAAGAACTCAGTGGCCCTTTTAGTAGCAGAAGAGAAAAAACCCATATCTTTACATCATACGACCCGTCATGGCAAAAGCATCATTGTTACAGGGACACCGGTTTATGATAAAAAAGGCGAAATCAAAAAAGTTGTTATCAATGCCCGAGATATTTCTGAAATATATGAGCTTCGTGAAGAATTACAAAAAGCAAGGGAAATGGAAAAACTTTATTTTAAGAATCTTTCGGATGCTCATTATAAGAAAGGCGATAAGGGGAGCATTGTGGTGGTCAGTGAAGTGATGCAAGAAATCTTCATTTTAGCACACAAGGTCAGTAATTTTGATGCAACGGTTCTGATTACCGGAGAGTCGGGTGTCGGTAAAGAGGAAGTCGCTAAATTCATACACAATAACAGTTTAAGGAGAAATAACCCTTTTGTAGCTATTAATTGCGGTTCGATTCCTGAGCAGCTTTTGGAATCGGAACTATTTGGATATGAAAAGGGCGCATTTACAGGAGCTTCTAAAGAGGGAAAAACCGGGCTTTTTGAAGCAGCACAAGGTGGAACGCTTTTTCTGGACGAGATAGGAGAAATGTCTTTAAACCTTCAGGTTAAATTGCTGAGAGCTTTAGAAGGAAGGGAGATAAACCGTATCGGTTCTGTTAAACCTGTCAAATTGGATGTCAGGATCATTACAGCAACCAATAAGCATCTGGAACAAAAGGTGAAGGAGAAGGAATTTAGAGAGGATTTGTTTTATCGCCTCAATGTTATTCAGATCAAAATTCCGCCTCTCAGAGAAAGGACCGAAGATATTGCACCAATGGCTCTGCATTTTTTGCAGCAATTTAATTTACAATATGGTCTGAGCAAGAAATTGACCTATGATGTTATCAAAGAATTAGAAACAAATGAATGGACAGGGAACATCCGGCAGTTAAAGAATATGATTGAAAATATGGTTATTGTCAGTAACAATGAGTACCTTCAGGTAAATGACCTGCCGTGGAATCGTAATAAACAGGTTGTAAACAATGACGGGAAAAGGGAAATCCATCCTGTTGAAATAATGCCGCTGCAACAGGCAGTGGAACAGGTGGAAAGGGAAATATTAAAAAAGGCGAAAGAAAAATACAAGTCGTCCCGTAGAATTGCAAAGGCTATACAAGTTGATCAATCTACAGTTGTAAGAAAACTCAAAAAATATGGATTTACATAAAAAAATGAATAGTTCTAAGAAAAAAAGCAGTCATACTGCTTTTTTTCTTTGGATAAAAATGGCACATATTTTGCTCAATATATAAATGCATTAAAAAAATATTAAAGGAGAGATATCATGTCTTATTTACTTAAGCAGTTAAAAACAGAAACGTTAGAACTGCATAACCGTTTGGTTTTCCCTCCAATGGCTACTGAAACAGCTGATAAGGATGGAAAAGCAAAAGATTCAATTATAAATTACTACAAGGAGAAAGCAAAAGGCGGTTATATCGGGCTTGTTATCATTGAACACAGCTATGTGAGTCCGAGCGGTAAAGCCAGTCATAATCAATTGTCGGTATGTGACAACAGTACCATTGATGGGCTGAAAAAAATAGCGGGTGTCATTCAAAAAAATGGTACAAAGGCGATTATGCAGCTGAATCATGCAGGGAGTGCAACAACAAGTGAAGTTGCGGGAAATGTTCCGGTGGCACCGTCGCCAATAAAGAATCCTCGTAAAGGCGATATGCCGAGAGAACTTTCTCTGCAGGAAATAAATGATATTATAACAGCTTTTCATGATGCCGCTTTAAGAGTAAAAAAATCTGGTTTTGATGGCGTGGAAATACATTCGGCACATGGATATCTTCTGAATCAGTTTTATTCTCCTTTAACGAATAAAAGAAAGGATGAATATGGCGGAAGTTTGCATAATCGCATCAGATTACATCTTCAGATCATTGAATCTGTTCGAGATGCTGTAGGTAAGAATTTTCCAATACTTCTAAGACTGGGAGCATCTGATTTCATTGAAGGAGGAACGACTCTTGACGATAGCATCACGGCAGCAATAGAATTTGAAAAGGCTGGTGTGAATGTCCTTGATATTTCAGGAGGTTTTTGCGGATACATTATACCGGGGCTTTCCGGGAAAGCGTATTTTTCACCCCTTTCTATGGCTGTCAGAAAGGTTGTATCCATTCCGGTATTACTTACCGGGGGTATTACAGATGTAGATATGGCTGAGAACCTCCTTTCAAAGGGTGCAGCAGATTTAATAGGTGTGGGCAGAGCGATTTATAAAGACTCTGAATGGGCGGAGCATGCAATTAAAAAATCAAAAGCTCTTTTATAGATGGTTTAGATGCACAAATACATCAATTGATGGAAATGTGCATCTAAAAATTCTAATAACCGGTTCTTTAACTCTTAAGAAAATCCATTGATAATTTAACTATTTTTAAAAGAAGTGCTGAGAAACCTTCGATTTATAGCTTCTCATATCGAAACTAAATAATTTTTTATACTTTTTTATTTTTGGCACACATATTGCGTTTATATAAACCGAAGCAATCCGATAGGCTGCGGCTTGAAATAGGAGGTTAACGTTTTGAAAGAAAGCAAGACATCTAAGCAACTATTGCAGGAATTACTGAATCAACATTATGAAGAAGCCTTAGAAGCAAAAAAATCAGGAGAACTCGTGGCTTGGTCTACCTCTATTGCACCACAGGAGTTTCTGGAAACCATGGATATAAAAGTTGTTTATCCGGAAAATCATGCAGCAGCTATAGGTGCAAGAAAATGTGCTCAGGAATTTATTGACAATTCCGAAGCCCGCGGGTATTCTATAGATTTATGTTCTTATGCAAGAGTCAATATAGGATATATGGATATTAAAGAGAGTGTTGCAGGAAATATTCCCATGCCGGATTTTATATTTTGCTGTAACAACATCTGTAATACGGTAATCAAGTGGTATGAAAATATTGCTAAGGAACTGCATATTCCCATGATTCTATTTGACTTACCCTTTAATCATACTTATGAAGTGCCGGATCACAGTGTGAAATATATACGGGGGCAGTTTGAAAATGCAATTGTTCAATTAGAGGAAATTTCAGGGAAAAAATTTGATTATGACCGATTCAAAGAAGTAATGAAAATTTCTTCCGAAACAGCAAAATGGTGGAAACAGGCTTCGAATGAAGCAGCTGCAAGACCCTCCCCCTTGAATGGGTTTGATTTATTTAACTATATGGCGACGATTGTTTGTATGAGAGGGAAAAAGGAAGGGCTTAATCTTTTTAAACTATGGGCTGAGGAGCTGCACGATAAAGCGAAGCGGAAGGAAGGGCCATGGAAAGATGCAGAGGAAAAATATCGTGTGATGTGGGATGGCATCGCTTGCTGGCCATACTTATCAGACACTTATAAGGTGTTGAAGAAGAATGGTATCAACATGGTAACTTCTACTTACCCTGATTCATGGAGTATCATATATGACAGTAATGACTTGGATGGTATGGCCAGAGCTTACAGTTCAAATTATGCCAATCGTAATCTTGAATTTGGAGCGGATAATATTGTTAAACTGGTTGAAGATTTTTCATTAGACGGAATTATATTTCATTCAAACAGAAGCTGCAAACTTATGGATTTTAGGCAATATGAAGTTCAGCGTAAAGTGAGTCGGCGGACAGGAATACCATCGGTTATTTTTGACGGAGATCAGACAGATCCAAGAGCTTTTTCCCTTGCTCAATATGAAACGAGGATTCAGGCTCTCGTAGAAATGATGGAACAGAAAAAAAAAGAAAGGGCGAATAGAGAATGAATCGTATAGAAGAAATCATCGCCATAATGGAAGATGTATCAAGATATCCGGCCAAAGCCATAAGAGAATCTATGGAAGAAACAGGGAAGGAAGTTATTGGCTGTTTTCCTCTATATACGCCTGAAGAAATCGTGTATGCAGCAGGAATGATTCCTGTGGGGCTATGGGGCGGCCAAAAAGAAATAAAGAAAGCAGATAAATATTTGCAAAGCTTCTGCTGTTCCATTATGAAAGAGAATATGGAGCACGGAATGGAAGGCAGTTATGAGTTTCTTTCAGCCATAATTATTCCTGCATATTGCGATACTCTTAAATGTGTTTGTGAGAACTGGAAAGCAGCGGTTCCGGATATTCCGTTAATTGCAATGGTATATCCGCAGAACCGGAAAATAACTGCCGGAGTAGAGTACCTGGTAAATGAATATAAAAGAGTAAAAGATGAACTTGAGAAAATTTCAGGCAAGAAAATCACTGAAAAAGAATTAGAAGAAAGCATTGATCTTTATGAAGAATACAGAAAGACTATGTCACAGTTTGTGGCAATTGCAAGTAAATACCCCCGAACGATTGATGCAAAAAAAAGACATTCGATTATCAAGGCGGCATATTTTACAGACAAGAAATGGTATATCCCACTGATTAAAGAACTTACTACAGAATTGAACATGCTTCCTGAAGAAGCTTTTAACGGCATTAAGGTTATTGCAACAGGGATATTAGCGGAACCGGAAGTGCTTTTAGATACTTTGGTCCAGAATAATATTACTTTTGCAGCAGATGACTTGGCACATGAGTCAAGACAGTTCAGAACCGGTGTGTCAAATTCGGGAACACCTCTTGAACGGTTAGCGCTTCGGATAGCCGGCAATCAGAAATGCGCTTTATTATATGACGAAGAGAAAACAAGAGGACAGCTTTTATTGGATTTGGTAAAAGAATACAAAGCAGATGGTGTTGTGGTATTTATGATGAAGTTCTGCGATCCTGAAGAATTTGATTATCCCATTTATAAAAAAGAACTGGAAGCTGCAAAGATACCGATGCTTTATCTGGAAATCGAACAAAAAATGGATTCAGTTGAACAAATTCGAACAAGAATACAAAGCTTTAAAGAAATGTTAACTGTTTAAAGTTTATGATATGAAAGGCTGATAAGAATGTTTTTAGGAGTAGATATAGGATCAACTACATCAAAAGCAGTTATTCTGGACTCAAAGTTGAATATTCTCTCCGCATCGGTGATTAATACCGGTACGGGTACTCTGGGGCCTGAGAAGACTGTGAAAGCGGTATTAAGTAAAGCCGGACTTAATGAAAAAGAAATTCAATATTCTGTAGTTACAGGTTATGGAAGAATGACATACCAAAAAGCAGATAAACAGATTACTGAAATCAGTTGTCATGCCAGGGGGACCTTCTTTTTAAAGCCTAATGCAAGAACTATTATCGATATTGGAGGCCAGGATGCAAAAGTCATTCGATTAGATGAAGACGGCCGGGTGAAGAATTTTGCCATGAATGATAAGTGCGCAGCCGGTACAGGAAGATTTTTAGAGGTTATGGCAAGAATACTGGATTGCCGTATCAACAGATTATCAGTCTTATCTCAAAAGGCTACGGAAGAAATAAACATCAGTAATACCTGTACGGTATTTGCTGAATCTGAAGTGATTTCTCAACTTGCAGCAGGGGTTAAAAGGGAAAATGTTGCAAAAGGTGCACATAAAGCAGTTGCTAAAAGAGTAGCCGGTTTAGCCGGAAGAATCGGTGTAGAGCCTGATGTGGTCATGACAGGTGGAGTGGCATTAAATAAAAGCGTTGTAGATGCACTTGAGCAAGAGATCAAAGAAAAAGTCACCGTGTTGAAAAAACCACAAATAGTCGGTGCTCTCGGCGCTGCTCTGTATGCATTTGAAATGATAGATATGTAATATAATAAATATTTTAACTTAAAGAAAGGAGAAACAAGATGAGCGACATAAAAAAAGTGGCCATGGTAGGTGCCGGGACAATGGGAAATCAGATCGCCATGCAGGTGG
>JAENZQ010000016.1 GCA_016841185.1 Anaerovorax odorimutans
TCTAACCTCTAACCTCTAACCTCTAACCTCTAACCTCTAACCTCTAACCTCTAACACAATTATATCCTTACTGTGAAATTCCATCAATAGATTAACATATTTCACTTCATATGATATAATATATTGTCGTAATTTTTATTTTCTAATGAGGTGATTAATTTTGTCCGAAGAGGAAAAATACAGCCGCCGTGCTGCTAAAAAGAAAAAAAAGAAAAAAAATAAGTTTAAAATTATAAAAACATTATTTTTGATTGCCATAGCCCTCGGTATCATCGGTTCAGTTGCCGTAGGCGCTGTGACCTATAATATTATTCAGAATACAGAACCTATTGACCCCAATAATATATACAGTTTATTGAATGAAAATTCTTTTATTTATGATCAGGATGGAAATGTCATAGAAAAGGTACAGTATCACGGATTGAGGACCAATGTGAAATATGAAGACATCCCAACTGATTTAATTAATGCCTTTATAGCAATTGAAGATAAAACCTTTTGGGAACATAAAGGTTTTAATATCGTTCGTATTTTGGGTGCTATCTGGGAAGGTGTCACATCAGGTGAAAATATTCGTGGAACCAGTACCATTACACAGCAGTTAGCCAGAAACTTATATTTACCTGAAAAAAAATCCGAGAGGTCTATGGAACGAAAAATCCAGGAAGCCTATTATGCTCTATTATTGGAAAAATCTCTTCGAAAAGAACAAATTATAGAAGCTTATTTGAATACCATATACTTGGGCTTTGGTACAAATGGTGTACAGGCCGCTTCCCAGGAATATTTTTCAAAAAATATTGATGAGTTGAATCTGGCCGAATGCGCATTAATCGCAGGCATAACAAAAAATCCATCTAAATATGCACCTATTAAAAGGCTTCGAAACGAAGATGCCGATCCCGGTGATCCCAATATCATCAATATCGGAGAAACTTACACCCTGCTATATGATGAGCGGTTTAAAGACCGTCAGCTTTTGGTTCTTAAATTCATGCTCCAGTATGGTTTTATTTCTCAGGAACAGTATGATGAAGCCGTCAATACCGATATGCGCACCCACGTAAATCCCTCCTTAAGTGAAGATAAGGATATCTCTTCTTATTTTACAGATAAGGTCAAAACCGATGTGTTGACTGCACTTATGAGCGAATACGATATTTCTGAGAAAGAAGCCTATGACATGCTTTATAACGCAGGATTAAAAATCTATTCCACCATCGACATGGACTTGCAAAAAATTGTAGAGACCGAATTTGATGATTCGAGTAATTTTCCGGATGTCCGTGAAAGAAAAGATAAATACGGAAATATACTGAATAAACAATATAGAATAATGCTCTATAAATATGAAAATCTATTTAATAATGAAGATGCTTTTGTATTGCAATCCGGCGATTATAATAAAGATTCTTCAGGTAATCTGGTTCTACTAAAAAACAAAAAATTGATCTTTGACAGCTACAAAGAAGATGATGAAATCGTAGACATTAAAATATCTATTAAGGATTTTTATAAAGACAGCAATGGTTTTACTATAACAAGAGGCGGAAGGTTGCTGATTCCTAACACTTATAAAACATATGACCCCGATGGCAATGTTATCCTGAGCAAACAATTCCTGCAGGATAATCCTGACTTCTTTGTGAAAGATGGAGAAGACTATCTGATCAAGGAAAGCAATTATACTTTAAACGAAGAAGTAATGCAGCCACAGTCTGCTATGGTCATTATGGACCCCTATACCGGGGAAATAAAAGCCCTGGTAGGAGGAAGAAACATATCCGGCAAAATGTTATACAGCAGAGCAACGAATCCGTCTCAGCCAGGTTCTTCCATTAAACCAATCGCTGTATATACTCCGGCATTGGACAACGGTTGGACAGCGGCTTCCATTATCGATGATGCGCCTTTGATCAACGACAAGGGAGAAGTCTGGCCCAAAAACTGGTATACCGGGTATAAGGGGCTTGTTACTTTACGGCATGCTGTTCAGCAGTCCATTAATGTAGCGGCTGTGAAAGTATCAGAAGCCATTGGTGTCAATACATCAAAAGAATATTTAAAAAACCTTGGCGTCACTTCTATTATCGAAGAAGGGCCCACCAATGACAACAATTCCGCAGCTCTGGCTTTAGGCGGAATGACTAAAGGCATTTCCCCGTTGGAAATGACTGCAGCCTATGGTACATTGGCCAACAAAGGAATTTATAACGAGCCCATATCATTCACAAGAGTTGAAGATAAAAACGGAAATGTAATTATCGAGAATATACCGGAACGTCATACTGTTGTTGAAGAAGACGTGGCATTTATCATGACGGATATTCTTGTTTCTGCGGTGAGAAGCGGAACGGGTTCCAGAGCACAACTATTCAGCGGAAATACAACTATCCCTGTTGCCGGTAAGACCGGAACCACCAGCAGCAATTATGATGCATGGTTCATGGGATATACGCCATACTATGTCGGCGGTTTATGGATCGGCAATGATCTGGATATAGAACTATCTCAGGGAAGTACTGCAAGCGCACAGCTCTGGAGTAAAATCATGAAGCAGGTCCATGAAAACCTTCCTTCAAAAGATTTTGAAAGACCTTCCAATATCATTCGGGTCACTGTTGACAATAAGTCGGGCAAACTGCCGACAGAAATAAGTCATATGGACCCAAGGGGCAACAATATCATTACCGAATATTTTATTTCCGGGACTCAGCCTACAGAATATGATGACATTCATGTCCTGGCAGATATTGATATTTTTACAAACAGGCTGGCGACCCCTTCCTGTCCTCCGCAATTTATTGAACAAAGGGTATTTACTAAACGGCCGTATCCTTTGATAGAGGATCCTGCCTTGTATCCCGAGGACTACATTTACGAAATACCAAGGTACTATTGTCCGCTTCATAATCCGTCTTATCAGTTATATCCTACGGATATAGAGATGAACAGCGATATGTACCCACCGGAAGGTATAGATGAAAACAATTCCGATTCCCAATGGGAAGAAAATGAAACAAATGATGACACTAATGAATTGTTAGATGATGAAGCTTCAACGGAAACGGAATTTCCCATAGAGAGCAGAATGAACGATCATAATGAATAAAAAGGGGCTGGCGAGAGTCAGCCTCTTAATTTAGCAAATTTTTTCGTTAGTGCTAATCTTTCTGCATCAGCAACATTTCAATCTTGGGATTTCTCGCACGATCAAACGACAGCGTCCATGCTGCGAATTGATCTAAAAATGACGTCCTGTCATTTTTGCTTCGAACCTCATCGCTTTCAATGGCTGATGGATAGAAAGTTTATCAAATCACTCAAAAAAATGCTAAATTGAGGCTTTAGCTACTCATAACATGTAATATACTATTTCTAATCTGAATCTATCAAAATTTATTACTCCATATGCATTTTTTTAATTACTTTATTCTTGTTATCTACCCCTTCTGTATAACATTTGTATAAGTACAAGTAAAAGAACCTCTTCTAATTACACCTTTACTTATACTTCCACTCATTATTTATTTCTTTGTTTTGGGTGAAAAAATAACTGCAATAGCATAGCCAAACACGACTGCTGCAGCAACACCGGGTGCAGTTGCTTCTATCCCGCCTGAAAATGCACCTAATAATCCATCTGACTTCACTCCTTCTATTGCTCCTTTAGCCAGTGAATAACCGAACCCCGGAAGGGGAACAGTCGCCCCGGACTTGCCGAAGTCAACAATGGGTTCATAAATTCCCAAACCCGTAAGAACGGCACCTAATGTTACGAACAGTACCAATACATGGGCAGGCGTCAGTTTTGTTCCGTCCATTAAAAGCTGTCCTATTACACAAATAATCCCCCCTGTAATAAATACATATACATAATCCAAAAAAACACCTCCATACATTAAATATACTTCCGCTTACACTTATACTTACACTCGAACTTACACTTCTATTTACACTTACACTTACACTTATATTTATATTGAAACCGCTACGGCATGGGCAATACCCGGTATACTTTCTCCCTGCTGGGTGCTTATTGTGGAAAGGAGCGCTCCTGTAGAAACAAGCAGAACATTTTTCAACTCTTTTTTCATCATCCTTTTATATATATTTCCGCAAAACACGGAAGCGGAGCATCCGCAGCCACTTCCCCCGCAATGAGTATCTTGGTTAATACTGTCAAATATCATTACACCGCAATCGTTATAGACACTTTCTACATTAAATCCTTTTTCTGTTAATAAGTCCTTTGCAATCTGTTTTCCCAACTGGCCCAAATCTCCTGTAAGGATTAGATCATAAAAATCAGGAGAACGTCCCGTATCACTAAAATGTATGGCGATCGTGTCAACTGCAGCCGGTGCCATAGCCGCTCCCATGTTATTTGCATCGGTTACGCCAAAGTCCACAACTTTGCCTGCCGTTATATGAGTTATGACCGGTCCTGCACCCTGAGATGCAAGAACCAAAGCGCCTGATCCGGTCACAGTCCATTGTGCAGTTGGAGGTTTCTGATTACCATGCTCCAGCGGAAAACGGTATTGTCTTTCTGCTGTACTGAAATGACTTGAAGTAGCAGCAATAACATGGTCTGCAAAGCCGCCGTCTATCAACATGGAAGCCAGGCTTAACGACTCGGTCATTGTCGAACAAGCACCGTACAAGCCATAAAATGGAATGCCTAAATCTCTTGCCGTATAGGAAGCGGACATGAGCTGATTGAGTAAGTCTCCGCTCAAAAGAAAATCAATATCTTCAGGTGTTTTCTGACAGTTTTTAAGGGAAGCATTGATAGCACTTCTTAGCATTTTGCTTTCTGCCTTTTCCCATGTTTTTTCCTTAATCATATCATCTTCCAATATTTCATCAAACCAGTCCTTTAGCGGACCTTCTCCCTCTTTAGGGCCTACAATGGAGTAGGCAGATATTATTTTAGGAGGAAGAGGAAATCGAATTGTTTGTTGTCCCATCTTTTTTACAGCCATCTTTTTATCTACTCCTTTGATAAAACTAAGTTATAATAGCATATATAATGCCAATGATTACCGATGCAGAAAAACCCCATACCAAAACCGGTCCGGCTAAACTGAATAATTTTGCCCCTACACCTAACACAATCCCTTCTTTCTTATATTCCATGGCCGGTGAAACAATGGAATTGGCAAATCCGGTAATGGGTACAATCAAACCTGCACCTGCAAATTTTACAATATCATCAAAAACCCCCAGACCCGTTAAAAACTGGGCAGAGAAAATCAATATCATAATGACAATGGAACTTGCCGTTTTCTGATCTAATCCTTTGCTTTGAATCCATTTTTGCAGAATAAATCCTATAATGCATACGGTGCCTCCTGTAAAAAATGCTTTAATACAGTTGGATATATACTTGGGTTTCGGAGCAACATTGTTAACATAATAATTGTACTTTTGATTCATCCGATTTTTTTTCTGACTCATTTTTCATACCTCTTCATTATTTTCAATACAAACTTAGTATGTACATTTACAGTTAAAAAAAACAAAAAAATATAAGAGTTTTGTTTTTAGCTAAAAAAACAAAACTCTTGAGATTGTTGAAAAAGTTAATATATAATCTTCTTTTGAATAAACCTGTATAAATTACCATTCGTATCGAATTTGGAGAAAAAAGGATCCCACTATTCCTCCAGTATTTCATCCTTCATCTGACTTAATATTTTCTTTTCAAGACGTGAAACTTGCACCTGCGATATATTGAGAATATCGGCAACTTCCTGCTGAGTCATATCCTTAAAATAACGAAGTATCACAATCTGTCTGTCCCTGTCTTTCATCTGACTGATTAAATTTTTCAATGTAATAAGATTTATCTTATTTTCTTCCTCATTTGTCTGTGGTTCTTTAAAAAATATGTCCTTTCTTTCCGTATCATCCATGCTTTCAATTCTACTGACTGAAGAATTTGCTTCAATAAGAAACAAAATCTCCTCTTTATCCATTTTCATCTCATCTGCCAGTTCACTGATTTTTGGATATCTACCGTGTTTGATATAGAGAGATTCTTCCGTATCCTTAAGCTTTCTTATGCCATTTTTCACATCTCTGCTTATCTTTATTCTACCATCATCCCGCAAAAATCTTTTTATTTCTCCTATAATCAAAGGAACTGCATATGTAGAAAACCTTACATTATATGCCGGGTCAAAACGGTCTACCGCTTTTATTAAACCAATGCATCCAATCTGATATAAATCTTCCCATTCATAACCGGTACTCAGAAACTTTGTAATAATACTCTTTACCAATCCAATGTTTTCACTGATAACATATTCTTTAGCTTCTTCATTTCCTGACTGGGCTTCATATATCTTCTCATGCAATTCTTCTTCCCAAGAGCCTGAATATTTAATTGTACTTTCCATTCCAATACCCTTTAAAACCTATTGAATTTCTCTGTTAAGAGTTTTCTTTAAAGTTACTTTGGTCCCTTCTCCCGGTAAAGATTGAACATCCATCTCGTCAACGAAAGTTTCCATAACCGTGAAACCCATTCCTGACCGCTCTTGTTCAGGTTTAGAAGTAAACAGCGGTTCCCTTGCCTGATCGATATCCTCTATACCAATACCATGATCCTCGATAATCATTTCTACAGTGTAATCATTAATGGTACAATAAATATCAATGATTCCCTCTTCATTTTTATCATAAGCATGAATGATAGAATTGGTTACTGCCTCCGATAATGCCGTTTTAATCTCTATCAGCTCTTCTATTGTCGGGTCAATTTGGGACACAAATGAGGCAACTGCCACCCTGGCAAAAGATTCATTTTCTGATTTGTTTATAAATTCCAATTTCATTCGGTTATAAAATGTCATCTTCTCACTCCTTACTCACTAAATGACTTTATGGCCTGATCCGTATCATTAAATTTCTCGATAATTGAATACAAGTCTGAAACAGCGAAAATCTTATCCACATATTTATTATAATTGGCGACTCCTACTCTGCCATTCATATCATGAATTTTATTATATCTGCCAATAATCACACCGATACCGGAGCTATCCATAAAAGTTACTTTCCTGAAATCAAAAATAAGGTGTTTTATAAAAAAAGCATCTATAGTCTTATCTAATTCATCTCGGACCTCTTTTGCAGTGTGGTGGTCCAGTTCCCCATCAAGTTCTGCGATTAAAATATTATCTATCGTTTCAAAACTTACTCTCATTGCAATCCTCCTTTTTTGTTCTATTCATTTTTTATATTTCTACTTATTTTAAAAAAACCCTTTAGCAAAAAAAATCTAAAGGGTTCTACTTTTATCAGTTTCCGTCGATATGAAACATTAAGAAACGGAAGGGACGGTTCTTTTTGTTTACCTCTTTCGGGATTTCTTGTTGAAAGTAAACAAAAAGAACCGTCCCTTCCGTTTCATTTATCTATCTTCAACAGTGGTAACTTCCATCTCTTCAATGGCTTCTTCAATAAGAACCTCTCCATCCAGCAATAATTCAGATTTTAATATATTACCTAATTTTGGCTTTGTTGCAGGATGTTTAGGAAGAAAAACCGTACAGCAATCTTCATAAGGAAGTATAGATGTTTCATAAGTACCGATTTCCTTTGCAGTATCCATTATATCTACTTTATCAAGGGCAATTAAAGGCCTCGTTACCAACATTCTGACAGAATTATCGGAAGCAATCAGACCCTGAATGGTCTGGCTGGCTACCTGCCCCATACTTTCACCGGTGATCAAAGCATCGCACCCATTGGATTCAGCAATCCTCTCAGAAATTTTCATCATAAACCTGCGAGACAGAATGGTCAATTCCGATTCCGGGCATTTTTCTGCAATCTTTTGTTGAATATTTAATAAATTTACATGATATATTTTTATTTCACCGCAATAATTGGTAAGAATCTCAGCTAACGCCATAACCTTTTCCTGAGCTCTTTCACTGGTAAACGGATATGAATGGAAATGAACTGCTTCAATCTGCATACCTCTTTTAGCCATCATCCATCCTGCCACAGGACTGTCTATTCCTCCTGAAAGAAGAAGCAGACCTTTGCCATTTGTGCCAAGAGGCAGTCCGCCATATCCCCGAATTTTTTCGCTGTAAATATATGACTTTTCTTTTCTGACATCTACATAAATAGTCGTATCTGGTTGATGCACATCCACGGAGATCCCTTGAGTATCTTTTAATATAGCAGCACCGACGCGGCTGGATATTTCCGGTGATTTAAGCGGAAATTGTTTATATCCACGCCTTGTTTCAACTTTAAAAGTTTTGATTTTTTTTTCTTTAATAAGTGTATTGACATATTCAACAGCCGATTCGGAAATCATCTTCATATCCGTTCCGGTCTCATAGGAAAGACTGATATATGCAATTCCAAATACTTTCTTGATCTCTTTTATAATCTGGCCATCTGATTCTTTTTCATCTACCTTGACATATATAATCCCGTCGGATTTATAAATATCAGTTACATTGAAGGACTTGAGCCTGACTTTAATTCGATTTAATAACATCCTTTCAAAATAAGGCTTATTAAGGCCCTTCAAGGCAATTTCCCCATACTTGACAAGAAACACTTTATCCATTTCTTTCACTTCCTCATAATTTTTCTTATACGGTATACACTTGCCTTAAGATGCTCTAAGACATATTCCATCTCTTCAATGGTATTAAACTCTGATAAACTGAATCTAACAGCACCATCAATTTCGGCATCCGAAAGGCCTGCAGCTTTTAATACATGGCTCTTAGATCTTTTTTTTGATGAACAGGCCGAACCTGTAGATATATATATATCCGCCTGTTCTAACATATGAAGCAAAACCTCTCCCCGAATTCCTAAAAAACTGATATTGACAATATGCGGTGCGCATCTTTGATCCTCATAACTGTTAATCCTGACATCTTTGATTGTATCCTTAATGCCTTCTGTTAAGTATTCTTTTACTTTTCTGATTCTTTCAATCCTGTTTTGAAAATCCGAAAAAGTTATTTCAACTGCTTTTCCAAACCCCGCTATCCCGGGAACATTTTCTGTTCCGGAACGAAACATATTCTCCTGTTGCCCTCCAAACAAGAGGGGCGGAATATTTACATTTCTGTTGATATACAATCCGCCAACCCCTTTTGGCCCATGAAGCTTATGTGCACTTACAGACAACAGATCAATCCCTGTATTACCGGGAAATATTTCAATTTTGCCATAGGATTGAACAGCATCTACATGGAAAAAAACCTTCTCGTTCTTTTTTTTGTACCTCGCAATTTCCTCAATTGGCTGAATTGTACCCATCTCATTATTAACATGCATAACGCTTATTAAAATTGTATTGTCGTTATAATATTCATTGAACTCATTTATATCAATCCGACCTTTGTCATCAACGTTTAAATATCTGACGTCAAAGCCCTTTTCCTCAAGAGCTTTACAGACATTTATGATTGCAGGGTGTTCAACTGACGAAGTAATAATACGATGGCCATACCTTTTTAAAGCATCTGCAGCCCCCAAAACTGCCATATTATTGGATTCTGTACCTCCGGAAGTAAAAATAATCTCATTTTCCTCTGCTCTTAAGGATGCACTTATGATCTTTCTGGCTGCCTTAACTGCCTTTTCAGCCTTTATACCCATTCTGTGTAATGAAGACGGGTTTCCATAATTCTCCTCAAAACACTCCGCTACAGTATGGGTGACCTCCTTATATGGCTGAGTAGTCGCGCTATTATCCAGATATACCAACATTTAAAACACCTCATCACTAAAAAGATAACAGATAACAGATAATAAATAATTTTAAAAAAAGTAAAATTTTTCGTTTTATAACTAATAACTCAATAGGAAAGAAAGCCCTGCATTCATCTCTATTATTTTATTATTCCATCATTTATTACTGTTTATCGTAATTTTTAAAAGTTTCTTCCTCCTAAGTTACGTAAGCCTAAATATCATTTTAGAATAACCTCTAAGGTTTGTAAAGGCAAAGATAAATTCGATACGGATGATTATTTATACAGGTTTTATTCTAAGATTATATATTAACTTTTTCAACAATCTCAATCTTAGATAATAAATTCTTATCCTTTTACCACTTATCTTATTTAAAAAAGAACTCCTCACGGAGTTCTTTTTAATATCTATTTCGCGTATTCAATTGCCCGGGTTTCTCTAATGACATTCACTTTTATCTGCCCAGGATATTCCAGTTCATCTTCTATTTTCTTACTTATATTTCTCGCCAGGAATACAATTTCTTCATCCGACATTTCTTCCGGTTTAACAATAATCCTGACTTCTCTTCCTGCCTGAATCGCAAAGGATTTTTCTACACCTGCTGCAGAATTAGCAATTTCCCCAAGTTTCTGAAGTCTTTTAATATATGTTTCCAGTGTTTCTCTTCCTGCTCCGTGACGTGCTGCAGACAATGCATCGGCAGCAGCAATCAATACGGCTTCCATATTCTTTGGTTCATAGTCTCCATGATGTGAAGCCATTGAATTGATCACTTGTTCAGATTCCTTATATTTTCGAAGAAGCTCTATACCTATATCCACATGAGTTCCTTCTACTTCATGATCCACGGCTTTTCCAATATCATGCAGCAGTCCTGCACGTTTGGCCAGCTTAACATCTAATCCTAATTCAGCTGCCATAAGGCCTGAAAGATGTGCCACTTCAAGAGAATGTTTCAAGATATTTTGTCCGTAACTTGTTCTATATTTTAATCTTCCCAACAGTTTTACCAGTTCAGGATGAAGGTTATGGATACCAACATCAAAAGTAGCCTGTTCTCCTTCTTCTTTTATGATATTGTTTACTTCCTTGTCGGCCTTTTCCACCATTTCTTCGATTCTTGTGGGATGAATCCTTCCGTCAACGATTAATTTTTCCAATGCGATTCTTGCAATCTCACGCCGGATAGGATCAAATCCGGACAAAATAACCGCCTCAGGCGTATCATCAATGATCAAATCAATTCCAGTTAAAGTTTCTATCGCTCTTATATTTCTTCCTTCTCTTCCAATAATTCTTCCCTTCATTTCATCATTAGGAAGAGGAACTACCGATACCGTACTTTCGGCTACATGATCCGCCGCACATTTCTGAATTGCATTGGTTATAATCTCTCTCGCCTTTTTCTCTGATTCCTCTTTGGTTTTCTGTTCGATCTCTTTGATCATTACAGCAGATTCATGGCGTACTTCCTTTTCAATGATTGACAGCAGTAACTCCTTTGCTTCTTCGGTAGAGTATCCGGATATTCTTTCTAACTCTTCAATGTGTTTATTATGCAATTCTTTTAACTCTTGCTGTTTTTTATATATCTGCGACTCTTGATGCGCAATGTTTTCTTCCTTTTTTTCTATGTTTTCCAGTTTTTTATCTATGTTTTCTTCTTTTTGAATGAGCCTTCGCTCCTGTCGCTGCATTTCTGATCGACGGTCTCTTATCTCTTTTTCAATCTCACTTCTGAGACGATGTGCCTCTTCTTTTGCTTCTATGGTAATTTCTTTCTTTATGGTTTCGGCTTTATTTTCGGCGTCCAGCAAAATATTTTTCGCCTTTTGCTCAGCGCTGCTTATTTTTCTTTCTCCTATTGTTTTTCTGAATATATATCCAATAAGAAAACCGATAATAATTGTAATAATTCCTGTGACAATAGCTGCAAAGTTAATATTGATACACCTCCTTTGTATTTTATTCTTTACATGAATATGACCGAGTCAGCTCGGTCATGAATAATGCTTCCTCATCAAAATAATTACATCACATCATTGGACCAGTTTGTAACAGATATATATATAATATTATATTTTTTTTCTCTGACTGTCAAGCAAAGTAAACAACCATGAAATAACATTTGAGACTTCCTCCACATGTGTTATAATATATTAACAAATATTGAATATGAGGTTGCCATATGTTTGAAAAAAACATACTAAAAAACTTGGATATTTTTTTGCTGTCCTTGGTTTTAATCTTGTTTATAATTAGTATTATTCTTATTGGAAGTACATCATATGATACTTCTTTTCATATTACTCGGGAAATTAAAGTACAAACTTTGGCCTTTATTCTTGGAATTGTTGCAATTGCAGTTATTCTTATTTTTGATTACAGTATTTTTGAACGGCTTGATAAGATATTGTATATCACTTGTATATTACTTTTGTTAGCTGTATATATTCCCGGGCTCGGAAAAGTTCAGTATGGCGCCAGAGGCTGGATCGATTTGGGGCCTATAGACATGCAGCCCTCAGAGCTGGTAAAGGTGATTTTTATTCTGGCTTTTGCGAAATACCTTTCGAATAACAGCAATACGCTTTCTTCTATAAAGGGCATTGCTTTAGCCGGGCTTTATTGTGCTCCTATCATTCTGCTTATTCTTATTGAACCGGATCTCGGAAATGCAGCTGTTCTATCTGTAATATCCGTAGGAATGATATTTGCGGCAGGAATAGATTCAAAGCTTTTTTTAAAGTTGTCAGCCGTAGTTGTTGCACTAATCCCTATTTTATATCGATTTATGGAAGAACATCAGAAAATCAGGATTGATGCTTTTCTAAACCCCGAAGATCTATCTTTGCCTGGGAATTACCAGGTATGGAATTCTAAAGTCGCCATAGGATCGGGAAATTTACTGGGGAAAGGCCTTTTCAACGGAACTCAGAAAAAACTTAAATTTCTTCCGGTTCAGGAATCTGATTTTATTTTTGCTGTATTATCTGAAGAATTAGGTTTTATCGGTGGTTTCACCGTTATAATACTTTATCTTCTTTTCCTTTATCGTCTGATCAAAACGGCAAAAAAAGCAAAAGATACTTACGGAAGGCTTATAGTAATCGGCATATTATCTATGTTTGCTTTTCAAATATTTGAGAATATCGGAATGACCATGGGACTGATGCCCGTTACTGGCATCACATTGCCATTTATAAGTTATGGGGGCAGTTCGCTCCTTACCAATATGATCGCTCTGGGAATCGCTTTGAATGTGGGTATGCGTCATCACACCATAAACTTCTAAAGAAGTTTATGGTGTGATTTAAGATTTATGAATTATGATTTAAAATTCAAGGAGGAAATTTTGCTCGGCAAAATTTCCTCCTTCCTTCAATATTCAATCTTAAACCTAACGTTCTATTTATTAAACAGCGGTATTTCTTCTCCTGTTATTCTGGAAGCCATTTCATAAAATACATCCGCATATTCAGTACCTATCTGGGAAGCAATTGGTGTTCCACAATTCATTGAAATATAAATATTTTCATCTTCTTTTATTATTCCGATGGGATTATGCTTTAATGTATGTATAATATAATCGATTTCAGGAAGCACACCATTTCTAATTAATTTGGATCTGATTTTATTCAGGACGATCATGATTTGAACATCTTCTCTGCTTTCCAGGTCTCGAATAATTCTTTCTGCATCTCTTACTGCAGCTATTTCCGAAGTGGTCACTACAATAATCGAGTCTGCACCTTCTATTGAATTTCTATAACCATTTTCTATTCCGGGAGGGGAATCTATAATAATATAGTCAAATTTTTCTTTCAGCTTCTTGCAAAGAACTTTCATTTGTATAGGCGTAATTGTGTTTTTATCCCGTGTTTGCGATGAAGACATTAGGTAAAGATTCTCAAATCTCTTATCTTTTATCAGAGCTTGTCTGACTCTGCAAATACCCTCTATAACATCTACCCAATCATAAACAATTCTGTTTTCCATCCCAAGGGCAATATCCAGATTTCTCAATCCTATATCGGCATCAAGAATCACCACTTTCTTTCCCATAAGTGCCAGAGAGGCACCTATGTTTGTTGTTACAGTGGTTTTCCCAACGCCTCCTTTTCCAGATACAACAGCAATTACTTTACCCACAATAATCCCTCCATTATTGAAAAATCATTTTGTTAAATGATTTTTCAGATCTAGTTCAGTATATTCGTTGTTCAGCCCCAGATATTCAGCAATTATTTCACGTGCTACAGGTGCCGCGTAGCTGCCGTGACCACCCTGAAACAAAAGGACAGCCACCGCAATCTGAGGATCTTCATAGGGTGCAAAACTTACAAACCACGCAAAATCTTCATAGTCCTCTTTGTATGCATCTATAGAATTCTCGTTCACTCTGCCATTACTAAGCCTTATTACCGCTTCTCTTACAGCAATATTTTTTGATGAATATTGTTTCGGTAATTTAGTCATCAGCCAATTCATCTCTTCCTCTACTTCTTCAAAACTCAAATTCGGATTAATCCATTTCAAGTATTTCCTAATGTATTCAACCTCATCTATTGGTTGAATTTTTCCTGACCGCTCTGCGGTCCCGGTTTTACCGCCACATTCCACAGGAAAATTCCCAAATGTTCCGCGGGCTGTTCCTCGTGACCCCGAAGTAACCAGGTTCATACCCTTTTTGATATACTCAAGATTCTGCTGATTATTAAGTTCTATTTGATAATCATAATTTTTATCTTCACTGACTTCGATATCTGAATCTTCAACTCCCTTTAAAAGCGTTATTCTGTGCTTATATCCCCCATTGGCGATAGTTGCAACATAATTGGCCATTTGTAAAGGTGTATAAGCATGATCTCCCTGTCCAATGGCAAGATTCAATGTGTCTCCTGTGCCCCATGTTGCCATATTAAAATATGAATACTTAACTAAATCTGCAAGTTCATATGTTTTATCGGATTCAACCTGAAGTTCTTTAAGCCTTTCGGCCAATTTATTTCTGGGCGGATTCTCTTCCGTCCAACCCAAAATGGTATTAATTTTTTCGTTTAGCAATGTTTCATCTGAAGCAACATCTGTACCGAAATAATACTCCCCGCTATTTCTCAATCTGCTTCTTAAATTACTTTTAGTCACTGCAATCTTTTTTTCTTCACTGGGAACTCCGACATAAGTCTCCGGGATTTCTATACCGGTTTTATTACCCAATCCAAACTGAGAAGACATATTCATTACATCTTCAACGGACATATCAATATTAAGGGGAACCCCTTTGCTATAATCAAAGCGTGACATAAGATCATAAAAATAGTAGTTGCATGAAACCTCAAGGGCACTGAAAAAATCCACATATCCGTGGCTTGCTCTGCTTGAATTCCAAAGACCGCATGCAAACGTTCTGTCACCTAATCTTATGACACCTCCATCATAAAGCTTTGTGTACGGGCTTAATCCGTTTTCCAATGCAGTAAGGCCAACCATCATTTTATAGGTAGATCCAGGTTGAACAGCAGTCCTTGTGGCTGTATTAAATAAAGGTATTGGTGATAACGGATCTCTTGGGTTTTTATCCTGTATACTATTCCAATCTTCTTCAGAAATACCCAGAGAAAACATATTCGGATCATAAGCAGGATAACTGGCCATGGCCAGAACATCTCCGGTGTTTACATCTAAAGCAACAACTGCTCCTGAATTGGCATTGGGAATGGTTTCCGTATAATTATAATTTCCCCATTTACTTTCAAACTTGCCTCCGACTCTTATCTGTTCTAATGCTTTAACAAGGGCGTCCTCGGCTGTTTTCTGCAAATTAGCATCAATAGTCAGATAGATATTCTTACCTTTCTGAGGGCTTGATTCTTCAATGGTTTTAATTAATCTTCCAAATGCATCTACCTCAACCTGTTGAATACCATCTACTCCTTTAAGGTAGGATTCATATGTTTTTTCAATGCCTTCTTTTCCGATAAGATCTGAAGGTAAATATCCCAATTCATTTACAAAAGTTTCTTTTTCGCTTTCGGATATTTTACCTAAATAGCCTAAGATATGTGCTGCCATTTCGCCATATGGATAGTATCTTACAGGTTCCACTACAACCTCAATTCCCGGCAGGTCTATTTTTTTTTCTTCAATGGTAATGGTAGTCTGATCGGATATGTCTACCGCTAATTTAACCGGGTTGAATTTTCTGTACCCTTGAGAAACCAATTCATTACGTATCACCATTATTTTCCTTGCTTCAACATCATTATACTTATCATCGATTTCAAACTTTTCCCTGAATGCTTTGAACGCCTCTTCTGCTGTAAGGTCTTCATCTAAATTATAATTTCCCAGAAAAAGGTCTTTTTCCAATTCCTGAAGATAACGCATCTGCTTAACCGAAATAGGCGGGTAGAAACTATATTCATTCTGAAGCGCCAACTGAGCATCATATTTATCCAAGTCCTCATTAATATTGTATCTTAATCTCAACTCATTAAAGGCTTCCTGTGCAGAAAAATCCGCAGGCATTCCTTGAGATACCAGCCATTTTTCAATGCTTTTTCGATAAGTATAATAAAAGGTATCATTTTCAATGAGTATTGGAAAGTTATCGATATATTCATCCCCATTTTTCTCAAGAATACTTAAAAGTTCTATTGCTACCTGATTGATCTGCTCATCTATCAGATTATTTCTTACGATCTGAACTACAAAACTTGGTTCGTTGCCTGCCAATACTCTGCCGTAACGGTCCAATATCTCTCCTCTGGGTGCGGATGTATATATTTGCTTTACACGAATGTTATCAGAAGCATTCTTCCATTCTTCACCGTGTACAATGGTAAGAGAAAAAAGCCTTATAATCAGACTGCACATTAAAAATACAACAATAAGCAATATTTGATTGTTTCTGTCACTCATCCACTTTCTCATTTCATCACCAACTACCTGTAATATCCGTAGGAATGGAATCTGTTGATCAAAAATTTATATAGAATTACAGCTATGATCATATCATAAAACAACTCACCGAAATAAATGGTTTTAAAAACGTATAGGAAATTATAATTTGTATTAAATAAACGCATAAAAAGCCAATATATCAGATGATAATACGTAACTCCGAAAAATGTAATAATCACGGGAGAAAAAAGTGTATCTTTATATATATATCTTTTTATTTCGTAAATGATGATTCCTGTCGTAAAATAGATAAAAGCCGCAACTCCAATTATCTGTCCGAAAAAAATATCCTGAATCAAACCGAATATAACGCCATAAACAATACCAAAGTATTCTTTATACAGAAAAGAAAAAATAATAATTAATATTAAAGTTGTATTCGGAACAATCCCGAAGAAATCAAAAAAATGAAAAACTGTGGTCTGAAGTATGAAGCTAAGAAAAAACAATAAAAAAGTTGTGATATAATTCATGAAATTTCACCAATCCCAAGTAAACTAATGATTGAAGATCAAAACCTTATCGACATTTCTGAAATATACATAAGGTTTTACGTCTACTGTTTTCAAAAGTTTGTTTTCGTCTTTAATAACTTCCTCAACCGTACCAATAGAAATACCCTCCGGAAACATACCTAATCCGGAAGTAATGATTTCGTCTCCCACCAAAACATCCGCATCAGGATCGAGGAGATAACCGCTCAGTCCGCCATTTCCGTCTCCGGATATAATACCGATGTATTTTGTATTTCTTAATATTTTAAAACTGACAGAATTTGAATCATCGACTATGGCAAGCACTTTTGACCAATTATCTCCAATTTCAAAAACTCTTCCTACGAGTCCATCACCATTTACCACAACGGCATTTTCTTTTATACCATCTTTCGACCCGGCATTTACGGTAAATGTATTAAACCAATTACTTCCGTCCTTTGATACAACATCAGCTGTTATATGCATACCAATATAATCCGAAGAAATATAGTTCAAGGCATCAGCTAAATGAGACAACATTTCCAGATCATCTCTTTTTAACTTTAAATCTACGATTTCCTTTTTTAAAGTTGATACTTCTTCTTTAAGAGTCTCGTTCTCATTGACGATTGTCCTAAATCTTAATATGCCTGAAATCCCTTTGCTTAAACCATTACCGGCCTTGACAAAGGGCTCCTGAAACATTGTTATGATATTACCGATTTTCTTTTCAGGGTCCGTAGTGCGATAATCATGCAAATAAGACATGGACATAACGATTACGAGAATTACTGTAATAAATGTTACAATCACCAGCACCCTATGTTTAATAATCCACCTCATAGCTTTACACCGCTTTTAATATTTTCTTGTACCGGTACCTTTCTTTTTCATTTTCTCTATGTGCTCTACACTGATGCCGGTACCTAAAGCAACACACTCCAAAGGGTTTTCAGATAAAATAACCTTTATTCCGGTTTCTTCTGCCAGAAGTTTATCCAGTCCTTTTAACAAAGCACCTCCTCCGGTCAAAACAATCCCGCTTTCTATAATATCGGCAGAAAGCTCAGGTGGTGCATTTTCCAACGTACTTCTGACACCATTCACAATAGAATGAATCGGCTCTTCAAGGGCTTTCATAATTTCCTCTGCCGTAAAAGTAACAGTCCGAGGGAGTCCTGTCACCAAGTCTCTGCCTCGTATTTCAATGCTATTAGCTCCTTCTCTCCTATCATCCAAATAGGCACATCCTATTTTTATTTTGACTTCTTCTGCGGTTCGGTCACCAATCAAAAGGTTGAAGTTTCTTTTTGCATGCTGGATAATGCTTTCATCCATTTTATCTCCCCCGATTCTGAGGGAAATACTGGTTACAATACCGCCCAGGGATATTACTGCTATATCCGTAGTTCCTCCACCTATATCTACCACCATACTTCCTCTTGGTTCTTCCACCGGAAGGCCGGCACCAATGGCAGCCGCCATAGGTTCTTCCAATATATAAACTTCTTTTGCTCCTGCTTGATAAGCAGCTTCTTCTACCGCACGTCTCTCTACATCCGTAACACCCGACGGAACCCCTACGATCACTCTTGGCCGAAATAAAAAGGAAGAAGAAATAGATGAACTGATAAGATGTTTTAACATAGTCTGTGTAATATCAAAATCTGCAATAACACCATCCTTAAGAGGGCGTATGGCCTTAATATTTCCCGGTGTCCGCCCTATCATCATTTTCGCTTTATTCCCTACTGCAAGAACCTGCCCTGTGTTCTCATCTATCGCTACCACCGAAGGTTCTCTTACGGTAACACCCTGGCCTTTTACAAACACCAATGTATTAGCAGTACCTAAATCTACTCCTATATCTCTATTTAAAAAATTAAAAAATCCCATAATTGTCCTTATGCTCCTTTCAAGATCGTTATAAGATAGATTTTTCTTTAAAACTTATAAAGACACCATCCCCAATAATAAGATGATCGAGAACCTCGATTCCAATTATCTCTCCTGCAGAAACCAGCCTTTTTGTAAGGGCAACATCCTCTCTACTGGGTTCAGGGTTGCCGCTTGGATGATTATGTACAAGAATAACTGATGAAGCACTTTTTCTGACAGCCATTGAAAATACTTCTCTTGGATGTACGATAGCGCTGTTCAGATTTCCTACGGAAACGTCCTCAATTACAATAATCTCATTTTTTGTGTTTAGCAACAACACTTTGAAGAATTCTTTTTTGTAGTAGCGCATTTCTTCAAGAAAGAGACCGGCGACTTCAGCAGGAGAAGCAATGTTTATTTTTTTGGATTTAGGTTTTGTAGCAATCCTTTTTCCAAGTTCAATTGCTGCTATAATCTGGCATGCCTTCGCATCTCCTATTCCTCTGATACATCTTAAATCCTCAAGAGAACTGCCGGCTAAAAATGATATCCCCTCATGATCTAAAGCAAGCAATCTGTGGGAAAGATCTAAAGCTGACACTTCCTTTGTCCCCGTTCTTATCAGAATCGCTAGCAATTCTGAGTTTGATAAAGAATCAACTCCGTATTTCAGAAGTTTTTCCCTTGGCCTTTCATCCTCCGGAAGCTCCTTTATTAAAGTATTTCTTGTGTTCAACATGATTTATCCCCTTACCCCTATTATTATAATTTTACATTAAACCGATTTGCTAATACAAGTTTAAGTTTTTCAAAAGGGAGCCCCATTACATTATAATAATCTCCATCAATCTTTTTAATTAATTCTACCCCTTTTCCCTGTATCGCATACCCTCCGGCCTTATCCCATACCTCACCGGAAGCAATATAGTCCTTTATCCTTTCTTCATTTAATTCTTTAAAATAAACTTTTGTCGAATCATAAAAAATAACACGGTCAAAGCTTTTAGCTCGTATAACGCAAACGCCCGTGATTACCTCATGAATTTTACCATTTAACTTTTTTAACATATAAACTGCTTCCTCAAAGTCAGCAGGTTTTCCCAATACTTCGTCAATATAAACAATGGTATCCGCTGCAATTATAATGCCTTCATCGCATTGTGTCTCTACATCCATGGCTTTTTTTAATGCAAGCAACATTGCAATCTGCTCTTTAGAGAAATCCAAAGGATAATTTTCTTCAGCCGTTGAAGTAATTATATCAAATTTTACATTGTTTTTTTTTAATATTTCTTTTCTCCTGGGAGAACCGGATGCTAATACTATTCTTTCCAAGTCATCACCTATAATCTCTTATAAATCACCAGTGCCAAAATCAATCCTATAACAGAAGCGATATTCATGGTAAATTTTAATCCAAAAGTCAATTTTAAAAATGCAAGGTCAAGCGTGAATGGATCAAAGCCAATGGTTTTACCAAATGATAATAAGCCTATGGTTTCTCCCAATAAATCCCCGATAAAGCTGCCAATAATTAAGCCAATCAATAAAAAAATAACCAATGCTAAGGCATTTGTACTTCTTCTTATCATTTCCCCCTCCAATTCATATTCTTGTCCAAATGGTTTAAAACCTGATCATGTCGAATTATGACTTCTTAACTTTTAGTTTATCATTTCAATATCTGATTTACAAGCAGTATAAAATGATAATGTGCTATCAATTTCTGTTATTATTGCCTTATGATTTCTTTTTTATTATTCTAAATATAAAAGCCCTGCAATTGCAGGGCTTTTATGAATTTTATTTCATTCGTATAGCACCTTTCGGGCATTTTTCTTCACAGATACCGCACCCGATACACTTATCTTCCAAAATCTTATGGGGCTGTTTTACTTCACCTTCTATGGCCTCCACCGGGCAATTCTTTTTACAGATGGTGCATTGAATGCATTTTTCTTCTATAATTTCAGCTTTTTTTCTCTTTTCAAAATTTGCGTAAATTGCCTTAGTAGGACACTTTTGGGCACATACCATGCAGTTTTTACACTTGTCATAATCTATTCTGGCAAGATTGTCTTCAAAGATTATGGCATCAAAAGGACATGCTTTAACACAAATCTGACACCCGATACATCCAACTTCGCATTTCTGTTTGACTTCCTTGCCTTTTTCCTTGTTATTGCAATCAATGTGAACATCCTGACCATACGGCACCATAGCAATAACATTTTTCGGGCATTCTTCTATACATTTTCCACAACCGGTACACTTGTCAGGATCAATGACCGCTAATCTGTCTTCAGATATTTTAATAGCATCAAATGGACAGACTTTAACACACGTCCCTAAACCCAAACAGCCATATTTACAGTTTTTACTGCCGCCCTTAAACATGTTGGCAGCCTTGCAGTCTTCTATGCCGTAATATTCAAAACTTTCTTTACTATTATTAATACCGCCTGCACAAATCACCCGTGCAACCATTTTTTCTCCAGAGGACACTTCCTGTCCCATAATAGAAGCAATTGCTTTAACAGCTTCCTCACTTGCTACAGGACATCCGTCTGCAGGTGCTTTTCCTTCTGCAACAGCAGAAGCAAAACCATCACACCCCGGAACGCCACAGCCGCCGCAATTAGCCCCAGGCAAAGCATCTCTAATGGCTGCAATCCTCGGGTCAATTTTAACAGCAAACTTCTGTGAAGCATAAGCAAGGCCTCCTCCAAATATGAGACCCATTCCTCCAAGGATGAAAACAGGCGTTAAAATACTTGTTATATCCATCGTAATGTCCCCTTTCTATACAAGCCCGGCAAAGCCTAAGAATGCCATAGACATCAGACTTGCAGTTATAAGAGCAATGGGAAAACCTTTGAAAACTGCAGGAACATCTGCAATTTCAAGTCTTTCCCGTATTCCGGCAAATAAAATGATAACCAATCCAAATCCAATGGAAGCGCCAATGGCGTTTACAATGGTTTCTATTAGATTGTATTCTGATTGAATATTTAATATAGCCACACCTAAAACCGCACAATTTGTTGTTATTAGCGGAAGATAAACGCCTAATGCTTTATATAAGGTGGGGCTTACTTTCTGAACCACCATTTCAACAAATTGTACTAAAGCAGCAATGACTAAAATAAATGCAATTGTCTGAAGATATTCCAAACCTAACGGCGCCAGCAACAGATACTGAACCAGATAAGTGATAATAGAAGCCAATGTCATTACAAAAGTTACGGCCATACTCATTCCAACAGCAGTTTCTACTTGTTTGGATACTCCAAGGAAAGGGCATATGCCGAGAAATCTTGACATTACAAAGTTGTTGACCAATATCCCGCTTACTAAAATAACGAATAATCCTGCAGCACTCATCTATTTTCCCCCCCAGCTTTTTTAATCGAAATCCAATTAAATAATGCCAATAGCAAACCTAATAATAGAAAAGCACCGGGCGGAAGAATCATAATCAAAGCCGGCTGATAACCAGAGTAAATCACTGTGCCAAATATGGTTCCTGCACCGATAATTTCTCTTAAAGCACCCAGTATAAATAATGCAGCAGTAAAACCAATTCCCATACCAACTCCATCAGCAATAGATTTAACCACTGAATTCTTGGATGCAAACGCTTCTGCCCTTCCTAAAATAATACAATTTACTACAATAAGAGGTATAAACAAACCTAAAGCCTTATCTAAAGCAGGGACAAAAGCTTTCATCAAAAGGCCAACAATCGTAACAAAAGTAGCAATAACAACAATAAATGCAGGAATCCTAATTTTACCTGGTATAAAATTCTTTACAGCGGAAATTACAATATTGGATCCTAAAAGTACTGCTGTTGTAGCAAGGCCCATGCCTATTCCATTTATAGCCGAAGTCGTTACTGCCAGCGTAGGACACATGCCAAGCATCTGTATAAAAACAGGGTTCTCTGCGGCAATGCCATTGAACAGGGTTTTCCCAAAATTCATATCGTTCCCTCCAATCATCCTATAATTTCTATTTCAGATTTTCATTAAAATATCTAATCGCCTCGTTTACACCACTTGTAACCGCTCTCGAGGTAATGGTAGCACCTGAAATAGCGGCTATTTCGCTATCGGATGGTGTTCCGGATTTAATAACTTCCAATTCATAATCCGTGGTTTTTCCTGTGTACTGTCCTTTAAAAGCTTCATCAGACGCCTTAGCACCAAGTCCCGGTGTCTCTGAATGGTTTCCGATATTGACACCTGTAACCACACCTTCCGAATTGATGCCGATCATAACTTCAACAGACCCGCTGTACCCCCCGGGAACAGTCTTTAAAGTATAACCCGTCTCATTGCCTCCGGCTGTACCTTTAAACACTTCTGTAATGATGGCATACTTTTCAGGAGATTGAATATCCAGTTGCTCAAAATCTTCTGCTTCCGGAAGCACCTGCCTTCTTGCTTCTATATCGGCAAGGCGCTGTTGTTCATCGATAGGGCCTTCTGTTATGCCGTTTACGAACCCCAAACCTGCAGCAGCAATTGAAGTAATAATTAAAAGAATAATTCCAAGTCTTGTTATCTCCTTCATTTATTTCACCTCCCCGAATACTCTGGGACTGGTATATTTATCTATAACCGGTGCAGCTACATTCATGAATAATATGGAATATGAAACCCCTTCGGGATAACCTCCATATATTCTGATAACAGTTGTAATGATACCGCACCCTAAAGCAAATATGATTTGTCCTTTAGGTGTAACAGGTGATGATGCATAATCAGTCGCCATGTAAACAGCACCCAGAATAAGTCCTCCTGAAAACACCTGATAAACCATATAAGTGAAGTCAAAACTTCCGAGAATTAATGTTAAAACGGCAACTGTTCCTATATAAACAAGAGGGATCCTCGGGGTAATCACTTTTTTATAGACAAGATAAATACCTCCGATAATCAAAAATAGTGCTGAAGTTTCACCAATGCATCCCCCGGTATTTCCAATCAAAACATCTGTTAAGGAAGGCAAAACTGCTGACGGGTCCGCTTCACCGCCTAAAATTGCAAGAGGCGTTGCAGTACTCACTGCATCCGGCCCTGTCGTAACCCATCCGGTCATTTGAACCGGCCATGAAGCCAGCAACATCGCACGTGCTGCCAGAGCAGGATTCATGAAATTATGCCCCAGTCCACCAAAAATTTGCTTAACAATTGCAATGGCAAAAGCTGATCCGATAAGAGGAATCCACCAGGGCGCTGAAGCCGGAATGTTAAATGCCAATAATATCCCTGTGACCACTGCACTCCAGTCCTTGATTGTCACCGGTCTTTTCATCATTTTCTGGATAACTGCTTCCGTAAGAACAGCACCGAGAATTGAAAATACCAATACTTTAATCGCTCCAAATCTAAAATAATAGATACTTGCAATCAAAGCGGGAACCAGAGCAATCACCACATCCCGCATGATTTTATCAATAGACTCATAAGACCTTATATGCGGCGAAGAAGATATAATCAATTTATTTTCCATTAAAAAAACCCCCTTTACTTTTGTTGCTGTTTTCTTTTTCTTGCATTGATTTCGCTTTTTGCTACCCGTATCGTTTCCAGAAGAGGTCTCTTAGAAGGACAAGTAAAGGAGCATGATCCGCATTCAATACAATCCAATGCATTTATCTCTTCAGCTTTATCCAGCATATTATTCAATGAATACGCACTGATATATAAAGGCATCAGTCCTATGGGACATACCTCCACACATTTACCACAGCGAATACAATTCTGAGGTTCCGGAAGCCTTGCTTCTTCCTCGGTAAAGACCAGTATTCCTGAAGTCCCTTTTATACAGGGAATTTCGTCAGTAAATTGAGCCAGCCCCATCATGGGTCCACCCATAATAAGCTTACCGGTTTTACCTTCATATCCTCCGCATTGGTCAATAATATCCTTAAATGAGGTTCCCACTTTGATTCTTAAATTTTTTGGTTCCTTTATTCCCGAACCTGTAACAGATGTGATACGTTCTATCAGAGGCATTCCTGTTTTAAACGCATTACCGATAGCCGCAGCCGTTCCGAGATTGTTGACAACAACTTTGACTTCCATTGGAAGCTTACCAGACGGTACCTCTCTTTTTGTACAAGCGTAAATTAATTGTTTTTCTGCCCCCTGAGGGTATTTAACTCTTAGAGGAACAACTTCTATGCCTGCCTCATCTTTTACGGCTTCTTCCATAGCTTTGATAGCGTCAGGTTTATTGGATTCTATACCAATATACCCGGTTTTAACATTAACTGCTTTCATTATGACTTTCATACCATATACAATCATGTCAGAATCTTCAAGCATCAATCTATGGTCTGCCGTAAGATAAGGTTCACATTCTGCTCCATTCAGTATGACTGTATCAATTTCTTTATCAGGAGGAGGTGAAAGCTTAACATGTGTCGGAAAAGCCGCTCCGCCCATACCTGTAATTCCAGCTTCACGAATAGCCTTAAGAATTTCTTCTTTAGATAGTTCCTGAATATCCGCTTTTGGCTGCACACTTTCATCGACGTCATCTTTTCCATCCGATTCGATTACGATACATGTTGCTTGTCCTGTAGGCGTATGCTTTTGGGCAATTTCTTTCACCTCACCGGAAACACTGCTGTGAATCGGTGCCGATACAAAAGCTTCTGCATCCCCTATTTTTTGTCCGACTTTAACCTTATCTCCAACCTCTACAAGAGGCTGACAAGGCGCTCCAATATGCTGCTGAAGAGGAATCGTAACAATTTTAGGTTCATTTGCTTTTTCTATGGGTTTTTTTTCAGTAAAGCTTTTCCCATGAGGCGGATGGATACCACCTTTAAAAGTCCGTAGTTCCATATATCTCACTCCTTATGCTAAGTTAGATTGTTTGATAATACTCGGGGTCCATAAAAATAATACTCATTATTTAAGAATTATGTTATTAAATAATATAATATCCACGGCAATTATTATACCATACGCAACTCTTATGCCAAAGCAATAAATAATTCTTTATACCAGGTAAAAATATGTTAAACAAAATCACAAACCCTTCATACTATTAATCGAAAAAAATCTCTTATCCCTGTCCCCCGGATTGAGAAATCCTCCAGCCAATCAATAATCGGTATCTTTTTCTCTTTTATTCTTAGGATTAAGAATTTCATTATAACACTTAAGACGGTTTAGTTGCTACCCGAAATATAAGAATACCATGACAAAGCAAAAAAATCAATCCTTTGTATACTGTATACAAAGGATGGAGGATGGATTTATTCGTGGTTGTAGCCCCGAGGTGTAAAGTGCAAGTAAGAGAGGAAAGCTTTTTAGCTTTTTTAAAGCCTGACATGCACTTTTTACAAAGCTGCAACATATAATTTAAGACTATACTATTGAAAAAGGTGTGGAAGATGTATGTTAGTATCTCTGTTTACCACTTCTTTAATGTTCTCTAAACCGCTTATGCTTTTAATGTCCTATGTTTCCATTGGTAATTCTTTTCCCAAGCCTCTTTCTGAGGAGGAAGAGGAGCATTATCTGACATTATATGAACAAGGCAACGAAGAGGCCAAAAATATTTTGATCGAAAGAAATTTAAGACTTGTGGCACATATCGTCAAAAAGTACGGCAATACAGGAAAAGACCCGGATGATCTTATATCTATCGGAACCATCGGATTGATAAAATCTATCAATACCTACGATAAAAATAAAGGCACCAGGTTAGCAACTTATTCTGCCAGATGTATTGAAAATGAAATATTAATGAACATAAGAGCAGGAAGAAAGAATAAAACAGAAGTTTCTCTGCATGAGCCAATTGGAATCGATAAAGAGGGAAATGAGATTTCTTTTAATGATATTCTGGGGACAGATGCCGACAGCATAGTAGATGATGTGGATATAAGAATACAAGTTCGAAAGCTATATAATAAAATTGCCAAAGTACTGAAAGGCAGGGAAAAAACAGTAATAATGCTCAGATACGGATTGGCAGGTGAAGGGTGCAGAACCCAAAGGGAGATTGCGAAAATGCTGGGTATTTCCCGGTCATACGTATCAAGGATAGAAAAAAAGGCCGTTTCAAAACTCAGAGAGGCATTCGAAGGGGAAATATAGTGTTTTTCAATCTTTATTCTTAAACTCAATACTGAACACCTTACATTCAGTATTGAGTATTTTTAAATATATAAAGATAGAATCTACTTACACTTACACTTATACTCACATCTTACTCATATTCACACTCCTCCGAAAAAGTTTTCAAGTCTTGCTTATACAGGTATTCGGCAATATCTTTAAATACGGGAGTGGCGGATTGTCTTCCGGATTTTCCGTCTTCAGCAAAAACTGTTATAACATAACGGGGGCTTTCAGCAGGCAGAAACCCGGTAAACCACCCATGAACCACTTCTTTGTTGTTGTATATTGACTGAGCAGATCCGGTTTTACCGGCTGCATCCCATAAAAAGATTCTTCCCAGGTTATTGGCAGTTCCGCTTCTTACCGTCTCTTCCATCATTTCTGTTATAATTGCTGCAGTGGTACGGGATATAACTCTTTCATATTGAGTCCCAAAAAGTCGTTCAATTTCTCCATTTGGTTTTCCTATTTTTTCTACCAGTCGGATACCTTTATCAATTCCATCATTGGCAATTATTGCTGTAGCTCTTGCAGCCTGAAGTGGTGTAATAAGCAGCTCTCCCTGGCCTACAGACAAATTTCCGATTCCTGCGCCTTTCACTTCACCCCTTTCGGGGAGATTCCCCTCATACTCCTCTTCAATAGGAATACCGGTTTTTTCCCCAAGACCAAACTCCTTGCTCATTTCCAGGATTTTATCGCTACCTGTCTTTATGCCTAATTGAATAAATGCAGAATTACATGATTTACTGAAAGATTCCATTAACGATAACCTGCCATGTCCACCTTTCTCATAGGATGAGCATCTAATCCTTATGCCATTGATCTCTTCATAACCAATACAATCAAAATACTCTTCTTCATCTGTAGCTCCTGATTCCAAAGCGGCTGCAGCAACGATAATTTTATAGATAGAACCAGGCGGATACCCTACTTGAACAGCTCTATTAAAAAACTCTTCGTTTTCACTTTTCAGATATTCCGATATATTATTGGGATTATAAGATGGGTAATTGGCACATGCAAGAACATCTCCATTTTTTGTATCCAATACGACCACGCTTCCTCTCATATCATAAGACTCCAATATCTTCTCCACTTCATTTTGCAAATCAATATCAAGAGTCGTAACGATCCATCCGTTTTTATTTGATCCTTCTACACGAATTCCTAAGCCGGGAATAATATTATTTGCTCCATCCACCATGGCATATATTTTCGGCTGTGATACATTCAAAAGATCTTCAAAACTTTTTTCCAAGCCTGTTGCCCCTGAATTATCCCATTGGTTTACATATCCTATTATATGAGCTGCCGGTTGTTTTTCATAATATCTGTTATAGACCTGAAAAGGATATGCCGGGCAATTATTGAATATGTTCGACATTGCTTCCCTGTCTGTATTACTTACCTTCAGAATTTTATATCTTGTCCCCCCAATAGTGCCTAGTATATCTGAGCCTTCTTCTGCAAAACTCAATATATCATTCATATTTTCGTCATAACTAATCTGATTATCAACAAATAAAAGAACCGTATCATCCACATTTGTCAAAGGAACCATATTTCTGTCATATATTGTTCCTCTACTGCTCATATGATTGATTTTATATTGATGTTGTTCTTCAGCCATTTTTTTATAATTTCTGCCATCTAATATTTGTATGACGAATATCCTGTAAATACATAGACTAAGTAATACCATCACAACTCCAAAAATCACCTGCAGTCGTATCTTTCTTTTTTCTTTTTCACTTTTTTTCTTCTTTATTCGCCTCATGAAATCAACTCTCCTAAATATAAGTATTTTCAACCAGCTTTTTTGTTTTTATTCAGATATTATTGAAATCCTTAACGAAACTTTCTATAATTAAATAAGTAATTTAATAGAAAGGAAATATAAAATGGCTATTATTAAAACTTTTAAAGCAATAAGACCCTTACCTGAATACGTCCAAGATGTACTCTCACTCCCCTATGATGTTATGAATCGAAATGAAGCTGAAGAAATGTCTGCAAATAATCCCTTCAGCTTTCTGCACATATGCAGGTCTGAAATAGATCTTCCCAATAACATTGATCCATATTCCGATGAAGTCTATCAGCAGGCAAAAAAAAATATGAATCGCCTCATTCAAAACGGCACTCTGATAAAAGAAGGCAAGCCCTGCCTGTATATTTACAGACAAATCATGAATGGACGTGCTCAAACAGGTATCGTTACCTGTGCTTCTATTGATGACTATCAGAATAATGTTATAAAAAAACATGAATTTACCAGACATGAAAAAGAAATTGATAGAATTCGCCATTTTGATACCTGCAATGCCAATACCGAACCCGTTTTTCTTACATATCGGCATAACAAAGAAATTAATCGGATAATATCAAAATGGGTATCTGAATCAGAGCCTGTTTATGATATCCTGTCCGAAGACAACATCCGGCATATGGTCTGGGTTATGGATGATGAAAATATTTCAGATAAAATTATTGATATCTTCAAAACCATTGATTCGCTTTATATTGCAGACGGCCATCACAGAACTGCTTCCGCAGTGAATGTGGGTCTAAGGAGAAGGGAACAGAATCCGGGTTATAAAGGAGATGAAGAGTTCAATTTCTTTCTGGCAGTATTATTTCCTGATCAGGACTTAAAAATATTTGATTATAACCGTGTTGTCCGTGATCTTAACGGATTATCATCTCAAGAATTCCTTAAAAAGATAGAAGTATGTTTTTATGTAACAGAATTGGATGAAAAAGAATCACCTTACAGGCCAGATGGCCTTCACACTTTTGGAATGTATCTGGATTCTCATTGGTATAAATTAGTGCCTAAAAGTGAAATACTGAACGAAGATGATCCTATCAGAAAATTGGATGTTTCCATATTGCAGGAAAACCTTTTGGCACCAATATTAGGCATTAAAGATCCCAGAAAGGATAAAAGAATAGATTTTGTAGGCGGTATCAGAGGATTGGAGGAATTAGAAAGAAGGGTACAAACCGATATGGCCGTGGCTTTTGCTTTATGTCCCGTTTCAATTGAAGACTTGCTTTCCGTATCGGATCATAATCTTGTTATGCCTCCCAAGTCCACTTGGTTCGAACCAAAACTGGGCAGTGGACTTTTTATTCATGAATTGGACGACTAAAAGCAATTAAGAATTAAAAACAGAAAATTAACAACAATAAAGGGAACATAAATAATATGCTCCCTTTATTGTTATCTTCTACCTTTTTTTACTCTTCTTCGCTATAAACAACAGAAACCTTTTCTTCTTTTTTGCATTCGGTGCAGCTTTCTCTTTCTATCAAACTATGAGGAAGAATCACAATATTATCTCCTGATTTTTCACCTTTGATTCTGTCGATAATCATTTTAACTGCAACCGTTCCGATGTTGAATAGCGGTTGATGTATTACCGTAAGCTTAGGCCTGTAGAGAGAAGCAAGCCGAATATCATTAAATCCGACAACGGAGACATCTTCAGGCACTTGATAGCCGCTGTCCTTTAACGCATTTATTGCCCCAATGGCCATAACATCACTGGTGGCAAATATGGCTGTGGGAATATCATTTTCCTTAATAAAACTCTTTACAATCTGATAGCTGTTTTCTATACTGAAATCACCATATCTTACATAATTTTTATTTACTTCTATCCCGTATTCCATCAGTGCCTGCTTGTAGCCTTTATATTGCTCCAGTCCAAATGCATCTACATCAATACTGTTTCGAATCAAGGCAATCTGTGTATGGCCTTTCTGTAATAAATAGTGTGTTAGTTCATATGCCGCTTTGTAATTATCAATTGATACCGAGGGAATCGTCAATTTGCTTGTATTTCTATTCACCATTACAACAGGAATATCTATTTTAGTAATATGCTCAACGACAGAATTCTCAAGCTTCCATGACATAAAGATTATTCCCTCTACCTGCTTTGCATAAAACAGATCCAAGTAACGTTTTTCCAATTCGTGATTACCTCTTGTATTACAAACAATAATGTCATATTGATAGGTTCTGGTAATTTCTTCAATACCATTCATGATTTCACCCAAAAAATAGTTTGACATATCCGGAACCACAACACCAATCAGATGGCTCTTTTTCATTACAAGACTTCTGGCAACAGGATTAGGACGAAAGTCCAATTCTTCGATGACCTCCAATACCCTTTCTCTAACCAAAGCACTTACCTGGTCTGAATTGTTAATAACACGTGATACAGTAGCAATGGATACTCCTGCTTTTTCTGCAACATCTTTGATTGTCACTTTCATTTTATAACACCTCGAATAAAAATAATGGATTCCATATGTCTTTTTGACAGAATTGAATGATGAAAAAAGAATGGTAACGTTTTCATAAGGTATTATATCATGTTACTAAAAATATTACATCATTTATTTATTCTTTTAAGTAAAATAACATTTCTTCGACAACTTTATCCATATTTTTCCCTGTAGTATCAATCTCAATTGCCTCTTCAGATTTGCATAATGGATTTAATTCTCTTTCCATATCCGCTTTATCCCGTTTTTCAATTTCCCTTTGAATATCTTGAAGAGAATCATCAAAGCCTTTCTCCTTTATTTCCAGCCACCTTCTGAAAGTTCTTTCCTCTAAAGAAGCCGTCAGGAAAAATTTATAGTCCGCATCAGGAAATACATTGGTGCCAATATCCCTTCCATCCATAATAATACTTTTGTTCTTACCAATTGCTCTTTGAAAAGTAACCAGTTTATTCCTGACAATAGGGATGGCCGATACTTCCGATACATAACGGTTTACTTCCGATGTCCGTATCATTGAACTTACATTTTCTCCATCCAGATAAATGTGATCACTAAAAAAATCAATATCTGTCATATCCAAGATTTCTTTTATGCGATCAGTATCGTTCAAACTGCATTTCAATCTGATTAATTTAAGAGTCACTGCCCTGTACATGGCGCCGGTATCAATATATTCAATTCCCATTTCTGAAGCAATTCTTTTTGCTATGGAACTTTTTCCTGCACCTGCAGGTCCATCAATGGCAATAATCATTTTTTTCATTCATGTCCCCCATCTCTTTTATGTTTCCTGGTAATAAAAAGAAGACTTGGCGGCTGATTATTCTGATTGATCATATCGATATAAAGTGTATGGTATTTCTGTTTATCCAGATTGCTTGCAAATTTGAGCAATGACTTTTTCTCTTCAGATCCTTTTTCATGCCCTTCATAAATCATAACTGAAATAAGTCCGTTTATTTTCAAAAGATTCAAGCAATCTTTTAAAGCTTTTATTGTGCTCCCGCTTTCCGTCGTTACGGAATGATCTCCTCCGGGTAAATAGCCTAAATTGAAAACTGCAGCGCTGATATGTTCATGGATATGGCAGCAGATATTTTCATGTGAATCATTTATCAATACAAAGCAGCCGTTATTTATTTTTTCTTTTTCCAATAGATTTTTCGTTCTGTTTACTGCTTCCTTCTGAATATCAAAAGCATATACTTTTCCTTCATCCCCTACTAATTTAATAAGCTTTAATGTGTCAACCCCATTTCCCATTGTTCCATCAATTACCGTATCTCCCTGTGATATATATTGAGCCCAAAAATGCGAATTGATCTCTGTTAGCTGTGTTAGAAAATTCTTACGAATACCCATTATTTCACCCGTTTCATCATAAATAATTTATTTTTTGCAACTGCAGGGCATTGCAAAAAAATCTTTGATATTCAGAAGGACATCATGTCCTATTGATTTATAATTCATCCTTTTCTTAATATTACTGCTTATGTTCTTTTCATTGATTCTTATATAATCCAAACCCTTTAATTCAGCAGAATTCATCAAGGCTCTCAAGAGAAGATCCCGATAGATCTCCTGATTTTCTTCATCATCGATAAAAATATTTAACTTCTTTACCCATGCAGTGCTGTCAAGTACTGCATAGTATCCGAATCCCAAAATCACATCATCTTCTTTTAGGATTAAGCAATTATCGGTGATCTCTTCCTTATTCAACTTTATCTCATATTCTGATGCTGTTTTTTCCAGTAACATCCGTTCTTTTTCTTTCATTTTACTTATCTCAATCATGTTATTTCCCTTCCTGTACAACTTTGACGGATCATAAGTTCCGAAGATATTCAATCTCCTTATTTGTCAATTTCCTATAATGCCCGCTTTTTATTCTTCCCAGCTTTATATCTCCCATAGCAGTCCTTTCCAGTTCAATAACCTTATACCCAACTGCTTTAAACATCCGTCGAACTTGTCTGTTCTTACCCTCATGTATTTTAATTTCTACCTCTGAACGATTATGCCTGTTTTCAATTATCCTGACAAATGCTTTTGCAGTAATATGATGTCCGATATCTACTCCGTTTTTCAGTTTATTGATATCTGGCAGGGAAACCATACCTTGTACCGTTACCTGGTAGGTTTTATACACTTTATGCTTTGGATGTGTCAGTTTATATGCCATTTGGCCGTCATTTGTAAGAAGCAATAATCCGGAAGTATTGTAGTCCAGCCTTCCTACAGGAAATACTCTTGTATCCAAATCCTTTAACAGATCCATAACCGTTGGCCGGTTCTGTTCATCAGAAACTGTCGTAATATATCCAACAGGTTTATTCAATAATATGTAAACCATCTTTTCGTCCGGTTTTATCAGATGATTGTCCAGCTCAACTCTATCATTTTCTCTGACCACATATCCCATTTCATCTATAATAACCCCATTAACCCTTATTCTTTTATTTCGGATCAATTCCTCTGCTTTTCTTCTTGAGGTTACGCCACAGGAAGCTATATATTTCTGAAGCCTCATAACAATTCCTTTCTGAAATGATAGAATAATGGAAGTTTCAACATTATGTAAAAACTTCCATAGTGTCATTATATTAGATTATCTTCTCATTGTATATATTTTTCAAATCAAATCTATTTATTCTTTTTTCTATTTTCTTTACATCTGTAGTATAAAGATCTTTTGCCTTCATTCTTTCAAAATATTCCGATCCTGCAAAAGTATACCGGGTCATAAGCCCTTCTTTCTGATGAATATGATCATTGGCATAGGCAATCAAATCTCCGACTGCAATTTGGTCAGGAATGTTTAACATACGAATTCCTTTAAGATACCTAACGCTATTATGTCCTGCCAATGATCCTGTAACAATGGCTTCTGTATGGCCAACAAAAAGCCCGGATTTCTCACCGGCGCAAAACAGGTTGTTAATTCCTTTTATTTTCATAAAATCAGTTCTGGGTGCAATAGATAGGTATCGAATGGAATTACCCTTGCTTCCGGCATAGGGATCAATATATCTGGCATATTCCAGTCCTGGTATTTCACGAAGCTTCTCAAGAGGATAAAAAGGCGACATCAGCTTTGCATGACCTGTATCCAGCAGAATAACATTATGCGCATATTCTTTTAATGCGTACTGCTGACAGACTTTTAAATCCAATTTTTCTTCGTGAATATCTTCTTTTTTTAGAGGCAGGACTACCACACCTTTATCATTTAATTCCAGAACGATATTATCGCTGAGAGAACCTTTGTCAAGCTTGCATGAACCGCTGAAAGCACCATAAGAACCATCTTTTCTTTGTCCCATGATATCATCAATGCCTGCTTTTCGGCTTATACTTACTCTTGGCCCAAAGGAGGGGCATCTGAGAATGCACATGCAACAGCCATTTCCATACTCAAGGCAATTGCCCATAGGTCCTGTTGAACCGGTGCATTCAATAAACACATCTCCCTGAATTTTTGTATCATCCGACAATATCACCGCCGATATTTGCGAGCCTGTTTTTTCTATATCCACTGCTCTTGCTTCCGTCATAACTTGTATTCCTGACTCCCTAAGATATTTTTTAACTTCAGCTTCTATTTTAGACACATCGTAAAGACTTGCATGTTTATGTCCCGGAAAATCAATGTTCACATGACGAGATAATTTATCGGTTATATGGAAGAGATCTCCGGCACCCAAAAGAATATTTTCTTCAGCAGCCGTGTATCTGCCATTATTTCTCATAATGCCTCCTACATTACCTAAACCTAAAATCATATCTGTTCTTTCAAGAATTGTAACCCGGGCTCCGGCTTTTTTTGCAGAAACTGCTGCAGCACAACCTGCCCATCCTCCGCCGATTATTACAACTTTATACATTTTTCTGCCCCCTCTTTGCAACTTCTTCACCTTTCATCTGACATTTACACATTTTAATAACTTTCCCATCTTCGGTTTTAACTGAACACGCCCCGCAAACACCTTCTCCGCAGCACATGTTAAAATTATTAACTACGGCATAATCCTTATAATAACCAATGGATTTCAATAACGCATCAAAAATGGAAATATATTTATCTGAAGTAAAAATGACGATTTTCTCATAATCCTTTTTCTTTATCAAATCTTTAATAATATCTAAATCCTTTCGGTCTTTAAAATTCATATCTTGGACATTAACATGGCAACCGGATAAATATTCTTCAGCAAAATCATTTCGCAGCCTGTTCATATCAGCCATCAAATCTATCTCGCAATGCCCGTCAAAGTATTTCACTAATTTGACCGCAGGTGCCATGCCCATACTTTTAGCGAGCACCAGCATTTTTCCGCCCAATGCATCCTTTATATTTTTAAGTCCCAGTAAACCGTTTCGATAGGGGCCCCTTATAATTAATGATTCCTCCGCTTTGATTATTTTTTTTGTTTTCGCAGATATGGTTTTTACCGCAATATGAATCTCTCCTTTTCCCGGGTCGGTATCCATTATGGAAATGGGGACATCATAAATAGACCGATCTTCCGGATTTCTGACAAAAATATATGTTCCAGGGTATTTAAATCGTTGAACCAAATACTTATCCGTTTTTAAAACAAGAACTTCTACCTCATGATATGACTTTCTATTGACTATCCTTGCATTAATATCTTCACGGAGATTTTTTACCTGCTTCCCGTTCCAGATAAATTCATTATATATACAGACACCCGCCCATCTGCAATCACAATAATCAAGTCCTTTCAGCCTGGTACAGGTCATACAATCATTTGTAAGAGCTAAGTAACAAGGACAATTCTCACTTCCTGCATCTACACATTCAAAAAAAGACCCATCCATTATAATCCTCCTGATTTTTTTGAAATTTATAATAATAAGGTATTTTTTTTATTACAATTGTGTTACAATGTTTATGGTATGATTTACTAAACAACTGGAGGATAAGTATCTATGAAGAGTTCACTTATAGCTAAAATTAAAAAGCTATATCATGATTATTATTCATTAATATTTATTCCTGATAACGGCAGGCCTTTCTTTGAAGTCAAATTAAGGAAACTTTATTTAATTATATTTTTGATAGCTGTAGTTTCCTCCGCAACTTATTCAATCATTCTCACAAATATCACGACTTTGTCATATACAACTCTCACATCTAAAGAAATCCATGCTGATAAGCTGGAAACTTCCACAAACAATCAAATACAGCATATTCAAAAACTCGAGCAAGAGATTGATCATATCAATGCTAAAATAAATACTTTGGACAGCCTGGAAGTCAGCATACGAAATATTGTCGGACTTTCTGAACAGCCTGTTTCAATGGAAGTGAGCCGTTCTTCCGGACGCCGCAGCGAATTCAATAAGGAACAGATGGATTTAACAAATCAAGCAAATAATATAAATGAAGTAAAAAATATCAACATAAAACTGGACTCAAAGATTGAAGAAATGAATACTCTTATCAAGGAAGTCGAAGAATGTTTAAAATATCTGGAAGCTTATCCTGACCGTTGGCCAACATGGGGAAGAATCACTTCCGGTTACGGATGGCGAATCCATCCCATTTATAGAAAGAGTGATTTCCATACAGGTATTGATATCGCAAATTCATATAAAACGCCTATTTACGCTTCAGGTGCCGGTAAAGTAATATTTTCAGGTTATAAAAACGGATACGGAAGAACTGTAATTATTGATCACGGATATGGCTATAAAACTGTTTACGGACATAATTCTGTTCTTCTTGTGGACAAGGGAGACTGGGTAGAAAAAGGTGAACAAATTGCCAAAATGGGCAGCACCGGTACAAGCACCGGAAATCACTGCCACTTTGAGGTGATACAAAACGGCAGTACCATCAATCCATATGAGACATTGAAATAATGGATTATGATTAAATCAGAGGTTAGAGGTTAGCGGTTAGAGGTTAGGGATAGGTAGAAATTTAGCTGCAGCTAAATTTCTACCATAAATCTTAAATCATAAATCTTAGGCCTTATTTTTTTTGTGTCATTGCGAGCACAGCGAAGCAACCTCTGTCACCTGTCACCTGTTTACGTTCAGTTTATGGATTAAGATTTTGCAATATTGCAAAATCTTTTTTACCCGCCACTACATTTTTCATTTTGAAAGACTGATTATCCTTTTCAATGATTTATTGAAACAACGAAGATCTTGCTAATGAAAAAACATCCTTAAATTTTAAAAACTGGTACCTGTTCTCAATATCATTTGCCAATTGCCTTTTGAATCTTATCAATAGTTATACTTTTAATAAATCCTATAAAATTATTCTCATAGTCCACATCTTCTCTGGTGATGATATCTACAGTACTCAGCAGATCCTTTCCTAAATATATTTTAGCTGTACCAATAACCTGTTTTCTCTTAAAAGGAGCAGTCAACTGGTCTTCAAGCGAATATAATACGGCTACATCATCTAATTCCTGGTCTTGCAAAGGCAAAACAACCTCTTTTTTTGCTATAATTTTTGTTTCTTCTTTTGTTCCGTTCTTTATGGGTACAGTCTTGAAAATTTGATTTTTATCTATAATTTTAACAGGTTTGTAAGTATTAAAAGTGTGATTCATTAAATGATAAGCATCATTAAACCAGTTTGGATCATTTAGTACAACACATATAACTTCCATATTGTCTTTTTTTGCAGATGCTACCAAACATCTTCCTGCATTCCTTGTATATCCTATTTTAACTCCGGTTCCGCCGTTATACTGTGATAGAACCTTATTCTTATTATAAAAATACTTATATCGGTTTCCTTCTCTTTCAGCAATCCATAATTTCGTTCCTACAATCTTTCTGAATACTTTATTTTTCATGGCTTCTCTTGAAATCAGCGCCAAATCATAAGCGGTAGTATAATGTTCAGATGCAGTCAATCCATGAGGGTTTGCAAAAGAGCTGTTTAAGGCACCCAGTTCAACAGCCTTTTCATTCATCATTTCTACGAAATTATCAACGCTTCCGCCGATATGTTTTGCAATGGTGCAAGCAGCATCATTTCCGGAACATAACATAAGACCATACAATAAATCTCTGAGGCTTAAGTCTTCTCCTCCTTGAAGATAAATAGAAGATCCCTCTATATTTGTGGTTTCATCTGTCACTTTAACTAAATCATCCAGGTTTCCGTTCTCTATAGCAACAAGAGCCGTCAAAATTTTAGTAGTGCTTGCCATAGGAAGCTGTTTTCCAATATTCTTTTGGTATAGCATCCTTCCTGTTTCCATGTCTAAAACAATGGCACTCTGAGCTGAAACAGACGGCTCAGAAGCATAAGAAATATTCATATTTAAGATGCTAAATATCAATAATAATATAAAAAATTTATAACGATTTTTCATTTTTATACATCAACTCCTTCATTATGCTATATTTATTTTTGCCTGCATTAACAGAGTTATTACTAGTAACTTTTTCATGAATTAGAACAAAGCATTCAAAAATGAGCATCATAGGAATTAAAAAAGAAGCTTTTGTTAAGCTTCCTGAAAGTCAAGCATCATTTGCTGGGCTTCTTCATCTTCCCTTGATATAATATTTTCTATTTCTTCAATATCCGGTAAATCTGAAAGGTTTTTGAAACCGAATTTTTGTAAAAATAATTCTGTTGTGCCGTACAGAATCGGCCTTCCGATTTTATCCTCTCTGCCTTTTTCTTCTATAAGACCTTTCAGCAGAAGACCTTCCAATACTCTTAAGCTTTTTATCCCTCTTATCTCCTCGATCTCAGCTTTTGTAATCGGCTGTTTATAAGCAATTATAGCTAAAGTTTCTAACGCAGATTGAGATAATTTTCTTTCTTTTAAAGGAGAACAGAGCTTTTCTATATAATCATAATTTTCTTTTTTGGTACCGAATTGAAATTTCTTATCAATTTGTATAATTTGGATACCTCTGTTTTGCATCATATATTCATTCTGTAATTCCACAAAGCAATCATATACTTGCTTCTTATCACACTCGAGGACATCTGCAGCTGTTTTATAATCTAATGGCTCTCCCCAAATAAACATCATGGATTCCAAAGCAGATTTAATGGCTGAACGCTTCATGATACTTTCTCTCCTTCAATATTTTTTATTATTACGATTTTTCCAAAAATAACATGTTGTTGAACTTTGATAAAGCTCTGCTTTAACAGTTCAAGTACAGCCAGAAATGTCAAAATTACTTCATGTCTGTCACAATCGTCATGAATTAGATTGTAAAAATCTATTTTCTTTTTCTGTTTAAAAAGATTTTTAATCTGAGCAATTTTATCTTCAATACTGATCACTTCTTTTTCTGCTTCCGTATATTGTTTTTGAATATCGAATATCTTTTTTTTCTTTTCCAGAAATATATTAAATGCTTGCACAAATTGATCCAGATCTAAATCTATAAAGACATGATCTTCATAACTTGATACAATATCTTCTTTAACTTTATACAGTATTTTACTGTTTTCTTCATGGTTCTCTTTAAAAACTTCCGCTGCATTTTTATATTTTTTGTATTCCAATATTTTTTGAACGAGTAGAGAGCGTGGATCGATCTCTTCGTTGTCCGTAATCAAATTTGATTCTTTTACAGGCAGCAGCATTTTTGACTTGATTTCGAGTAATGTTGCCGCCAACACTAAAAATTCACTGACAACTTCAAGGTTTAAATCCTGCATCATATCGATATAATCAATATACTGAGAAGTTATTTCAGATATGCGAATATCATAAATATCCATTTGTGCCTTTTCTATCAAGTACACTAATAAATCAAACGGACCTTCAAAGACTTCTAATTTGACATTATAAGCCATTTTTTGCACCTCAGTAAGTAATTATCTTTCATATTATAACACAACATCACTGCCTTGTCAGCGAAAACAGCAGAGGCAGTCCTTTGTATTCCTCTTTTTTATAAATAATTAAAAGATTTTGCCAACGTTGCAAAATCTTTTTAAAATTCTATCAATTTATGAATCTTATTTACATAATATTTCTAAAGAGTTTGAAATAAAGCGTGAATATACCTGCTCTTCCAACATCTTTTTCACATATTATGGGGTAAGTTTTATAGATCTCATCATTCTTAAAAATAACAATTTCGCCTACAACATCTCCCTTTTTTAATGGCGCTGAAATATTTTCTTCAATATGAATCTCTTTATTAATAGACTGTTTTTCTTCTTTTCTAACCAATATACTTATTTTATTTTCTGATATTCCATTGATATAATCCGAATCACCCTTATCTACCTTTATTTTGCCTAAAACCTGATTTTCTCCTGCAATATTAATACTCTCAAAGGCTGCAAAACCGTAATCCAATAATTTGGAGGATTCATTAAATCTGATTTTAGATGTAGGAGAGCCCAATACTACTGATATCAATGTCATATTTTCCTTTGTTGCTGATGCGGATAAACAGTATCCGGCTTCTCCCGTATACCCGGTTTTAATGCCATTGGCTCCGGGGTAAGTTTTAATTAATCTGTTTGTATTGGTGATCTCAAGGTTTGTCTGTTCTTTCGTAGGTAATCCTACTTTTATAGAGGTCATCCACGTCGTTAACCATTCATGTATTCTCGGGTATTTCAGCAATTCTTTTGACATTAGTGAAATATCATATGCACTGCTGTAATGTCCTTCTGCAGGCAGTCCATTGGTATTGACAAAGTTAGTATTCATCATGCCCAGTAATTCTGCTTTTTCGTTCATTTTTTTTACAAAAACTTCTTCTGTTCCTGCAATATATTCCCCTACTGCAACACAGGCATCATTTGCAGAGCAGATGGAAATCCCTTTCAACAGTGTTTCTAAAGATTGCTGTTCGCCCTCTTCCATATAAAGTTGACTTCCCCCCATACTTGCCGCTCTGGGACTTATTGTCACCATATCTGTCAATGCTACATGTCCGGATTCAATTGCTTCCATTGCAAGTAGCATGGTCATTATTTTTGTTACACTTGCCATAGGCAGTTTTTCATGAGGGTTTTTTTCATATATTACTTCTCCGCTATTTGCATCTATTAAAATTGCTGATTTTGCATTAACATCAAACTCCATTGCAAATAATGGAAATGGTATAGCAAGTGAGAATATCATAGTGAAAATAATAACCCGTACAAATTTTTTCATTTTTTACAGCCTCCTTTTTCTTTTTATTTTTTCCTCTCATATATGGGTTATTCCGAAAAAGGGACTGTACTATTAGGCAGTTTTAGTATATTTTCTCATTTTCTGAAGTAATGAGCGCTTTAATTAATTTTGTCTTTTTTGGTTTATCTTTGCATATTTTGTATGCATCCCGAACCATTTCCAAGACCTCTTTAATCCCATTATCTTCATTTCCATGAACTTCTGCAATAATCTCTCCTTTTGTAACATTATCACCAATTTTTTTGTGCAATAAAATACCTGCAGATAAGTCAATATCGTCTTCCTTTTTCTGTCTTCCGGCACCTAAAATCATAGCTGCTCTTCCGATACTATCCGCACGGATCTTTTTTATATATCCCTCATTCTTTGCCGAAATTTCTACTTTATGATCGGCCTGAGGCAGAATATTTACATCCTCAATAATTCTTTTATTTCCACCCTGGGCTTCAACAAATTCAACAAATTTTTCCAATGCTTTATAATTCTTAAGATTCTTTTGAACCATACAAATTCCTTCATTATATGTATTGGATTTCCCGCCCAAAAAAACCATATATGCAGCCAGCTTAAGAGAAAGATCCGTTATGTCATCCGGGCCTTCACCTTTTAATACATCTATGGCTTCTTTTACTTCTATTGCATTTCCTACTGCCCTCCCAAGGGGCTGATCCATGTCTGTAATAAAAGCCGCTGTCTTCTTCCCTGCCGAATGACCAATCTCCACCATATAATCCGCCAACCGGCGAGCACTGTCAAAGTCCTTCATAAACGCACCACTTCCGCATTTAACATCTAAAACAATGGCATCACTTCCGGAAGCCAGTTTTTTACTCATTATGCTTCCGGATATGAGTCCCATGTTGTCTATGGTGGCCGTAACATCTCTTAATGCGTATAATTTTTTATCTGCAGGTGCTATATGTGCCGTCTGGCCTATCACAGCAATACCTATAGTATTGACAGTATCTATGAACTCCTGTTGTTTCATGACAGTTTTAAAACCCGGAATCGCTTCAAGCTTATCTATCGTACCACCGGTAAAACCTAATCCTCTTCCCGACATTTTTGCAATAGGTACACCACATGAAGCCGCAAGGGGACCCACAATCAAAGTCGTTTTATCCCCTACTCCGCCTGTACTGTGCTTGTCCACTTTTATACCTGCAATAGAAGTCAAGTCTACATTGTCTCCGGAATTTCTCATGGCATCTGTTAATATGAAAGTTTCTTTTTTTGTCAGCCCTTTGAAGTATATAGCCATTAAAAGAGCTGCTGCTTGATAATCCGGAATTTCATTCCTGGTATATCCATCAATAAAAAATTCGATTTCTTTCTTTGTCAGTTCTTTACCTTCTCTTTTTTTTAAAATAATATCATACATTGTCATTTTTCTCACCGCTTTCTAATTCTATTCAGGAAGCTTGTTCCGTATTCAGGCATATCTGCCTGTAAAATATCAGCGGTAGTTGCCCCGATATCTGCAAAAGAACTTAGAGTGCCCAGATTGACACCTTCGCTGACTTTTTCTCCATAAATAAGAACAGGAACATATTCTCTGGTATGATCCGTCCCTTCATGAGTTGGATCATTTCCATGATCCGCAGTGATAATCAATACATCATCTTCTTTTAAGTTATCGATGATCTCCGGCAATCTCTTATCGAATTCTTCAATAGCTTTTCCATACCCGGGAGCATTTCTCCTGTGCCCGTATTTTGCATCAAAATCAACAAGATTCGTAAATATCAGCCCCTCAAAGTTTTCTTTTAAAGCTGTAATGGTTTTATCCACTCCATCCATATTATTTTCCGTATGTACCGCTTTTGTGATTCCTTGGCCGTTAAAAATATCTTCAATTTTTCCGATAGCATATACCTCTTTATTTGTTTTTTTGATTGAATCCAAAACAGTTTCGGTGTATGGGGCTATTGAAAAATCCCTTCGGTTCGCAGTTCTGGTGTAATACCCATTTTCTCCGACAAAAGGACGTGCAATTACTCTGGCTACTTGCAGATCACCTGTAAGCATTTCTCTTGCCGTCATGCAAATACGATATAGTTCTTCCAATGGGACAATCTGCTCATGACATGCTATTTGAAAAACGCTGTCTGCAGATGTATATACAATAATATCTCCCGTCTTTTCATGCAAAGGCCCTAACTTTTTTATAATTTCCGTTCCCGAAGCAGGATAATTCCCCATTGTCTTTCTTCCAATTTTCTTTTCAAAGGATGTAATAAATTCCTTTGGGAACCCCTTTGGGAAAGTTTTAAACGGCTTATCAATATACAGCCCCATTATTTCCCAATGTCCGGTGGTTGTATCCTTTCCTGCAGACATTTCCATTAATCGTCCAAAAGATGCTTTTGGATAGTTATTTTTTTGTATATGTACACCTTCAATATTTCCGATCCCTAATCCTGAAAGGTTTGGAATATCCACACCATCACAGGCTTCAACGATATGTCCTAAAGTATCGGCTCCCGAATCTCCGTATTTCTCTGCATCCGGCAAAGCACCAATACCCATACTGTCCATAACAATAATAATCACTCTTTTCACATATTCACATCCTTTCCCTTTTTCAAAATTATTTATGATTTAAAATTTAAGATTTAAGGTTTAAGGAAGAGATTTTTCAAAAAAAATCTCATAGTCTCTTAGTCAAAATCAAAGATTGCTATAAAATTCCACATCCTCAGCTTCGAATCTTTAACCTCTAACCCCAAACCCTTAAGGCTGTTTTTACAGATTAAAAGTGCGGATGGGCACAGAGACCCATCCCTACAAATCGCATTTATCTTGCCCACACCAAACTTATAATTTTTATTTACCCTTATTTTACATTTATACTACACTTCTTTTTGTTTTAAATAAAAATTTGCTCTGGCAAATTTGTCCTTAAATCTTAAATCTTAAATCTTAAATCATAATTCTTAATTCTTAAATTATTAGGCTCTTGGGTGTGCTTTGTCATAAACTTCTTTTATCCTGTTTTTTATGATCTGTGAGTATATTTGAGTCGTAGAAATATCCGAATGCCCCAACAATTCCTGTACAGATTTTAGATCAGCACCGTTTTGGACCAAATGAACCGCAAAAGAATGACGTAAAACCTGTGGAGTTATTGTTTTGTTTATTTTTGCTTTTTTTGTATACGCATTTATTATCTTCCACAACCCCTGGCGACTTAGTTTCTCACCATTATAATTTACAAAAAGAGCCTTTTCATTAATGTTGCTTATCAACTTATCACGAGTTTCACTAATATATTCCGATAGAGCTTGTCTCGAAATACGCCCCAATGGAATAATCCTTGCCTGTCCATGTTCTCCGTTACAAGTCAAAAAACCCATCTTCAGGTTAACATCATCAACAGTTAAATCCACTAACTCAGACACACGTATACCGGTTGCATAAAGTACTTCTAATATAGCTTTATCTCTTATTCCTTTGATTGATTGATCCGGTTGTTTTAAGAGCAACTCAACTTCTTCCAATGACAAGTATTCCGGTATTTTTTTTTGAATTTTTGGGGGTTCAACGCTTGAAGTCGGATCACTTTTTAAAACTCCCCTGAGTATAAGATACCTGCAAAAAGAACGAATAGATGCCAGATTTCTCGATATGGTAGAAGTCGATCTTCCCTGTCCCTTCAATTGCAAAATATATGAAATGATATAAGTTTTATTGATTTCGCCCAGATCACAATGATATTTGTTGTTCAAATAAGTTAATAAATTTTTTACATCTCTTCTGTAAGCATTCAATGAATTCTGAGAAAGCTCCTTTTCCGATATCAAATAATCCAAATATTGATTTATTATCTCTTCCATCTTTCTCTCCTGTTTTTCCAATCTTTAGTTATATTATACAATAACATAATAAAAAAAGATAATAGATAAGAAATAAGCGGTAAAAATTATGATAGATTCTTAGTACTCTAAGAATCTATATCTCGAAACAAGGATTTTTCACAAAATCTTTATCTGTTATCTCTAAATTATATGGCAACGATCATTTTTATCAAAATCGGGCAAATATAAGATTCAATGATACATCCTATGATGAAAACACCTGAAATTACAGTGAAAATAGAAACATAGGGCAAAAAGAACTGCATATAGCCTTTATTCTGTCCGTGTCCCTTTTTAAAAAGAATACTCCATGAAAACCCGATTGAAACAGCAGTTGCAATGACATAAGCAGGTAAAAAAATTATGTTTTGGGGTAATAAAGAGAAAATTGCCAAAAGTAAACCCTTTACCTTCATTTCTTCCATAAAGAAAGCTGCTGCAAATCCAATGGTAATTCCTCTGAAAGTCAATGCCCCAATTGCAACAGGAAAGCCAATAACAGCTGATCCAGACAAGAATATGATAAGGAGGAGTTTAAAATTGTTAATCAGAGATTTTAAGAATATTTCACTTTTGGGGAGACTATCCAAATGCATAACATTAAAGTATGTATTAACAAAAGTGAGCAATTCGCTTTTCTGAGATATTTCCATCATTTTTTCGGTAAAAGCACCGATAGATATTCCCAAAACTAAAAAAAACAAAGCAAACCACAAGTTCAGACCATTTCTTCCTAAATATCCTGAGAATATATCTTTTCCTTTTTTCCTCACGGTTATCACCCTTCCCAACCTTGTACTACAACCATAACGGGCGCCTATCAAGCGCCCTGCAACTGAATACTACGCATTAAAAACCTCTTTAGTAAAAAATATGCTTGTCATGACCTATTTATTACTATTTGTCCAAGAAAAATTATGAATGGTTATAAGGTTAGAGGGTCAGTGGGTTAGAGGGTCAGTGGGTTAGAGGGGCAGGGGGTCAGTTGGACAGAATCTGAAAATTTGCCCGGTGGCAAATTCTTTACATTAATTATTAATTGTTATAATTCATTATTCATTTTAAGGTTATAAACAACCTGTATCGCAACAATGGTTTTCCCGTCAATAATCTCTCCTTTTTCAATCATTTTTATGAGTGTGTCTATATCGTATTGGACCATTTCTACATGTTCATTTTCATCAGGTTCCGCCTCTCCTGAAACAAGGCCCTCAGCCATATACAAATAAATTTTTTCTGAAGAAAAGCCGGGGGAAGAATAAAAAGTAAAAAGATGTTTCATCCGGGATGCTGTAAAGCCTGTTTCTTCTTTCAACTCCCGAACTGCAGTTATTTCAGGGCGTTCTCCTTTCTCTATTTTGCCTGCCGGGATTTCTAAAAGCACTTGTTCAGCAGCCTTTCTGAACTGCTTTACCAATACCATTTTACCATCTGCCAATGCTGCAATGGCAACGCCACCCGGATGCTCTACAATCTCCCTGAAAGACTCTCCTCCATCTTTTGTTCTGATTTTATCAACACGAACCTTTATTATTTTTCCTTCAAATATATCTTTACTGCTCATTGTAGTTTCATGAAAGACCATTATGAACTCCTTATTTACTCATTTTTATACTTTTCTCAGTGCATACTTTCACAGCTTCCAAAACAGCATTTCTCATGCCGTTTTTCTCCAGTGAAGCCACTGCTTCAATAGTTGTTCCCCCGGGAGAACAAACCATATCTTTTAACTCGCCAGGATGCTTCCCGGTTTCTAAAACCATTTTTGCCGCTCCTAAAACCGATTGAGCTGCAAACTGATATGCCTGATTCCTCGGCATTCCCTGCATGACAGCACCATCTGCAAGAGCTTCAATAAACATATATACATAAGCAGGGCTGCTTCCACTTATACCGGGAATAACATCCATAAGTTTCTCTTCAATAATTTCAGTCTTTCCTACTGCTGAAAAAATATTTCTGACAGCAGCAAATTCTTTTTCCGATAAATTTGCATTTCCTGATAAGGCTGTGATGCCTTGATTCACTAAAGCAGGCGTGTTGGGCATGGTCCGGATAACCTTAACCGGAATGGAGAAAAAACTTTCAACATATCGTATTGTAATACCGGCTGCAATAGATACCAGAATATGTTTGTTTTTAATATATGGACTGATCTCTCCGAGTACATAAGGATATACATCCGGCTTTACAGCAAAAATAATAATATCGCATTCTTTCGCTACAGACTCTATTGAGCCGCAGGTTTGTATACCGTATTCACGAACCAGTTCATCCATTTTATCCGGCAATTTATCATAAGCATAGATGTTATCTTTATTACTATTATTCTGTTTAATATAGCCTTTTATTAATGCGGTACCCATATTTCCTGTTCCAATAAAACCTGTTTTCATTTCATTACCTCCTCAAAAAAAGAGTCGCCAACTCTTTATTATTCAGCAGATCCATTAGTATATCCATCTTTCTGCCGTTTGATAAAATCATTGGAATGCCATAATCATTGACTTTCCTGGCTGCTTCAATTTTGGTCTGTATGCCGCCGGTACCAAATTCGCTTTTACCTTCCATTTCAATTTGCTCCTTGATCAGATGGATATCATTGATTTCTTTTATTAAACGAGCTTCCTCGTTATTTTTAGGATCTTTGGTATAAACACCATCGATATCACTCATCATAATCAATAAATCCGCATTCCACAGGTTAGCAGTATACGCTGCCAGTGAATCATTATCACCTATTGTAATCTCCTCTACACTGACTGTATCGTTTTCATTCACGATGGGAATAACTCCTTCATCTACCAAAGTAAACAAAGTATTTCGGATATTTAAAGTTCTGTGTGCATCAAGGAAATCATCCCGTGTCAACAACATTTGTCCGATGTGAAGATCGTAATGATTAAAAACTTTTTTATAGGCATTCATCAGCTCTACCTGCCCTATGGCGCAAAGAGCCTGTTTATAATGCATATCCTCTTTTCTCAGCCATTTATTTATAGCTGCAGTCCCTGCAATTCTTGCACCTGAAGACACAATAACAATTTGTTTTTGCATTTGAATCAAGTGATAAATCTGTTTCCCGATATTCTGCAACAATGTCTCATTAATCTGTCCTTCATCGTTGGATAGTGTATTGCTTCCTATTTTGATAACGATTTTACGGCTATTTTTTATTATCTCACTTATCATGGTATTCCCTCTTACTCTCTGATTTGTCCATTTCCTCTTACAACATATTTGACTGTAACAAGTTCATTGAGTCCCATAGGTCCTCTGGCATGCATTTTCTGAGTGCTGATCCCCATTTCACAACCAAAACCAAATACGCCGCCGTCTGTAAATCTGGTAGAGGCATTGACATAAACAGATGCCGCATCGATTTCACGTAAGAATTTTTCTGAATTGGAGTAATCTTCAGTAATAATGCTTTCCGAATGTTTCGTGCCATATTTCCCAATATGTGCAATTGCTTCATCCACATTACTTATAACTTTAACGGCTAAAATATAATCCAGGTATTCTTCTGACCAGTCTCCTTCAGTTGCTTCAGCTACATCGATGATCTGTTTAGTAAGGAGACATCCTCGAATTTCAACGGTCTGATTTAAGGCCTCTTTTAAAAGCGGCAGGAACTCTTCAGCAATACTTTCATGCACCAGTACTGTCTCACAGGCATTACATACTCCCGGTCTCTGGGTTTTAGCATTAACAACTATTTTTACGGCTTCTTCTACTTTTGCAGTTTCATCTACAAATATATGGCAATTCCCTACTCCTGTTTCAATTGTAGGCACTGTTGCATTTTTAACTACAGATTGAATTAATCCGCTTCCTCCCCTTGGAATAATTAAATCAATATAATCATTCAACTTAAGCATCTCAACAACAGATTCTCTTGAGGTGTCTTCTATCAATTGGATCACATCTTCGGAGATATTGCTTTTTTTCAGCCCTTCCTTAATGGCATAAACCAAAGCCTTATTGGAAAAAATTGCAGATGAACTCCCTCTTAAAAGAATGCAGTTTCCGCTTTTCAGGGCCAATGCAAAGGCATCCACCGTAACATTAGGCCTTGATTCATATATGATCCCTATGACACCCAAAGGAACCGACATTTTACTGATATTAAGCCCATTTTCAAGGGTCCACACCTCTTTGCTTTGCCAAACAGGATCTTTTAGGTCCATAACCGCTTTGATACCTTCCATCATATCCCGGATACGCTGTTCTGTTAATCTCAGCCGGTCTACAAGGCTTTCTTTCATATGCATCCTGACGGCTTGTTCAACGTCCTTCTCATTTTCCATGAGTATTAATTCTTTATATTCTTCAAGACTTTCTGAGACTTTCTTCAAAGCCTCATTTTTATCTTTTGTATTCGCTTTGATTAAAAGATTTGAAGCATTTTTCAGCAACATACCCTTACGTACGATCTCTGACATTTCAATCTCCTTTCATTTCTTTACCTATACTTTTAATTCAACTTCCAGCCCTGTTTCATCTTTATGCCTTTTTAAAACCGGCTCAATATATTCACAAATAAATTCTTCTACCTGCTCAGATGCTCTTCCCGTAAAACGTTCCGGTGCCGTGAGACTTTTTATATCTTTTTCTGTAAGGTTAAACAAATCATCCTTTACTATTCTGGTAAGAAGATCATTATCCTTACCTTCATCCTTAATTCTTTCAGACGCTTCCATAGAATACTGTCTGATTTTTTCGTGAAGTTCCTGACGATCCCCACCTTTTTTTACTGATTCCATGATAATATTCTCAGTTGCCATAAAGGGAAGCTCATTCATGATATGCTGCCGGATGACCTTTTCATGAACAACTAAACCGCTGCAGATATTAATACAGATATCCAATATGGCATCAGCCGCCAAAAAGCTTTCCGGGATTACGATCCTTCTATTGGCAGAATCATCTAAAGTTCTTTCAAACCATTGGGTTGAAGAAGTCATCGCTGTATTTACAGTCCCGCTTATGATATATCTGGCAAGAGAAGCTGCACGCTCACTCCTCATAGGATTTCTTTTATATGCCATGGCAGATGAGCCTATCTGATTTTTTTCAAAAGGCTCTTCAATTTCTTTTAAATGCTGAAGAAGTCTGATATCGTTGGTCATTTTATGAACACTCTGCCCTATACCGCTTAAAGCAGAAAGCACCTTATAATCTATTTTTCTTGTGTAGGTTTGACCAGATACCGGTATCGATTTTTTGAATCCTAATTTCTTCACCACCAATTGATCCAACTTTTTGACTTTTTCATGATCGCCTTCAAACAACTTCAGAAAGCTTGCCTGTGTACCGGTTGTTCCTTTTACGCCTCTAAGCATTAGATTCTCTATAAGATCCTGAATCTCTTCATAATCCAAAAGAAAATCCATCATCCATAAGGAAGCTCTTTTCCCTACCGTAGTAAGCTGTGCCGGTTGGAAATGAGTAAATCCCAATGTAGGAAGATCCTTATATTGATCAGCAAATTTGCTTAACGCATACATCAGACTAACTAATTTTTTTCGAATAATAAGCAACGCTTTTTTCATAATGATTATATCGGTATTATCTCCTACATAAGCACTGGTTGCACCAAGATGTATAATAGCCTTTGCCTTTGGACATTGTAATCCATAAGCATATACATGAGCCATAACATCATGCCGGACCTCTTTTTCCCTTTTTTTAGCATCTTCATAATTAATCTGTGCCTTATACTTTTTTAATTCTTTTATCTGCTCCTCTGAAATATTGATTCCCAGTTCTTTCTCAGATTCAGCCAGAGCAATCCAAAGCGTTCTCCACATTTTAAACTTTTCGTCAGAAGAGAAGACAGAAGACATTTCCGCACTTGAATATCGTGTAATCAATGGATTTTCAAATCTATCCGTCATAATTCATTCTCCTTTCACAAAGGACCCATTAAGCACTTTATTATAGAATACAATATTTCAACATCCGATTCAATCATTAACAATAACTAAAAAGCAGATCACCGCTTCTTCTGACCTTTGATATCTCTTTTTTTATGATGTATAATAAATACTTATATTCCTGCATAATAAAAAACCTGTTCGCAATGCAAACAGGTCAAATATATAAATACTATTTTATCTCGGTTCTATAATCAACTTAATTGCAGTCCTTTCTTCTCCGTCAATCAAAATATCTGTGAATGCAGGGATACAAATCAAATCAATTCCACTGGGTGCTACAAAACCTCTTGCAATCGCAACTGCCTTTATCGCCTGATTAAGGGCACCAGCTCCAATAGCTTGGATTTCAGCTCCTCCCTTTTCCCTCAACACTCCTGCTAGTGCACCTGCTACTGAATTGGGGCTGGACTTAGCTGAAACTTTTAATACTTCCATTGTTATGACCTCCTTCAGTTTTTGGATTTATTAGTAAAAATATCCGCTTTAGTTGAATATATATTCTACGTTAATTTAAAAAAGTCCTTCTTTTTAAGAATAAATTTTGGTAAATGATTTTCAACAAATATTTATTTTTTTTGTCGAATGCTTGTATTTTCTATTTGTATTTGCTATAATCGGGATGTGGTTATCCCCCTGATAACCTCATTAATCTCTAATCCCAATACCCCTTTTGAACAAGGCAAGCCGTCACAAAGTGACAGCTTGCTTTGTTTCTGCTATTTTCGCTATAACCTGTTACCGCAGAAAGGACAATATCTTGTGCCTCTTTGAATAATCTCACCACAGTTTTCACAATAAACAGCATCTCTCATAGTATTACTCAATATCCTTTTTTTATTCAATATACCTTTTTTTAGCATCTGAATTTTTTTGTACTTTTCAGTTATATCCCCGCTTAAACTGAGCTTTTCACCCGAATCAAAATACTTGCATACCATTTCTCCTATGTCCATGTAAAGATTTTCTATTTCATTTTCTATTCTGTCTATCTCCATTTTTGAATCCATGTTTCGAATGAACTCTTCTGTTTTATTTTTGAAAGCCCCCGCACTATCGACAATCTTGGATGCTAAAGAATTAATCTTACCCATGGCCCTTATCACCTTTCTTAAGAGACTATATTACTATTTTAATATCTTTCTTCCTCAATTGTTCTAAAAATATCTCTTTTGAAGAAAAACTTTAAATATTTTTGAAAATTTAGTAGAATATTATATAATCCATTTTTATTCAGAGGTATAGTATGGAAATATGTGAGAAGATTATTCCGGAAAAAATATTCATATCAAGAGCGTTTGATGAATACATGGGACACCTTAACTTTGTATTCCTGGACATAGAAACAACTGGTATTAATCCGGCATTTAATAAAGTCGTTCTTGCAGGAATATTAGTCGTCAAAAACGATACGCTTATATCCAAACAGTTGTTTGCCGAAAAAAAAGAAGATGAAGAACCTCTTCTGTCTAAGCTTGCTGAAATATTATCAAAATCAGATTTGATTATTAATTACAACGGCACATCTTTTGACATTCCTTTTCTTAACAAACGCTTTGAGAAGAACGGTATCAATTTTTCAATATCCAAGCACGCATCTTTTGACCTATATCGAATTATCAAGAACTATGGTTACATCAAATTGCAGGATTTTAAACTTAAAACCATAGAAGAATTCTTAGGAATCCATAGAACCGATACCATCAGTGGTAAGGAAAGCGTTGCTCTTTATAATGAATACATAAAAACCAAAAACCCTGCTTATAAAGAAAAAATATGTCTTCATAATTTTGAAGACATTTATTATCTGACTAAAATACTTCCCATTATCAATAAATACGACCTTCATAAAATCGCATTTGAAAATCCAAGATATTTAAAAACAGATAAAGGACACCTGAAAACCATCATCAGAAAAAACAGCATAAAAAAAGAGCGGCTTATGGTCAACGGCCTTTGTTACAGTAAAGATAAGGATTCTGCTTTTTTTACTTACAGCTATGATTATAAATTTTCCTCCAAAACAGCAGAATTCAACATAGAAATCCCTCTTTTCAAGAAAAGCGGATTACTGTATCTGTCCCTGAAAGATTTTGATTTCAATTATGAAAAAAAACTGCCCTTACACCATATACCGCCTCATATTCTGACCGTCAAAGAAAATGGTACAATCAACTACATTGAGATCAACTGGTTTATAAACGACCTGATCTCACATCTGCATTCCTATTGACAATAGAAGTTTGAATTTATTCCTGTCCCCTGTCTTTTAACCTGCATTTTTAATATTGCAATTGTCTGCCTTTTTCTTATTCTAAAAGAAGATTTTGCATGGCAAAATCCTCCTTCAATCATAAATCTTAACTCCTCAATCTTAAATCTTTCCGCTATTTTACTCAATTCTTGCAAATCCAAAAAACCAGAGGCCCAGTTTTGTTTTCTGCCAGTCTTTAACGTAATCCTTCACCATAACCGTATCGGTATAATATAAAATCGGGGCTACGATCATTGCGTCCATCATCAATGCTTCTGCTTTATATAAATGCTCGAATCTTTCCTGTCCGGTCAGTGTCTTGGATGCTTCAATCAAAGCATCATATTCCGTATTCTTCCATTTGGCTTCATTGTTCCCCGAATAGGAAAGCCATATATCCAGCATGGTAGTAGGATCGGCATAATCTGCCGTCCAACCGCCTCTCGCAATATCAAAATTACTGTTATATATATTATCCTGAAGCACACCCCATTCCTGGTTGGAAATGGTCATATCAATTCCGAGATTGTTTTTCCACATTGCCTGAATTGCTTCTGCAACTGCCTGATGAGCCCCATAAGAATTATAAATGAAATTTAAAGTTGGGAAGCCTTCCCCTTCCGGATAGCCTGCTTCAGCAAGAAGTTCTCTTGCTTTTTTATAATTTCCTTTACCCGTATCCATCCCATAATTGCCTGCTGTTTCTCTGAAATCATTCCCTTCAGCATCTGATAATCCTACAGGAACAAATCCGGTGGCTTCCTGCTCTCCTCCCTGAGTAATGTTTTCAACAATAGCAGTCCTATCGATTGCATAGCTTAATGCCTTTCTGACCAGAACATTATCCAGCGGAGGCTTTTGAGTATTGAATATATAATAATAAGTACCTATTAAAGGAAGAATATAAAAATCCTTATTATTCTCTTTCAGTCTAGAAATTTCCTGAATGGGAACATCCTCAATTACATCCACATCCCCGGCTTCATATGCCGAAAGCATTGTACTCTCATCCTCAATAATAAAGCCATCAATCCTCTCGAGGCTTACTTTATCTGCCTGCCAGTAGTATTCATTCTTAGAAAGTGTCAAACTTTCACCGATCTTATACCCGGTCAGAACGAAAGGTCCGTTGGATACTACAACTTCAGGATTTCGTGCCCATCCGTCAGGATCTTGCTCCACTACATCTTTCCTGACCGGCATATATGTATAAAACGTCGTAAGATCAAGAAAATAAGGCGTAGGTGCCAGTAATTCTACTTTTAAAGTCTTTTCATCAATGGCTGTGACGGCGATATCATCCGGCGAACCATTGCCTTCTACCGCATCCTGTGCCCCCTTGATATAAAACAACTGGTATGAATATCTGGAAGGTTCAGGCTCAAGATTCGGATCGCATGCACGTTTCCAAGCATATTCGAAATCACTTGCCGTAACAGGCTTGCCATCCGACCAGAAGGCATCTCTTAAATAAAATGTATATGCTGTCTTATCATCAGATATTTCGTAGGATTCTGCCATAGCCGGAACCAATTCACCGTTTAATTCCCGCATAAGTCCTTCAAATGTATTGTTGATAATATTCCCGCCATCATTAGCAAAATTAAGTTGCGGATCCAAGGAATAAGGTTCTGGACCAATATGCCATTTCAGCGCATTTGTATCTTGGCCTTTTTCACCACAAGCTGTAAATGATGTCATAACCAGCGTGAGAATTAACAAACAGGCTATCGTTTTCTTCATAATTTTCCTCCAGATACTATTATCCAAAATTTCATATGCTGATTTCACTATTATTGCATATTCGACAAAAAGAATTAAATTCCTTCTTTTTCGCTACAGAATGTGACACGCCGCATAATGATCCGACCCGATCTGTTTCATTTCCGGCTCTTCTTCTTTACAATAAGAACAAGCGCATCTGCATCTTGAATAAAACCTGCAGCCTGAAGACGGGTTAACAGAACTGGGAATCTCTCCATTCAGAATGACCCTGTTTTTTATCCCGGTTATATGAGAAAACGGGTCGGGCACTGCAGAAAGAAGCGCCTGAGTATATGGGTGAGCCGGTGTCTCGTATAGTTTTTTAGTATTTGCTATTTCCACAAGTTTTCCCATATACATAACGCCTACTCTGTCGGAAATATATCTTACGATAGATAGATTATGAGCTATAAATAAATAAGTCAGATCCAGCTTTTCTCTCAGGTCCACAAGCACATTGACAACTTGAGCCTGTATAGAAACGTCTAATGCAGAGACAGGCTCATCGCATACGATAAATTCCGGACAAACCGCCAAAGCCCGTGCTATACCGATCCGTTGTCTTTGGCCTCCACTGAATTCATGCGGGTATCTGTCTGCATGTCGGGGAGATAAACCTACTTGTTTTAACTGACGATGAATCATTTCCGTTCTTTCTTTTTTTGAAGAAGACAGATTATGTATATCCAAAGCTTCTCCCACTATTTCTTTAACTGTCATCTTTCCATTTAACGAAGCATAAGGGTCCTGAAAGATCATCTGCATTCTTTTTCTTAATGGCTTAAGATTCTTTTCTTTTAAATGTGTTAAATCATATCCGTCAAACCATATTTCTCCGTCTGTAGGTTCATATAGCCTAATAATGGTCCTCCCTGTGGTAGATTTCCCGCACCCGGATTCTCCTACTAACCCCATGGTCTGGCCTTTATGGATTGTGAAACTGATATTATCCACTGCTTGAACCAAATGTCCGGATAAAAAGCTGCTTCCGGCAGAAAAATATTTTTTTAAATTCTTAATTTTTAATAAAGGTTCTTTATCTGTTGCCATCAGCGCACCTCCTTTTTACCCATGGTGCTTTTTTCGGGGCTTCACCATGAAGTAACCAGCACTTTGAACGATGGCCTTCTCCTGCATCAAAATATGGCGGCTGTTTTTCCTTGCATATTTTCATGGCAAAATCACACCTTGGCATAAAAGGACATCCAACATGAGAAGAGAATAAATCGGGAGAAATCCCATTGATTGAAACAAGCCTTTTCTTACGTCCTTTTTGGATAACTCCCGGGATTGACTCTATAAGCCCTCGAGTATATGGGTGCTTGCTGTCAAAAAAAATGCTTTTAACAGGACCTTCCTCCATGATCAACCCGTCATACATCACAATAATTCTACTGCAGAAATCTGCAGCGACTCCTAAATCATGTGTAATAAAAATAATAGAAGTACCCCATCTATTCTTCAAATCTCTCATAAGCTTAAGTATTTGTGCCTGGATCGTTGTATCAAGAGCAGTCGTAGGCTCGTCTGCAATCAGGATATCCGGCTCACAGGATAGAGCCATTCCTATAATAACCCTCTGCCTCATACCGCCGCTGAATTCATGAGGATAATCATTCAATCGTTTCTCTGCAGAAGGAATACCTGCTAATCTTAAAATTTCAATTGCTTTAGCCCTTGCTTCTTTTTTACTGATTTTCTGATGATTTAGTATAGCTTCCATAATCTGATTTCCAACAGTAAAGACAGGATTTAAAGACATGGTTGGGTCCTGAAAAATAATTGACATTTCATTTCCGCGGATATGCCGCATTTCTTTATTTGGTATTTCTACAAGATTCTTATTCTTAAATAAAATCTGACCACCGGTGATTTTTCCGGGTGGTTGTAGAAGTTTCATTATTGATAAAGCAGTAACACTTTTTCCGCTTCCTGATTCACCTACGATTCCAATGGCCTCTCCTTTATCGACATGAAAGGATATCCCCCTTACTGCTTCAACCTCTCCTGCCTTTGTAAAAAAAGAAGTCTTTAAATTTTTTAGTTCCAGAATTCTGTATACCATCTGTCTCACCTCTATTGCTTTCTTATTTCCGGATCAAGAGCATCCCTTAATCCGTCTCCGAAAAGATTAAAGGCAAGTATGGTTATACATATGGCAATTGAAGGGAAAAATAATTGATATGGGTAGGATCTTATTCCCCCAATTGCATTGGCGGCCAAAGATCCCCATGAGGCCATTGGTGCAGATACACCCAAACCGATAAAACTTAGAAAAGACTCTATAAATATGGCTTCGGGAATCATCATCGTCAAGGTAACAATAATGATTCCAATGGAATTAGGCATCAGATGGCGGAGCAATATTCTTGTGAAACCTGCTCCCAAGGTTTTTGCAGCCAGAATGAATTCCTGCTCCCGCAGGTTTAAAATCCGCCCTCTGACGATTCTGGCCATTCTGACCCAATATACCATACTCAAAGCAATAATAATACTGGTTAATCCAGGTTCGAACAATATTATGAATAAAATAGCATAAAGAACTAACGGAATTGTATCGATAATATCAACTATTCTCATCATAATATGGTCGGTGATTCCGCCAATATAACCCGAAATCCCTCCATACAAAACACCAATAAAGAAATTTACCAAAGCTGCGGCCATCCCTACCAGAAGTGATATTCTTGCGCCATACGCAACTCTTACAAAAAGATCCCTACCGTGACCATCTGTTCCAAACCAGTGTTTTAGACTCGGCCCCTGATTAGCATTTGTGAGATCCTGCGCTGAATAAGAATACTGCGAAAGCCATGGTCCTAATAAAGCAAACAGTATAATGCCTATAACAACAATAAGACCTGTCATTGCAAGTCTGTTTTCTTTAAATCTCAGCCATACATTTTGACGAAAAACGATGTCGGATTGTGTCTTTTCTTCCCAAACTCTCTCTTCCTTTTTTAAAGGCTGCCAGAGATCCGGAGAAATATCAGTCATAGACATATATGTACTCCTTCCTTATTTATACAATCTTATTCTGGGATCTAATATGCTGTAAACGATATCTACCATCAAATTCATAATATTAAGAATAACCGCATATAAAATAGTCGCACCCATAACCACCGTATAATCTCGATTCCCTACACTTTCAACAAACATTTCTCCCATCCCCGGAATGGAAAATATCTTTTCAGTAACAAAGGCTCCTGTCAACACAGCGGCGCTCATTGGTCCTACATATGCAATAACCGGAATAAGAGCATTTTTGAGCACATGTTTGCTCATCACTTTAAACTCGGAAAGTCCTTTTGCTCTGGCTGTCCTTATATAGTCCTGACGGAGCACTTCAAGCATACTGGAACGCATGAGACGTGAAATGAAAGCCATGGAAAAAAATGCCAGAGTAATAACAGGCCCGATATAAGATGTCCAGCCATTTAAACCAAAAGTGGGAATCCAATTAAGTTTTACGCCAAAAAAATAAATGATCAATGTGCCTGAAACAAAACTTGGTATGGTTACGCCAAGCGTTGCAACCAACATAGTCAATTGGTCCTGCCATCTTTTATATTTAAGTGCTGATATAATTCCCAATAATATCCCCATAAGCAGTGAGACCATTATCGCCATACTTCCAACTTTGGCTGAGGCAGAAAACCCCGCTCCAATCAATTCATTGACCGTGTATCCTTTTTTCTGAAAAGAAGGACCCAGCTTAAGCTTGACAACATCTTTCAAATAGTCCGTATACTGCTTCCAAAACGAATCATTTAAATGGTATTTTTCCTCAAGGGCTTCCGTAACCGCTTCCGGAAGCGCTTTTTCTCCGGAAAACGGTCCCCCGGGAATCAAATGTAGCAATATAAATGTTATGGTGATGATAAGAAATAAGCTGATCATCATAGATAGTACCCGGCCGGCAAGAAATCGTGTCAATTTCTTCACTCCTTTGTATATACAAAAGAAATATCTGCAGACAGCAATCTTTTTAATTCATTTTTCTTTTTCTTTTTACCGATTCTTTCAAATCCGATGCCATAAAATGCTTCCCACATAAAAACCCATCCGCCGATTTCAAAACCATTAATAACTGTATAAGACAACAGTCCCTCTTTCATATCTCCTTCGGCAAAATACACAAAAATAAGCATTAACAATGAAACAGCAATACTTATAGCCGCCACTTTGTAAATATTTCTTAGATTTTTCTTTACCTCATCAATCTCCATTGAATAATAGTGATAAAAGCTTTCTCTTACTTTTGTTTCATTTTTTGAATCCGTTGGACCCTTTTCAATATGAAGCCGTACTTCCAAAGATTCTTTCGATGGAATTTGCCTGACGCAGGCGTCAAGAAAATTCACCAGATCCGGATTGACATCTCTGATATTATATTTAGCCTTATCCCATTCGTGGTAAAAATCAAAATAATCATCTAAAGCAACATCTATTATGACTCTATCGGTGTCAGGATTTCGATTATATATATCCTTGTAATTCATTTTTTCTCCTCATATATTACATATATTGGCTTCATATTCAATATACCATAAATCGATACCCTTCAACAGCCCGTAACGGAAAATGACAGAAAAGAACAAGTGTAAAAAAAATAAAAGTATATATTAGAGTATAGAGTATGGATTAAATTAGAGGCACGAAAAAACTTCTTCCTTCAATCATAAACCTTACCTTAAATCTTAAATAACTGCTTATATTTATGATCCTTTACACATAATATCTTTATCATTATAATAGAATAATACCATCATTGGATGAAGGAGGTTAAAAATGGACCTGAAATGGAACTTGAATGCATTGTATAACGATTTTAACGGCCAGTATCAAGATGATCTGTATAAATTAGAAGAATTAATCAAAGAATATGACAATTTTTCTGTAAATGGATTATCCTGCAACCCTGAATCCATACTTTTAAAATATATTGAATTGAATGAAAAGATTAATATCCTGTCCGGGAAACTATACGCCTTTCCTGCACTTATTCATAGTGCTGATACGAAAAATGAAACTGCGGAAAAATATCTGGATGCCATTGAACAACTGCTGACACGCCTTACTCCCCCAAATGTACGATTTAAGAAATGGCTAAAAAACATCGATCAATTGGATGCACTTGCAAAGAAAAATGAAAAAATTAAAGAAAATTTTTTTCATCTGATTGAACAGCAAAAAGAAGCAAACTACATACTCAGCGATGGAGAAGAAATCGTAGTGGCAAATATGCGTTTAACAGGAGGAGAGGCCTGGTCCAGACTTCATGGAAAATTAACATCCAACCTTATGGTTTCTGTCTGCCTGAATGAAAAAGTAAAGAAAATCCCCCTAAGCGAAGCAAGAAACTTAGCTTATGATAAAAGCCCAAGTGTACGAAAACATGCCTATGAACAGGAACTTGCCGCTTATAATAAAATAGAAAACGCCATGGCTCTGTCTATTTGCAGTATAAAACGCGAAGCTGATTTTACCAATCGTTACAGAGGATATAATTCCTCACTGGAAAAAACTCTTTTTGATTCACGAATAAGCTCCGATACACTTCAGGCTATGTTAGATGCAATCAAAAAATATTTACCTGAATTTCAAAGGTACCTAAAAAAGAAGGCCGAATATTTGGGCTATAATAATGGCCTTCCTTTTTTCGATATATTTGCACCCGTTGGTGAATTCAATAAAACTTTTTCATATGAAGAAGCACAAAAAATTATCATAGAAAATTACAGAAGTTTCAGTATTTCATTGTCCGAATTTGCTGAAAAAGCATTTAAGGAAAACTGGATCGACGTTGAACCCAGGGAAGGGAAAAAAGGCGGTGCTTTTTGTTACAATCTGCCTTTTATCAATGAAAGTCGAATTCTTACCAATTTTACAGGCTCTTTTTCAAATGTTTCTACATTGGCACATGAATTAGGTCACGGATACCACGGTCAGGTCATTGCCGAAGAATCTCCGTTAAATCGCGGCTATCCTATGCCTTTAGCCGAAACGGCTTCTATTCTATGTGAAACGATTGTTATGAATAATCTGCTCCAATCCTTGGAGGACTCAGAGACTCTTTATGTATTGGAAAACAGTTTGTCTACAAGTACCCAAGTTATTGTGGATATTTTCAGCAGGTTTGAGTTTGAATCTGAATTATTTGATAGAGCCAAAAGTGCTTCACTGTCCAGCAAAGAGCTTAAGGAAATGATGCTTAAAGCACAAAAACAAGCTTATGGAGGCGGTTTAGATCACAGCTATCTGCATCCTTATATGTGGATCAACAAGCCCCATTATTACAGCCCTGACCTGCATTTTTACAATTTCCCGTATGCATTTGGTCTGCTATATGCAAAAGGTTTGTATGCTCTCTTTTTAAAAGATAAAGATATCTTTGTAAAAAAATACGACGAAATGCTAAGGCAAACAGGTAAAAATACCATTGAAAATATTGCCCTAATGATGGGTATCGATACCACCCGGGGAGATTTCTGGGTGGATTCCCTTGAAATTATAAAAAAAGAGATCGACAGATTCTGTGAATTGATCGACAAGAAAAATACTTAGATTTATGATCTATGATATAAGATTTAAAGTCTATGGCATATGACTACGAACCACTTAGTACCATAACTATGAGGAACTCCATAATCTATCATCCATATACTTTTTTTACTTACACTACTCCAAAAGAGTTATTTACACTTATAACTGATAGGTATTATACCGACAATCTCCACAGATACAAGGATGCCACAGAACCATAAGGGGAATACCGCTTTCTATACCTTTCAAACCTTTCAGAGGAAAGGGTCTTATGGCCGTATAAATTCATCATGCCGCGCCTTATTGCTAAGTCTCTATAGCTCAATACATCGGGCCGCCCAAGAGAAAAAATAAGAAGCATCTCAGCAGTCCATACCCCTACACCATGAAGTGAAGAAAGCTTCTTTATGATTTCTTCATCCGATAGTATATGCAGGCTGTTAAAATCCACCTGCCCGCTTATAGCTGACTCGGCAATGCCTTTTATATATCCCGCTTTCCTGAGAGACATTCCGCAGCTCTGTATTTCTTCAATACTAAATCTGGCAATACTTTCCGGTGTCACATGTAAAATCAATTCCATCAGCCGGTTCCATACCGTATCGGCCGCTTTACTTGAAATCTGCTGCCCTACAATGCTTGAAATCAAACCTTCAAAAGGATCCGGTGTAATGGTGCGTTTAATCAAACCGATACGGTCAATTGCCTCTCCCAATTTTTTATCTTTTCTTTTTAAATAATCCATTTCAACTTGTCCATATTCAAAAAACAGCATTCGCTTATACCACCACTATTTCTTTTTTTTATTATTATACCACAGGTTTATTGTTGAGGATCTTCCATATTTTATTCCAATACAGCAAAGAATTTTGTGCTTAAAGCACAAAATTCTTTGCTGGAATTATGAATTTTCAATTGTTCACTCTCAAAATTGTTATTCTACTCTACTTCATCTACATAATACATTTCAGGTCTTCTGTCCCGGTAGAACTGCCAGTTGTTTCTGATTTCCTTGATCATATCCAGATCCAAATCTCCTATCACCAATTCATCTTTATCTCTGCTGCCTTCTGCTATCAGTTCTCCTTTGGGATTACAGAAATAACTTTGGCCATAAAACTCACCCATATTCCATGGCGATTCATATCCTATGCGATTATTGGCTCCTACGAACAAAACATTGGCAACGGCCTGTGCCGGCTGCTCCAATTTCCATAAGTATTCGGAAGTCCCTGCAACCGTAGCAGACGGATTAAACAAAATCTCCGCACCTTTCAGTCCAAGCATTCTGGCACACTCAGGAAAATGCCTGTCATAACAAATGTACACACCGATTTTAGCATAAGCCGTTTCAAATACAGGCCAGTCTGAATTGCCTGGTTTGAAATAAAATTTCTCCCAGAATCCATATCCGTCTTTTGTTCCTACATGAGGAATGTGAGTTTTTCTATATTTTCCTAAATATTTACCATCCGCATCAATAACAGCTGCGGTATTAAAATACACACCGGTAATTGCTTCTTCATAAAGAGGTACTACCAGGACCATTTTATGCTTCTTGGCCTGTTCCTGCATCAGTTTTACAGTGGGGCCGTCAGGAACCGGTTCAGCCAAATCATACCATTTTTTCTCCTGTTCGGCACAGAAATATGGTCCATTAAAAACTTCCTGAAAGCAAAGAATTTTAACATCTTTATTTGCTGCCTCTTCAATAAGCTTCAAATGCTTTTCAATTGCAGCATCTCTGTGTTTCCGGACAGGCTCATTACCATCCAAATCATGATGGGTTTGAGTCAATCCACATCGAATAATTCTGCTCATTATCAAGTCCTCCTTTTAAATTAATCATAGTGTAAGATATAATAAAACAAATACATAGACATATTATGTAATTGTTTATTATCTAAGAAATCAAAAAATATTTAATAGAACGACATAGCAGGCATTATTTAAATATATTCTTAAACTATTGTAAATATGCGTTTCTGTTAAAAACATGTGAGTACTTTAATCAGATAAATAGATTCAGGTCATTAAATAGAAAGTATTTCAGACAAGTCGTTAAGAAATTCTTTTAGTGTCGTTAAAGATAAAATTTATACTTATTTTTCTATATTGTACCATAATGACTGATAGAGAACAACCTTTAGAATAGCTTGAAATAAGGCAAAAAAACCTTGAAATTGAATGATTAAATAATATTTAAGATCCGCATAATTATATATTTCCCAATTATTAAATAATACCTAATTATTCTGTTATTAAAAGGGGTTTGATCTTTGACCAAACCCATAAATAATTATTTCATTTCTTATATGCCTCTTTTCCATCTATCATCGTATAAAGCACTTCATTTTCTCTTATATCTGAAGATTTACAGTTCAGTAAATTATCTTTAAGCACCGTTATGTCGGCAAGTTTACCATTTTCTATAGTCCCAATTTTATCCTCCATATGAGAAATATACGCTGAGCCATAAGTATAGTTATATAGTATCTGATTCATTGTTAGCTTTTGTTCCGGATTCCAGCCTCCCTCAGGTTTTCCATCATTATGAAGTCTTGTATAAGCACGGTAAATTTCATCAAAAGGATTTATATCTACCACAGGATAATCGCTTCCAAAACATATTTTTACATCTTGCTTTAGGATAGATTTCAAAGCCCATAGATATTTTTCTCTTTTCTTTCCATATCTTAAAGGATACGGATTATCTTTAAAATCATTTGTAATGGCCATATGTTCCGGCTGCATGGAGGCTGTAATACCTAAAGTTTTAAATCTTAAAATGTCATCGGGATGAATAGCTTCCACATGCTCGATAGAATGTCTGTTGCAGTTTCTCCCGTATTTTGTTATTGCTTCTTCAAAAAAGTCCAATGCCATATGAACCGCTCCGTCTCCACAGGCATGAAGCCTTATGGAAAATTCATTCTTATGCCCATTCAGAACCAGTTCTTTAAGTCTCTCAGGGTTTTTTAAAGGATTTCCCTTTGAAGAAGGATTATCAGAATAAGGTTCTAATAATAACGCGGTATAGGTAGTAGGAACACCATCTACAAATTCCTTTAATGATATAGTTCTTAATTTTTCAGATGAATATTTATTTTTAATTCCCTTCAGATATGCCATATCTTGATCCAGACCCGGAGCTAAATGAAACCTGACTGAATTTTCATGAGTATCTACATATTTTTGATACACATCTAAATTCCCCATGTCAAAGCCAAAATACGGCAGCATATCATTTACTGAAGTAATCCCATAGCGAACAGCTTTATCCGTAAAATCTTTCAAAAGGTACTCTTGCCGTTTATCCGGTAAATCATAAGCATATTTTGCTATGAGACCTAATGCATTTTCATAAAGAATACCGGTAGCCTCTCCATGTTCATCTCTCTCAATTTCACCGTATTCGGGACTCTGTGTCTGATCGTTAACCTTTGATATTTTTAATGCTTTTGAATTTACCCATGCCCCATGTGCTTCTGAATTCAAAAGAAATACGGGGCGGTCAGGAAGCAGAACATCCAAGCTTTTTTTCGTAGGCATTTTTTTATTATGCCAGTGAATATGATACCAGTTAAATCCTAGTATCCACGGATCATCAGGTCTTGAATCGGCAAATTCCTTTACAGCTTTTACGGCCTCCTCTTCAGATTTTGTATGACCCAGATTGACGCTATTGTGAAATAATGAACCAATGAGAACATGCACATGGCTATCATGAAATCCGGGAAGGATCAGATGTTCTTTAAAGTCAAGAATCTCTGTATTTTTCCCCACAAATGAATCATTTTTATCTCTTTTAGCAACATTAAGAATCTTGTTATCTTTTATTGCAATACTCCCGGAGATAACCCCTTTACCGGTATAAATCGCATTGCTTTTCAACAATTTATCTGCGTATACAATGCCCATCAATATTGCCTCCCTTATATATATAACCTGTTTGATTAATGTTTTATACTTTGCTTAAAATATACAAAATGTGCTCCCACTATATTGAATAGTGGGAGTTATATCCTGAAATTTAGTACATCTAAGAAACCATTACATTCTCTTTAATTTTTATTTTTCCTCATCAAAATTCTGGATGTCGTAACCGCAATGGCAATGGATATAATAAAAGCTGCTAATAAAATCCCTTGTTCCATTTCATCCCCTCCTTATTTGTCAAGTAAATCAATTCTCTTAAGTTCTGAGTCCGGTTTACTAATGTTTTCAAATACTTCATCCACATTATTTTCAGGCTTCGTTACATAAGCAATAAGAGCATAAACAACAAAATTTACTGCTAATGCAAGCAACCCTCCCTGCATACCATTCAAGAACGGCACGTAATCGGGTTGAGTAAATGAAAAATATACTACGATAATCAATCCTACTAAAGTACCTGCCCATGCACTGTACTTATTGCCCCGCTTCCAGAATAAACCCAAAAATACTGCAGGAAAAACCTGAACAATTGCCTGATAAACTCGTGTCAGCATCTGAACAATTGTCGGTAAATCCGTCATGGCCATAGCAAGGCCTGCCAAACCAATAAGAACTGTAAATATACGTGTAATAAGTGTTTGACTTCTTGAACTCATATTAGGGTATATTGGTGTAAGCACATCATTTACAAAGACGATTGCCCATGAGCTCAACATTGAATCCATCATAGATATTGCTCCTGCTAATATCAGAATAGCAATCATTGCAACAGCAACCGGACCAATATTACTGATCATATTAACCATCGCATAGGCACTGTCGCCCAAATTAAATTCCGGTCGGGCAGCAGCACCCATTGCTGTCCATAATATCAACAATGTGAAAATTGGTGCAACAAACGGTGTGATTCTCAAGGATTCTTTGAGCTCCTTTGTAGAAGACGCTGCAAAAATTCTGGAAAACAATGAAGGCCACATATATGCACCGAACATCCCCATCAAAATCAAAGATGGCCAGAATAATGCACCGGGGGCCTCTCCTCCCCATCCTGCCATAGGACCCGGAATAGTCAGCAGCTCTGCATTGAGATTTCTTACTTCCATCAGCATTTCTGGAATGCCTCCAAAAAACTTATAAATGGTTACTAAAAACAAAGTAATACCACCGATAAGGAACATCCACCCCTGATAATAATCCGCAATGATTACGGCACGCATACCGGAAAAGAGAACATATATGATGAAAAATACAGCAACAATCGCCATTCCCAAATTAAAGGGTATTTTTTCATAAGTGATAGCCTGCATAGCATATCCGGAAGCCAACAGTTCTGTAATAATCCAAGGCAACTCTACAAGCAGAACAACTAATCCGGTAAAAATACGTAAACTTCTGCTGTTATAACGAACTTCAAAAAGCTGTCCCATTGTTTTAACATTATATACTTTTCCAAATTTCCATAACGGACTGCAAATCAAAAAGAATATAAACAATCCACCTAATGTGTAAAAAATCAGATAAGTAGATGTAACACCCATGTCATATCCCATCTGCGCCCATCCAATCATCAGTGATCCTGGATACCATGTACCGATAATGGTCATAGTAATAAACTGCCATCCAAAAGAACGTCCTCCAACGGCATATTCTTCAAATTCCTGTTCAGGAAGGGGATTACTGAATACTGCGTATGCCAATCCGGCAACATAAACAACAAGCATTGAAACGGTAATCGTTAAATTCATTTATAATTCCCCCCTTACTTTTTGAACCCAGTAAAGCAACACCAGTAGAATTGCCAATACTATTCCTAATAAAAATTCCATAAATTCAAGAAAAGGTATTCCCATAATAACCGGGTCAAGTTTATTTATTGTTGAAAAAAGCGGCGGAACCAGAATAACAGCAAATATAATACATGCAATAATACCTATTAACCAATAAACAATTTTGCCATTTTCCGAACGAATAAAATCTTTCATTTTTTACCTCCTCAGTAATTGAATTTTAAAAATTGCACCCCCTTTCAGAATTATTAGAATATTAATGCAATTACTATGCCATGTGCAAATACGTGTATTTTCAACTATTTAATCATGATCAAAAAAATAAGTGATAGTATATACTAACACTTATCTTTAAGATTATATTCAAAATCCTTATTTTATTATTCTCTTAGGATGATAGTTTATACTGACACTGTGTACATAAACTTTCATCTTTTATACTCTATATTGAGCCGCTTCATTTTTTGATAGAGCAAAGACCTGGATATCTTTAATAATTCTGCCGTTTTTGTTCTGTTTCCGTCATTTAAGTCCAACGCTTTAATGATAAATTCCCTTTCGGCATTTCTTTTTATTTCTTCGATGGGGTTATTCCATTCTATACTTGCCATATCCGGATCCATACATTTTTCTGCAAATAAGAAGTTGAAGTCTTTAACTCTAAGCATATTTCCTTCTGCAAAATTCATAGCCTTCTCTATTACATTTTGTAATTCACGAACATTTCCCGGCCAATCATGTTTCATCAATTCCTCAATTACTTTGGAGTGTATTCCTTTAATATTTTTACCTAACATATTGTTTAAAATGCTGATCGTATATTCCGCTATTTTGGGGATATCCTCCCTTCTTTCTCTAAGAGGCGGCACATTAATTTTGACCACATTCAATCTGTAATACAGATCTTTGCGGAATTTATTCTCTCTCACCAATTGTTCCAGATCCTGATTGGTGGCACAAATAATACGGATATCAATAGGTATGGATTTCTTTCCGCCAATCTTGTCAATTTCTCTTTCCTGGATGGCTCGTAATAACTTGACCTGAATAGAAAGAGGCAACTCTTCTATTTCATCAATGAAGATCGTTCCCTTATCTGCCAGTTCAAATTTTCCCTTCATGCCCTTTGGTTTTGCACCGGTAAAGGCTCCAGGTTCATATCCAAAAAGCTCGGACTCTACGAGATTTTCCGGAATGGAAGCCGCATTAATTCTAATAAAATTTTGGAAATAACGTTTGCTCAAATTATGAACAGAATGTGCCACAAGCTCTTTCCCGCTCCCTGTCTCTCCCTGTATCAAAACCGTCGAGTTTGTTCTTGCTGCATAACGTATTTCTTTTTTTAAAGTTTCAATAGCCTGACTGTTTCCAATAATGTTATCGATAGAGTAACGTGCACTCCTTAGTTTTTGAACTTCTTCTTTATAATATTTTATTTCTTCATCTAAATTAATATAGTTTTCTATAAACTGCTCCAACATTTCGGTGTCCTGAAACAAATCATATTCCATAAGCCCCACCAGTTTTCCATTTTTCCTCAAAGGAACTCTGGTACTGGCAACAGCTTTACCTTCTATAATATAAAAATCTCCGATTTCTGGTTCTCCTTTATCAAGTGCTTTGTCCATTTTCGTCGGCGGAAACACTTCTTTAATAGGTTTTCCTACCACCTCATCTTGGTTCACATCAATATAATCGGCAAATTGCTTGCTCATAAATATAATGTTTGCATCAGTATCCACAACTATGAGCCCATAAACATAATCAAGAAAAAACTTATACTCTTCCGGTTTTAACACTTTCTCCACATCCTATACTTATAAATAAATGTTATCTTAAGATGTTTTACCTTCCCATCTAAAAAGATTTGGTGCATCTATTCCCAACTGATCCAGCACCCTTTCAACAGTTTGGTCAATCATATCCTCTATGGTTTCAAGTTTTGAATAAAAAGCCGGTACCGGGGGCATGACAACTCCTCCACTTTTTGTTAACGTAAGCATATTCTCCAAATGCACCAGACTCAATGGTGTTTCTCTTGCTAAAACAATCAATTTACGCCTTTCTTTTAAACATACATCTGCAGCCCTAATCATCAAGTCATCCGAAAAACCATTGGCGATTCCTGAAACAGTCTTCATACTGCATGGGGCAATGACCATCCCATTTGCTTTAAAAGAACCGCTGGATATTCTTGAAGCCATATCATTGTTATCATAATTATAGTCCGATAATGCAATTACCGAATCCAATGTATACTTTGTTTCCTCCTGTATGGTGTATTTCGCCCAGTCACTGATAATTAAATGAGATTCAATATTTTGCCTTCTCAGTGCTTCCAAAATTCTTATTCCATATATCGCACCAGTAGCACCACTTATCCCAACAATAATTTTCATTCTGCCACCTTTTCCATTCAAGATTAATTACAAATAAATAAAGTAATATGTATTTTACTTAATAGTTTGTTTAATTGTATTAAAAAATTGCACTAATGACAACCTTTCTTTTCTTTAAATTTGAATTCTACAAATTTTGCAAAGTCAGCCCTTGTGGCTGTCCGGAAATGTGTAGGGACAGCTTTTGCGGCTGTCCGGGATAGGGGAAGCCCTGTCTCTACAAAAAAAAGAACCGAAATCTATTGATCTCGGTTCTTTTTCAAACCAGCGACGACTTACTCTTCCGGGCGGTCTCCCGCCAAGTACCATCAGCGCTGAAGGGCTTAACTGCTGTGTTCGAGTGGAACGCTCCAATCTTTGATTGGCAAGGGTTGCCATTCGCAACGAAACAGAAATTTTCAATTTCGTTGTTGAGACTGCGCGCTAAACAGGTGTAACCCCTTCGCTATAGTCACTGGATTACGCATCCTAACCCAATTTA
>JAENZQ010000001.1 GCA_016841185.1 Anaerovorax odorimutans
ATCCTTTGGCCATTAACCCCGTCAACATCTGATTCTGTTCCAAGTTACTTTCAATCTTAGCTTCCAATTCTTCAATCCTCCGAAAGCTCTCTGCGTTGTTTTGATTACGCAATCCATCCAACAACGGTCTTAATATGAACTTCTGACCGAAAACCAGTTTATTCATCATCATAACAAAAGCTGTTTTTATATCATCATCTCGAATAAACTGCATGGAACATTCCGTTATCTGCCTTATGTGCTTACTGCAACACCAAGCGATATATTTTCTTGCTCCGGATGAATGAATCCGCCTTTTAAAGGTACTACCACATTCGGAGCATATGATTTTACCTGAAAAAGGATATCGATTTAAATATTTGCTAGTACGCTTTACAATACCTTTTTCTTTTGCTCTCTGATTGATAACAGCATCTACTGCTTCAAAATCTTCATGGGTGATAATTGCTTCATGGTGGTTTTCTACCAAATACATATTTTTCTCACCATAATTGATGTGCCTGTTAAAACGGCTGTCTGTAAAGGTCTTTTGCAAAATAACATCACCAGTATACTTTTCGTTGGTAAGAATCCCTCGAATTGTTGTAGCAGTCCAACGACCGCCTTTTTTTGAAGGGATACCTTTATGATTAAGATCATCTGCAATTTTCTGTGTGCCCTTACCCGATAATGCCTCTGCAAAAATATACTTCACAATTTCTGCCTGCTTGGGGTTTACAATCATCTGACCGTCAATGTTTTCATATCCGAATGGTGGATATGAAATCTTGAAAGTTCCGTTCTGGAAACGTCTTTGAATTGCCCACTTGTTATTTTCCGAAATGGAAATTGACTCACTCTCCGCAAGTCCACTCAGAATGGAGAGCATCAACTCACTTTCCATTGATTGGGTATTAATGTTTTCCTTCTCGAAATAAATGAAAACACCAAGGTCTACCAGTTTACGAACCATTTCCAGACAGTCTGTAGTATTTCTCGCAAATCTGCTGATGGACTTTGTAATAATTAAGTCGATTTTCTTATTTTCACAATCCGAAATCATCCTAAGCAGTTCAGATCGATTTTCCTTTTTAGTTCCGCTGATCCCTTCATCATAATACAAACCTACATACTCCCATTCCGGGTTTTCCTTTATGTAGGTCTCATAATGGTTCTTTTGTGCTTGTAAACTGATAAGCTGTTCATTGCTGTCTGTAGAAACACGGCAGTAAGCAGCTACTCGTAACTTTGGCTTAATAAGGGAATTGGTCTTGTTGCTCTCTATTTTCGTTATCTTTTTCATCCTCTCACCTCCTTCTTGGTAGGTCACATATTACCTCTAAAGCCCTTATATATCAACGTTTTTAGGGCATTAACTCTGCCAAGAGTGGTGAGAAAGTTTGCCGATTTAATGCGGTTATTTTGTTGAATTCAGCCTCCGAAATCAAGCCTTTTTCAAGCATCTTATTCAGTAATTTTTCTGCCTGGATATAATCAAACTCACGCTGTAGCTGCTCAAGTGACACACTTTTAGATCCGATTCTTTTTTCTGTGATTTCTTCCGTAATCTTTGTAACTTTTCTATACTCGTTCTGATTCATAAAGCCACCTCCTACCTAATAGCCGCGGGAACAGGTCGAAGTTGAGGATTTTTAAGAATTAATTTGAATCAGAGCATAAAAAAAGAGCCTGCAGGAGGAACCCCCACAGGCAATTTAAATTTATTATTCATATTTAATAAAAGCATCCTTAAATCCAGAAGCTTTTGCCTTTGCAAGCTGTGCTTCAGCATTGGCTTTTACAGAGAAAGCACCGATTTGCACACGATATAGCTTAGTTTGTGGTGTTACAGGATTTTGGCTCTTTTCTGCCTCCAATTGTTTCTTTACATCAGTTCTAAAGGTATCCATCGACTTACCGTGCTTCGGAAACCAGTGCATAACATCCGCATGGTTACTTGCTATGCCAAGTTTGTGACCTTCGCTGTGGCAGATGATGTCCTTCTCACTAAAGCCATAGAGTTTGCAAAGATATACACAAAGCTCTATGGCTTCCTTATAAACAGCAGAAAAATACGAGGCATCGGTCAAACCGTCCTCGCAAATTTCAAAACCAATATGAGTATTGTTCGCAGCTCCTCCAGCATGCCAGCCTCGGTGATTCCAAGGCAATGTTTGATAGGTGGCAATGGAGCCATCTGCTAATTTACCAATAAAGGCATGGACACAAACTTGACGCCCTCCAGGTTTGTTTTGATTCCAATGGTTGTTATACTGGTTCTTTCCTAGCAAGCCATCGTCTGGGCCAACGTAGCGCTTCAACCATGGGTTGTTTGCACCAGTCGAGTGAACCATAATACCTTTTGGCGTTATGGTTTTACCCGCTTTATAGCAGGCATTGTTTGTAAGTATCAGTTTGCGTAGATTCATTTATAGTCCTCCTTGTCGCTTCTGTTGTGAAGCTTCTCTAATATATCCTTGAGTTTCTGTGGCACAGGCAGACCGACATGAACAGCATTTTCAAGTATAGATATACCTTCATTTGAAAGATAAAAAAAGATGACCGCTGTTCGTATAACAGAGCCATCTCCAATAACGTTTTTATCAATAATGTGACCGATTGCTACCAGTGAAAAGATGAGTACTTTCTTGAGTATGCCGCGAAAGCCTACCTCACTGGATAGCTTCTTATCAAGCATAGCACACATCAAACCTGTGATGTAATCAATCACAACAAAAGTAAGTAAAGCATATAAAAATCCGTCCCATCCTCCGAGGAAATACCCAAGCCAACCACCAATAGCGGCAAATGTCACTTGAATCCAGTTCCAAATCTCCCTCATTGTCTTAACCTCCTATCAATTTGATTGCATAAAAAAACGCCAGCCGAAATAGGCAAGCGTATACTTGTATAGGTTATTCTTCCTTTATATTTGTTTGGGCAAAGCTTCCCATAACCGCATATCTTCCTGTCCCAATGACCAGATAGCAACACCCCGTAAGCCCCAGCGATAGGCCGCTTCGTTTGACCAGTAGACCAGCGAATCCACATCTTGATAGTACAAAATTGAAAAGCCATCTGCATCACCGAGAAACAGCCGAGATATCCAGACGTTGATGTCCCTTGGTATAACCTTCGCCGTATAATCTGCATTGCATGGTATCTGCAAGAGATTACTGTGATAAAAGTCATAATCCATGGAAATATCCTCACTTCTGGTGGAGGATTCCTCTACATCAGCTGTAAGAGTAAATACATGAAACCTATTATCCCAAGTTACACCACTCCTAGAAATCCTGCCATACTGCATAAGTGATCCATCTGGCATGGTGACATCAAAGGCTTCATAAGGCTCATAAGTCCATGCATCGCCCAAGCGGAGAAGTTCACATTTGATTTGCCCATCGGACTGAATCCCACAATAGCCACCCGTAGTTGAAATGTTTGCAGTAAAGCGAAGCGTGTTTGAATTCCCAGAATAGACACGCACCCTATTTCCACGCTTCCTCATTTCGATGAGATACATATTCGGATTAGTGCGAATGCCAGCATCTGAAGTCTTAGAGTAACTTGCAGAGAAACTGCCAAGTAATGTAGAGCCTTGGTATAGCTCCACTTGTTGGGTGTCAATGTTGATACAGCAAAACACATTCCCACAAAATATCCCTGCTCTTCCGCTACCATTCATAGGAAAGGCAATTCTAGCACGGATATGCACATCACGAAAGCTATCGTATTTCCAAGCAAGCTGACCGCTTCCTTCAAGCTGAGAATATGGGCGGTTGCCATTGTCATCGGGATTTTGCCACACATTCCAACTCCCCGATAACGTCCGCCAGTAGCTTTCCGGCAGGATGACGGGGTCTCTAAAATCCTCATACCAGGCTAATGCTGAATCCGGCTTACGGCGTAAAACCTCTGTAGTAAGCTTAAACCCTTTGTCGGGAACAGCCATGTTACCATCTATGTCTTTGAAACTTCGTGGAGATAAACTGAAGGTTGCCTCTCCAGCAGAGGGATATTCACTAAAATTAGAACAGACCCGGAAACCATAGAATTGCGTACCGACTACACCGCCTTCAATCGTAATGCTATGTGTTCCTGCCAGGAGATTTACATTAGTGGCAAGTGCTGCCCAGAAAGTTTTTCTCCAGTATGGCCACCACAGACGATTCTCTGAGTAGCTAACCATTGTACCGTCAAGTGCAATTGTGATACCGTTCTTATCCCAGAACGGAAAGCAAAGTTGTACAACTACATCATAAGTACCTGATTGGGCAATGGTAAAGTTATACTCCGATTTGCCTTCACTTGACGAAAGAGTGATCATTCCATTACCAACCACAACACCATCTGTATGGCTGTCAGGTTCACCATTTCGATTAACATAGATAGTTCCAAACTCCGACTTTTGTGTTTTCCCGTAACAAGTTAGATATTTTCGGCGGTTATATGTTTCACCAATAATAGGAGGTTCTCGTGATACTGCGTCTCAGCCTTCCATATAATCGTAGACATGCGGCAGCGCCCCTGGTACTTTATCGTGATCATCCCAGTAGGCAATGATTGGGATAAATGGTTGTGGAGGCTGATCGTTTGTAAAGTTATACACCCCAGTCATCCAGTTTTTAGCTGCGTAGTAGGTGTTTGATGTACCGCGATAAGCCTTACCTAAGTTGGATGGGTAATCGTAAATCTGCCAATTCCAACCGTATCCCGGTAAACCCATATATACTTTTTGTGGTGACATCGCTGTAATAGCATAGTTGTAGATACCCTCAAGCCAACTCCTTGGTGATACTGGACCCGGAGCTGAACCTGCCCATGCCATGCCATAACTCATGATTGCTGCCGTGTCACAATAATCATTAAGGTCGGCATAAACACACCAATTTTCTCCACCAACTGAGCCTTGCACACCCGTCATTCCAGGTAAGCAGATATTGACTAGTTTTGATGAATCGTAATTTTTAACAGTCGAGTATATATCAGCGAATAGGGCATTTGCGGCAGTACGGTTCTCAAATCCACCACCACGCTCTAAATCGATATCTACACCTGCACACCAAGGGTATTTGTTCATAATACGCACGATTTCTGAGAGGAATTTTGACTTTGCACCGCCCTCGTTATTTCGCAGAGCCGTAAAGATGCTCTCTGTTCCATGGTTCATAACGGTAAGTAACCATTTGATATGTGGCCACTTTGTACGATATGGAGTAAGGGAAGAAACGCTGGTACCTGTTTCCGTTATCGTGCCTGTGATGTCTACCTCAAAAGTGAAAACTCCAACAGTATCTAAGCGGTCACCGTAATCGTTCAAAGCCTGATACATACGGGCATTGCCCATGAATGACCATACCATACAGCGTTTACCTTTAATATAATCTTTCACGGACGCAGATCCCCTTTCAGCATTTCTTTGTATTCAAAATATACCCGGGCAGATTTTCTGTCTTGTAGCTTCACATGATGCTTGCTGTCAGTAGCAGCTGTGTATTGATAGAATCCATGTTTCGGTGTGGGATAGCCGTTTCGCAAACACTCTCTTGTTGAAGCCTTAAGTGCAAATTCGTCACCTGGGTAAGCCTCCGAGTCGAATTTTACCTTATGTGAACCCATACCCTGTGAAAGCTGAATACTGCCAGCTTCCATAGTTTGTAGGGGGTAGATATAACAATCTAGTCCGCTTGAAGTTTCACCGAGGTTAAAAATAATGATTGTGTCTCCACTTCGCACTACACCATTGTGGAAACGTGCCGGATTAGGCGAATGCTTTAGGAATGCTTCCGTATGTGGTGTGTATCCCGTCAGCTTATCACCCTCCTGCAGTTGTAGGTCGGTGAAATAAATCGAACCCGTACTCTTGGTAATAAGGGGACGCACAGTGATACTTACTACACGCTTTTCTGATTTTACTTTTATGACTTCCACAAAACGTATAAAATTACTTTCTTGCATAGCCATCACCTACCCGTCGTTCGTCCACTTGATTTCGCATACATGCCCGACCCAACCAGTGGCAATAGAACCTGCCTGCAGCATAAGGTCAGTAAAAAACACTTCTCCTGTGCAGTTTGAAACTACCAACCGAATGGTGATAGAGCGAAGTCTTCCATACCCTTTAGGTGTTGCATCACGAGCAATTTGTTGAAATACAGCCAAGTCAATCACCATCCTTCCTTAATACAGGTCAATAAATCTCGTTTCAGTAGTTCCATCTTCAAACTCAAATACTACCTCGATACCCACTTGTCCATCTGTACCTTTTTGGAGATTATCTGAGCCTATTTGTGCTGATATGGTGTAGTTACGGCGGGATGCAGGATATACTGTTTGAGCCATACTTTTTGTAGCGGTTAAAGAACCTACCGCTTTAAAGGAAGCTGTACCGGTTACACCTTTTTCAGTGTCCACCTCAAAACCCGAATTCTGCCAGTAAGTAAAACCATCGTCTGCTCTACTATTACGCAGGTGGTTGAACGGCACCATATCTTTGATTTCCTGCCCAATGAGGTTGCTTTGGTCAAGCTGATCAGCGAGGATGCCCGAGGACCTATCTCCAAGTTCACGAAGTTTTGATGATAACTCAAGCACTGTTTTCCACGGCTCCTGAAGATTATATTGTCTGCGAACAACCCTTGTTTTAATAGTAAGATTTAAATCTCTATCATCCACCGTTACAATGTCGCCAAGTGACCACCTTTCATGCTCATAACCTGTCAGCACAGACAAATCCATCGCTGATAGCACATAGGAAACACGAGGCTTTGAGTACTCTGCAAGTCGCATATTCGTAAACTCGAGCATTTGATAAGGATTTGTGAAATTCGAAAGATCGAGTGTTGAAACCCGTACCTCATTGGAATATTCATAGTTTTCCATATACTCCCTGCCACCATTGATAGTGGCAAATGTCATGCCATCTTTACCATAGGCATACAGCCTTGTCACCAGAGAGCGGGTATCAACAACCCTCTTGATACTTGTAAGGTTTTTCTTATAGGCAAATAATGCACCGCTATCACTACCACTAAATGTCAGTAAACTTACAAGACGGTTTCGACTGTCAAATACTAAGTCCCCACCGTGAATCTGTTGCGTCATTCGGAGTATGGCCAATGCGTTCTTCTCTTGGCATTGCCATGTCCGTTTGGTAGTGACATCAACTACACCAAGAGACCATCCTGTACCTTCCAACGCATAACTCATCGGAGCAGATGGTAAATCGGCATTAAATTCTCTCGGCTGTTTTTCAGCTGAAAAGGTCAAATCATAAAATGCTGCTTCCGCATATACGGTGGTCAGAATCCCTGTTCCATCTGCTCCTTTTTCATCTGTCAGTGTCCTTATGCGATAAATGTCATGTGCAACCTGAACCTGTTTTTCATTATCTAAATATACACGTTTGCTATCATTCCATGGCAGTTTGAATTCCAAAGTATCCACCGTAGTACTGGATGCCCGCCGTGTGCTATTCTTTCTTCTAATGTCAATTTCATAAGTTCCTTTGTAGGTGGTGACATATCCTTGAAACCCTGACCGAATGGAACAACCGTAAACCCCAAAGCCTCGAGGTTTTGCGTCATCTGAATTGCGCCCCAGCGGTCAAAGGCTATTTCCTTAATGTTATATTTCATTCCGAGTTCCTCAATAAAGGTTTCGATAAATCCATAATGCACGACGTTACCCTCAGTGGTATATAAAAAGCCTTGCCTCTCCCAGACATCATAAGGCACATGATCTCTCCGCACACGCTGATCAATATTCTCCTCCGGTATCCAGAAAAAAGGTAGAATCTGATATTTATCAGATTCATCAAGCGGTGGAAACACCAGCACAAAGGCGGTAATATCGGTAGTAGATGACAGGTCAAGTCCTCCGTAACAGGTTCTGCCGCGCAATTTTTCTGCATCAACAGGAAACGCACACTTATCCCATTTATCCATTGGCATCCAGCGCACCGATTGTTTCACCCACTGATTTAAGCGGAGCTGACGGAATAAATTTTCCTCTGCAGGATTTTGCTTGGCATTTTCACAAGCCACCCTCAATTTTTCGATGTCAACTGTAATGCCCAGTGACGGGTTAACCTTTCTCCATACCTTTTCACTTGTCCAGTCATCGGTATCGGCTGCGCTGTAGATAACAGGGTAGAAAGTCGGATCTATCTTACGCCCTTGAAGAATATCCTCAGCCTTTTGGTGCACTTCCCAGCAGATGGAATTGCGGTCTGTGCCAGCAGTTGTGATCAGGAAAAACAGCGGTTGTTTTCTTGCATCACCAGATCCGTGAAGCATTACATCATAAAGATCCCTGTTTGGCTGAGCATGAAGTTCGTCAAATACCACACCATGGACGTTTAGGCCATGTTTTGTATATGCCTCCGCTGAAAGCACCTGATAAAAACTGCCTAACGGTTTATAAACCAGCCGCTTCTGTGACAACATTGGTTTAATTCGAGATTTTAATGCCGGACACTGTTCCACCATATCTACTGCAACATCGAAAACAATGGATGCCTGCTGACGATCAGACGCACATCCGTAAACCTCGCCGCCATGCTCGAAATCACCGCAGGTAAGGTATAAAGCAATTGCCGCTGCAAGTTCGCTCTTACCCTGTTTTTTTGGAATTTCTATATAGGCAGTGTTAAACTGCCTGTATCCGTTAGGTTTCAAGATTCCGAATATATCCCGGACAATCTGTTCCTGCCAGTCAATTAATTCAAAAGGCATTCCATACCATTCACCCTTGGTATGCTTCAGGCAGTTTATAAAAGTAACAGCGGCATCCGCCGCTTCCTTGTCATATCGAGAACCTTCCGCCATAAACTTGGTTGGTTTATACCGTTTTAACTTCCGCAGCTTTGCCGCCTCCTTTCCTAAAATTGAGCAAGAAAAAAGGAACCTCATGGATGAAGTTCCTCTCCTTAGTGGATTTCTATGAAACTTGTTACGTTATAACCGTTATCGTTTGCCTGTCAGGATAAACTCGGCATATTCTTTCTTGTGTTCATTAAGAAATACTACTAATTCATAAAACCCCATTTTATATGCCTCTTCCTGTACTCTTGGCAAGTCAAACATATTACAGGCACCGCTGTCCCGTATGGCCATAATCTGCCGATAAATCTTATCAGTTATCAGATTCTCGTTACCCATGTCCTACACCTCTGACTTCTCTGCCGCTGAAATTGAATCTCTTACCGCTTTATTGAGAAATGAAATATCAAAACCCGCATCTATATAGCCCTGCCGGATCACCTCGTAATAGTAACGACCCGGTGCTCCCAAAGGTCTACCTTCATTCATGATATACACCATTGCGGGTACCCACTGCCCTTTGAAACGTACCTTAACCGTTTCTTTCCGGTATAGATGCGGATAACCTTCATATCTGTCCAGCGCCTTCTCATCATTAGGCATGATTCTCCAAAGCAGTACCGGTACACTTTCACCTTTTTGTTTTTCTATTGTCGCTACTGCGCCGCCATTCCCTCCTCTGAATAACAGCCGGTATCCTGTGAGTTTTGCACTCCCCAGCACTTTTGCCGTTGGGCAGCGGTATGCCATCTGCCTTAAGTTCAGATTGCTTCCGTATGCTAAATATATGGTTCCTTTTTCTTTGCTCATCGTATCATCCTCCTTGTATTTACCAAGGCAGAGGCGGAGATCCACCCCTGCGCTTGTCTATCTATGCTGCCCGAAACCGCCATGCTGCGTTACCATCAAGGTGTTTGCAAAGATGCTCCCGGCAGTTTTTGAACTCATCACCAATAAATCCTATGCGGTTGAGATATGTCCGCATGGCAAACTTCTCATTTTCAACCTGTGGTTTCTTGCTGGAAGCACATTTTTGGGTTAATGCCTGATGGTTTAACGCAAGGGCAAGCACTATGTAGCTTCTAATTTTTCCCGCATGAAGTTCGCTGTTAAAGCCTCGAAGCTCAATTGTCCCATTGCCGTTAAAAAAGCTGTGCAGGTTCAAAAAGTGGTATCTGCTATTATGGTAATGGGTGCTTCGGCTTTCGCTGTAACCCTCGTACCAGATGCTCTCAATCGCCGCCATGGTTTTGGGCTTACGCCGATTCATCTTCTCAACCAGTGCCGCATCCATCTTTTTACAAAACCGCATCCTGTCCGGCTCAATCTGCAATGCTTTATAGAAAAGGTCATTCTTGCTGGCGATAATGTTGATAAAATTGCGGATGCTTCGCGGTGTGTGGTCTGCACCGTCTATATGGATATGAATTCCACAGCTTGTGTTTGCAAAACCTCCAGCCTTGCGAAGCCTCCTTATCAATTCCTGCAGGGTTTCAATGTCTTCGCGGTATGTCAGTATCGGGCTTACCAACTCGACGCTATATTCCCGGCCAGCCGCCACAATCCTGCCGTTTTCCTTTTTCTGAGTCCGGATGCTCCCGTCGCTCATGAATTTCCATATCCGTCCATCCGGTGCAATAACCTTTTGGGTATCGTAATAATCTCCGCTGGATTCAACCCTCCCTCCAAGAAAAGCTGCTGCAGTTTTTGCCGCTTGTTTTCTTGTAATCCCCGTCAATTCTACCTCGATTCCAAATCTCGTTGTAAGCATTGCGCTTTTTCCTCGCTTTCTCTGTGTTTTTTGCCCTTTGGCAGTGTACATTAGGCCATTGAAAACACAGGATAGCAAGGCAATTCTGCGTGAGTTTTCACTGGATTTTGAACAATTTTACACATCTTGAATTGTGTACATTTACAGCTTTCTGATCACATCTATACCATAGGCTACACCCAAAGAAGAACCGCAGTCCCAGTTGATATGAACAGTTCCGATATCATCCACGAAAGATACTGTTCCTTGGTCTCCCGGTTTCAGCTTAGAATACGGATCATCCATGCAGATAAGCTCAACACGTGTTCCCGGCGGATACTGCTCTTTAATGCGAAGGACTGTTTCTTTTGAAGGGAAGCCTCTTGCACTCATAGTTCGTCCTCCTCTCCAGGATAATATGCGGCATACTTTGGGTAATCTCTACCATCCGGCATTACCAACACTCCATCAGACCGTCCCCGCTGCTTAACCAGCAGGCAACGCCACACTCCATCCTCATTAACGTGACAAAGCCCTTTATTTTCCTCAATGAAAATGCGATCAACACATAGGTCGGCAACGAAGTTATCATAATCAATCTTTGATAGCTCGATAGTTTTTACAACTACAAATCGTTTCCTCGTCTCATACCGATGCGGCACTTTTAAATCCTCTATTATAAACGGATGCTTGACAAAGAAGGCGGTGCTATGAAAATCATTCATTTTCGTCCACCGCCTTTGCTCTGCCTTTCCGATACGCCCCGTTACCGGACAGCCTTGAAAGTAACACCTTGCGTTCAGTTTTGAAGTTATCACCTATAAACCCCAACCTAAGCAGGAAACAGCGAAAAGCATATTTTTCATTATCTGTTGGTTTTTCTTTTCGTAGTACTCGCTTCTGTAATTTTGCCTGTTCTGCCATCTGCTTTGCCAGCGTTATATAGGTCTGCACTTCATCAGCATTTAAAGTCGCGTTCCAGAAAGGGAAGGAAATCTCATCATTTTCAGCTAAGACTACAAGTTCCCCCTCAATCAACATTGCCTTCTTTATCAATGTCTCTTTGCTGGCCAGCATATTATTTAGGTTTTCAAGGCTAATCGCGCTAAAGCCCTCCAACGAAAGAGTAATTGTCATGGTCCCCTCTGCTGAAAAGCCCTCCACATTCAACGTGTCAATAACTGAACGGATGGTTTTTATTTCATTGAGACTGATTTTCGGTGAGTGAACCACACTGTCCCTGTCAATCGTCCAACTGCCAGCAGATTTTTCGTCTTTAATCTCATACAAAAACTCCGGTGCTCCGGCATAGCGCACCTGGCCTTCAAGGGCTTCAGCTATGACCGAGGCAATGGCTTTTCTCTCCTGACCGACAATCTTCTGTGAAAAGCGAAAGCTGTTATTGCTCATGCCATACACCTCCCCTCAAATAAGCTAAAACATTTTTGATTCCCATAAAAAATCCCACCTTTCCTTTTTGGTGGAGTACATTAACGCTCTGTTTTGAGGGGAAAGCAAGGACATTTTTAATCAATCTGTGTTTCCGCGTAAGGTATTTTTTCACTACCTGTTACCAAGAATACTGAATCTGCGCCAAATTGTGAAACATAGCGCTTTACAATCACATCGCAGTATTTCGAGTCAAGCTCCATCATAAAACAAACCCGCCCGGTCTGCTGTGCCGCAATCATTGTCGTACCAGAACCACCGAACAGGTCAAGAGTTAAATCTCCAATATGGGAACTATTGAGCATTGCCTTTGCTACAAGCGATACCGGCTTCATGGTAGGGTGTTCCTCCGATACTTTAGGACGGGGTATCTCCCAAACATCTGACTGTTTACGGTCTTTAAGCGGGCAAAGTCGTGTTCCTTCAAGCCAACCATACCAGATCGGCTCGTACTGGGTATGATAGTCCTTTCTTGATAGTACCAAGCTGTCTTTTTTCCATATAATTGTACTCGACCAGTGATACCCTACCTCCCGCATGACGTTCATCAAACTGCCCCATTCCTGAGCACTCATTACTACATAGGTCATGCATCCGGCTTCGGAAACCTCTTTCATGCATTTAAAAGCGCGCAATAAAAAAGCGCCGAATTCTTCGGTGCTCATATTGTCATTTAGAATTTGTCTTGGCTTCCAGCTTGGATGCCTGGTATCTGAACCGTAATCAACATTCCAGGGTGGGTCGGTGAAAGCAAATCTCGCCTTTTGTCCGTTCATCAGCTTTTGCACATCTGAAAGCATGGTGCTATCACCGCACATCAGACGGTGGCTGCCAAGTACCCATATGTCGCCCTTTTTGGTAACCGGAATTTTAATCTCTGCAATTGCCTTTTCTGTATCGAAATTATCCTCTTTGACATTAGCGGTTGATTTATCACGGAACAACTCATCAATTTCCGCAGCATCAAACCCGGTAAGAGAAACGTCAAAACCATCTTCATTTAAATCCATAAGCAGATCGGTCAAAAGCGGAATATCAAACTCGCCACTGATTTTATTCAGTGCAACATTGAGCGCCTTTTCCCGCTGTTCATCCAAATCAACTACAACACAGTCGATCTCCTTATACCCCAAAGCTGTAAGTACTTTATAACGCTGATGTCCGCCGACAATATTCCCGGTGCGTTTATTCCATATGACCGGCTCTACATATCCAAACTCTTCAATGGATCGGCGGAGTTTCTCGTATTCAGGATCGCCCGGTTTTAAGTCCTTCCGCGGGTTATATTTCGAAGGTTTTAATTTTTCTGCTGGTATTTTCAGTATATCCATAAATCTTAACCCTCCAGTTTGACGGCTTTTTCGCCGGTGAATTCCTCCCAGCGCTTAACAGCTAAATCACAGTAAACAGGGGATAACTCCATTGCGTAGCATTTACGCTCGGTCTGTTCAGCCGCAATTATAGTGGTGCCGCTGCCTGAAAACGGCTCAAGCACAATGCCGCCTTTGTCGCTGTGCATTTTGATGCACCGCCATGGAAGCTCTACAGGGAACATTGCAGGATGCTCCTTGTTTGCCCGGACAGTGGTCATCTCCCATATCCCAGCATAGCCCCATTTCTTGCGTTCTTCCTTTGTAAGCCGTTTCACAAATTTATAACTGTGTCCCGCAAAGGCTGAAAGCCATACATATTCCTGATCGTTATATTCCTCAGTCTCTCCTTTATTGCTGAAGGCTGAAATATACTCATATTGCTGAACCGGCTTGTTTGAAACAAGATGATAAGGTCCTACGCCGAAATTTTGCCCTTGTTTCTTCCAAATGCGGATCCAGATAGGGCGGTAACCGTTGGCCAAAAACATATTCACACTGTAAACACTGGTGGGTTCAATAAACTGAGAGCCGGTGGCATAGAGATCACCTAAGTTCCAGCAGACAATATCTACATACCTGCACAAGTTTCTAATCACTGGGCGTACTGTCTCGAACCATGGTTCAATCCCGGCCTTTTCATATTCTTTGCCTACCCCATATGGAGGGGAAGTCACTGCCATCTGTGCGTGACACCCTTCCATCAACTTCTCAAAATCCTCATCCTTAGTAGAGTCGCCGCACATCAAGCGATGATTCCCGAGAAGCCAGATATCGCCCCGCTTTGATATTGGTTCGCGCTGAATAATTTCATCATGCGCCTTGTCTATGTCAAAGCTGTCCTGCACCGCTTCCTTGGAGTACCAGCGGTTGAGCAGCTCGTCAATTTCAGAAGCGTCAAACCCTGTAAGCGAAACATCAAATGCACCTGCGTCCAACTCAGCCATCAGTTCAGCCAGTTTATTCTCGTCCCACTCTCCCTGAATCTTATTAAGAGCAAGATTAAGCGCTTTTTCTCTCTGCGGGTCAAGATCCACTACAACGCAGTCTATCTCAGTCTGTCCCAAGTCCAGCAAAACCTTTAAGCGTTGATGCCCGCCTACCACATTACCTGTTTTTTGGTTCCAGATAACAGGCTCCACATAGCCAAATTCCTCTATTGACCGTTTTAGCTTTTCATATTCCTTATCGCCAGGTTTTAAATTCTTGCGTGGGTTGTATGCTGCTGGATTAAGTTTTTCAACAGATATTTTTTGTATGTTCATCTTGCATTCTCCTGTTCAATATTTTCTTAAGACCCTTTTTAGCACCCTCACAATCTCCGTTTATTACTTGTCCCCGCAGAGTCTTAAACTGCTGCTTCGTTAAATGGTCTTCATATTTTCTTAGTTCCCTAAGAAAGATTGAATTTGCTTTATGCATCAGCCACCCCTCCTGGCTGTCAGTAGTTTTTCCATCACATCGTCGTGGGGAGTGGCCCCCTTGTATTCGGTAGCACAGTTTTCCCGCACGACTTGATAAATTTGATACCACAGGTTATTGGCCTGTTTCATGAAGCTTTGACTCATAGCCACATAAGGTGACGGGATGGCATTGCCAGTTGTCGGATGCTTAGCAAGAAAGCCAAATTCAGTGATACATTCCTCGCACTGGATCCACCGCGCCACACTCTGGGCATATTGCTCTATAAGCTGCGCAGGGATAAGGTGAACACACCTGCGTTCCTTAAGCCACTGCCATGTTTTTTCGTATATTTCCACCGCCAGTGTTGTTTTTCCGTTCTTCTGCTTTGCAGCAAGATAATCCCTCGGTAGCGGCATGCTCTCGCCTTCCAGTTCCTCAGCATCCGTAAACTCCATTACCATGAGCTTTCGTCTGCCGGGATTTCCTTCCAAAATCTTATCCGCCAGAGGCTTTTTCTTCTGTCCTGCACCGATACGTGCCCCGCCGCGGTTGGTACCGTCCTTTGCCATACACATCACCTCGATTCATGTAAAAATAAACAGGGGATATACCCCGTTTGAAACTGCGATTTTTCGCGCGTGACCCCCCGCCCGTTGCACGAAACATATCCACCGGAGATTTTGACCCCCCTACCGTCTTGCCCATCGCTCTCCTTCACGAGCAGTGATCGAAGAGTGGCATCTCGTACACAGGCTCATGAGGTTGCCGTCCTCGTTGGTTCCGCCTTTGGATAAAGGGATAATATGATGCACCTCTTCGGCCGGAGTGAGCCTTCCGGCCTTTTGACATTCCTCGCAAAGCGGATGCTCTGAGATATATCTGTCCCTGATGCGTTTCCATCTCCGGCCATAGCGTTTTCTTGTTTGGGGATCTCGTTCGTATTTGTTGTAATAAGCATCCATTTGCCTTTGATGCATGTCACAGTACCTTCCGTCCGTCAGTTCAGGACAGCCAGGAAAGGAGCAAGTCCTTTTTGGTTTTCTTGGCATCTGGCCACCTCCTTTACAGGTATAAAAAAAGCCCTCACAGGTTCATCCCATGAAGGCTTATCCATAACTTTTCACAATACCATTATATTTGGTTTTTTACTGAATTTCATCTCATAAAAATCTCATCTGGAATACTAAACAGAACATTTACTTTTTGCCCATGGCATCCTGCCGTTATAATACTTATCGGAGATATACCGCTGCATATCGGGTGGTAAAGCTGCAAGCAAAAGATAAGCCTTTTTTCTATCTTCCTCTAACTCTTGGGTGCTTTTATAGAAGGAACATTTATCTTGCTGACACTTGTGTACAGTCAGGATATTACAGCCATTCCTTCCGTTACTGCCAAAACAATTATCGTACATCTTTCCTCACTCCTGTTTTATTGCATAAAAAAGCCCCGAAGGGCTTATGCGTTTTAATGTCATTTTTTCACGATATCATTATATATGGGATACCTGTGTTTTACATCTCATAAAAATCTCATGCATAATTGACTTCTTTCTATGCACACTATAAAATATTTATATAATCAAATTCTTTGAAAGCATTTCGCAAAGTATTGACAAATCATGTGCCATGGTGTAATATAATACTAACAAATCCCACAGGCCTCTGTCGTTGACATGCACACTTAGTGGGCTTTTTGCATTTAAGGAGAAAAATATGGATACCGTAAAACCATTCTTATCAATTGATGATCAGATAAAGTTATTGAAAAAGAGGAAACTGACTATTAACGATGATCAATATGAAAAAGCGAAAGAGTTTCTGTTAAACAACAACTATTATCGAATAAGCGGATACTCTTTAACGCTACGTCAAAACGATACTTTTTTTGAGAGTGCTTCATTAGAAACATTGATACAAATATATGAAGCCGATCGACGTATGCGACATATAATGTTATCGGTTATTGAAGCAGTTGAAGTTCGAATAAAATCAATGATTGCTTACTTCCATAGCGAAAAATATGGCCCTTTAGGTTATCTAGATATAAATAATTTCTGCTGTACTAATAACGGTAAAATCGATCTACCGATAATTGAAAATTACCTTTACATAGCGAGAAAAGCTGATAATCAAAAAAATGCAATGACTGAATCAGAATTGTTTCTAAAACATCATAAAGAAAATAAAAATGATATTCTACCATTTTGGGTTTATGTCGAGGTTCTCACTATATCTGATGCCTCTAAACTATATACGATTTTAGACGAAGAATTGCGAAAAACTATAGCTCTCCATTTGGGCTTTACATCGAATAATAGACATAAGATAGTTGAAAATTTATTACATTGTATTACCATTCTGAGAAATATTTGTGCGCACGGTGGACGCTTGTACAACCGTCTATTTACTAGAAAACCTTGGCTTTCAAAAAAGGAAAAAAACCTTCTCCGAGTCGAAAACGGTCATAAAGTTTACGATAAATTGTTTTCATACATATTAGTACTTAAATCAATCACTCTTCCTCAAGACTTTAAGCTTGTTGTTGAACACATAACTCAGATAAAAGAACAATATCCTTTGGTTGACTTTAAGCATTATGGATTCCCCGAAAATTGGCAAGAAATACTGTAATAAATTCATACTAACAAAGCATATTAATAAATAATAGATCCTACGAGCTTATTTTAAGCGCAATACAGTAGGCCATTAAAAATACCCACTTAGGTAGTTCGTTCTATCTAAGTGGGTTTCCTATTTAACATGCAGCTAATGTTATCTTAAACTACTTCCCGTATAAAAGCAGTGCCAGATGATTAAGTGCCTTGTCCTTCCTGCGGTACACCTGTGCTCTTTCAAGAAACAGCTTCTCTCCGATGTTTGCTACAGCTTCTGTCTTGCTCACATCATTAACAAAAAATTCTGTCAGTATAAACTGTTCTTCCTCCGACAGGGCTTCCCAAGCAGGCTTGAACCACTCCATATATTCTAATGCCCGTCTGTAACGTTCTTTCAACACATCAATCTCGTCAAGGCAAGCAGCAAGGCGTTCTTCGCCGCTTTTGGGATTGTGTTTGCCCGGAACTCCGGTATTCTTTGCACTATGAGGGCTTGTCATACGGGTTTCAATTTCATATATATCCTCATCACTGTGTTCGATAATGTACTGCATGCTGCTGTAATCTTTCAAAGCTTCAACAGCAGCCGCTTTTTTATCTAAATACTGCCATGCAATCAGCATATCGCACCTCCAAAAAATCAAGATAAAAAACCTTGATCTTTGAAGCAGTGTGCTTTTTTGCGTTGCTTTGCAGTGCTTGTTTCCTTGTTCGTTATGTCTTCGTTCTTTATAGAAGGCCATGCTTTTCCAGAATAACCTTCACCTCATCTACCGAATGGACAACCGCTGCCACTCCTCCTGCATTGAGGATTTTCCTTATAGTTGCTTCCTGCAGTTTTGTTGTCTTTCCCGATGGGGTTTTTATTTCAAAAGCTATAAACCGTCCATTTACACAGGCAATAATGTCTGGTATCCCCGCTGTCCCGTACATACCACCATGTTCCTTCCAACAGAAACACCCCGGTACTGTCTTTAAGTACCGCAGTACTTTAGTCACAATACTTCTTTCAGACATAACCGCTCATCCTCCAAAAATGTTACCTTTTTCCCTTTTATAACCTCGTAATATCCAAGAAGGGCATCTCATAAATCCGCTTTCCAAGCGCTTTTCAGGATTCTGTTACCTTGTTACCTCTTTTTGGGGTAGGTGTATACACAAATATTTTTATTTTTATATTTTTTAGTCTTAAAAAAGCAATGGTACTTTCGCGCGTATATATAAAGTTTAGGTAACAAAGGTAACATCGGTAACAAGTGGCTATTCATCAGCGTTTCTAGCGTTACCTTTTTGTTACCTTGTTACCTTTTTCAATACTAAAGAGGCTCAATATCTGTGATTTCAAAGCCGCTCACATCGCATCGCTCTTTCAGTATCGAGAAATCAAGAGCCCACGCTTTTTTTGTTTCATTCTCGAAACGCATCGTTTTATTGCTCTCTATAAAAAAGTCACTTTGCCTCAATTGCTTCAAAAACTGGTTATATGGAAGACATTCACCAGTGATTGCATAATCGCGTCTGTACTTGGTATAGCGGTCATATACATCACAGAAACGAATCCCGATAACCTTGCCATCTTTATCAAAAGTGTAGTCTTGATTCGGAGCCAGTTTCATCCGGGCCATGATTTCCAGGGTCTGTTCTACAATGCTCTTGTTATTGCTGCCGCCATCCAGCAAGTACTCCTGCACACCGTTTTGAAGATATCGAATACATGTCCCTTTGTTAATGGGAAATACTTCAGCCCACGTTACATTAAGGAATTCACACAGTTTGTTTACTAGGCTCAGTCCGGCATAGCAACAGGCGAGATTATTGACGATACGAGATGGAAACTCATCAGATATCTCTGACTTTGCTTCCTCATACCACTTCTCTGCCTCAGCAACCGATACTCTGAGTGCTATATCCAGCAGGCTCCGACCGAAGCTGCCAAGCAGATCCGCTTTTGCACACAGCTTATAAAATGCTTGTCTGTGGCTGGCTGGTTTTAAGTCCTTCTTGCTGAATAGCAATTCTATGCTCCGTTCTCTGATGGCCGCTTCATCCGGCGATTCCTCACCAGCTACAATAATAGGTGCCAACAGTTCATAAGTAACAGCACTTTGATCCGCCCTACCGCGGACACCTTCATGGCCGTCATATGCATCTCGAAGATGGTTGTATAAGGCATTTAGCCTTAACTTATCTATCTTTGAAGGCTTGAACTCATCCATCAACTGCGGTATCAGATTCGATGATGCAGATTCCTTCATCAGCGTAAATGCAGTAACCTGTGTAGCCGCGCGGATTTTACTGCATGAAAATACCGGCAGAATAACCCGCTCCAATGTATTACTTTTTCCGCTGCCTTGTTCTCCGACAAGCAATAAATGAGGAAACTTGATACCTGATTTTTTTAGATGCGGTTTGATAAAGCACCCGGCCACCCAGGCCATTACTGATACCGTTTTTATGGGTTCGTTATAGCTGAGAAGCCATTCACCAAGCATAATAAGCTGTTCCTTTGTCAATGGTTCATAGGTTAGGATATCGGTTGTTATGCTTTTATACTTATCAAGCTGCACGATATCTTCGACAATGTTGCCTCCGGCTTCAATGGCACCATCCGTTGAAACATATACCATCCGCCCGCCATGCTCATAAATTCCAAGAGCCTTGACCCCTGTTTTCCTTACCCACTCCATTTCAGATATATAACCTTTCAGCAGTTCCAAATCTCCTTCTGAGCCAAAATAGCCTAAGGATATTGTCCGGCGGTTCAAGATATTTTTAAACTTTTGGATGTTATTGAAGTCGGTAGTCATAAATGTCTGGCGGTATATTTCATCGCGGATTGTAATAAGATCAGCAGTCATCTGCGTTTCATCTTCTGATACAATCATCTCCACCGGCTGAATGATAAAGTTTGTTATAGGATACACACTTTCGCCTCTGGTGCGGTAATACCTGCCCTCATGTTCAAAGATAACTGACTCGCTTTCGCGGCTGTATACGTTCTCTGTGACTTCAATGGCCTTATCCAGTGTCTCCTGCCCATATGTTGCGCCGCTAGCATGATGTACCGTATCCCACTTTTCCCGGAATAACCCGGAATTTCTAAACAGCCTGTCCATCTGCTCTTTGTTTTTGCCTGACCAGAAAGCCAGCATACAGCAAAGAGCAAGGTCGGCTTCGGACTGGCTCGGATACCCTGCTTCCTGCCATTTTCCTTCCCATAGCAGATTAAATTCCTTATGGTTTTCGGCTGTCTGGGCTTTCTCCAGAATTTCTTCATCTGTAAGCGGCTCTAGCTTAACCCCCTTACGGTCTTTCTTGCTTTTCCCTCTCCGCTTTTTACTTTTGATATAATTCTCATGTATCCAGGCCAGTGCCCCGTTATCTTCAGTAATGTAATCAGGAGTCCTTGGCAGTCGCTCGCCAGTCATTGTGAAGTATCTGCTGTGGGCATACATTTCAACACCGGTTTTAGTGTTTTTATTGCCCTTGGCAGGCATCTCCCCTTTATAGAAAATATGAAGCCCAGTTCCTGAAGGGCTGATTTCCGTATATGACGGAAACCGCTCAAGGATATCCTTGGCGGTATCGTTTAATTCCCCAGTGTATTTGTCGCGGCAGTGATCTATGTCTATCCCTACTAAGCCTCCGCTTTTTGCGAATACAAAACCCAATCCGGTATAGAGATATTGTTCTTTTGCCGCAATCGCATCGTCAAGGGTCGACCAGTCGTTTGGGTTAGTGCTTGAGGCTTTTCTTCCGGTTAAGGGATTGTATGGGATTTTACTGTCTTTCCCGTCCTTTGTGTTTGGTTCCAGGCGCCAGCAGATCCATTGCTTCTGGTCAGCCAGTTCTTTAGGAAATGAGATGCTCATTTACACCGCACCTCCTCGCATCGTTCATTAAAATACCGGATCGGAATGCTGCGCTGCTTTGCCTTTTCAATCTCAATGGACATCCCTTTAGTAATTTTTCTGCCAAATACCCACACTTCTGAGCACTTTGACATCAATACCATGCCAAAGAACAAGCCCAGATTTCGCATTTGTTCATCATCGTCGTCCATAAACTGCGGAAACAAGAGGTGCGGAGCAATAGGTATGCAATTCCTGCTCACTGCAAATCGGCAGTACCCCTGAGCCTTACGGATATTACGTTCTATATCACCAGCATATGGGCTGCAGATAAATACCATTGGTCTGTAAGGCGCTTTCCTGGCCTCCCGTTCAATCCGGAGCAGTGCTTCATAAGGTGTGGGGTCGTAATATCCTTCCGCGTTAAACTTGCTGATACTCATGGTATTACCCCCTGCCTATGCACTTTTTTGTTCACGTTCGATTACAGGCAATATACCTTTCTTGTTTTTAAGAAGGTCATAGATAAATAGCCTTCCTTTTTGTGTCCAATATGTGTGCATTACGCTTCTTTCTGCATCAATAGCATGGGTCTTGGACTGCGTGTATCCTTGATCGGCGTACTCCTGATATAAAAGCCAGCAATTTCCCATTTTGTACTGTACTCCGAGCTCATGAAGCAGCTTATTGAAAGCGCGGCCAGACATTCCGTAATCCTTGGCAATCTTGCTGATCGGCACAAGGCTTTTATTTTGCAATATGAGATCATAATAGCTCGCTTTGGGCTTCAACTCACTGATAATCTGTTTATTCTTTGCATTCTCTATTTCTAAAGCTTTCCGTCTGTCGCGTTCTGCCTTCAGTTCAGAGAAAATCCTGATACCATACTCCGGATTGGAAATCATCTCTTCGATAACTTTATCTGTAGCATAAACTCCATATTTTCTGATCGTGGGCAGCACTTCATCAAAGACCCATCTTTCAAAGCGTTCAGCAGCAGGAAGTTTGCTACGTATAATGAGACGATATAGATTTCCTTCTGTAATATAAGTCCGTTCAACATGCTGTTCAGTCGAGACACCATATTGATTTGTAGTTAAGGTGACCCCGTCGTGTTTCACGACCCCGTCTGGTTTGCAATGGCGTTGTATCGCATCACGAGGGTTACTATATCCAAGCATCCTCGCACAATCTGTCGCAGGAAAGTATTCCTTTCCATCAATAACGAGTACTTTAAGTTCTCCAAATTCTGTATTCTTAAAAACCTGTAAGTTATTCATAACATCAATCCTCCATTTCTTTCATTTCTCCAAAATTTCTTCCTACCGAGGCTTCTGCCACGATAGGTACATCAAATTCAGGGAAGGGTTGTGTTTCCATACACTCTTTTATAAAGGCAACTGCTTCGTCCACCTTGTCTTCCGGTAATTCAAAAACCAGCTCGTCATGTATCTGCAGTATAGGTTTCACCCAAAGCCTTTCGGAAAGTCCACTGATGATGCGCCCACAGGCAAGCTTTAGAATATCTGCCGCTGTACCTTGAATAGGTGTATTTAATGCGCACCGCTCGGCAAACGACTTCTTGCCCCAATCTGATGACCGAATTCCCAGAAGGTATCTTCGCCTGCCCAGCCATGTTTCTGTATAGCAGCTTACAGCAGCCCGCTTTTTAACCTCATCCTGCCATTTGGCAAGACCGGGGTATCCGGCCTTCAAGTTTTGAATGATGGTCTCACATTCGGACAAAGTTGGGTTCAGGCCTGCTTTAAATTTAAGTGTCCTCTGTAAGCCAGTAGGAAACAGACCATAGAACACACCGAAATTGCAGTTCTTTGCAATGGTCCTGCGCTCTTTATAATGCGGAGCATTTTTGTCTGCTGCCTCTTCAAAAGGAATGCAGTAAATAACAGAAGTGGTCTGAGCATGGATATCACCGCCAGTACGATAGGTTTCCAGCATACGTTTGTCCCTGCAATAAAATGCTCCGACACGTAGTTCTATCTGTGAAAAGTCAAGGGATAAAATAACCTTTCCGTCCGGTGCAATGATAAATTTCCGTACGCCTATTGGGTCATTGTCTTTCTGCGGGCAATTCTGCATATTCGGGTTTCTTGACGCAAATCTGCCTGTCTCTGTCCCCAGCGGTATAAGGTCCGGATGAATCCTGCCGGTATCCTTATCAATAAATCGAAGATACCCGTCTATATAGGTGGATTTGAGTTTTCCCCACTTGCGGTATTCCTGCACCAGTTCAAATAAGCGAACAAGTTCAGGCCTGTTGGATTTACACCATTCTTTTAACAGAATCATGGTTTCATCATCGGCCGCTTCCTGATGTTTTGCGGTCGTTTTCATAACCGGAAGACCGAGATCAGTAAAAAGATATTTTTTAAATGCTGAAGTTGAAGCATTTGCCCCTATTTCTATGTTGCCGATAATTACGGCAATCTCTTTTCTGATACTGACAATCTTTTCTGCGGCTTCCGCTTGTTTCTTCAGCATGGCTGACTTGTCCACCAATATGCCGTTATACTTCATTATCCCGACATACACTGATGTATGCGATTCTACCTCTTCCACAATAGTTCTGTGTTTGGATAAGAATCTATCAAACCACTGATTGAAAACATGATACAAGCGAAGAGTGTAGTCGCTGTCTGCACAAGCGTAGCGGATAGTCTTCTCATCCTGAGGGTTCAATTCATCGAAAAACCGACCGTCAGTAACCGTTGAGAATTCTATCATTTCCGCCTTGCATAGTGCGGGTGCAAGTGTTTTAAGTCCGCTGTCAGCAAGGCTTCTGAACTCCCACTTGCTTTTTAATGTAAGCTGTGATGCTGCAATAGTGTCATAACAAGGCTTTTGAAGGACGATACCTCTTGCGTAAAGGAACATAGACTCAAAAGCCAGGTTATGAGCAACCTTTATTACATCTTTTGATTCGAATAGTAATTTCAGATAATCCCATATAGCCGCCTGGTTATCTGCATTTTGCCCGCTGCGATGTTTAAGTGGAACATATATAGCAGTCCCTTCTGATACTGAAAAACTGATCCCTGTAATATCTGCTCTATGAGCATCCAGAGCCGCACTTTTATCGTTCCTCCATTTATCGCGGGGTGACGTTTCAAAGTCGAAAGCAAATAAGACAGTGTTTTTCAGATACTCTTTTATTTCAGACAGCTTATAAACACATTTGTATCCCATGCGGTTCTCCTTTCCGCCCTATCGGAGATAGATAATCCATCACCGATAGGGCATTTGATCACTTAAGCGGCTCAGTAATTTCACCTGATTCAGGGTCTACATTTATTACCTCTTCACCGGCAGGTTCAGTATCATGGCCGACTCGGGTACTGAATGCTTTGACCTGCTCAGAAAGCTTGGATATCAACACATATTCGTCAGCGGTCAGATCCCGATCTACAGCAAACTGAGCCTGTGAATAGGTGATACCGCTTGAATTGGTCGCCTTTTTCAATGAAAAGCGGGTAACTACGCTGTTCGATTTTTTACCTTTAGAAAGCAGCCTTTTGATGTAGCGGGAAAACTCTTTCAACGATCCTGTTGGCAATGAGAGTATCAACGGGAAAATCTCCCCTTCACGCAGTACATATATCCTGCGGCGGTTCTTGCAAGCTTTGCTGCCGTTTTCCCCCGAACCGAACTGATTATATGGGCATTTGGCACAGCTTCCTCCGGGGTCTCCTTCGCCGGTTATACCATCAAAGCTTCCGCAATCCGGTGGGTTACTGCCTCCGGTATACTTGTCCTTGTAGTATGCATAAAGTGGATGATGATAAAGAATTACCGCTGAGAATTCCTTGACAGTATCAGGTTCTCCGGGATTTTCCCCGGGCACTTCGAATACTGTGCTGCCTGCGGACGGGATTTTTATGCGTTCAAAAGTCATGTCAAGACCGTCAAGTTCTGATGCCATTGCCTCGTCAAGATTGAAATTAGCGAGCTGAAGAAAACCTGTATTTTCGTTAATAGTTACGAGTTCATTGTTTTTCATGCTTTTATACCTCCGTAATTATGAATTTGGAATGTAATCTATATCATTGTTCTTTGAAACTTTGATCTTAGAACCGTATTTCGTGTACATTGCACTCTGAACTTATTTACCTTGCTGCTTTCCGCACAGTTACTGTTGTTTTTTCGAAGACATTCACAAGGCCTTTCAACCAGTCCGGAAGCTCGTCCCCATTCTCCGCAATCTGTTCTTTAACAAATGCCGACAGAGAGTTTGCATTGACTGTTTCATAGATGAGTTCTCCGAAGCCTTTACTGCGCAGAGTATCAAACAGTTCTTCCTTCATGCCTGCGGCAGCACTGGCTCTTGTTGTCGTTGAAAGGCAGAACATTGTTCCTGCTCTTGTGAAGTTTTGCGTCTCACTGCTGATCATCAGCTCAGACAGGCGGTATTCAACATCGTCAATCTCCGCATTTATGCTTTTCAGTTCCTCTTCAACAGCCTTCTTTGCCTCGCGCAGCTCCTTAAGGTGGTCAGCAAGTTCAAACATCGCATTATTGCTCATAGCTTTCACCTCCTTCTGGAGCAAAGGGGTTTGTTCCTTTGCGGTAGTCGTCTATTAGCATTTTTGCAAGATCTGCCTTATTGCGCAGAGCTGTCAGAATTTTTGAGTCTACGGTACCCTTGGCGATAAGGTAGATATATGTGCAGCCGTTCTTCTGTCCAACTCTATGGATGCGGGCTTTTGTCTGCTCAAAATTCGACATGGAGTAATCAAGGGAGTAAAATACCATTGTGCTTGCAGCGGTTAGTGTAATACCAAGTCCAGCAGTTGCAATCTGGCCTACAAACACCATGCAGTCAGTATCATATTGAAACCGGTGGATTTGCTCTTGGCGGTCCTTAGTTGCACCATAAATACACGCATAGCCGATGTCCTTCTTCTCCAGCATCCTGCATATGGCATGGATTTCAGGAATAAACCTTGCTATGACAACCAGCTTATGTCCTTCTTGAATACTGCTTTCAAGGATATCTTCAAGAGCATTTAACTTGGCATCACTGACTTGCTCGATTTTCCCACCGTCATCGCTTCCGATGAAGCCCCCGGTTAATTGCGAAAGGCGAAGCAAGCGTGTTAGTATGTTTGTTGCTGTTACTTCTCCTGCTGACAGCTCAGTATAGCTTTGTTTGACAAGCTCTTTATATTTTTTCAAAGTTACAGGTTCAAGCTCAATATAGCGAATAATATCGGTGGTTTCCGGCAAATCCAGGCACTCCGCTTTGGTCGCCCGAAACGCAATGCTGTGAATCCTTTTCATCAAATCCTGTTCCATTGATTTTTTCAGCACCGGTGTATGGTTGCCATAGCCAACCATGTTGAAATACCGGTTTCGGAATGCATAAAAACTGTTACCAAAGACACGAGGATCAAGAAACTTATACTGGCTGAATACATCTATGGCTTTGTTAGTTATAACCGTTCCTGTCAGTAGGAGCCGATACCGTGCAAGCAAGCCCAATCGGTGCATTGCTTTTGAAACCGCCGTATTATGAGTTTTAATTTTGTGTCCTTCATCGGCAACGATAATGTCAGGATGCCAGTTTGCCAGTTCCTTTTCCATTCGCCATGCAGATTCGTAGTTGATTACCACTACATGGACACCTTCGCCAGTTAAAAATCTTAGTTGTTGGATTTTCTTTTGAATCGTGCCATTAAGGACTATAAGCTGATATGGGAAATTTGCGAACCGTTTAAACTCGTCTTCCCACACTCCCAGAATGGAAAGCGGCGCAACTATTAGCACACGTTTTATTCTTCCTGCAGCAAGCAATGCTCCTATAATGGCGATTGAGACAAGAGTTTTCCCAGTGCTGGTCAGCCCATTTCCATCAGGAGCGCTGCACCCCATCCGGAAATGGCAGAAACACCACCACCCTTCAGAAGTTCGAATAGACTGCAGATGAAATTGAAAGCACGAATCTGATGCTTGTATGGTCTGCCCTTTATGGGCATTGGAATTATTTGCTGCACTTTTGCATTGCTCATTGAGGCTTGCATCTTATATCCTCCATCCTTCAATTTTGAGGGTTGGCCAACTCTCTGACTCAATGCTACTCGAATTGTTAAAGCCTGTCTGGACATCTAAAGTCCATGTTTTGGGCAAAAAAATAGCCATTATGCAGTAAGGTTTTTGCGCCTTTTTTGCATAATGGCTTAAAATCTCATTATAATAGCCGGTTTAAAATATAAAAAGTTGGACTTCCGAAGTCCAACAATTTTTTAACTTATCATTTCTTTATATGCCTTCGCACAAAGAGGGGAAAGTCCCAAGGCTTCCAAAACTTCATTGCATTCATATATTGAATGCCCTCTATACGAATGGATAAGCTTTTTATACGCCAATTGCTGTGGAGTGTTATTGAGAGTATATCCGGCAAGCTTTAATATCTCTTCACTGTATGTAGGGCTTAGCTCCAATCCTATGCAGATTGCCACAACGGTTTCTAAAGTTGGATTGTTAAGTTCATTATTTTTTATTCTGTCATATGTTTTTCCTGAAAGCAAAGTCTTTTCTATAAAAACAACCTTATTGTAGCCTTTTCTTTTGATATGTCCACATACCGCTTGGGAAAATGTCTGGGTTGTGCGGCTCAAATGCTGACCTTCTTCGACGAATTCTTCGTGAAATTTCTTTAGCTCTTCTGAACGATTAAATACCTCCATATTATGCTTGTCCGGATTAAATGTCGGCACTCTGTTATAATCCGGTGTAGCTTTACGGAACATTATAGAATCGAGGTATACTACAATGTCCATTTTGGAGGCTTTATTTAACTTTAAATCAAACAGAAGGCAACATTCATCTACATGCAGTTTTGCATAGTCTGTAAGATCAAGGCTTCCATTTTCTAATCTTTTAATATACTTGGAGTCATTAATTACATAATGACCGTCAACATAAATAAAATTGCCGCTGTCTATGATCTTTGCAAATTCCGGATTTGCATAGTATTCAAAAAAGGAATCGCTTAGGCTAATACTGTATGTTTGGTTATTTTGCAATGAGTCTGCCTTAAATGAATAATTGCTGATAAAGTGGTCATTAACGTATGTATATACGCCTTCAGCTTCCTTATATCCAAGGTCAAGCATCCTTATTTTGGCTGCTATCCTTGACACCTGGAAGAAGTCAGCTAATTCATACAAGACATTTTCCATTATATTTAACCTGTCGTGAGTACCAAAAAGGAGCTCATTCTTTTTAATTAGCTCCTCAATCTTTTTGATAGTCGTTGATTTAGGCATAAGGATGCGAGGTGCGATTCCGTTAGCATGCCATTCCATCCAGTCTTCTGGCGTCCATTGCTTTTTGTATTTAGTTGTTTCGTTTACTCTACAGCTTATGAGCAAAGCATCGCTGTTATATGTCTTAACTAACTCATGGTATTTTCTATGCTTATACCAGTGAACACATTCATGAATAATGGTATTGTTCATGCACCCTACGTTTCGCATGAAATAAACATTAGGATCCACGAGAATAGTTCCTCTTGAAACTTCCAAAGGCTTATATGTTCTTTCATTTCTGTCGTAATATTCTATCGTACAATCTCCAAAAACTATTTGACCAAATATAGTGAAATGCTTTGTTAACTGGATTTCCTTAACCTTAAGCCCCATTCTTTTCGCTACTTCATCTACCGGAATAGGCACAGGAGTACTTAATGCTTCTGGGAAAAATTCACTTAGAAACTCGGTAGCAACATCGTCAAACTGTTCCTTTTCTATAATTGGCACTAAATACTCAGACAGTCGGCCTAATTTGCTTTCTCTGTACTTGTTGTATATTGAAACAGAGTTGATTTGAAAATTCTGAATTCCGTCATCAAGATCAGCCTTACAGGAGATACGGAACCATTGTTCTATACCGTCATTTTCGCGATTCCTTCGCACTGTTTCTGCTATTTCAACTTCGGCTGAAACAATTACATCAAATAAAATACTATTGCCTGGTGAATCGGTTATGTCAATCGTTATAATGTCAAAATCGGATAAAGCCGCTTCATCCGGTGATTGCACGCGGTATGAGTTGGATTCCAGCTTATCCGGGTTGTCCTCAATATACTCGGACAATTCGTCAAAGAGTTCATTGTAATACATATTTGCAATAACATCTCTGAACGAGCTGACGCTTGCCATACCGTACCTCCCTAATAACATTTCATCATGCAGACCAGATATTTCCTTATGTAAATTATAGCATAAATTGCGAAAAACACAATAATTAATTTGCGAACTCAAATTTTTGTTGTGTTTTAACCAGCTTTATGATATTCTTTATATTACAAGGCGAGGTGACAATTATGGCCGTTAGCTATAAAAAACTATGGAAACTCTTAATTGATAAAGATATGAAAAAGAAAGATTTAAGAGAAGCGGCTGGTATTAGTACATCTTCTATGGCAAAACTCGGCAAAAACGAAAACGTAACTACTGATGTGCTTGTGAAGATTTGTAAGGCCTTAAAGTGTGATATTTCAGATATTATGGAGATTGAGCCGGATGACAAAGATAAATAGAGCTATGCTTATGTAAATACATAAAGGAGTGCGTATTATGACTGCAAATCAGAAAAAACTAATTAACCTGTTAAAAGAAATGTTCCAGTTCGATCAGGCTGACCTCGATTTTGGAATTTACCGCATCATGCGGATGAAACGGGAAGAGATCAGTCGTTTTATTGAAGAAGACCTTCCCGCGCAAATAACCAATGAGCTACGCGAACTTGTTTCGGTATCCGCCGAAGTTGATATGGCAGAAATTGACAAGCAGGTAACAGACGCAAAATCTTTGAATATAAGCGAGACTGCAAAAGCTTCCATTATTGCTGAGCTTGAAGCAAAGAAAAAAGCTCTTGCAGAAAAGATTGACATATCATCAGTAGAGGCAGATGTATACAACCATCTGACAAATTTCTTTTCCCGTTATTATGATGAAGGCGATTTTATCTCCCAGCGCCGCTACAAGGACGGTGCTTATGCCATCCCTTATGAGGGCGAGGAAGTAAAGCTATACTGGGCAAACGCTGACCAGTATTATATAAAAACAAGCGAGTATTTCAAGGATTATACATTTAAGACCGCTTATGGGGATACTGTGCGCTTTAAACTGGTTGAAGCCGAAACTGAACAGGACAACAACAAGGCGAATGAAAAAAGGTTCTTTCAGCTCCATACAGAAAAACCGTTTGAATTAGTCGACGGAATTTTTACGATTTACATGGAATATAAAAACGGTGGAAAGAAAAATCAAGATGAATGCATCGGCGAAATCGTCAAGGCTTTTTCCGAGGCACAGGCTCGATATACACAGTTCTCCGCATTGTTAGCGACAAGTGATGGCAAAACGCTGCTTGAGCGGCAACTCAAACGGTATACTGCGCGCAACACATTTGATTATTTCATCCATAAGGATTTGGGTAAATTCCTGCGTCGAGAACTGGACTTTTATATAAAAAACGATGTTATTTTCCTTGACGATATTGATGAACAAGACGAAGCTAAGACAAAAGAGTATCTGACCAAGGCTAAAGTTATCCGCAAGATTGCTCACAAGATAATAGCTTTCCTTGCCCAGATTGAGAATTTTCAAAAGAAGCTGTACCTGAAAAAGAAATTTGTGGTTGAAACAAATTACTGCATTACGCTTGACCGCATCCCGGAGGAATTGTATCCCGAAATTGCCGCAAACGACGATCAGCGTGAGGAATGGGTGCGCCTTTTTGCCATTGACGAAATCGAAGGCGATTTAACCCAGCCCACATACTCTGTGCCGCTGACCGTAGAATTTTTAAAGGCAAACCCTTACCTTGTGCTGGATACGGCATTTTTCAGTGCGGAGTTTAAAGATAAACTTATCGCAGGCGTAGACAATTTGGATGAAAACCTTGATGGGTTATTAATACATAGTGAGAATTTTCAAGCCCTTCAATTATTACAGACAAGGTATAAAGGACAAATCAAATGCATTTATATCGATCCGCCTTATAACGCAAAATCAAGTGAGATATTATATAAAAATAATTATAAGCATTCCTCTTGGTTAAGTCTTATGTCAGACAGAATAAAAGCCTCTCAAACACTTTTTAACGATAAACCTGTTTTTATTTGTGCAATTGATGAGGTTGAACAAGAACGTTTAGGTATATTACTTTCCCAATTATTCAATGAAAATTATTTTGGCAAAACCGCTGTAAGCATAGTTCATAATCCATCAGGACAGCAGGGAGATAATTTTTCTTATACCCACGAATTTGCATACTTCATTTATAATATTCCAGGAAGAAGCATTGCTGAGCAACTTAGGGAAGATCCAAATGAATGGGATAAGAGAAATTTTAGAGACGTTACGGGCGACGAATCCTTGCGAACAGCAGCTAAAACCTGTTTTTATCCTATCTTAATCAAAGATGGGACTATCATCGGTTTTGGGGATGTTTGTAATGATGATTATCATCCAGAAGTTAATGTATTTAGAGATGATGGAGTTATCGAAGTATATCCGATTGATCCTCAAGGTATAGAAAGGAAATGGAGATTTGGAAGAGATACCGTAGAAACAATTAAAGATCAACTATTAGTCAACTATATAAACAATCGTAAAGTTTATGATATCCAGCGTTTAAAGAAGACGTTTAATTATAAATCATGTTGGCATGCCTCCATCTATTCGGCTAACAATTATGGAACTCAACCATTAAATCAAATGTTTGGATATCAACCATTTTCATATCCAAAGTCAATATTCACTGTTAAAGATTGTATTTACGCTGGCCTTAACGAGCAAAAAGCAGCCACAGTTTTAGATTTTTTCGCCGGCTCCGGCACCACTGCTCATGCAGTTATCAATCTTAACCGAGAAGATGGCGGAAGACGTAAATATCTCCTTGTAGAAATGGGTGAATACTTTGACACCGTAACAAAACCACGTATTCAAAAAGTAATTTATTCTATGGATACCGAAACACAAAAAGGCTGGCGTGATGGTAAACCTGTTTCCCGCAAAGGTTCATCCCACGCATTCAAGTACCTGCGTCTCGAGTCTTATGAGGATACATTGAACAATATCGTACTCAGAGGCGGACAATACGATATGCTGGGCAGTGCCCGGGAGGGTTATCTCCTTTCCTATATGCTTGACGCTGAAGCTGAAGGAAGCAGCTGCCTGCTAAATATTGACAAACTGGACAAGCCCTTTGACTATAAAATGAACATTACTCGTAATCTGGAGAGCCGCGAGCAGCCAGTCGACCTTGTTGAGACCTTTAACTACCTGATAGGGCTTACTGTTGCACGCAGCTATGCTCTCACAACCTTTGACGCCGAATTCATCATAGGCGAGTACGGTTCAGTTTCCGCTACCCTTAAAAATGGCAACACCTATAAATTCAAGTCGGTTGAGGGCACTCTTCCGAACGGTGACAAAGCGCTTGTTATATGGCGCGAAATGACCGGCGATACTGTTAAAGACAACGCAGTTTTAGACGCATACTTCCGGCAGACGTTTGCCGATGCGCGTAGTTACAAGAAAATCTTTGTTAATTGCGACAATAACCTTCAGAACCTGCGCACAGAAAACGAAAATTGGCGTGTTATCCTCATCGATGAGGAAATGAAAAAGCGCATATTTGAATACAGTGAGTAAGGAGGCAGCATTATGGCAAGAAGAAATAGGCAACGTGCTAATGAGCCGCAATTAAAATTTTATCAAAAACTTCTGCTGAACCGCTACCTGCTCAGTCAGTTTAGTGTATCAAGTTTTAAAGAATTGGCTGCAGAACTTAAGAAACCTGCCTTTGAAGAAATTGATAACGAAAGCGTTACCGGTTTTTACAAACAAATCGTTTCTCAACTCGGCACGAAATGCAAAATCCCTCAGGAAAAGCTGGCGGAATATGATTTGAATATAGTGGCCCATTTAAAGAAGATTAATGAAAGGCGGGATGAACCGCTTTCCCTCAAATACTTTCAATACCTCTCGCTGCTTTTTGTTGAGTACTACCTTGACAACTACTTCAATAACCGGCAAGGCTTACTTGACGGTCTAAATGAGCTTGTTGCCGATTTCAACGAGCAGTACCTCAATGATGCAGTTGAGTTGTATGAAGAAAGTGACTTGAACAAAATTGCAATCTGGAACGCCACCGGTAGCGGCAAAACCCTGATAATGCACATTAACTACCATCAGTACATTCATTATTCAAACTGTAAATTGCCGGACGGCGCTACATATATCCTTCTAACGCCAAAGGAAGGCTTATCCCTCCAGCATATTGAGGAATTTGAGGTATCTGGAATACCAGCTAAAATATATGATAAGTCAGCAAGCCGCTGGATGCGTTATGAAGGCGAAATTAGCGTTCTCGAGAATACAAAACTGGGAGAAAAGGATCAAGATACAATTGTATCTGTTAAGCGGTTTGGAAACCAGAATGTTGTTTTTGTGGATGAAGGCCACAGGGGGTCATCATCCGGTAAGGAAGGAAAATGGCAGAAATTTCGCGATGAGCTTTGCTCAGACGGTTTTTCGTTCGAATATTCCGCAACCTTTGGGCAGGCTATAGCTGCTTCCTCAGACAAATCACTTGCCAAACGTTACCAGAAGTGCATTATTTTTGATTATTCATACAAATACTTTTATCAAGACGGATATGGCAAAGACTATAACATCCTTAACCTTGCCAACGACAGCGATGAAGCAAAACGAAAGCTTTATCTGACAGCTTGCCTAATTGCGTTTTATCAACAAAAAAAGATATATTTGACATGCAAAAACGAATTTGAACGCTTCAATATTGAAAATCCGCTGTTTGTTTTTGTCGGAGCTAGTGTAAATGCCGTCCGTACTGAGCGTGGACGCAAAGTTTCCGACGTTGTGGATATCCTGCTGTTTTTCAAGGATTTTATTTCTAATACCAGTGAATCGGTTGCAAATATACAACAGTTACTATCCGGAAACACAGGATTGCTTGACAATCATAATCGCGACATTTTTAGAAATGCTTTCCCATACTTGGAAAGCGAAGGGTTGTCCGCCGCTGATCTTTATAATGATGTTTTGAAAACAGTATTTAACTGTACTTCCATTGGATCCATGCTCCATGTTGAGAATCTGCGCGGAATTAGCGGTGAAATTAGTTTACGTCTTGGCGAGAACGAACCCTTTGGTGTTATTAATGTCGGGGATGACAGTGCTTTATTAAAGCTATGTTCAGAAAACGGCTTCCATACAGATACCATATCATTCTCAGAGTCGCTGTTTCATAAAATCACAAAGCCGGATTCCACAATCAATATATTGATTGGCTCAAAAAAATTCACCGAGGGCTGGAACTGCTGGCGTGTATCGACAATGGGGCTTATGAATGTTGGCCGTAGCGAGGGAAGCGAAATTATTCAGCTTTTTGGACGAGGCGTACGTCTGAAAGGCTATTCACTGTCGCTGAAACGCAGCGCTTTTTATAAAAAGGAAAATCCAGAAATTTCTGTACCGAAGTATATAAGCATTTTGGAAACACTGAATATTTTCGGCGTCCGCGCTGATTATATGCATCAGTTTAAGGAATTCCTTGAAGCCGAAGGTGTTCCGCCCGAAAAAGGCCAACCGATAGTATTAACAATGCCGGTTATCCGGAACAAACTCTATAAAAAAGATAACCTGTACACATTGCGTGTCAAGGGCGGGCTTGATTATAGAAAGCATGCTAAAAAACCTTTTTTGAGATATGTTGAGGGTATCGTTGTTACGCTGGATTGTTATGCAAAGGTGCAGTTTGAAACATCAAAAACACATTCATCAAGTGAGGTGACAAAAAATCAAACGACACTCAAACCCGAACATTTAGCTTTCCTAAACTATAATCGCATCTATTTCGAAATACTGCAGTATAAGAATAAAAAAGCGAGATACAATTTTAATATTAATAAAAATGATATATATGATTTGCTGAACAATCCTGAATATAACACCTCATGGTACAAATTGCTCATTCCTGAAGATGAGCTGAAAATACGTAACTATGAAGACTACAGACGGTTTGAAAAGATAGCTGTTGCCTTGCTAATAAAATATTTCGACAGGCTCTATTACTTGGAGCGCAATCGCTGGGAATCGATGGTTGTTGGTTATGAGCTTGTCGCTATGAGTGATGAGGGTGATAATTTCCTGAACGAAGAAAAGGACGAATATACCATAAGCATCAGCAATACTGATGAAAATGAAGCCATGATTACCTGGCTTAAACGAATAATAGAAAAAGTAAATGAGGCGAAAGCGAAAAAACAAATCCTGGACTTTATTGAACAACGTGCTGACATGGAAGTTATCGGATTTCCAGCTCACTTATATGATCCTCTGCTTTATCTGGCAAAGAATAATGTGGAAATCGTTGTATCACCGGTGGCTTTAAACGAAAGCGAAGCAAAATTCATAAAAGATTTACGCCAACACCTTAAAGACAATGAAGCATTGTTTTCAGATAAAGAACTTTACATTATCCGAAACAGGAGCAAAAAAGGAATTGGATTTTTTGAAGATAGCGGTTTTTATCCGGATTTCATTATGTGGCTTATTGTCAATGGAAAACAATATATAACATTCATTGACCCACATGGTCTTAGGCAAGAAAGCATTACTTCAAGCAAAATCAGGCTGCACAAAAGCATTAAAACCAGTATTCAAAGCAAGCTTGCAGAACCATCGGTAGTGCTTAATTCCTTTATTTTGTCACCTACAAAATATGCAGAACTTCCGGACAGAAGTACCCCTAAAGCAGAGTGGATAGAAAATAATGTTCTTTTTATGGAGGACGTCAATTACATTCAGAGACTTTTTGACACAATTAAAAAACAAGCTTAGAAAGGCAGGCTGCTCATATAATCATTTAGCTTGTCTTTGTTTTTCTGTATTAGGCTGTTGTTAATTTTTTTAACGGCTAAGTCTCTGCTAAATGATAGAAGGGGGGGTTATTATGTATCAGTTAACAATTGAAGACATAGAGCGCAGTAATAGCCTTGCACTTCAACCGGGTCGAACTGCTTTTATTGATGAGTGCGGGAACTTCGGATTTGACTTTGAAGCTAAGGGAACTTCTGAAGCAGGTGGCCCTTCGCTCTATTATATTGTTTGCGCCGTTGTTGTAAAAAACGAGAATATTAGTGCTCTTGAAATTGAAGCTAATAAAATTCGCCAAAATAATGGTTTTCAAACCGGAGAAATGAAATCTAGCTTAATAGGCAATAACCATAAGCGTAGAATAAAGATACTCACTGAATTGCTAAATCTTGATTTTTCACTGGTTATGCTTATTGCAGATAAACAAAAATTTTATAGGGATTCGCCTCTTACTAATTATAGGGAGTCATTCATAAAGTACCTTCATCAAAAACTGTATAATGAAATGTACGCGGCATATCCAAAACTTAAAATCGTTGAGGATGAATATGGATTATCAGAGTTTCAAAAGGGGTATCGTGAATATGTTTGTGCTAACAGACCACAACTAAACCTACTTAACGAATATGATTTTGATTATGTCAACAGTAAACATAGTCCGATAGTACAAATTGCAGATATTATTGCAGGTTCAACCATGCAGCACCTTTTAGACAATAAGGCTCCAAATGTCTTGAAAATATTCCAAGGCAAAATTAGGGGGCTTGTCAATTTTCCAAGCACATATTCTTCCTTCCTTGCAGGAATTAAGGCAGATAAAAGCTTTGACGAAAATATATATGTGTTAGCCGACCATTGTGCAACTCAATATATAGACTCTCATATAGATACCGATGAAACAGATACAAGGATGCGTGTTTTGTTCTTAAAGCATTTGCTATGGGTAGTTCGTAATATTAATCCCCGTAAATATATTTCATCGGGCGAAATTATCAAGGTTCTATCCGACCTTTCTGATAGTAAGGTTCGTCGTGACTATTTATACCGAAGAATAATTGCTCCTTTGCGCGATGCTGGCGTAATTATAGCCAGTTGTTCTCATGGCTATAAAATACCTACGTGTATTGATGATATCTATACGTATGTAAACCAAACAAATGGCATTGTTGGCCCTATGCTCAATCGTGTTGAAAAATGCAGACAACTTATTCTTTCTCAAACTGACGGTTCTCTTGATATTTTTGACGATCCTGCCCTAAAAAAATACAAGCGTTATTTCGGAGATTATTAACGGAACTTGCTGGACAATTTTTCTATTGTTTTTTATCATTTTTGCCTTATAATGAAGGAAAATGTCTAGCCGCTAAAATAAATACTATGAATTTTTTCTTCCAGGTAACACACATCTATCCTGTATTCTCAACCCCCCGTAAAAAAGGCGGTTATCTAATCTGGTAACTCAACTATAAATTTTCAAGGTTTTTGATATGTTCCCACAAACAATAAAATAAAGGCTTCCTGACATTACCACAACTGGTAGATCGATTTTGAGAAAAGTTAAATGTCTGGAAACCCTTTATTTACAAGCTTTTTAGTTCTTCATTTCTTAACCCTTGACATCAATACTACCGTCTCCACGTGCACCGTATACGGAAACATATCCACCGGCTGTACTTCTTTTGTCATATATCCATTTGCTTCAAGGTATTTCAGGTCGCGGGCAAGGGTAGAGGGGTTGCAGGAGACATAGACGATCCTTTCCGGCTGCATTTCAGTCATGGTAGTCAAAAGTTTTTCATCGCAGCCTTTTCGGGGCGGGTCTACTACTACCACGTCTGCTTTATAACCTTTTTTATATAGTTCCGGAACGACTTCTTCAGCTTTTCCAACGTGAAATTCGGTATTCTCGATATGATTAATCTCTGCATTTCTTTGAGCATCTTCCACTGCCTGCTGCACGGTTTCTACTCCTATGACTTTTTCGGCCTTCTTGGCAAGAAATAAGGAAATGGTGCCGATGCCGCAGTATAAATCAAATACGGTTTCATTGCCTGAAAGTTGTGCGTATTCCAAGGCTTTGTTATAAAGCTGTTCCATTTGTACAGGATTCACCTGATAGAATGATAACGGTGATATTTGAAATCGAACATCGGCGATACTGTCTATTATGTAACCTTTGCCGTGTAGCGTTATGTTTTTATCCCCCAGTATCACATTTGATTTCTTTGTATTGATGTTCTGCACCAATGTTGTGATTTCAGGCAGTTTTTTATTTATATTTTCAATCATTTCATCTTTATTAGGTAGATGAGTTCCGTTAACAACAAGGATGAGCATGAATTCTTTGCTGTTTACACCTATTCTTGTGACGATATGTCTTAATAATCCTTTTCCTGTCTTTTCGTTATATATAGAGAGCTTGAATTTCTTTATAATATGTTTTATTTCTTTAATAATCTTATCGTTTATCTCATGCTGAATCATACAGGTATCGCATTGTATGATGTCGTGGCTTTTCTTCCGATAAAAGCCTATTTCTATTTGTCCATTTTTATCTGTCAGGGGAAATTGGGCTTTATTGCGGTATCTTTCAGGAGAGTCCATTCCAATGACATCATGGATTTGTACCTCATGCAGGCCGCCGATTCGCCGGAGGTTGTCCGATACTATTTTTTTCTTTATTTCCAGTTGTTTTTTATAAGAAATGTTTTGTATCTGGCAACCGCCGCATTGATTGAATATCGTACATTGGGGATTGACTCTGAAAGGAGAATATTCAAGATATTCCACTACTTTTCCTATGCCATAATTTTTCTTTAAAGTTATGACTTCAATCTTTACTTTATCGCCGATAACCGTTTCTTCCACAAATATTGTGAATCCGTCTATTTTTCCGATTCCTTCTCCGCTGTGTCCCATGTCGATGATTTCTATTTCGTATGTTTGATTAAACTTTATGTCCATTTTATTCTCCTGTTCAGTTATTGGTTTCCGGTGACTACAGGTTGCTCTGCTGCGCTCATAAAGACAAGAAAACAAATCGCCGCGTCGGGAGGTTTTCGCGATGACAAGCAAATGATTTCTGCTCTGCGTTCGCAATGGCAACGAAAAAGATCATGGGCAGGCACAGAGACCGCCCCCTACAGATCGAATATTTCTCTTAGATTGACGCTTAGCCCTTCAAAATAATAAGACTGGAGTGTATCATGCCCCTTGTAGGTAGAAAATTCTTCGATTTTACGATCCTCAAATTTGTAAACGAGCATTATCTTTTTCTGGCGATCGGCAATCCAGAATTCTTTGACACCTGATAACATATAGGTATTTAATTTGTCCACCATGTCTTTGGATCTTGTACTGGGTGATAGAATCTCTACAACAAGAGTAGGCGTCCCCATATAACGTCCTTTTTCGTTGACTGTACCCTCTGTATCGCAGGCAATTAGCAAATCAGGCTGCATGACATCCGGATCTTTAAAGTCCGGCTTAAAAAAATGTACATCGAAGGGGGCATAAAAGACTTTGCACTTTTTGTCTTTCAAATATTCTGCAAAGATTAAGTGGAGCTTTCCAGAAATCTCCTGATGGAAAGTACTTGGGGAAGACAAAAGGATAATTTCTCCATTGATGTATTCCATTCTTAACTCGGTTTTTTCATATATTTCCATGAACTCTTCATAGGATACCTTTTTGCCTTGGTATTGATAGTCCAGCGCCTCCTCTTTGACTGTTAAATATCGTTCAATATCTGTTATGTATGGCGAAAGTCTTACAGCCTTTTTTCCGTTCTTTGTTATGACCACTTCATGGTTGTCAATGACGTAGTCCAGGTACTTACCCAAATTTTTCTTGAATTCCGTAGCTGTAATGGTTTTCTTTAAATTCATTATTCATCACCTCGTACGATCATTGTACCATATCGAACGATATTTTACCAAAAAAATATTTTCGTACGATTGAATTGAAAAACTTCTTGTGATGATATAGAACCTCTGACCCCGCTTACTAACCTTCCGTTCCTACTCTTCTTTTTTGTCTTTTAAAATACTTAATGGTTTCATGGGAAATCAAGAATATGAATGCAGCGCCCAAAACATAAAGCCAGTCCGTTGCATCAAGGGGACCGAAGCCAATAAAAGCATTAAAAAACGGAACATATATAACCAATAGTATCATGATAATCGACAGTAATATGGAAAGCAAAAGTTTCTTATTGGTCATAATAGTTCTGCTGAAGAAAGTCTCATAAGTATAACGCCTCGATAAGATGTTGATAAACTGACAAACAGCAATAGTCGCATAAGTGACGGTGGTCGCGCGAGGGTATAAAGGATGAATATCGGTCAAATCTATACCAACTCTTGTTTCAAAAAGACCAAAATTCACAAATGCCAAAAGACCCATGAAAAATCCTAAAAAGAGGATTTCTATGGTTCTGCTCTTATTCAATATGTGATCTTCCCGTTTTCTTGGCGGCGATGTCATGATGTCTTTAGTACTCGGGTCATATGTCAATGCGGTAAGGGGCAGTATTTCCGCCAGCAAATCTATTGACAGGATCTGAATCGCTAAAATCGGGATGGGCCATTGAAATAATGCCACTCCCAAAAGACCAAGCAACACGACGCTTAATTCTGCCCCATTAGTAGTCATTGAAGCTAATATGGTCTTTTTGAGATTATTATATATGACCCTTCCTTCCCTAATGGCAAAAACCAATGTTGAATAACTGTCATCCAGTATAATCAGCTCCGCGGCTTCTTTTGACACATCTGTTCCGATGCCGCCCATGGCCACACCGATATGAGCGCTTTTCAGAGCCGGTGCATCATTGACACCGTCTCCGGTAACCGAAACGATCTTATCCTGTTCCTTCAGATTCTTTACGATACGCAGTTTATTTTCAGGCGAAACCCTTGAAAAAATCAATGATTCACTTTTATCCATGATCTCTTTAAGTTTTTCATCCGGCATTTTGTCCAGTTCTTTTCCGGTGATGACTTCCACCGGATCTCCACCCTTTGACAGGGATATCTGCTCACCTATTGCCTGAGCGGTAATAGCATGGTCGCCGGTCATGATGAAAGTGCGTATATGTGCTTCATGGGCTTTCTCTATAGCCTCCCGCACACCCTCCTTCGGCGGATCGCTCATGACCATAAGCCCTAAAAAGATGACATCTCTTTCAATGTCCTCCATGACATAATCGGTTTCATCTTCTCTTAATTCTCTGTAAGCAAAGGACAGGACCCTCATGGCTTTCTTTGAATACTGAAGGTTCAACTCCTCCAGCTGCTTTTTATCTTCTTCGGTTATTTCTGCAGGGCGGCCATCTCTATATATATGTTTACTGATGGACAAAACACTATCCATAGCACCCTTCATGGTCAGGAATTTTCGATTGTCAAATTGACGGATGGAGCTCATTCTTTTACGGACTGAATCAAAACTGAATTCATGGAGCTCAGGATTTTCTTTGTCCTCATTTGGAGAATGAGTGCCCAGTTTTCTGGATGCTGTTATCAGGGCTGCTTCCGTAGGATCTCCGATAGCATACCAGCCGGAATGATTCTCATCCGGCTCATGGATTTTTGCATTGGATGCCATAGTGGCAGCATCTAACATGATCTCGATTTTTTTGATCTGCTCCTCTGAAAGCTCTTTTTTATTTTTATCCAATATGCTTCCTTCAGGTTCATATCCGATACCGGTCAGTTCATATTCTTCTCCGTCAAACCAGAGGTATTTTACAGTCATTTCATTCTTTGTCAATGTTCCTGTTTTATCGGTTGCAATGACATTTGTGGACCCAAGAGTTTCAACGGAAGACAATTTTTTGATAACGGCATTCTTCTTTGCAAGTCTGCCCACACCATTGGATAAGGCAACGGTCACCTGCATGGGCAGCGCCTGCGGAACAACTGCTACTGCTATTCCCAATCCGTATAGCAATGCAAAATTAACCCCAAGACCCTGCTTGACACTTATCACAAATAGCGCAGCACCTATCAGAACTGCAAAAATTGCTATTCGGTTTGCAAATACCTGCATTTCCTGCTGGAGGGGTGATTTTGATGTTTTCTCTTCTTCAGTCATATCTGCGATTCGGCCTAATTCTGTTTCCATGCCGGTTGCTACCACTATCCCTTTCGCATTACCGGTTGCCACAGTCGTTCCCAAATAAGCCATATTGGTCCTATCTGCCAAGGTCACTTCTTCCTGTATGGCTTTGGATTGCTTCTCCTGAGGCATGGATTCTCCTGTCAGAGAAAAATCATTTGTTCTGAAATTGAAAGCTTCTATGATGCGTATATCTGCCGGGACTTTGTCGCCTTCCTCCAGATAGATTACATCTCCCGGGACCAGGTCAAATTGACTGACTTCCTGCAATTCTTTATTTCTGAATGCCTTAGATGGTGATTGTACCAGTTTTTTCAGAGAATCCATAATGTTCTCGGCCTTATTCTCCTGCAGGTATCCAATGACAGCATTTATAATAACAATTATCATCATAATAATGGCATCATTGATATTTCCAATCAATAAAGACATGCCTGCCGCTACGATGAGAAGGATGACCAGTACATCTTTTAATTGTGCTAAAAACCTCAGCCATTTCGGCGTCCTCAATTTGGTTTTCAACTCATTTTTTCCATACTGACCAATTCTTCTTTGCGCCTCATCCTGGCTTAGCCCTGTCTCATCAATTTTCAAGTCCTGCATAACTTCATTGATATTCATCCGATAGTATTGAACCGGCATCTGTTCTTTCATCTCCTTCATTCTTATAAGAATAAAAACATTTTTTAATATCATTATCTTAAAATCAGTACCACCCCATAACAGGTGGCACTGAATTCTGTAATATTTTTTATATTCGTCTCTTATTTTTAAATTCTTTTTCGAACTCTTCAACACATTCTTTCAGCAGAGTCACCATATAAGTCCATGCCATCTCCCCTCCACAGGCAACGGCAACAAATCCTGCCTCCATTATTTCCTCCTTAGTCGCATCTGCTTCAAATGCTTTGTAAGTATGATAGGCAACGCCATATTCGCTTCTCGCATATGTTGAAATGGCGACACAAATCAGTGCTTTTGTCTTGATATCCAATTGCTTTTTTTTATATATTCCTTCCAGCATGTTCACAAAGCCGGTGGTCTCTTTATTATATACCCTTGCTAAATCATCCTTCCCTTCGGAAAAAGATTTCAGCATATCTCTTATAACTGTATTCAATTGATAACCTCCTTGCATCTTGTCTTAGTTTTGACGTAAGGAGACAGTTTTATGTAATCAAATACAGTCCTGAAGCGCGGCCCACAGCTCAGGATTTTCTTTTTTCAACTTTACCGGTTTTAGCTTTTTATCCGTTATGGCATGTTTTGTAAAACCTGTTACCAAAAGCTCTTCCGTTTCTTTTCGAATGACTTCATAACACATGGTGACACTTGCACCTTTCAATTCGCTGACAGATGTTTGAACGATAATTTCATCATCATATTGAGCACCCTTTTTATATTTAGCACTGCATTCCACTACCGGCAACATGATTCCTTCTTTTTCCAATCTTGAATAAGGATACCCCAGTGCCCGCAAATATTCTGTTCTTCCGGTTTCAAACCACACAAAGTAGTTGGAATGATAAACAACACCCATCTTATCAGTTTCTGCATATCTGACTCTTAATTCCGTATTCGTTATATACATTTATATACCCCCATTATTAAAAGTTATATATTACTATCAAGTGATATTATACCAGAAAAACTCTTCAAGATATTCTCCGCAATTACATATCACCTTTTTCTTTAGATTTCAAAAGAAGCACCGGCTTTCGGTGCTTCTTTTAAGCGGTTACAGTTTGCTGTTCTCTAAGTATTCTTTTGAGTATTTTTCCGGTACTGTTTTTAGGAAGTTCCGAAATAAATTCTACTTTGCGTGGTATTTTATAACCGGCAATGTGTTTTTTCAGGTAATCAAATATTTCCTTGGATGTACATTCCTCACCATCTTTGATGACAATAAACGCTTTAGCATATTCCCCTCTCAACTTATCGTCTATCCCTACGACTGCAGCTTCTTTTACTTTGGGGTGGCGATATATGGCTTCCTCGACTTCCCTTGGATATACATTAAGGCCTCCTACAATAATCAGGTCTTTCTTCCTGTCAACAATATATAGGTATCCGTCTTCGTCCTTTTTTGCCAAATCACCGGTATACAACCATCCGTTCTTTAATGTTTCTTTTGTCGCTTTCTCCGACTTGAAATATCCTAACATAACATTCTCACCACGTACGATAAGTTCTCCTACTTCTCCAACAGGCAATTCTACACCATTTTCATTGACAATTTTACAGTCAACATTTGAAACCGGAAGCCCGATAGAACCTTCTTTCTTTACTCCGTCTAAAGGGTTAAAGGAAACTATTGGAGATGCTTCCGTCAAGCCGTATCCTTCAACTATGGAGAGGTTTAAATTGTTTTTAGCTTTCCGTAGTATTTCTACAGGAAGTGCAGCCCCACCTGAAACAGCCAACCGTAGCTTAGGAAATTTTATGTCGTTCTTGCATGCTTCTAATAATATTACATACATAGTCGGAACACCCATAAAAACCGTAATGCCGTCCTGTATTAAAGATTCTATCACTTCTTTAGGCTGAAATTTTTCTAATATTGTGATTGTAGCACCGCTTAGAAGCGGGGCCAGAACACAAGTTGTAAATGCAAAAACATGAAACATTGGAAGTACACACATAACATTGTCACTTGCAGTCATTTGGAATGCAATCCTGCCCTGTTCAGCATTAACAACAAGATTTTTATGCGTCAACATGGCAGCTTTTTGTTTTCCTGTAGTTCCTGAAGTATATAAAAATGTAGATATTCCATTCTCATCTTTAAATTCTTCAGATACTTCTATCGGCATATTCGAAATAGCTTTCCGGAACTCATCTTCAAGAACAATAACCTTAATGCCTGTAAGTTCTTGAATTGATTCTCTTGAAAGTTCCATTTTCTGAATAATTGCAGGGTGAATAATCATATGGCTTGCTTCTGAATCCTTTACCAGATAGATAATCTCTTCCATCGTAAGCTGCAAATTGATTGGTATTATCACCGCAGCATTTTTCACCACGCCCAGATAGGAATAAATAAACTCAGGAGAATTTGGGCAGCTTAATATCACTCGTTTACCTGTCTTAATCCCTAATTTTTTTAAATACTTCGCATATCGGTTGACATTTTCATCAAACTGTTGATAAGTAATGCTGTCTTTCTTAAACTTTATTGCAATAGAATCTGCATCAAAAGACTTTTTGTAAATATTGCCTACCATATTTACCTCCAAAATCATCCATATTTATTTGTTTTAGGTTTGATTTGCTTTTTCTTCTTTGATTGTACCATAATTTGTATATATTGGTACAAAAAAATAACTGTATATCCAAAAATACACAGCTATTTTCATATTAACAATATATTATTTACCATACTCTTTAATAAATACTTTGATGTAAGCAGTTTGCCTAATGCTTAATCCTTATATTCAAACTATCTAACCAAAAACGATTTTATTCTAACAATCCTTTTTACAATATCTTCAATGGGATTTATTTTAACAAAATTAAAAATGGCATCTCCATCTGCTCTATTCTTACAAGACAATAAAACTGATAATTTATCACTTTTTGCTTCTTTCTTGTATCTCATAAAATCATCCGAATAATATCTTTTATACCGCCAGGAAACAACTATTTTATTTTCAGGTTGTATATATATATTATTGGATAACTCTAAATTCTCAAATCCATTCCATCTGGGTGATAAGTAAAAACTCATTTCCTCAGCATTTAAAAAAATATTATTTCTAATTACTATTTTTGATGATATTTCCGACGTGCTGTCAAAAAGACATAAGTGTATTCCTCCTGTATCGTCTGTTCTCTGCTCACTTCCCCATCCAAATCCTGCATTTTTACAGGTATTACCTTCAAAATATATTTTGCCCATAATAGAAGTTTCGTTATGCAGCCAAAATTCAAAGGACCACTGTGAATTCCATATCTGGTTATTCCTGAAGGAAATATTATATTGTTTGTTATTATTTCCAATGCCTTGTATGGTTACTGCACTGTCATATATTTGCCATATATAGCAACCTTCCACCAAGTTATCATGTGCATTATTCCAAAACTCTATGCCATTTCCATATCTTGTTTGCTCTCTAAGTTTTCCCCCTCCAATAAAACTTATATCACAGTTAAGAATATTTATGTGGTGTGTATTCCCTCCGCCTATTCCATGAGCACTGCCATATTTCAATGCCAATCCATCGTAAGTAATATAGGCTCTGTCTATTTGCTGGATAATATTTTTAGTTAAGGCACATTCGATTGTAGAATACAGTTTTCCCGGATTGTCTAAAGAATACATTCGAACATTATGACTTTCTTCATCATAATAAAACTCATTCTGCTCATCCAATTCTTCGGGACTAAAAATCTTAGTTCCAAATATTTCTCCGTCGTTAAATATTATGTTCCCAACATCCTCATATACCTCCAGAGGATCCGCTTCAAAAAAACGTATGTGATCTATGTATAATTCTGCCCCTGATGGTAGATCCTTGCCTAAATACATTGTAACCCGAGCATTATCATCACTGACATTTGCTTGATATGACACCCTGTAATAAGACCATTCCGTTGAAATTACAGGAAATGCATCCGTATAAGTTGAAGAACAGTCAGTCCATGGAAAATTGTCCTTCATCAAAATAACAAAAGGGATTTTAAAAGTTATGTTGGATTTCGCTCTGAAAGAAAAAGTATAATTTTTCCCGTTTTTGATTTTAAGTCCTTTCAAAGACACCATAATATCATAGATAGATTCACCTGCATTATCACATTTTATCCTGATACATTTTTTTCCCTGTTCATTATTTAACACATTATAACTTGAATCAACACCTTCTTCTTTCCAAAAAGAAACATTATCCGCCGGAATGGTTGGAATGCTCCATAAATCATATTCTTTAGTGGAAAATGACCATATGTTATGGCCGACTTCTTTCCAATGATCAACATAACTTCGATCAACAGACCCCAAAAAAAGTGGTTTATTGCCAAAACCATATGATGTATAGGTAATGCTTCCATTTTCATTCCCACTCCTTGGAACCAGCTGCTCTCTCCATACATCTCCTTTTTTAAAGTGAATAACATCACCTGGTTTAAAATTAAAATTATTTACCTTGGATATTGTCCGCCAAGGTGAATATTCAGATAGGCCCGAATTATTATCATCTCCTGAATTGCTTACATAATAATCCTGAGCATATATGACCATTGTGTTTATTAAAAGGAATAGAAATACTGCTAGAAAAGAGAAAAAGAATTTTTTCATCAATAATTTCTCCTTATTGTAAAAATAACAGAAAAATAACTGGGCTATTAGTTTGATTCTATCAGTTCTTATTGATCTTATCAACTATAGGTATTAAAAGAAGCTTGATAAGTTATAAACTTATTGATACCATAATGGTAGTATAAATTTCAATGTGATTAAAGGAAAAACAAGTATGTCAATTAATAAAAAGATTTTAAAATTTTTAATTTTGAAAATTATTGGCTCTTTATTATTTTTCTCTGGCTTATATTTTATCCTAAACAAATTATTTACGAATAAAGGAATATATATTTTAATGTATCACAGAATACAGGATAAAGGTGATGATTTTTATTATCAGGATATTGCTGTTAAACGAAAGGAATTCGAGAAGCAGCTTTCTTATTTTACAAATAATTATTGTTGCATTACTATGTCCGAAGCTTTATCTATCCTTTCAAAAAATACTGAACTCGATAAGGATTATATCGTTTTTACCTTTGACGACGGTTATAAAGATAATTTGGACTATGGTCAATATTTTTTCAGAAAATACCACATATGTCCTGTTTTATATCTAACTGCGGGAAAAATAGACAGCCGTCTGCCCATCTGGACAGAAATTTTTGATGAAATTATTGCGAATTCCAACAGTTTACAATTGGAAATAGCTATAAAAGACAGCATGATCAAATGCCACTCCAACAGTATTAGAAAAAGAACAGAATTCGCAGAAGAAGTTAAATCTGCTTTAAAAGAAATGCCTCAACAATATATAATGAATTGCCTCAATGATTTTGCAAAAAAATATCATATCGATACCAATAAAATCAATACAACGTTGCTATCCTGGTCCGATATTATGGAACTCAGTAAATCCGGCTGCGAATTAGGAAGCCATACAATGAATCATGTCAATCTTGCCGCCGAACCAATGTCAACTGTAGCAGAAGAACTTGAAAAATCATGTGCTCTTATAGAAGAAAAAACCTATTATAAATCAGTACATTTCGCTTATCCTTTTGGAAAACCAAATCATTATAATGATTTGGCAGTAAAAAAAGTTCAGGATTATTACAAATCAGCAGTAACTACAACAGAAGGCTTAAACAAATGCAAAGACAATGTATATCTTCTTCGTAGGATTATGATAGCAAATCACCATAGTCTGATCGATATCAGAATAAAGCTTCTACGTATAAAGATACTGGACTTCTTAAATGGAAATAACAAGCATGCATAAAAAACGCATAAACTGAATTAACAGTTTATGCGCTATCTCTCTATAAAAATGTCTAAAAAATTATTTCATGGCCACAACAACATCTGAACTTCTGTATTGCATTTCCGAATCACTATCTTTTCCTGTTTCGCTTTTATATTTATCAAATTCATAAGAAAAATACAATTCACCATCGACATAACTGAAAAACTTATCTTTTTGCTGTACATATGTATTATTTTCAAGAATCAAATTTTCCGAGTCATTCCAGTTATCGGATAAAAAGAATATTCCTTCTGTTGCATTATCGAAAGTATTATTGGAAATATATATATCGGATGCCTTTGCCAAACTGCTGAAAAAACTCAAATGTCTTCCGCCAACTTGATCTGTCCTTTGATTGCTTCCCCATCCCAAGCCGGCATTTCTGCAAACATTGTTTTCAAAATATATATCTCTTAAAGCCGCATTTTCATTTTGATACCAGAGCTCGAAAGACCATTGTGCATTCCATATTTTATTGTTTCTATAGACAATATTATATTGATCAAACCCGGAGCGTGCACCTTGATTCGTTAAAGCCGTATCGTATATTTCCCAAATGTTGCAACCTTCTACTAAAATATCATGAGCATCACTCCAAAATTCTATGCCATTGCCATATCGGTCAATTTCACCATTAAAGATGAATTTTCCTCCTCCTATGTAATTTACATCACAATTCAATACTTTTATATGATGTGTGCTGTCACCGCCGATACCATGTGCTCCGCCATATTTTATTTCCAATCCGTCATAAATAACGTAAGATTTATCATTTTGATTGATTATATGTTGAGACAATGCACATTCAATTTCATCATATATTTCAGCCGGATTTTTTAAGGAATATATCTTCAGAATTTTGTTACTTTCGTCATACCAAAAATCATTCTGCTTTCTGAGTTCAGATTCATTAAATACTTTAACACCGCAGATATCTCCATCAAATATGATATTTCCTACATCCTCTGGAAATTTAAACGGTTTATTAATTTCGGCTTCATAGACCATCCAAATATTTTTTTCCTGCTGCACCCAATTATTTACATTATTCATACTGACCGAACCCAGTATTTGAGGTTTTCTTCCCTCTCCATAAGAAGTATATGTAACAAACCCGCTTTCATCTCCACTTGACGGAATTAACTGCCCTCTCCAAAGATCGCCTTTATTAAAATGGATCGTATCGCCTGGTTCAAAATCTTTACTGTTTACTTTTTCAAGAGTCTTCCAGGGGCTATCCGGAGATGTTCCTGAATTTAGATCATCACCTGCATTACTGACATAATATTGGTCAGCATATGAATAATTAAAAGCTAAAATCAAAAAAAATGCAGATAATATTAAAGAAAACAAAAAAGTCCTTTTCATTTTAATTTACTCTCCTTCGATGGCTGGCTACCTTAGCTGATCGCCTTAGGCCCTTTAGCTTTGCGCCCTTACCTTTCGGCAAGTTTGCCTTTATCGTGAGATATTAATTGAAAGACTTTCTACAAATAAACTTTCCCTTCGGTTACTGGCTGCCTTAGCTTATCGCCTTAGGCCCTTTAGTTTTGCGCCCTTACCTTTCGATAAGTTTGCCTTTATCGGTAAAAAGTTCTTACAATAATATCTACATATATCCTTGGTTGTCCTACAATCATTTATTACTTAAATCAATGTGCATGTACAACAGTAAAGCTGAGTAATACAATAAATAGAAATAAGACACCAGATAATATTAAATTTCTTTTCATTACAGATATCCTCCATATCCTTAATTGCTTATATTATCTATTTCTGCCTTATATTTTATGCTTTTGTTCATGTAAATATAAAAAATCTTTTCTTCAGCAACCGGCTGCCTTAGCATATGCTTTAGGCCCTTAGCTTTGCGTCCTTACTTTTCAGTAAGTTTGCCTTTATTGGTAAAAGATTTTAAGGATAAAAAAAACTTTTTCTTCGGTAGCCGGCTGCCCTGGCTTATGCTTTAGGCCCTTAGCTTTGCGCCCTTACTTTTCAGTAAGTTTGCCTTTATCGGTAAAAGTATAGTATGTGTAGTAATATTATAGTACAAGTATACATCAATGACAAGGGTTTTTTACATTTTTTTCATTTATTCTCTTATTTTTTTAGAAAATTAATATCTACCAGTTGGGCTCCGGGGATAATAAACCCTTCGGAGCCTTCTGAACTGATTTTTTTTGCAGGATTACCAGCAATCGTAATGTTTTCTTCAATAAAAGATTTAGTCACTATTGCACCTGTTCCGACTGCCGTTCCATCAGCAATCTTAATTGAGCCAAATAGTTTTGCCCCCGGCCCAATGTACACATTATCACCTATTACAGGAGATTCATACGGGGGTTTTTTATCCGGTGCGATACTTACACATGAATGAATCCTGCAGTTTCTGCCGATCCGCACTTTCGGACCTATTATTATAGGTCCTCTGTGCGCAATGCTCAGGCCGGGACCGCATACATTAAAAGGTATTTCAAAGCCGAGCATAAGTGCATATTTATGAAATATAAAACGATATAAAAAATATAATATCTTTGAACACAAACTCTTTTTACAGTTCATATAGTATTCTATTTTTCTTAATAATCTCTGATACTTCCATATTTCATCACCAAAAAATAAAGGTCTTTTCTTTTCTTTGCCAAGCGCAATTCTATCTGCTTCTAAATAAAACAAATAATCTTTATAGGATTTTATCATACAAACACCCTCACTTCATATGTTCATTGTGCTGCATATCTAAAAATAAGCTTTCATACTCTTTTGATACTTTTTCCCATCCATACTGTTCTTCTATTCTTTTTTTGCAGTTTGTTGAAAGCATCATTATCTCTTCAGAATCAAGCTTCTCGGCTTTTTCTATTATTTCTCTGAGAGATCCTTCTTTTTTATTGAAATACAGAACTGCCTTTTTCCCAACTTCTTTATTAAAAACAACATCTAATAATATATTTATCTTTGTAGCCGCCATGGCTTCCAGTAAAGATGGGTTCGTACCGCCCACCTCATGCCCGTGAATATAGGCATAAGCTTCTTGTCTAATTTGCTTTAACAACGCTTTATCATATACTGTCCCTACAAATTTTATTCTCTTATCTTGTTTGAAATTTGTATGATCATATAAAAGTTTGTAAAAATTGTTTTTTTCTAAATTACATATAATCACCAGGTCTCTTTGTGTATCGGAAGCCATAAATTCTCGTATCATTATTTCATAATTATTTTCAGGAACAAAACGGCCAACTATAAGATAATAACTGTTTGGTAAAACAGAATGTGCTTCACACCATTTTCTATAATCAGCGGAAATACTCATATTATCAATGTCTGCACCATAAGGAATAAATATCGTCTCAGGAGAATAGTAAAAATATTCTTCCTTTATATATGCCTCTATAGCATTTGAATCACAAATAAGAAGATCTGAATGTTTGACCATTAACTTCTCAGAATATTTCCAATATCTTTGTATCCATTTATTCCATTTACTTCTTAGCCATTCATGTCCGTCCGGATTAACATATACTTTTATATTTAGTGCTTTGATTTTATGACTGAATAAAAACATAAATGGCCCAATTCGGCAAGCCAGAACATAAATAATACTATTCTGCAATTTATGTTTTTCAATATATTTAATACATCTGCTTAAACTTTTAAGATCATAGAAAACAGCACGGGCACTTCCAATTTGGGGCACCTTTACATTAAAGCATCTATCATTTTTATACCGAAATTCTGTGTTGTCATCTCCCAGACAAGCAATATGATATCTTATCATAGAGCTTTTCTTTTTTCTTACTAAACAGTCAACAAAAGTTTCAAATCCTCCATAGTTTGCAGGTATCCCTTTTGAACCAATAATAAAAATATCTACCATATTTATTCCTCTTCCGCTATTGTTTAACTAAACTTTTATATATATGATTTAATTTTTCGTAATGAACAGATGCATCGAATTCCGTTTCTAATTTTTTTCTTCCATTCATCCCATATTCAATCATGAGATCTTTATTGCCAAGTAGACCATTGATTTTTTGAGATAAGTCTTTGGAATTCCCCATCTCATAAGTCATTCCTGTTCGTAAATCATCAATTAATTCCGGTATGCCTCCGGTCCTTGCCCCTATAACAGGCTTACCATATGCCATCATCTCTAATACCGAATATGGTGCATTTTCATAACATTCAGAGGGCATTATCCCAAACATGGCATTTTTTATACACTCACTTAATTCCAATCCCCTTTTATGCCCTACCATTTCTATTCTATTATCCAGCTTATTCCTTTTAATCAATTGTTTTATTTCATTTTCCAAAGGACCAGTTCCAACAATTCGTAATTCTGCAGAACCTTTTACATATTGCATCGCATCAATCAATGTAAGTATTCCCTTTTCTTCTGACAGTCGGCCTAAATAAACAAAATAGTTTTCATGGTTGTAATTCGGCTCATAATCCGATGTATTTAAAAAATTTGCATTATAAATGATTTTTTTTGAGTCGAACCCATATTCAATAAGCTTTTTCATAAAAAATCGGCTCGGTACTATGAAGCAATCAATTAAATCATACACTTTCAGCCAGCTATGAATATACATTTCCAGAGTACTTACAAAACTTTTTAAAAAGGACTCTTTAACACATTTGTTCAATAAACAATTATAATATTTTGATTCCCTGCACGCTTCGCATATTTTACCATCATGGAGCATTTTATAATTTGGGCACATCGATTTTAAATCGTGAACTGTATAGACAATAGGGATATTGTATTTCTTCAACTCATGCAAAATCGAAGGAGAAAGTTGATGCTGAAATATATTTAAATGTGCAATATCCGGCTTATAGTTCCTGATAAGCCTTCCGATCTTTTTTTTTGCTTCAACTGAATATATGATTTTACAAGACAATTTCACCTTTTTATACAGGTTAAGCCTTGTATTGTAATCAATATGATCAACAAAATATTCCTCATAAGGTGACTCATTATTCAAATCATGCTTCATTGAAAAATCGATTACTTCATGCCCATTTTGGTTTAGCAGATCTCTTAATGAAAAATAATAAGTTTCCGATCCGCCTTTTATATAAAAAAACTTATTGACATTTAATACTTTAATGTCCATTCACCCCACTCATTCACATTTCATCAGTTGTTGATACAGTCTCTGATAATTTCCAGCTATTACTTTTGTATCTAAAACTGTTTTAGCAAATTCAATACATTTTTCTCTTTTTACTTGCTTTAGCTGTTGAAAATTACGGCTTTTATTTTTATAGATAATACCCTTTTCATTAATGATTTCACAGATGCCTTTCATACTGTCATTAATGATAACCGGCAATCCACATGCCATATATTCTGAAAATTTGACCGGAAATGAAACCCTGTTGACAATATCATCTTTTCTGACTAATAAACCTACATCACTTGCAGATAAATATTTATCCACATCCTTATTCGCCACATTCTTTACGATAATATCTTCGGGCTTCAGACCATAAGCCGAAAAATCCACCTCATTGTCCCTGGTCAGAATAATAAATAAAGTATTTTTAAAATGATTTTTTAGATCGGTATACATCTGAGAAATCTGATCAAAACTTTGCCATTTATCAAGAATGCTTCCATTGAACACCACGACATACTTTTCCTTGCAATTAAATTCTTCTCTTATACTTTGTCTCCATTTTTCAGAATAACCGAAATTATTCATATCCACACAATTATAAACTACTTTAACTTTCTCATGCATACATTGGTATTTGCTAATAACATATTCCTTGAAATATTTTGTAACGGTTACAATTGCATGGGAATTTTTAACATTGTATGACTCAATAATACTCCATATAAAATATTCTATATAATTAATCGGCTTTTTCTTATTAATTTTACATTCATTTGGGTATACTCCCCGCATATCAAAAATAACTTTTTCTTTTTTACTACTCAAATTTGCTGCCAATGTCATTGCATACCCGCGGCAATGTATTATATCAGTCGGATTTTCTGACAAATACTTTTTTACCCAATAATAGACCCTATTGAAACCCGTATATATGTTTTTTTCTTTTAAAGATAACGGAATAAAACGAATACCAAAACTCTGCAAATCTTTTTTATACAGTTCTATTTCCTCATGGGAGATATTCATTTGACTGTTATACACCATAATCCAAGTTATACTATTTTTATCTGACAATACTTTCAGCAGCTGTTCAACTTGAGTGATTATAATTGCCTTATTCCCTCTAAAAGGATTTTCTTGATATGTAAGATATAAAATATTATGCATCATTTACTTCACCTTCTCCGAAACTTCTTCACTTTCCATAGGTATACGAAATATATTTTTTTTATATAAAACAGAATAATATTTTATTACCAATCCAGCAATAATCCAAAACACAGGTCCCATATTTAAATTAAATAATACATGAGCAGAATTAAATAAGTAGAATATATAATAGACCAATAAATAGAAAAATGTTTTGTACCTTTGATCAATCTTCATAATCCTTATTGATTTCATGAGTAAAATAATGTAGAAAACAATTAAAAGAATTGTGCCGAATACACCAAACTCAGGTAATATCTTTGCAATAAAGCTATCTGTAGTTGATAACCTTTCAAATTGTTTGATTCCGTACTTATTAAAAAGGTGATAGTTTTCGAGTTCATTGATCCACTGAGTTCCATAACGGTCAAATCCAATGCCGAAAAACGGATGATCTCTAAAAATATCAATACCATGAATAACATAGTAAATTCTGGGGGCCTTTTCAGGCATACTGTATTCTTCTATTGAATTTATGATGTACTCGTTGATATTGATGCCCATTCCAAAGTTTATAAAAACATAAATTAATACCAATATCAGTGAATATCTCATAAGTTTTAATATTTTTTTAATGTTATCAATGAATAATATTATTATTACTAATAAAAGCGCAAGTCTGGATTGTGAGAGTAATATATTAAGTATGCAGAAAAAACTGATCAAATAAAAAAAATTGTATTTTAAATGTTTTCCGGAAAAGTAATAAATAATAAAAAATAGACCACTGAATGCTCCAAGTTCCGTAGGCCAAGGAAATACACCAATACATCTGATCAAATCATTTCTAAAACTGTAAAAATATCCGCCCACAAACGGAGATAAGAAAGGGTCTCCAAAAATAAATTGCAAAATACAGATAACTGTATTAGATATAATAAAAATAGAGAATAATTTAAGAATCTTAATAAAAACTTCATAATCGATTTTAGAAAAATAAATGATTAAGGAAATAACAAAATATCGCAAATAGAAATTTGTAGATAACAAATACACCTTGAATTCGTATTGGAATTGAAAATATGTTATTAAATTACCAATACATAGCATTATTATAATAACAGTTTCCGGAAGGATCCCTTTAATCTCTTTCTTCCGTTTAAGTAAAAAAACATTCATAATGAATAAGAGTGCTAAAAAGGCATTTTCCACATAAATCAACCGTGAGCCAAGGTTTTGTACAGCGACAAATTGGTTCTCTAAAATATAAATGATAATCGGTACAAATAAAAGATATCCAAGTGTAATATATTTTAAATCCAACAGAATTACTAATATGAATGCACATAATAGTACCATTAACACTACAGGAAATAAAAGTAATCTGTCTTTAAGCATAAAAAATGTTACAGCTGCGATTTCCAATATTATACCTGAAATCACTACCATAAATACTTTAAATTTGTAGCTTCTAATCAACGCGCCCATTTTCTTATCCCCTTAGAAACAATACTATTTCTCAATCCAGAAACTGATCATAAATTTTTTCCTGAATAAGAATTTGATTTTTAATATTATAATTTTCCTCTATATGCCTTCTTCCTGCCTCACCCATTTTATTCCATATATCAGGGTTGTCTATTAAATATTTCATTCTTTCTGCTAACTCAGAAATATTCCGCTCTTCTGTCAGCAAGCCGGTTTCCCCTTCAATTAATACACTGGGAATATCACAATGCCAAGTAGAAATCACCGGCATGCCTGCAGCGCTCATTTCAATAATACTTACAGGGGCTCCTCCTTCATTATCGCCATCAAAAGCCTGTACACTGGGAGAAACGAAAATATGATGATTTTCTGCTTCTTTTAACATGTCTTCATAAGACAGATACCCCATCATCCTTACAAAAGATTCTATTTTGTAATGCTTAATAATATCAATAATCTGTTGTTTAACAACTTTTTCTTTCTCTAAATTAGCGTCTCCAATAATCGTAAGTCTGTATTTGCAATAACTGCTATCACATAGTTTGGCAAATGCTTCAACTGCATATGGAATTCCTTTCTTTTCTCTGAAAGTGCCGCAAATCAAAAATTTAATCAGGCCATCTTCATTAATATTCCTAGGAATATATCTTACCTTTTCTAAATCAATTCCAAGATGATGCACTTGGATTTTTTCTTCCTTGCACCCTAAGTCCACCAAAGATTGCTTCATGTATTCTCCTTCCACAGTAAATAAATCGCTTTTTTCAAATAGTACTTTATACTTTTTCCTCCAGCTCTTCTCTTTTGGCAACAGCGATATATCATATCCATAAAACGTTGTGATTTGAGGAATATTCATCTTAGTTTTTGCAGGAATATCCTTCCATCCTATATTTCCAAAATGAGAATGGATCAAAGATACATTTTTTTCTCTTATTTTAGAAATTACAAAAGGAGAATAGTTATCATATATCTTATTATATACCTTTATACAAAACTTCTTAAGATCATTCAAATCATTAATGCAATATATATTTTCAAAAGGAAAAATATCCAAATTTTCTATGTTATCCGTAACAACAATTGAATCGTACTTCTTTATTCCCCTCAGTTGTGAATACAACCAGCTTCCGGTAATAAACAAATAAGGGTATATCGAATGCGCTATCACTTTCTTCATTTTCATCACCCTGCTTATTTATGCATCCTCCCACTTTTTATATTGATTATTGAAAACTTGCTGGAGCCATATTTCAAAGGTAAGGTAGCGGCAAAGCATATCTGAACGATCTGTTCTATTCATTAACTGATTCCAATCATTTACCACCATTTCCTCATCTATATAATGTTTATATAATGCCGACGGATTAAACAATAGCTTCTGATAAAACCTTCCGGCCGGTTCCTGTTTTATTAATTCAGGATAATTACAAATCCCTATTCCCAATGGATGCTTATATCCAAAGCGGCACATTGTTTGATTTAATTTACGCTTTACCTTCTTCTGCATCTGAATACTGAATGCTAAAAATCCAGAACAACTTATCGGCATCCCTGTATGGCTCCAAGCAATACGATCAAAATAATCCGGATATGTTTTCAAGAGAACTTTAAAATAAAAACTCCAATTATATTTCATTGCTTCAGGTAATGCTAAAACAAACTCGACAAAATCATTATCAAAAAAAGGCATTCGATTGTGTACGAATGTTGAAGACAACCTTATACCTTCATTGGAAAATCTTCTGCTTTCATTCTCCAGAAAAAAATAATTATATTTGTTCAAATTTTCAAACTCACTGATATCACCCAATAGATCTTCGTCAACATGATAACATCTTGCTAAAAAATTTTTCTTTATAGGTTTATCAAATTCTTTTCTTTTTTCTCCTAAATTGAATTCTGAAATATATGCATCTGATATCGTCGCACTTCCAATACCATTAAGCGCAATGTCAAATAACCCTTGCATTGCACTTTGTGCATCTATCAGATGCATATGATACATATTTTTAAGACCGTCTGTTCGCCATATTCCCTCTAAACGATTCTGAAGCCAATTCTCACTGTCAATGTAATATTCGTGGTGCTTTACGCCTTTAATTTTTGCCGCCTTTCTTGCAAGTAAAATATCGACACTGTCTCTTTGTCCAAAAGTTATTGTTTCTAACGGATACCCGCAATCCGGCATAGCAGCAAGAACAAATCTGGAATCCAGCCCTCCGCTCAACGGAATGCCGACCTTTCCCGGTCCTTTACATCTTTTTTTTACGGCATTTATAAAAAGTCTTCCGGCTTCTTCGGACAGTTCATTTTCATTTTCTTTTCCCGTATAAGGTGTGATTTTGTCCCACCACCAATACCGGAATACATCCTTCTTCTTTTCACGGATATCCCATGATAAAACTGTTCCTGTAGGTAGCAGCTCTACACCCTTAAACCATGTCCGATTTCTAAGAATAAACCCTATATGAATAAATTCTTTTACGGCCTGCTCATCAATTTGGGGTTTGAAAAATGGCATTTCCAGCATGATCTTTAATTCCGATCCCCATACAAGACAGCCATTCTGAACAGACCAGAACAGATATCGATATCCATATCTGTCAGTTATCAAATGTACTTTCTTATTTATCGAATCATAAATCACAGCACTGTAAATACCGTCGATATCTTGTAAAAAATTGAAGTTTGAATTATTACAATAGCATTTAATAAGTATTTCCATATCTGTGTCTGCTTCTATTTTTTCTTTTGATATAATCTGTTCCTGATTATATAACTCGCCATCCAGCCATATATACAACCCATTATGAAGGAAAGGCTGCACTTCTTCGTTTATTACATTGCCGCATATTCTGCCGCAGGATACTTTTTCATCCAGAAACACGCCATTACTTGTATGTCGATCATTATAAGTTATTTGATCCATCATTTTTGATATAATTGAATTTCTTGCCTCCGAATTGTATTCTAATCCTGCAAAACCAATAAGTCCGGGCATTAAATCCTCCCCCTTTTCGTAGTGATAATTCCCCACAATTCTTTACAATATGATTTTTCAAACATAAAAATCAGGAGAAAATAGCAAACTCCTCCGGATATTATTAAGACAGTAAACATAAAAATACTGTTTATGTCTGATAATTCCAATAAGATATAAAGTATAAACGTCACGATACCCATGACAATGCTGTATTCCGCAGGCTTTATAATAGCCTTCAAATATTGCATTATTTTAAGGCCTGTTAAATATCTGATAATAAAAAGACCTATAACAAAGTTTGTAATACTCAATACGGTATATGATACGACTAATAAAATAACACCTGACTGAACTGCCAGATATAAAACAATAGCACTTATTACAAAAACGGTCATATTCCAGTAAAATCCAATATCTGCTCTGCCTTTTGCCAGCTCAATGGTTCCTACAGGGTTACAAAGCGCTTTAAAAATACCTAAAATTACCATGATCTGTATCAAAATGATCGTATTGGACCATTTCCCTCCAAATAACAGAGGTACTGCTACAGGCGATACTACTGCTATACCTACTAAAGCAGGGATTATAATATGTGCTATCAACCTGCTTAACTCAATATAGCCTTTATTCAATACATGGTTCTCTGTCTGTTTTTTTGAAAACACAGGAAAAGCAACTTTGGTCAATATTGGATTTATTTTTGTCAGAGGCATAAGAACCAGCTGATATGCAAAAAAATATTCTCCAAGAATCTTTGCCCCTAAAAATCTGCCAATTAGTATATAGTCGAGATTCCCGGCAAAATAATCAATACTTCTTTCTCCCATTTGAAACAGCCCAAATCTTAATATTTCTTTTAGATTATTAAAACTCAGATATAATTTCGGTTTATATATATTCAACCCAATTACCAGAACAATGATCATTCTCACTGTTGTATTAATGATTTGCCCAATAATTAATGAAAACACGCCATAGCCTTGAAATGCAAAAATAATTGAACTTGCTGTCCCTATGATTACAGATATAATTTCGGCAAATGATAGTTTGTCGAAGATTAGCTCTTTTTCCAGAATCACTTGGAACTGCTGCCCGATAGCAGTGATTGGAAAAATAACACTGGTATATACCAGCAATTTAACTAATCGGCTTTCATTATAAAAAGAAGCCACTAAAGGAGCTATCCCTATTACAATTCCCATCATGATAATACTAACCAAAATATTGATCCAATACAGGCTTGAAAGCTGCTCACGACTGATATCCTGTTTATAAATAATGGCCTTGGAAATACCAATATCGGAAAAAACTAAAGCAAAATTAATGGCTACCATTATCATGCTCATTAATCCAAAATCAGAAGGCTCTAAAAGCCTGCCCAGAACGGTAATCCTGAGAAACAATAAAAAAGTAACAATTACATTTGATACTCCGACCCACTTAGCACCTGAAATTGCTTGCTGTTTTAAGTTTGGCGGCTGATTTTCCATAGAAAGATACTCCTTTTACCCGTACTATTCCAATTCTAATGATAGTTCTTATTCATGTTGAGAAGTCCTTTCCTTTTGTTCTACTTTAAATCTATTTCCAATTCTTTTCCCCGGATAGCCTTCAATAAGTGAATTCTCTTCATAAATCCCGGAAGCAACAGAATTAATCTTCAACATGGAATTTTTCCGTATTAGAGTACCGGGCAATACCATAGCATTTGTTGCAAGACTCGCATTATCTTCAAGGACCACAGCCCCTTCGATGATACACTGCTTTTCCTGAGGAACCATAGTCCCACCGGCAAAACCGGTATCTTTGCGATCCTTCATTGAACGATAGTGATGAGAAAAAGCATAGATTTTGCATCCTGATCCCATGCCATGATTATTTCCTATATAAACACCTGAAGAAATACCGCTGATTATGGATCCTACTCCAATATGCGCATTATCCCCAATAATAACTTCTGCTTTTTTAACCAAATCGCTCTTAAACCTTTGCACAAAGTGCTTTTCTCTGTTGGAATTATCTTCACCGGCCATTATAATTACATTTCTGTCAATCCAGCAGTGATTCCCTATTGAAATAAATTCAGGGTTTTTGAACAGCACGCCTACATCAATCAATACATCTTTACCCAGATATTTTAATTTAGGGCGGTAATAATAATATCGAAGTTTGTATCCTAATTCTCCAGGCCAATATGTGATTATCATCAAATATAAATCACCAAATGCTTTAAAAAAATATTTTATTATTTTCAATATTTTCATCTGTATTTCCTCCTTAAAGTTGGAAAATTCACACAGCATTTTATTGCTTCAGAAGCATTTAAATAGTCACATGGAACCTTTTTGGGGTGCTCCATTGAAACGAACCATACACCTAATTCAACACCCATTTTCCTTGCCCATAAATGATTTTGTTTCATTTCAGGTTTTACCAAAACCGGATATCTTAAATATGTCGGTTCAGAATAAGGAATGATCTTTAAAGTTCTATATCCGCTTTTTTTAATCCATTTTTCCCACTTCTCTGCTTCTTTTCTTCTTTCCCGTATAAGTGTTCCTAACTTATTTAATTGATTAATGCCGACTGTTGATAGGGCATTAGGCATCCTTTTAAAATAGCCTGCCGGCATTGATCCATCCATTTCCTGTTTCGTTGTTGATTCTCTGCTGAACTTACTGCTGTATTCTCTGATCCATGGATTTATCCACCAGCTGTACCGACTTCTATATTTTCTGTAATCCCACAGCAGCTCATTTAAAAAAAGGTTGATTTCACCGAGATTCGGAAAAGGTGCAGATAACTGTATCTGCTCTATTCTTTCTGTAATATAATCGTGTTTTGAAACAGCAAACCCACCCATTCTTGTTGAAATCACCTTGGATTGTTCCGTACTAAAAAAAGCGGCATCTCCGTAAGTGCCTACTTGTTTTCCTTTATACTTAGTCCCTAAAGCATGCGCACAATCCTCTATAATAGCAATGTTCTTTTCGATTCCTAACTGAATAATCTTTTCATAGTCCCTGCAGACAATCCCAAATAAATGATGAATAATAATAGCTTTCGTTTTTTCTGTAATTGCTTTTCTGGTTTGTTCATAGTCCAGCCCTAAGGTATCCGTTTCAATATCAGCAAAAACAGGCTTGGCATGTCTGTATCTGACAGCATTAGGCACAACTACACAAGTATAAGCAGGTAAAATGACTTCGTCTTCTGAACCTATATCGAATGCTTCCAGAATTGAAGATAATGCAACTCTTCCGCCCAAAAAGCTAACAGCTCTGTCCACTCCGATATATTGGGCAAAAGCATTTTCATATTCTCGTATACTGTCTCCCTCAACCCAATCATTGGGATTCTTGAGTATCTCTTTTATCAGTGAAGAATCATCCGCTTGTATTGTAGCCGCATTAAACCCTTCTACTCTTATGGGCATCCTGTAAACAGTTGATTTAACAATAGAGGCAGCCCATCTCAAAATATTATATATTGTTCTATAAAGTATTTTAAAAACATCAGTATTCACTTCAATACCTTCTTTACTGCTCTAATAACATCCTGAACATCGCTGTCTGTGAGTTTGGGAGACAGAGGAAGCGATACCGTTCTGTCAGAAATATATTCTGCATTGGGAAAATCTCCTCTTTTATAACCATATCTGCTTCTATAATAAGGATGAAGATGAAGAGCAATATAATGGACACCTGTCCCTATATTTTCCTTATGCAATGCCATCAAAAACTCATCTCTTGACATATTTGCCTTTTCAATGTCAACAAACAAAGTATATAAATGCAGTGCATGCCTTGTGTTTTCTTCTTCTTCTGCCGGTATAGTAACCGGTAGATTTAAAAAAGCCTGGTTATATTGATCCCAAATCTCTTTTCTCCTCTTTGAATATTTTTCGACTAGAGGAAATTGCTTTAGTCCAATTGCAGCCTGCAAATCCGTCATGTTATATTTGTATCCGGGATATATAACCTGATAATGCTTATATCCGTCATCCGAAAATCTCTTCCATGCATCCTTACTCATTCCATGAAGACCTAATATTTTGATCTTTGTTGCATATTCGTCATTATCCGTAATAGCCATACCGCCTTCACCAGTAATGATATTCTTAGTAACATAAAAGCTGAAACAGCCAATGTCTCCAAATGTTCCTGCTTTTTTACCTTTGTAGGTCGTTTCTATCGCATGTGCACAATCCTCTATTACTTTCAACCTATGTCGTTCGGCTATTTTCATGATTGCATCCATATTACAGGGACGGCCTGCAAAATGAACAGGAATAATTACCTTTGTTTTGTTAGTGATCTTTTTCTCAATCTCTTCAGGATCGATGTTCATAGTATCTTTTTCAACATCTGCAAAAACAGGGACACCACCGGCATGTACAATCGAATTTGCCGTCGCACAAAATGTCATGGGAGTTGTTATAACTTCATCACCTGGGTTGATTCCAATAGCAAGTAACGCCAAATGCAATCCTGCAGTACAAGAATTAAGCGCCATGGCATGTTTTATATCTTTATATTCAGAAATCATATTTTCAAACTGATTGACTCGCGGGCCCGTTCCTATCCAACAGGATTTGATTGTATCAACAACTTCCTCAATTACTTCATCTTCAATCAACGGACTGCCAAATACCAGATAATTCTCCCGTATTGGTTTCTTCTTCATAATCTGAACTCCTTCTAATTCCCTAAAAGATAATATTTAAAACCAATTTTTTCCACATGATTTCTGTCGACAAAATTACGTGTATCAAAAATATTCCTGTTTCTCATAAGTTTATATATCAAATCGAAATCTATTTCTTCAAACTCTTTATGATTGACACCCAATAATAGTAAATCGCTCTCTTTTACGGCAGATTCCAAATCATGAACAGGATAGGAATATTTCTTTGCTTGTGAATCAACTATCTTAAAATCATATTGAGGGTCTTTTTTTATCAATTCAATCAAATGAACAATTGGGCTTTCTCTGATATCGTCGACATCCGGTTTATATGTCATCCCCAGAATCGTAACAGCTTTCTTTCCTTTTATATCCTTGAGTATATCTTTTATTGTTTCAAAAACATGCTGCGGCATGTCATTGTTTATTTCTCTGGCGTCCCGAATCAGTTTGGAGTCTTCATAAAACTTTTCTATGATAAACCACGGATCCACTGCAATACAATGACCGCCTACCCCAGGCCCAGGCTGATGAATATTAACTCTTGGATGTTTATTGCATAATGCAATAACTTCCCAGGCATTCACACCACTTTTTTCACATATCATGGCCAACTCATTTGCAAGTGCAATATTAACATCTCTAAAGGTATTTTCCATCAATTTGCACATCTCAGCTGTCATGGCATCTGTAAGAAATATTTCTCCCCGGACAAAGGTCTTATATAAATCACTTACAATCTCTGCGGATTTTTTATTGATTCCCCCGACGATTCGATTATTCTCTACCAACTCAATAAGTATTTTACCGGGTAATACACGTTCCGGAGAATGCGCAATAAAAATCTGTTCTCCTATAGTTAATCCGGATTTACTTAATATTGGGGCTATTACATTTTCAACTGTACCCGGAGGTGAAGTAGATTCAAGAATAACAACATTTCCTTCTTTAAGATAAGGCACAATTGCTTGAGTTGAAGAAATGACATAAGACAAATCTGCTTTTTTTTCCATAGTAATAGGTGTTGGTACCGCAATAATAAAAACATCGGCATTTTCCGGTTCTTTTTTTCCTATCAAATTTCCTGATGAAACTGCAGCTTGAACAAGAATATCAAGATAGGGTTCATTAATTGTTATTTTCCCTTGGTTTAGAGCCGATAAAATCTCTTCTTTTACATCTACTCCAATAATTTGATGTCCGTGGGTGGCAAACATTGCTGCAGTTGGCAGCCCAATGTATCCCAATCCAAAAATACATATTTTTTTTCTATTCAACTCAAAACCCCCATATTATTTCAATTCAAACCAATTTGATTCTAAATATTTTTACGCAAGATATTATTCTTATTTTTTTCTTTGTATTTTCGAATTAGTCATTGCTTTTTACTTTTCCGCTGGTAATCCTGATTCCGGAATTCTTATATTCAAAAGAAGTTTTAAGACGGTCGTAATTATAATTCATAATATAATAGTCTTTATACTCCGATTTTTCGACCTTATTTAGAATGATTCCGAGTACCTTAGCATTCAATTTATCCAATTGTGTTCTCACCCTCGATATGGCACGATAATGTGTAGATTTCCATTTTGCAAGTAAGATTACGCCATCTGCCTTTGATGCAATAACGCCTCCGTCAATGTAGCTTCCCATTGCCGGTGTATCAATAATGATAAAATCAAATTCTTCTTTTGCCCGTTTAAGTATTTTGTCAAAAATGGGAGATGACAGGAATTCTGTCGGATATGGCGGCTTTGTTCCAGATGTAAGAATAAATAAATTATCAATGTTTGTTCTTGATATTCCATCATCAAACTCTGCATGTCCGGCAATTATATCCGATAGGCCGATAACATCTTGATGGGCTAAATGCTTATATTTCATCGGCTTTCTTAAATCTCCATCAATCAAAAGCACTTTTAGTCCTGAGTTTATCATGGATATTGCAAGATTAATACTTGTGGTGGTCTTGCCATCCATATGATCCGTACTTACAATTGTAACGGTTTTTACATCTTTATCAAATGAACAATATTGAATATTAGTTTTTAATACTCTGTAAGCTTCTTTGGCAGGTTCATTTAATTTCTCTTTTACATTAAACGCACTTGGCATTGTATATTACTCCTTACTTTATTTTTAAGTCCGGGATAATACCCAGGACCGAAAGTCCAAGTTTTCTTTCTAATTCCTCGGTGGATTTTATAGAATCATCTAAGTATTCAACAGCAAGTAAAGTAATAAAGGCTATTAAAAGTCCTCCAAAAGCAGCAAGAAAAATATTCATTTTCACTCTTGGAAAAATGAAATCGTTGGGAAGGTTAGCAGAATCAATAATTTTTACGTTTCTGTCATTAAATAATTGAAATACCTTTTCCTCAAAAACTTCACTGACTTTATCCGCGATTTTTTGGGCTTCTTCCGGAGTTCTGCCTTTAACCCTTATTTCTATGATACTTGTTTCATTTTTAGATTCTACAGTAATTTTTTTTGCTAATTCTGATGCTGTCATATCCGTCATCTTCAGCTCATTGATTACTTTATCGGTAACAGTTCTGCTTTTGATTATTTCTTCATAATCCTTTACCAATTGTTTTCCTACTAATAAGTTATAATATTCCAATGCAGAATTATTCTCATCATCACTGGAAGGATCATTGACAACCATCAGGCTGACATTGGATTCATATACAGGCACTAAAAAATATTCACTTAAATACCATGCAACTGTTATTGCAATGGAAGGAATAAGTATGATTATCCAAATCCTTTTCCAGAATATTTTTATATACTTACGAAGTTCAGTTCTCATCATCATTCCCCCGGTTTTTTAATATAAAGTAATAAAATAATTATATCCAACCAAATTCCCTTTGTAAAGGTAATTTCAATTTACTTCCATTCCATACTTCTATATACTTTTCTTCTTAAAGATTAATAAAATATGATATAATATTAAAGTTAACTTAAATATTTCATTAAATTTTACGATAATATATATTACCTTATATTATAGGGGGAATACCATGTATCGATCGAATAGACAAGTCAATTTAAATATATCGCAGTATATATATGATATTGCCTGCATCATTATTTCCTATTATATTGCATATTATGTTGCCAAAAGGCTTACAACACTTTATGACATTCATTTTTATATGTGGATTTTGATCGTTGACATTCCCATATGGGTTTTTACTATGAGTGATCTGGGAATGTACGATACAACTACATTTAAATACAAAGACCGTTTATTGAAAAATATACTCTTTTCTTCTTTGGTAGCCGGAATAATTGTTGCTGCTATGATATTTTTTATTAAAGAAACACTATTCAGCAGAATTATGTATGCAAGTTTTATGATCATAAGCGTTACAATACTGGTTATTGAACGCTTTCTGCTTACATATTATATTCAAAGACATGGAAGCAACGGATATAAGAAAATAATCATCGTCGGGGAAGAAAAAATAGCTGAAAAATTTATATACTATTTAGATAAGACCAATCTAAAGATCAAAGTAGTTGAATATATACCTGTAAGCAAAGTTAAAGAAGTTCTTGACTTGAAAGATAAGGTTGTAGATGAAATCATATTCGCCGTATCAAAAGAATATCTGAGCATGGTAGAAGAATATGCTTTGGATTGTGAAGAAATGGGAATCTCGGTAAGTATGGTTTTAGAGCTTTATGATTTTAAAGTTGCTAAAACATGTCTGACAAGCATTGGCACACTTCCCATGCTTACATTTCATACTGTTAGTTTTAATAAATTGCAGTTGTCTATAAAAAGATTTATTGATATTATAGGGGCATTATCAGGTCTCTTTATTACCGCAGTTATTTCTGTTTTTATTATTCCTGCAATCAAATTGGACTCTCCTGGACCCATTCTATTCTCGCAAGATAGGGTAGGAGTCAATGGACGTATCTTTAAGCTGTATAAATTCCGTTCAATGACAGTTGATGCAGAGTCTATGAAAAAGCAATTATTATCCTATAATGAAGTCAATAGTGAACTCATGTTTAAAATCAAAAATGATCCACGGATTACTAAAGTAGGAAAGTTCTTAAGGACAACAAGCTTAGATGAATTTCCACAATTCATAAATGTATTAAAAGGAGAAATGAGTCTGGTAGGTACACGGCCTCCTACTATAGAAGAAGTAAATAAATATGAAAAGCATCATCGAAGGAGAATCAGCATAAAACCCGGTATAACAGGAATGTGGCAGGTTCATGGAAGAAGCCAGATTACCGATTTTAATGAAGTCGTCAAATTAGATACTCAATATATTGATAATTGGTCTGTTTTTCTGGATATCAAAATTATATTTCAAACTTTTATGGTATTGATTACAAGAAAAGGTGCCATGTAACAGTACGACACTTTGAAAAGTGTATAATTGATGAATAAGAATGGGGATCTGAAATGAAAAATAAAATGTCTAAATTAGCTAAAACAGGTATCGTTTTGGGTATATTATTAATAGGTGGGTTTATATTTTTTAAATCCACATCCGGAATTATAGATTACAGCTCAATATTGTTTAATTTTTTTACTGATTCTACGGACTACAAAGAAGAACTTGCCGTTGAAAAGGAAGAGATAATGCAGGAGCAAAAAACAGAAGAAACAGAAGATAACCTGGATTTCGATAAATCCTATATTATTAATTTATTATTCTTAGGAATCGACAGGACAATAGAACGAGATACCGGAAAAGACGGGATATATCGCACTGATACACTATCATTAATAAGAATCGATTTAAATACCAAGAGAATTAAAGTATTATCTATTCCAAGGGATACTTATACTTTTATCCCTATAGAAAATAAAAAAGATAAAATCAATCATGCATACGCCTACGGACTGATTAATGATAAAGGAATAGAAGCCAGTATAGAAGCTGTTGACAGCCTCTTGAAATATGGAACCGTCGATTACTATTTTGCCCTTGATATCAAGCCTATCCCTGAAATTGTTGATGCTGTAGGAGGTATTGAAATTGATGTGGAAATGGACATGAAAAACTGGGAAACCAACCTGTCTAAAGGGCTGCAGGTTTTAGACGGTGAGAAAGCTTATCAATACATTCATTGGCGTTATTCAAGCGGCGGTGATATAGATAGAATTAAGCGGCAGCAAAAATTCATCAAAGCTCTTTATCAAAAACTAAAAGAATCAAACCAATTGGTAGAAATAGCAAAAATAGTTCTATCTTATAAGGAGAACGTAAAGACGGATTTATCCATTAAACAAATATTGGGATTAGCTAAATTATCCGGAGAATTATCTGAAGACAATATCAGCTATTATATGATTCCAGGAGCACCTAAAACAATTGACGGTATTTCTTATTGGGTACCGGATGAAACAGAATCTGATAAAATCCTGAAAAACTTTTTTTCTTCCGAATAGCGAGAATTTCGTTCTAACAAATTTATATCTATTATTTAAAAAAGAAGCATCAATTATTGATGCTTCTTTAATCAAAATATATAAAAATGGGAGAGAGATATCTAATGTCTATTTTTCAGGCCAAATCTTAACATCTTTCTCTAACAGCCACTTGTGCTGATCCTCGTTATCCCGGCTGGTCCATGGGTTATCATCCAGATGCCGGATCATCCAACAGTAAAACATGGCATACCCCGGTGCCGCGGCCTGAGGATGAGATGGACCGCCCGGAATGCATAAAATGCTGTTATGATTGATCTTATAGGCTTTTTCTCCAATAAATCCTGCACCGAAACCCTGTTCCTTATTAAATTTATAAAGGTAAACTTCCGGTTGGGGATGTCCGTGGGGAATATAGCTGGACCATTTCCCCGGGTAATTGATTACCTCTCCAATTACCAGATTGGAATAAGGGGCATTAGAGTAATCAATAACAGTCCGAACCACTCTTCTGGCCGTGTCATTCCAGACGTTTTCACCGAATATATCGCTCTGACAGTCTTTTTGTGTATAGAACACCGGTTCAAATTTTTTATCATTTGTTGTTTTCTGAATCAGTACTTCCGATTCTGCCTTTGTATCAATAGTCACTTTTATTCCTTTTGGTACATGAAGTACAATAGGGTTTTCTTCAAATACAGAATCTCTTTTGGCTTCTTTCTCCTGACTATTCCAATTGAATGTAATGTTGCCTGTCAGAAGCAAGAACACCGTTTCCTTTTCCTGATCCAGAAATTCTTCATGATCACCATGCTTCATTTTTTGTATGCCAATATCCATGAGCATGTTCTCATGCTTGTTTTTCATGTTTGTTAACTCATTGTATCCATATGAAAAACTTACAAAATTTTCAAGCATAGATCTTCTCCTTAATACTGAATCATGAACTTTCTTATGATTTTTACCAAATCATCATATCCGCCTGCAAACTGATCCAGTGTTTTATTGACGGCACCATAAGTATCAAACGCTTCGACAGGCATACCTTCGTATGCTTTCGCAAAATCCGGAACCTGAAGGAGCTGATTGATATAGTCAGGATTAACTTCATTGTCCATCCTTGCTTTTACTTCAATATTGGATTCGTTAAACATCTTCTGATATTTATATGGTATGGTCATTAAAATATCTCCGCCGATAAACTCCGACCAGTGATGATGGTTTCTGTAAGCCGCTGTCAGCAGCTTTGTCTTGTATCCTTTTTCCTTATATATTTTATAAGCTTTCTTAAAACATGCGATTCCTGCAAAATCCAAAGCAGCTGGGTCTAGGACCATCTTATCTCTTGCAACCACATATTTAATCCAGTCATCCGTGCGCCCAATCATGATGGTACATACCGGATTGATTTTTGAGTTATCCAATCCTTCGGCTTCTCTTCTCTTCAATCCTTTTTCAACTGCTTCTGCAACCGCAAGGGCCTGTGGCACTGTAAATGAAACTGTCGCATTGATACTAACCCCTTGATAGGTTGATTCTTCAAATGCCTTTATCCCGGCGGAAGTTACCGGCATTTTTACCTGCATGTTTGGTGCAAGTGTTGAAAAGTGAACAGCTTGTTTCGCCAGTTTTTCCGAATTGTTAAAATACTTTGTATTCGTCTGTATGGAAATTCTTCCGGTCCCCTTTGAAGGGTCGAATACAGGCTCCAACAGTTTCGCACCGTCCATCGCCATTTTTTCTATGACCATCCATGCAATCTCATCTTCAGAAGAGGTAGGATTATCATCTACTAAGCCTTTGATATAATCTTTATAACTGTCCAATTCACTGTCTAAAACATTTTTTACAATAACCGGATTGGTTGTAGCCCCTGTCGCACCTCTTTCTATGGCATAAGTCAATTCTTTTACAGAACATGAATCATTCCAATATTGTGTCGGGTATTTTTGTGTCATTTCCAATAGTTTATCCATTTTTTTCCTCCTATTCTATCTTCGTAATGAAAGTTAATTTATATAATCACTTTTCTCTCTACTTTTACTTTCATTTACAAAGTGGCTGTTTTATCAGGCTTGGAGACCTGGTTCTATTTTACAACTTTTTCTGACTCTAACCTCTGCCCTTAACCTTAATCTATCTATAATTTCTATTCTATCTATCTATTTCTTCTTAGCATTCTTTCTCATATCGATAATAACGGCCACAATAATAATGACGCCTTCTACGATTTGCTGCCAGTAAGCCTGAACACCTAATAATGTCAAGCCATTTCTTAGTACGCTTAAGATCAGCGCACCGACAACTGCGCCCCAAACAGTACCGATACCACCTGTATGGCTTGTTCCTCCAATGGTAGTGGCAGCGATGGCTGTTAATTCATAACCCAGTGCGGCGCCCGGGTGAACACTTCCGACGCGGCCTGCAAAAACCAGTGCCGCTACACCGCAAGTCAAACCTGCAAAGGCATATATCATCACCAGGTTTTTCTTCACATTAACGCCTGATACTTCAGCAGCTTTGATATTTCCGCCGATGGCATAAATATTTTTACCAAAGCTGGTATGATTCAAAAGTATCCAGGTAATAAAAATCATTAATCCATAAATGATAACCGGAATAGGTATTGGTCCTATTTTATCTCCCAGGAACTTAATTCCAGGGATCAATTGGCTTACCGGTTTTCCGCCTGTATACATAAGGGTAAAACCTCTTGCAATGGTCATCATACCCAAAGTAGCAATAAACGCAGGAATTCCTGTAAAAGCAATCAATCCTCCATTGACCGCTCCCAGTAATGCACCGATAATAAGGGCGGCGAGAATAGGAACTAATACAGGCAGTTCTCCAAGGCTCGGAAAATACTTGGTTGTTGCAGTGGATACCTGACCCAGACTTGCAGCAACGATCCCCGCAAAAGCAAGCAAAGATCCTACTGAAAGGTCGATGCCTTTTGAAATAATAACAAAGGTCAATCCCAAAGCCATGATACCGTAAATGGCACTCTGTGCCAGAACATTAAACAGATTTTTAGGTGAAAGGAACTTTGGTTCTGCAACAGATATAACAACAACAAGCAATATTAAAGCAACGATGATTCCATATTTTTTAAGAAGCTCTATATATCTTTCTATTTTTTCGTCTCTTTCTGATTTTTCTTTATTGTCTTTTATTTTTTTTGTATCCTCAGCCATTTATTTCTCACTCCCTTCAATTATTAGGCAAGCTTGTAGCTTGACCTGTAGCATAAAGCATTAATTCTTCCTGAGTTAAATCCTTATGATTATCTATAATACCGGTAACTTTTCCTTCGTGCATCACCATAATTCTATCACTCATGCCCATTATTTCAGGGAGCTCGGAGGAAATCATAATAATACTTTTACCCTGACCTGCCAGAGTAGAAATAAGCCTGTGGATTTCAGCTTTTGCACCGACATCAATCCCTCTTGTGGGTTCATCCAGTATCAAAATTTCAGGCTCTGTCATCAGCCACCGTGCTACCAAAACCTTCTGCTGATTTCCACCGCTGAGATTTTCTATTTTTTGATAAATGTTAGGTGTCTTTATTTTGATAATATCTACAAACTTATTGACATCTTCTGTTGCTTTCTTATGATCAAAAAGTTTTGATTTCTTAACATATTTATCGATGTTGGCCATAAAGGCATTCTGAAAAACCGTAAGCATAGGGAAAATCCCATTTAATCTTCTGTCTTCTGTAAGGAGTGCAATTTTATTCACCTTGGCATCCTGAGGTGAATTAATCATGACTTCCTTTCCGTCTATTTTCACCTGTCCGGACATCCTGGTTCTGAGTCCAAACAGGGTTTCTATCACTTCAGTTCGTCCGGCTCCAACCAAGCCGGCTACCCCTAATATTTCTCCTTTACGTACATTAAAGGATACATTTTTGAAATGGCTTCTGTCTGAAAGCTTACTAACTTCCAACTTTATGTCTCCAATGGGGCATTCTACTTTGGGGAACATTTCATCTATATCTCTGCCAACCATCATTTTGATTAGTTTGGCTGTGTCCATCTTATCCGTATCTTCCGTACCGATATATTTACCGTCACGGTAGACACTTACCTTGTCGCTGATTTCAAAGATTTCATCTAACTTGTGGGATATATAAATGATTGACTTGCCTTCTTCTTTCAATTTTCTCATGATACTAAAAAGCTGTTTGATTTCTTTATTGGTTAAAGCAGATGTGGGTTCATCCATTATAATCAATTTGGCATTATACGAAATAGCTTTTGCAATTTCTATCATCTGCATTTTAGCTACTGTTAAATCCACCATTAGTTTTTTGGGATCTTCATTTAAGTCGATCTTTTTAAGTACTTCCTTCGTCATCTCATACATCTTCTTATGATCCACCAAACCCAGTTTGGTTTTGGGCTCTCTCCCCAGCCAGATATTTTCTGCAATTGACCTGAATTCCACAGGGTTCAATTCCTGATGTATCATAGAGATTCCAATTTTAAGGGCTTCTGCAGTATTGTAATTTTCTATAAGTTTTCCTTCAAAATATATCTGTCCTGATGTCTGAGGATGTATTCCAATCAAACATTTCATAAGAGTGGATTTTCCGGCACCATTCTCACCCATTACCGCATGAATCTCTCCATAGCCGATATTTAGATCGACACCTTTTAAAGCCTTTACACCAGGGAATGTTTTAACAATATCTTTCATTTCAAGAATATTTTTATTTTCGGTCATTTCCATCGCCCCTATCTTTAGTTATATGGGGAAAGAGTAAACTCTTTCCCCATATATGTATGAATCAAAATCATAAACTAAATTGATTTACTGGAAATCTGCTACATTTTCAGGCGTTACAAGAACGAAATCGATCCAGGTTATCGGTTCAGGAGTATCTCCGGATAGAACTTTTGATACAACTTCTATACCGCCTGATCCCTGACCGTCAGCATCCTGCAGAACAGTAGCATCCAATGTGCCTTCTGCTACCATATTAACCGCATCCGGGATTGCATCTACACCCATAACGATAACATCGTCTCTTCCTGCTGCATCCAGAGCCTGAGTAGCACCGATTGCCATTCCGTCATTGTTGGCTAAAACCGCATTTAAATCGTCTCCATATGCTGTAATCCAGTTTTCTGTGATGGCCATGGCTTTATCATACTGCCAGTCACCTGCTTCTTTTGCTAATATTTCAATTCCTTCATATTGACTTAGTATTTCCTCATTACCTTCAGTTCTTTTAACGGCACCTTCATTGGTCAAAAGGCCCATCAAGATTCCAACGCCGCCTTCTTCTCCCATTAATTCAATGAGATATTCGCCTTGAAGTCTTCCGGCTACGATTTCCTGAGAACCTACATAATATACGCCTTCAGGAGGAGTATCTGTTCCAAATGGATTTCTGTTAACATATACCAAAGGTATACCGGCTTCTGTAACAGCATCCGTAATAGGACCCATCGCACTTGTATCTACGGGTACAACTACGATTGCGTCAACACCTTGAGAAATCATTGCATTAACCTGATCCTGCTGTTTAACAACATCTTCCTGAGCATCCTGAACATCAAGGGTATAGCCAAGTTCTGTAGCTTTTGCAGTTGCTGCATCCACTATGTAAGTCTGAAAAGTATCATTCATGTTACAAGTAGCAAAACCAATAGTAACAGCTTCATCACCGGCATCACCGGCATCACCGGTATCTTCTCCGGCAGTATCACCGCCGCCACAACCAAACAAACCAATAGCCAGTACCAATACGAGCATCAAAGCAAGTATTTTTTTCATTTTTCTCCCTCACTTTCTTAATATTGAAAGATTTTTTTCGCTTTTAACGAAAACGTTTGCTGAAATGATACTATCATCCTATAAAATTTTTGTCAATAATAAATCCATAATGAATTCATGAATTTGAACCTCCTTCTGGCACATCTTTTTACCATTCTGATGTTTATTTTTTAACAATTTTTTGTATAAAGCATTTATTTTTCTTAATTTTATGTTTATTAAAAAGAATAAAATATTAGTAATTATTGTTATATTATAAATTAATAAAAAATTTTTTTTATTTTCACTTATATGCTCTTTAACAATATCTCAAAATAATTCTGTTGACAGAGTTAAAAACCGAGTATATACTAAGGCTTAGAAAAACGTTTTACAGCTTTAAAATTCTGACTCTATGATTACTATTATGAACTTAGGAGGTTAACAATATGACTGTAGAAAAAAAATGGCTTCTTACTGAAGATCCAGCCATTCTATTTGAAGGAGACACAGCGGTAGGAAAGCTGAAAAAAGAAATATGGGACGCTTCTGAAAAAGAAATAGACAAAATCCTGGATGAATATGAAATACCTTCTCCATCAGAACTTGGTATTGCCGGAACGTATATTCAAAATACACCGAGAGCAAAACAAATCGAAAAAAGGAGAAAAAACGACATCGTTTTCGTTCCTATTGGTTGTACGGAAAATCATGGTCTTCACGCCAATACCGGTCTGGACACTTTTATGGTCACACAAATTCTTGAAGGAGTCAGGCGATACACTGCCAAACAAGGAAGAGAAGTAAATCTTGCCTTTACACCTTTAAACTATGGCGGCCACCCCTACCATCATATCGGTATGCCGGGAACCGTCATTATGCCTGAGGAAGTCGTAAAAGAATCTCTTATATATACCATGCTTGGCCTTTGGAATGACGGTTACAGAAAAATTATCTTTGTAAACAACCATGGACATCTGTGGATGTTGGAATCTGCGATTCATGAATTTTGCAAGCGCTATCAGCTTCCCGGCGTATTCCGTGTAATCGAATGGCATCGTGCGGTCAGAGAATTTTTCTATCCCGTTAACAGAAAAAACAGTCTTGAAACCAACTTCATTCATGCAGACGAAGCAGAGACAGCTGTTGCTTTATTGATGTTTAAAGAGATGATAGATATGAGTGTGGTTCAAGATGCTCAAGGAAAGAGTTTTCTTCCGGACGGCCATCTGGACAAATCTGTAGACCCATTCAGAAGACCCGGAAGGTGGTCTGAGGGTGAAGGACACAGTGCTATAGAAAGATCTGCAACTCCTGAAGGTGTTGTGGGTACACCTTCGATTGCAACAGAGGAAAAAGCTAAAAGACCTATTGCAGCCATTTTGAAATATCTTACTTTATTACATGATGAAATTTTAGATGCATTTCCTGCAGGCACGGTACCTCCGGTAGAGGAAATGACCCTGCGTACGGCCGAAGAAATGGAACCGTTCCTGAGAGAGCCACTAAGCGAAGGTTGGAAGTCTGTGGACGAACTGCCGCGAATCGGGATTTTTGAAAGACTTTAAGAAAAAGGGACACACACACCTCTCGCTTTAGAGTCTACCTTTCTGAGGAATGTCCCTAAAATTAGATAATAGATAAGAGATAACTGATAACAGTTAAGGAAGGATTTTGCGGCAGCAAAATCCGCATTACTAATCACCAATCACTAACTAACCACTAACCATTAATCACTAATCACTAACCTCTAACCTCTAATATAAAGGGAGATGAAAAAATGAAAGCAAAAATAGCTTTTTTACACAAACCTCATGATCTTCGAATAGAAGAAGTTAAACTGCCTGAATTAAAACCCGATCAGGTTCTCATTCAAGTGGGTGCGTGCGGTATCTGCGGCTCGGATGTAGAATGTTATGAAGGACTTTCTGCAGAAGGAAGGTATGATCTTGGACCTTACACGCCCGGCCATGAGTGGGGCGGAAAAATAATAAAAATCGGAAGCTCTGTTACAACTCTTAAACCGGGCATGAAAGTTACCGGCGACTGTGTTATGGCCTGTGGTGTCTGTAAAAACTGTAAAGACGGCCTTATGCCTTCGGCATGCATGAACATGCGTGAAATCGGATTCAGGCCGGACTCTCCCGGCGGAATGGGCGAGTATATGATTGTTGAAGAGCAATATGTTCATCAGATACCGGATGGCTGGTCCTACTCGGACGGAGCATGGGTCGAAACTTTTTCCATCGGATACTTCGGTATTTGGGGAAACGGAGGATATATCGATGCTTCCGACACTGCCGTTATTTTTGGATGCGGCCCGGTGGGCATTTCTGCAACAATGGTCGCAAAGACTTCAGGAGCAAAAGTAATTGTCGTTGACCCTATTGCTTCAAGACGTGAGCTTGCTCTGAAATACGGAGCCGATCATGTTGTAGACCCTTCAACAGGCGATCTTAAGGAACAGATTGATAAACTTACCGATGGCAACGGGCCTTCCGTTATAGCAGAATGCTCAGGTAATAACGATGCCATTGCTTCAATATTCGATATTGCAGGGCACAGCTGCCGTGTCAATCTCATTGGCCACTCCATTGGGCGGAAAGTGCCTGTCGAACTTGGCTGGACCATATGGAAAACTCTAAAAATAAAGGGTTCCGGCGGAACTAAGGATTTCGGACAAAGAACCATTCGATTCATGAGCGCCATTAAAGATAAATATGACTTTGAAGCACTTAACACTCATTATTTTAAATTTGAAGACCTTCAGGAAGCAATGGATACAGCTGTTCATGAAAAAGAAAAGGCATTCAAGGTTATGCTTAAATATGATATCTAAACTTGTGAAACTTAGGAGTTATAACAGACTGGTACGAATTGATTGTTCTACTAAACAAATAATGCCGGCGTAATGCCGGCGGTATTTCTTTAAATATGGAGGTAAGCAGCGATCATGGATGGTTATTTATCTGGTATGATTTACAAAAAATTAATAACCGGAAGCGAAAATTTCAAGTTCTATCCACTATCCTTTACCCAAATAAATAATATAGAGCTTCAAATGGTTTCCGTAAATAAAATCAAATACATTGCAGTTTATGGGAAAAACTCCTGTTTTGATGACTTTGAAGGCAAGTATCTGAAGGAGCATCTGAAGCTTTGCCCTTTGACCCATTCCAACAGGCTGACACTCAATAAATATGCGGATTATACAAACCCTCAGCCCTTTGGCAAAAATACACCTACTTTCGGAACCGGTGACAGATTGGGTCTTGCGTCTCCCGGACATATCAAAACGATCTCAAAAAGTATTGCGAAACCCATTCTTGCTCAGCAAAGTAAGCGGGAACTGGAATTGACAGGCCGCACTTATCAGGATGTTCTGGATAGCGCTTCTTACGCCGTATTTCAGGAAGGTTATAAAAAGGGTTTCGGCGCCGACGGCGACCATCTAAAACTGGAATCCGATATTATAGAAGCTTTAAACTGCGGTTATACAATGATCACTCTTGACTGTTCGGAAAAAATAGGCAAAGGGATTGAAACATTATCCGCTAAAGAAATAAACGGATTATATGCCAGTATTCCTTCTGATATTCAAATCAAACTTGAGAAAAAGTATTTAGGGCATACTTTTAATATAAATGGATACCCGATCAGATATACAAAAGATGAACTGGTAAAAAATATTCTTATTTATTATGAGGCAATCCGGTATATCATTTACATCTATAACAAATATATCACTGCGTGCGGAAGGGATATCGACTTTGAAATATCAATAGATGAAACCGATTCCGTCACATCCGGACAAGGCCATTTGTTCGTGGCTTCGGAGATAACGGATGCCGGAGTCAATGTTACCAGCATGGCCCCAAGATTTATCGGTGAATTCCAGAAGGGTATTGATTATATAGGAGATATACGGGCCTTTGAAAAGCAATTGAAAATGCATGCTGCAATTGCTGATCACTTTGGTTATAAACTCAGTATCCATTCGGGAAGCGATAAGTTCAGCGTGTTCAGCCTCATAGGTACTCATACAAGAAAAAGGCTGCATATCAAAACATCCGGAACTAATTGGCTTGAAGCCATAGGGACCATAGCAGAATGCAACCCTTCACTATACAGAAAAATTCACAAATATGCTATAGAACATTTTAATGAAGCAAAAAATTATTACCATATATCTGCTGATATTTCAAAAGTTCCTGATATCGATACTGTTTCTGATGAATTTTTAAAACAATACCTGAATAATAATGATTCGCGTCAACTATTGCATATTACTTACGGATATGTTCTCAAAAATCCGGAGATAAAAACCTCTATATATGATACGCTTTCTCAAAATGAAGATGCCTATATCAACAGACTGGAAAGGCATATCGGCCGGCATTTGGAACTGACAGGGCTAAAAGGCTGAGTCGGATTGAAAATAAAATTTTAATTTAGGAGAAATAAATGAGTGAAAAAAATGGTATAAAAGGAAACATAAGATTATCGGCTACGATTACCTCTGAAATATCGGCAACTTCTCCTGTTGTTCTTGGAGGAAACCCGGCAGACAATATCCGGATTCTTTCAGATCTTGGCTATGACGGTATAGAACTGCATTGGGGGAATCCTTCACAGATAGACTTTAAGAGAATAATCGAATCCTGTGATAAACATGATGTAGCGATATCTGCTCTGGCAACAGGCAAAGCTTATGTTGAGGAAGGTCTGTCATTAATCGATGATAATGAAAGTACGAGACAGTCGGCAGTAAAACGGCTTCTTGATTTTGTAGATGCGGCATCATCTTTTAAATCCACTGTTATCATTGGCTGTATTCGGGGAAATCTGGCTTCTTTTCAAAAATATGAAGATTATCTCAAGAGACTTGCAGAATCGACGCTTATTGTTTCCGAATATGCAGAAACTAAAAATGTCCAGATCGTATTTGAGGCCATCAACCGGTATGAAAACAATTATCTGAACAATGCAGACGAAACATTGGATTTTATTAATAAATACAGTTTACCCAATACAAAAATTCTTCTGGACACATTCCACATGAATATAGAGGATGCCAATATGGCAAAAGCCATAGAAAACTGTGGAAGCATGCTGGGATATATGCATTTTGCAGACAGCAACCGTTATTATGTCGGTGGCGGACACATAGACTACAGAGAAATCGTAACTGCTTTGAGAAATATAGGCTATGACGGCTATATCAGCGCAGAATGTCTTCCCCTACCTGATTCTGATACGGCAATCAGAAAATGGATTGAGGGTATAAAAACAGCTTTTCAAACAATATGAAAACGGAGGTTGAACTTATGGAAAAAGTAAAACTTGGAATTGTAGGACTTGGCAGATTGGGAAGAAACCATGCAGAAAATATCCATTACAAGATCACCAATGCTGAGCTGACTGCAGTGTGCAGTGCCGTTCAGGATGAAGTAGATTCCGTCATGGCTGAAATGCGGCCCAAATACGGAACAACAGATTATATGGATCTGTTCAAAGATAAAGAGCTTGACGGCATCGTTATTGCCTCAAATTCTGCATTCCATTGTCAAATGGTTTGTGATGCGGCAGAAGCAGGTGTGAAGAATATCTATTGTGAAAAACCTCTGGGTATGACACTGGAAGAAATCGATTTAATGAAAAAAGCAGTAGAAACCAATGATATCAATATTTTTCAAATAGGTTATAACCGGAGATTTGACAAGTCTTTGCAAGTCATGAAAAAGAAAATAGATGAAGGTTTTATCGGAAAGCCTGTATTGATTAAACTCATGAACAGAGATCCTTCCTGGGAGGCAGACCACATTATCAAATTCAGTCCTACAAGCGGCGGTTTGGTTTTTGATATGCTGACCCACGATTACGACTGTGCAAGATGGCTTATCGGCTCCGATGCAGAAACCGTATATGGTATGGGAGATGTTTTCGCCTACGATGGTTTAGCCGCTGTCAATGATATTGACAACTGTACGATTTCATTGGGATTTGAAAATGGTGTAATGGGATTTATGGAAACAACCAGAAACAGTGCTTATGGATATCACGTGGAGGTGGAAGTATTTGGAACAGAAGGCTCTGTCAGAATGGGAACAACCCCCAACAGAGACAGAGTGGTTTCCATGGACAAAAACGGTGTGAATACGGAATGTGTCCAGTGGTTTTTTGAATTCTGGGAACCTACATTTAAAGCAGAATTACAGCATTTTGCAGATTGTATCCAAAACAATACAAAGCCTGTAGTTGGATTTATAGATGGGTATAAGGCCGTAAAATGGGCCTTTGCAGCAAAAGAAGCCGTAGATAAAAGAAAAGTCGTGAAAATCAAATAGTGAAACGGAAACGGAAGGGGCGGTTCTTTTTGAAACGGTAGGGACGGTTCTTTTTGTTACCTTAAGCAATTGGGCAAACAAAAAGAACCGTCCCTTCCGTTTCAGAACCGTCCCTTCCGTTTCACCAGTTCAAGTTCCATCGGTTGTCACCGTCATGGCTTGTGGACTTTCTGACAACCAATTCCGTATCCAGAACAATAACAGATCTTTTTTCAGGCTCAGGCTCTGAAATTCTTTGAGATAATAATTCAATGGCTTTATAACCCATATCAAATTTGGGGAAATTCACACTGGATAATGATGGTACCACTAAGGTAGAAGGAAAGTTATTATCCAGCCCGATCACGGCAACATCTTCCGGAATACTAATACCTTTATCCAGCAAAGCCCGCATAGCTCCAATGGCCATCTGATCGTTGGCAGCAAAAACAGCTGTAAAAGGAATACTCCTTTCCAGCAGGACTTTCATGCAGTTATACCCGCTTACAGGAGAAAAATCTCCTTCACAGACTTTGTCCGAATCAAACCGAATGCCTGCCTCTTCAAGGGCATTTTTATAACCTTCCATCCTCAGCTTTCCGATATTGAATTTTTGCGGTGCCCCAATATGTAGGATCTCATTATGGCCTAAAGACAATAAATGCCCCATGGCGGTTTCAGCCGCTTTCTTATTCTCTACAATAACCGCATCAATACTGGGACCAAGAATGTTTTCCAGAGATACTACCGGTATTTTCTTTTTATCAGTTCCAATATCCGATAAAGACCATATGTATTCCCGTTCCGATTTATTTTCTATATTGGCATAAGAAGCCAGAATGATACCATCCATCCATGAATTTTCAATGAATTTCACGTACTTTTTCTCATTTTCCACATTTCCGTTGGTTTCATATACAGAAACTGTATATCCGTATTTCATTGCCGCTTCATGTATGCCCTGTAAAATTGCAGGAAAATATACCTGGCTGAAAGAAGGCACAATAACACCAATCTGATTGGTTCGGTTGCTTTTAAGCCCTCTGCCCACCGGGTTTACTTCATAATTCAAATCTTGAACTGCTTTCCAGACTTTTACTTCAAGCTCGGCACTTACAGGTTTTCTTTTATTCATTACATTGGATACGGTTGCAATAGATACTCCGGCCCTGCGTGCCACATCTTTAATACCTGCCATAAAATACCTCAACCAATTTCACTGATTTTAACCGGTCTTCCAACTGATAATGATTTCTTCGCCGCAAGACCTATCAGGACTGCTTTGAGGCCGTCATCTGCATTTACAGCTGTTTGTGTGTCATTAAGTATGGATTCTACAAACTGTGACATTTCATCCACAAAAGAGCTCATGTATCTTTCAAGGAAGAAATACAGCGGTTTTTCAGATACAATACCTTCCTGGGTAGAAATCACTGCAGAAGATAATGTATCATTGGATACTGCAACAGACCCCTTTGAACCGAAAACTTCAGCACGTTGATCATATCCGTATTCTGCCCGCCTGCTGTTATCGATCACTGCCATGGCACCATTTTCAAACTTCAATGTCACAATGGCAGTATCCACATCTCCCGCCTCTGCAATTTCCGGATTCACCAGGCAATTTCCAACAGCAAAGACTTCTGTTACCTCGCTGCCTGTCAGATATCGTGCCATATCGAAGTCATGAATTGTCATATCCAGAAAAATACCCCCAGATACTTTGACATATTCAATAGGAGGTTCCTGCGGGTCCCTTGATGTGATTTTTACGATATGGACATCTCCGATTTTTTCTTCCTTTACAGCATTTCTTACAGCTTTGAAGTTATGGTCAAACCGTCTGTTAAATCCTACTTGGTATTTAATTTCTGCCTTCTCAACAGCCTCTAATACCATTTTAATCTTATTCAGATTATGGTCAATGGGTTTTTCACAAAAAATATGTTTGCCTGCCTGAGCTGCTTCAATGGAAATTGGAGAATGTGTATCCGTTGAAGAACAGATTAATACAGCCTGAATTTCCGAATCCTCCAATATTTTTTTATAATCTTGATAAACAAAAGGAATTCCATAGTTTTTTGCTACATCTTCGGCAGCTTTGAAATTTACATCTGAAATGGCCTTAATTTGAACTTGAGGCATATGATTCGATATGCTGGCAGCATGAACTTTGCCGATTCTTCCGGCGCCGATAATTCCTACTATTAATTTATTATTCATCCTTACTCTCCTTATAAACCAGTCTTTTCCCTGATATATTTTCTTGCTTTTAAAGCATACTCCAGCGGGTTGGCTTTAGACGGATCCTGTTCTGCTTCTACTACCATCCATCCTTCGTAGTTATTTGTTTCTAAAATGTCAAATATGGGCTCGAACTGGATGGACCCATCTCCGGGAACCGTAAAAGTCCCCAGCCGAACGCCATCTAAAAAGCTCAGCTTTTCTTCCTTGACACGTTTTAATACTTCAGGTCTTACATCCTTTAAATGTACATGTGCCGTTCTGTGAATATACTTCTTAAGTATCCTCAGCCCGGCTTCTTCATTGCCTTCGGAATAAACAAAATGACCTGAATCAAAGAGCAGGCAGACATTGTCGTTGGTGTTTTCCATAAAGCGCTCTACTTCATCTTCTGTCTGTATTCCGGTTCCCATATGATGATGGCATGCTAATTTCATTTCCTTTTCTTCGGCCAACTTTGCCATTTCATTGAATCCGTTTGTAACTGCGGCCCATTGTTTTTCAGTATATACCGGTTTAGCGTCAAAAATAGGAACATCCAGACCCTGGATACTGTTTCCTACTTCTGCAGCTCCTATTACTTTTGCACCCATTGCATGCAAAAAATCTCTGTGAGCAATTAACTCTTCCAATACCGCATCCATCGGTTCCGAAGTAAATTTTGCACTGAACCATGCATTACAAATGCACAATCCCCTTAAACCCAACGCTTTTTTTAATACCCCCGCATCTCTGGGATATTTATTTCCAACTTCACAGCCGGTAAACCCCGAAAGTGCCATTTCACTGATACATTGCTCAAAAGTATTTTCAGCCCCCAAATCAGGCAAATCATCATTGGTCCATGCAATAGGAGCTATTCCTAATTTCACTTTATCCTGGTCCATCATACACCTCATATCATTTAAAATTGTTTTGCTTTTGATGCTTCTTCTCTTATGGCCTCTGCTGCCTTTTCAACTTCTTTATACTTGGACTTCTGGGCCGTACCGACTCTCCACCATGAATTATATCCGTCAGACATGGTTCCAGGCAAAACCTTGATATCCAGGAGAGTTGACCTGTCGGAGTTCTGTATCTCGCTAAAAGCACGATAGATTTCTTCAATACTGCTTACTCTGAAGGAACGTACGCCATACCCTTCGGCTACTTTTGCATAATCAACAGGAACATACTCCCCTGTCAACCTGCCTGTTTCCTCTTCCCTGTACCGAAATTCATTGGCGAAACTGGGTATGCCCTGGCTCTTCTGGAGGTTATGAATACATTGGAACCCATGATTATCCATTAAAACCACATTGATCTTGATCCCTTCCTGAATACTGGTGACCAGTTCTGTATGGAGCATAAGAAAACCGCCGTCTCCTACAACTGCGTAAACTTCCTTATCCGGTTCTGCCAGCTTTGCTCCTATGGCACCTGCCACTTCATATCCCATACAGGAGAATGCATATTCCGCATGGTAAGCATTGTGGCTTCTGGTTCTCCAAAGCCGCTGCGCATCACTTGGCAGACTTCCTGAAGCAGTAACAATAATGGCATTGGCCTCTGTCAGTTTTTCATTTAACTCTCCAAGTACTCTTGTTTGAGAAAGCCCATTCTCTAATTCCATTTTATAAAGTCTATCCGCTTCATCTTTCCACTCTTCAATGGCTTCCTTTATATCAACGGTATATTTGCTTATATATCCTTTTTTTTCAAGCTCCCGGGTAATAGCAGCCAATGCCTTCTTTGCATCGGCAATAACCGGAAAAGCATTCATTTTATAGGCATCATAGTCATTAAGATTAATGGTTATGAAATCTACATCTTCGTTTTGATAAGCCCATTTTGAAGATGTAGTAAAATCATCAAGCCGGGTACCGACGCCTATTACCAAATCCGCTTCCCATGCTATTTTGTTGGCAGCCGATGTACCCGTTACACCGGCACCACCCAAATTATAAGGATGATCCCATAATACGGTTCCTTTCCCTGCTTGGGTCTCACCAAAAGGTATTTTAAATTTTTCACAAAATTTTTCCAATTCTCTGCCGGCTTCCGAATATTTAACACCTCCGCCGCATATCACATAAGGCTTCTGCTTTGAAGCAATCAACTCTACAGCCTTGGCCAATACATCGGAATCAATATCTCTTCTTTGAATATAGTGAACGCGTTTTTTGAAAAATTCAGCCGGATAGTCATATATTTCACCCTGAACATCCTGTGGCAGGCACAATGTAACAGCTCCGGTTTCCGCCGGATCTGTCAATACTCGCATGGCATTTATTGCTGCCGTCATCAGTTGTTCAGGCCTTGAAATCCTGTCCCAATATTTACTGACCGGTTTAAAAGCATCGTTGGCAGTGATGTTCGAATTATACGGCTGTTCGATCTGCTGCAGGACAGGGTCCGGCTGTCGGGTAGCATAGGTATCCGCAGGAAGAAACAGCACAGGTATTCTGTTAGCAGTAGCTGTTCCGGCTGCTGTCACCATATTAAGCGCTCCAGGGCCAATTGAGCTGGTCACTGCCATAATCTTTTTCCTTTTCATTTGTTTTGCAAAACCTATGGCAATATGTCCGATGCCCTGTTCATTTTTACCTTGTATGAATTTGAGGCCATGGTCCTTCTGTTCTAATGCTTCTCCAAGACCTACCACGATTCCATGGCCGAAAATCCCCAATATACCTTCAACAAATTTACTTTCTTTACCATCAAAGCAGATATATTGGTTATCAAGAAATTTGACCAATGCCTGAGCCATTGTCAGTCTTTCAGTTTTCATGTCATCTCCTCCTTACTCTTAAACACATCTTTTTCATTTATAGAATAGGTTTTTATACAGTTTTTTTAGTAGTCTTTCTAACGATCAAATCAGGTTCAAGGGTTATTCTTTTAATGATTCTATTTTCTTTTGCTCTTATCTCATCCACCAAGGTCTCTAAAACGATTTTCCCGAGGGCATATTTGGGTTGGTGAATGGTTGTTAACTGTATCTGGGGAAGTCTTGCATAGGAAATATTATCAAATCCGATAACCCCAAGTTCGTCCGGAATTTTTATACCTAATTCGTTTGCACATTGTAAAACACCAAGGGCAATAATATCGTTTCCGGCAAAAATTGCATCTACTTTGTTCCTGCTGTTAAACAATTTTCTTGCCAGTTCATATCCGCTGGACATTCCAAAGTTTCCAAAAAATACGCTGAAATTTTCCGGATCTTTATGACGCTCCTTAAAAGCTCTCTGGAAGCCTTCCAGCCTCTGCCGATTTGAATAAGATTCCTTCTTTCCTCCTATAAAAGCAATATTTTTATAGCCGCAATCCAGAAGATGTATAGCCGCCATATACCCGCCTTTCTCATTATCAACTTCTATGTAGCTGCACTTGCTGTTGGTGGGCCAGCTTTCAAGCAAAATATACGGAACCTTTATGTCTTCGAAGCGTTCATTTTTTTTATCTTTTGAGGATTTAAGAATAATACCGTCCACCCTTTTTTCCTGAAGTGTCTTTATATATTCCTTCTCTTTTTTTACCTCCCATCCGGTGACGCAAAGAAGAATATCGTATCCAAAGTTATTTGCCGTTTCCATTATGCCTTTTGTTATTTCCGCAAAAAAAGGATTCAGTATATCCGGAATAATAACACCTAAGGTGTTGGATATCTTATTGACAAGTCCTCTGGCAAGTGAATTCGGCCGATAGCCCATTCTTTCAGCTGTTGCAAGTATTCTTTTTTTAGTTTTTTCACTTACACCCGGCTTCTCATTAAGGGCACGGGAAACTGCCGAATAGGAAACATTCAATTCTTTTGCTATGTCTTTTATTGTAACAGTCATTTCATCAGCTCCAAAAGATATAATAACATCATTATAGCAAACGTTTGCGTTTGTGTAAATGATGTTATTAAATACTTTTTATATTTTATTTATTAAAATACGGATGTTCTTCCGCTGTAAACCAGTCCTCTCAATGTATCCATGGTAATAAGCATACCGTCGTTAAGTTTCTCCGTGGCATTCTCCGCACCAACAATTGTTGGCTTATTTAACGTAATCCCAACGATTGCGGCATGAGATGTCAATCCACCCTCTTCAGTAATAACACCGGAAGCTCTTTCCATATAAGCCACCATGTCCTTATCGGTAGAAGTCGTGACCAATATATTTCCATCTGTAAATTTCATCTCAGCCTCTTCCGCATTCAATGCAACACATACTCTGCCGACAGCAGAAGATACGCCCATGCTTGTACCACGAAGAAGTATCTGACTTACTATATGAACTTTCATCATATTGGTAGTCCCTGCAACGCCTACGGGAACGCCGGCAGTGATCACCACAAGATCGCCGCACCGGATATATCCTTTCTCCAGTGATTTTTCTATGGATTTTTCAAAAATCTCTTCCGTATCCTTTCCTTCTTCAATGACAATGACGGCTGTTCCCCAAACAAGAGCCATCTTCCTTGCCACTTTTGGATTAGATGTAGAGACAATAATAGGTGCTTTAGGCCGAAACTTTGAAACCATCATGGAAGTATACCCGGATGCAGTAGCCGTCAATATAGCGGCAGCTCCCAGGTCCTGAGCACTTGTACAGGTGGCATGGCTGATAGCATCCGTAATGGTTTTATCTCTGCCCACACCTTTTTCCCTTAGAATCGCTCTGTAATCCAGTGCATCTTCAGCCTTCAGTGCAATATTGGCCATGGTTTTAACGGATTCCAAAGGGTACTTTCCGGCAGCTGTTTCACCGGACAGCATAACAGCATCTGTTCCGTCAATAATAGCGTTTGCCACATCCGTTACTTCCGCTCTCGTGGGCCTTGGGTTTCTCATCATGGAGTCCAACATCTGTGTAGCTGTAATAACAGGCTTGCCAAAAGAATTACATTCTTTAATGATCCTTTTTTGGATAATGGGAATCTCTTCCGGCTGAATTTCTACTCCAAGATCTCCTCTTGCCACCATTACACCATCTGAAACATTGATGATTTCACTGACATTATCAACGCCTTCCTGGTTCTCAATCTTTGCGATGATACCAATATCCAATATACCGTTATCCTCAAGAAGTTTTCTGATTTCCAATACATCGGATACTTTCCTTACAAATGAAGCAGCAATAAAATCTATATCATTTCTGATTCCAAATAAAATATCTTCTTTATCTTTATCCGTAATGGCCGGAAGGTTTATTTTTACGCCAGGAATATTGATGCCTTTATTATTCTTCACTGTGCCGGCATTCATAACTCGGCATCTGATATCCGTTCCTTCAACCTCCTCCACGGTCAATTCAATCAAACCATCGTCTATGAGTATTTTATCTCCGGGTCGCACATCATTTGCCATTTCCTTATAAGATACACTGCAAATTTTGTTATTCCCAACAACTTCTCTCACGGTTAAAGTAAACGGGTTTCCCTGGGTCAATTCAATTTCCTCTTTCTCAAATCTTCCTGTCCTGATTTCAGGTCCTTTCGTATCCAATAAAATTGCTACAGGAACTTTTAGTTCTTCCCTGATCTCTTTAATCAAATCAATTCTTCTTTGGTGTTCTTCATGAGATCCGTGGGAAAAATTAAGTCTCGCAACATTCATGCCTATTTTTATCATTTCCGTTAAAGTCGACCGGTCTTCACTTGCCGGGCCAATGGTACAGACGATTTTAGTTTTTTTCATTCATCTACCTCCTTTATCCTAAGATAACATCAAAGCCAGGTTGAACATATCGTGGTCTAATTCATCTCTCATCTTAAGAGCTTCATCTATTTTATAATCCACAATATCGTAACCTTTTATGCCTACAGCTCTTCCGGCTTTGCCTTCCAGTAACAACTCCACTGCACGGCACCCCAGTTTACTGGCCAGTATTCTGTCATTAGCCGTAGGTGTGCCACCTCTTTGTATGTAACCTAACACTGATATTCTGGATTCTATCCCTGTTTTTTCCTCAATCAGCTTGATCAGTTCTTTTGAAGTAATATTTGCGCCTTCAGATAAAAGAATAATGTTGTGTTGCTTCCCTCTGTTTTTTCCTTTGATCAGCCGTTCACACAAATAGTCTATATCCAGTTCCTCCTCAGGAACAATAATACCGTCCGCACCTCCTGCAAGTCCTGCATATAATGCAATATCTCCGCAGTTTCTGCCCATGACTTCGATGATCATTGCACGCTCATGGGAAGAAGAAGTATCCCGGATATTACCTATGGCATCCAAAACAGTATTTACAGCCGTATCAAATCCAATTGTGAAATCCGTATATCCAAGATCATTGTCAATGGTCCCGGGAAGCCCAATGGCCGGAAATCCGGCTTGGCTGAGCTTCTCGGCACCTTTCATGGAACCGTCCCCTCCGATTACTACGAGCCCCTCAATCTTAAAAATATGTAATATATCCAATGCCTTTTTGAAACCTTCTTCCGTTTTGAAGTGTTCGCTCCTGGCTGTTCCCAGAATGGTGCCGCCTCTGTTTATGATCCCTCCGACAGACGAAATCGTCATATCTTCAATATCTCCGTTAATAAGTCCCTGATACCCTCTTTTAATTCCTGCCACTTCAAAGCCTTTAAAAATGGCCGTCCTAACAACAGACCTTATGGCCGCATTCATTCCCGGGGCATCTCCGCCGCTTGTCAAAACGCCTATTTTCTTCATGCAACAAAACTCCTTTACTATAATATGTTTAAGGGGAAGCAAAAAACTTCCCCGAGACATAAACAAATTTAATATACGACTTCATTCAATACTTCATGAGCATCTTCCACTTCTTCTTTGGGAACAAGGATCTCATATACCATATTGTCATCTCTCCCTATCCTTTTGACCTTTACAAGCAGACCTTCCTGTTCCAGAATATTCCGAATTTTATCGGCATCTACTTTACTGTGTCCCATGTAAATAACTGCCCACATTATGGAAATCCTCCTTGCGAGGCTAAGATTTGAATATATTTTACAGAAAAAAACAAATAATATCAACTTACCAAATATCAGTGTTGCTAAGAATTTTACTGAACAAAATTTTCCTTCATTATTCATTGTTTATCTATATACCACGCAGCCATTTCCGAGAAGATTCTTTAATTTCGTAAACATGATGTCATTATTTATATTAACCCAATTTTCATTTCTTGCAACTATTTTTTTATTAGATTGTTCCAAAAAAATGACAACTGGCACATTCCCCTTATGCTGTGATAATATTTGATTGATATTCTCAATTGCATTTTCTTCATTCAAATGTTCCGATACCTTCAGATATAATTTGCTCTGATTTTTTCTGTAGCCGGATTGATTTATCTCATGACTGTTATTGATGGGAACGATTCTCTCTGCAATAATTTTAGGCATTTCTTCTTCTTTAATGCTTATTTTTCCTTTCAAGGCTATGATGCTGTCTTCTTTCAGAACAGCAATACTCTCTTCAAATACATTTGGAAACACAATAACCTCAACACTCCCATAAAGGTCTTCCAATGTAATGAATGCCATCATCTTATTTTTTCTGGTAACCATATTTTTCTTTGAAGTAACAATACCTGCCAAAATTACTTTCGTCTCATCCCTGATTTGCTGTTCATCATGCAAAAGGATTTCCGTATTAACAGTAGAAATTTTGCTTATTTCATCTTCATATTCAGAAAGCGGATGTCCGCTGATATAGAGTCCTAACATTTCTTTCTCCATTGACAATAGAATTTTGTTAGGGAATTCCGTTATATCAGGAAGTACTTCTCCTCTAAGAGAATCTGAAAAATCATCCATCGTCTGAAATAGTGAAAGTTGTCCGTCTATATTATTGCGGGCCGTATTCTGGGAGCCTTCCATAAGCTTTTCATAAACACCTATCATCTGAGCCCGGTTGGCACCTATTCCGTCAAAAGCACCTGCTTTTATCAAACTCTCAACCGCTTTTTTGTTTATCTCATGTATATTGATCCTGTCAAAAAAATCAAAAATACTCTTAAACTTGCCTCTTCTGTCCCTTTCGCTTATGATGGCTTCAATAATGTTTTGTCCTACATTTTTAACGGCATAAAGACCAAAATGTATTTCCTTATTCTTAACTGTAAATTTTAAATCACTCTCATTAATATGAGGCGGCATTATCTTTATACCCATTTCCCTGCTGTTTCGGATATATAATGCAATCTTTGACGCATCTCCCATCACACTGGTTAAAAGAGCCGCCATAAATTCTACCGGGTAATATGTTTTAAGGTATGCAGTCTCATATGCTAATACGGCATATGCCGCAGCATGGGATTTATTAAAAGCATATTTCGCAAAATCGATCATTTCATCATATATTTTATTGGCAACAGATTCAGGAATTCCATTTTTGATGCATCCCTGAATTTCCATTTCGCCCTGTTCATTTGTTTTACCATGAATAAAATACTCGCGCTCTTTTTCCATAACGCTCATTTTCTTCTTGCCCATAGCACGTCTGACCAGATCGCTTCTGCCATAGGAATAACCCGCCAAATCTCTCACGATCTGCATGACCTGTTCCTGATAGACCATACAACCATATGTCACATTTAAAATGGGTTCAAGGCTTTCATGATCGTATTGAATTTTTTCAGGTGACTTTTTATTCTGGATATATTTTGGGATGGAATCCATGGGGCCCGGCCTGTATAAAGAAATACCCGCTATGATATCTTCAAAATTGTCCGGTTTCAATTCCTTCATGAATTGCCGCATACCCTGGCTTTCAAGCTGAAAAACTCCGAATGTATTACCATTACTGATCAATTCGTAAACTTTAGGGTCATTGTACTCCAATTGTGAAAATTCTATATGGACACCATGATTTTTTTCTATTAGCTCTAAAGCATCTCTGATGACGGTCAGATTCCTGAGACCTAAGAAATCCATTTTTAAAAGTCCCAATTCTTCCAGAGTCCCCATGGTGAATTGAGTGGATATTCCTTTGTCCTGTAAATATAATGGGACATATTCATCAATTGATTTCTTTGAAATAACCACTCCGGCTGCATGAGTAGAAGCATGCCGTGCCAACCCTTCCAAAGCTTTTGCAGCATTGATCAGGTATCTCACTCTTTCATCCTTATTGTATTCTGTTTTTAACTCAGCATTGACATCCAATGCCAAATCTATAGTCATCCCAAGGTCCATTGGAATTTTTTTAGCAATGGCATCCACCTCTGCATATGACATATTAATGGCACGCCCCACATCTCTTAAAGCCGCTCTTGCTTTCATGGTTCCAAAAGTTATAATCTGTGCAACTTTATCTTTGCCGTATTTCTCTACCACATAATTGATGACTTCCTGACGCCTCTCGTAACAGAAGTCAATATCAATATCCGGCATGGTGACCCTCTCAGGATTTAGAAACCGCTCGAAAATCAGATTATATTTAATAGGATCGATATCTGTTATTTTCAACGTATACGCCACAAGGCTCCCTGCAGCGGAACCTCTTCCCGGACCTACCATAATACCGTTTATCTTTGCATAATGAATGAAATCCCAAACAATCAAAAAATATTCCACGTATCCCATCTTTTCAATCGTTTGTAATTCATATTCCAAACGGTCTTCAAGTGTTTTATCTACACGGTTGTATCTGTTTTCAAGCCCTTCATAACATAATTTTCTGAGATATTGTTCATTTGTGTAGCCATCCGGTACCTGATAATTTGGAAGATGGATTTCATTGAAAGCAAATTTTACATCACACATATCTGCAATTTTAAACGTGTTCTCTATTGCAGAAGGCATGTCGGAAAATATATTTTTCATTTCTTCAGGTGATTTTAAATAGAATTGATCATTAGGAAATTTTAACCGGTCCTGATCCTCAATGGTTTTCCCCGTCTGTATACAAAGGAGTATATCGTGAAATTCCGCATCTTCCTTTCTGACATAATGGATGTCATTGGTTGCCACCAATGGAATACCTGTCTCTTTGCTCAGCTTCTTGAGCAGGCCGTTGATTTTCAGCTCTTCCTCAAGGCCCTGGTTCTGGACTTCAAGATAAAAATGCTCCGGTCCGAAAATTTTCTCTAATTCTTTGGCTTCCGCCCTGGCTCCCTCATAATCATCCTGAAGAAGCTTCCTCTGTATGTTTCCTGCGAGGCATCCGCTTAGTGCAATCAGACCCTTATTATACTTCCTCAGCACAGAATAATCAATTCTGGGTTTATAGTAAAACCCTTCGGTAAAGCCCAGAGAAACAATTTTAATGAGATTTTTATAACCGGTATTATTTTTAGCCAGTAAAACCAAATGTCCGGGATTTTTATCTTTTTCCGTATCCTTATCATACATGGTTCTGGGTGCAGTATATACCTCACAGCCAATAATCGGCTTGATCCCTTCCTTTAAGGCCGCTTTATAAAAATCTATAACGCCAAACATCGTTCCATGATCCGTAATAGCAAGAGCAGGCATTTCCAGTTCCTTTGCTCTTTTAACGATATCTTCGATCCTGGCGGAGCCATCCAGAAGGCTATATTCCGTATGTGTATGAAGATGTACAAAACTCATAGCAATTCCCCGCTTTATTTATTAGTGATTAGTAGTTAGAGGTTAGGGGTTAGAGATTAGTGAATGTAGAAATTTTACAGAAGCAAAATTGTCCTTAATTGTCAACCCAGCTTCAGCCACTTAGAATCATATTCTATGTATTAAAATTTAAGTAACCTGGAGATGTTCAATATATTTATTAGCAGTTTTGTAACTGTTTTTGCAATAATTACATTTAATAAATACGAATTAAATTATCAATTTTTCATTGTCAATTAATTAAGGTTGTTCAACTTTCATCTTATCTTATATTTCTCCTTTGCGGATCTTTTCTGCAATTTTTTCTATTTTTTTCAACCTGTGATTGACGCCGGATTTTCCTATAGGCGGATTCAGCATTTCTCCAAGCTCTTGCAGGCTGGCATCACTGTTATTCAGCCTGAGTTCAGCAATTCCCCTTAATTTTTCAGGTAAAATTTTCAGCCCTCTTTCTTTCTCTATCAGCTCAATATCCTTAATTTGCCTGACGGCGGTATCTACTATTTTATTAAGATTAGCTGTTTCACAGTTAACAAGTCGATTTACCTTATTTCGCATATCCTTTACAATCCGGATATTCTCCAAATCCAATAAGGTATTATAAGCACCAATAATATTTAAAAAATCGACAATCTGTTCGCCTTCCTTAAGGTAAATAACATAATTCTTTTTTCTTGTCACTATTTTAGCATTTAATCCAAATTTATTTAACAGGTTTTTGATATCTTCGCTTAGAATGTTGTTATTGGTTACAATCTCAAGATGATAAGCTTTTCCGGGATCCGTAACAGAACCGGAACCAAGAAAGGCACCTCTTAAATAAGCCCTTTTGCAGCATCTTTTTTTAACGAGTTTTTCCGGAATGGAATAATCTATATCGCTCCAACCGTCTCTTTCAATAAGTATCCCTGTTTTTCTAAGTATTTCTTCTGCTTTCATTTCATAAAGAATAATCAATTCATAATAATGATGCTTCTTTAACATTTTGCTCTGACTGATAATAAGGTCCGTATGAATATCAAAATATAATTTCAGAAGTTTGATTATTTTTCGTGCTGCAGCCGGATTCTCTGTTATAAGTTTAATATTCATTTTTCTTTTACCTGAAATCTGTATGGTCCCGCACATTCTGATAAATCCGGCTATTTCAGCTAATTGACAGCATTTGCTATCAGGTATGATTCGGGATAATTCATTTTTTGTTGTTGCTGAAAAAGACATTCTTTTCACCCTTTTTCCAAAACAATATAAGTTAAAAAACGGATTATTGGTGTAGCTGTCAGTTGAATCCAAAACGTATAATGTTCAGGTTTTATTGGCAGACTAATTGATAGATTCTTAGTTTATTCATTCCAACTAAGAATCATGTCTCACTGAAGCTTCTTTTAAAAGAACTTTCAGAAATGATTCTAAATTGTGGAGGTGAATACATGAACAAAAACCAGGATATCCGATGCAGTGTCAAAAATTGTATTTATTACAAAGATAATTATTGTACTGCTGAACGAATTCAGGTTGATAACCAGTATGGAAGTTTGTCAAACACCAGCGACGAAACAATATGTGTAACCTTTCGACCAAAGGATGATCGCTAAGCTTTAAAAGACCTTACTTGAAAGTAAGGTCTTTTAAAGCTTCCAATTCTACTTCAGCTCGCTTGATTACTTTTTTTTCATCTTCATACCTTGCCATTTCAGGAGCCCTTTTAAAATGAATATATTTAGCTTCAATAAATCCTTCTTTTTTGAGAGGAATACAATCCATATTTTGTGATTTCATCAAAAACCAGTGTACTGTTTTTACAACTTTTTCTCTGTCAACCCATCCGTATTCAAAATGATATTTAATTTGGCCGATATATTTTACCGGTTCCGCTTTAACTCCGCTTTCTTCATGGACTTCACGGACCGCAGCATGGTAAAGATCTTCATTTTTCTCAACTCTTCCCTTAGGAAGAACCCAATCTCCATTATACTTCTTTAACAGCAATATGGTATTCCCGAAAACGACTACTCCACCGGCACTGGTTTCCCGTTTCATATACATCCTCTCCACTATAATAATCAATCTCGATTACATCTTATCACAAAATATTACAAAAATAGGTTTTATCTATTTAAAATTTTGTAACTCCTTTCTGAAAATGTTGATAAGATACGGGCTTTCATCCAATCTGTAAATCCTTGCAGCTCTTCCTTGGGAATCATAATCACAGCCATTCCACCATATTGCCGCTTTAATTCTTTCATACTTGGAAATATTTTCAAACATTTCCATTACCCACTTTTCCTTACTTCCTCCCACACTGTTTGAAGAAAATTCTGTTATCATAAAGGGCTTGTTAAAGACTCTGTCATATTCGAGGTATAATGGATCATAAATTTCCTGAAAGCCCCGCCAAACCTCACCGGGGTAATAATTCCCCGTATTATATCCGGTCATCCCCACAATATCTACAAATGAATCCCCCGGATAATAAGCTAAAGCATGATTCCATTTAAAATTAGGAAAAGATTTATCGTGGGGATTCCATATCCATATGACATTTTCCACGCCGTTATTCTGAAAAGTATTATAAATATATCGGTAAAGTTCCTTATAAATCAAAGGATCTTTAGAAGTATGATAGGAAGAATAAAGACACCAATCACCATTCATTTCATTATTCAATCGAAACATGACCGGATGTCCAAAGGATTTTAACATCTCAGAATACTCCTTGAAAAATGCATCGTATTCCCCGTTTAATATATCATATACCATATTCCCTTCTTCATTCTGGCGCGATGTTTGCAATGTAAGCTCCACATATCTGTTTTCCTCATAGGCCTTCTTCAGCGATTCTTTGATTAATTCAAGATCATTATCTGCCGGAAGGTTCTGGTATTTTACAAGAAAATCAAATTCAAAACCCAATAAATCTTCTGTCTTTCTGTAATGATCAAAAAAATCCGGTGCGTAATTATCAAATATCCCCCACGTCAGCTTTTCCGATTTCAAAAAGTAATTTTTATAAAAAGCCTGTGTTTCTTCATTCCAGATACGGGCACAATCACCTTCAGGCAATTTATCCATATGCGTTTTACCTGTTTTTTCTATAATATTGAAACTTTTAATGATTTCCAAGCATAATGTGTCATCCAGGGCCTCGGATGATTTAAAAAATAAGCTGTAGACTTCTTTATGATTTTTTATGATCTCGGCGCTCAAGTAATGATTCTTGTCATTTTCTATTTTAGAGAGCTTGCTGCGGCTCCATTTTAAAATATGTATTAGATAACCGTTATGATTGAAGACCTTTTCATCTCCCATAAAATGATCTGCTTGATTGGATAAAAACCCATTTGAATAGAAAATATAATTCCAGGCATCTGCCATTGTATTGTTCAAGTCATCGTAATATATTTCTATTTGCATGGTTTCATTGAAGAGTATATTCATAACAGGGGAAATATGAACATCTACAAACATATCATTTGGATAATTCACACTGTAACCATTAGGGTAATCTGTTAATTTATTGAATTGATTTGTGACAGGTGTTATGGTTTTTACATCATCATCAGGATTTGAGCTTCTATTTTCTACTGTTTTCCCGTTGACAATGATAATTTCATCTGTGGTTATAACATTATTTGCATAGGTCACCTGTGTCATAATAATAACGACCAATGATATAAATAGAGTTGAAATTCCTGCTGTTTTCAATACTGAACCCCCTAAAATAATATTATAATAAATTTAGGATTTAAGATTTAAAATTGAATTTTTCAATGTAAATATCTTTTTATATATAAAATCATACTGCCATTTTAATAGAATACCCACGCCCAGGTCTTATATATAGCATTTTGCATGCATATTAACCCCTTAATTCTTAAATCTTAACACTTAAATTATTTCTGGTTATATGCAATCTCTTTTATAACAGCTGCAATTTTATCAGCATCATGTCGAATATACCCTTGCTTTACGTCAACATAAGCACCCTCGATAATTTTAATACCCTCCCTTTTCAGCTTTCTTGATTCTTTTCTATTTAAATATACCGGTTTTGCACCATCCTCTTCATATTTTACCAGATTATCTGTCGAAATTCTTTCATTATTGACAAGAATGTAATCAATAATTTTTGTACCCATATGTTGATTCACTGCTTTTAAATGATCCATAACGCTATAACCGTCCGTTTCACCCGGCTGGGTCATAATATTGGTAATAAATACCTTTTTAGCTTTGGCTTGTGAAATGGCTTCAATGATTCCCTCAACAAGAAAATTAGGTATAATGCTGGTATACAGGCTTCCCGGACCCAAAACAATAACATCCGCTTCGTTGATTGCAGTGATCGTTTCTTTTATAGGTTTAGGGTGAGGCGGTTCCAGAAAAATCTGCCTGATTCGGCTCCCAGACTCCAAAACCGCAGGGGGTATTTGAGATTCCCCTGAGATTCTATCCCCATTTTCCAGCTCTGCACAAAGTTTGGCATCCTCTGCCGTTACAGGCAATACCCTTCCTTTCACAGCAAGGATCTCATGAACTTTTGTAACCGCTTCCTCAAAGTTATCATAAACTCCGGTCAGAGCTGCAATCAGTAAATTCCCAAAACTTTGCCCTGACAACCGACCTTCTTTAAACCGATACCGGAAAAGCTCCTGCATATCTTCCTCCGTATCTGCCAAAGCAAGAATGCAGCTTCGAATATCTCCAGGAGGAAGCATCCCTAAATCTTCTCTGAGAACACCGGATCCGCCTCCATCGTCCATTGTAGTTACAATGGCTGTGATATTGGAAGTGATTTTCTTAAAGCCTCTGAGAATGACAGACAGTCCGGTTCCTCCGCCAACAACTACGATCCTGCAGCCTTTGTCAAGATAATGTTTTTCATAAATTTTATACTTAAGAAGTTCCGTTAAATCTGAAATGCCCAGGATCAAAAGCAGTGATCTGACCGCTTTGCGAACTGAAATAATAATCAAGGCAATTCCTATGAAAAATGCAGCAATATGAAAAAAATTTTTGCCTCGATCTATGAATTGATAAAGATATGGGCAGACACCTGCAATAACAAGAAAAATTCCGATACTTCCGGCAAATATCCATCTTTTTATATGAATACCTGGTTTTAGCCAGTTAAAATATTTCATCATTTCCCCCTTTATGACCTAACACCGAATCTTTGATTCGGATGGCAGTAGAAATCCACAAATCAAAGATTTTCGATTTCCTTGCATAAGTTCGCTTAACAATGTTATACAAATTGAGCGAGCTAATATAGGTCAAACGCAACGAGACAGGAATTTTAATTCTGTCGTCGAGACTGTGATATGACCTAACACCGAATCTTTGACTATTGGTACAAAACTCTTCCTTAATTATTATCTCGTAGTTCTTATCTCTTATCTTGCAATTTATCTGTCCCCTCATATTATATGTCTCTATGTGACACAATCACTCTTTTCCCCTCTTTTGACAGAATATCATAAAATTCATTTGCAAGAACCACAGACCTGTGCTGTCCGCCTGTGCATCCAAAAGCAATAACCAATTGTGCCTTTCCTTCCCTCACATAATAGGGAAGAAGGAATTGTATCAAGTCATATACCTTATCTACAAAAGTTTTACTTTCCGGCCACTTCAGAACATACTCCTTAACTTTTCTATTATTTCCGGTCAAATGTTTCATACTGCTGAGATAAAAGGGATTGGGCAGAAATCTCACATCCATGACAATATCTGAATCTAAAGGAATACCATTTTTATATCCGAAGGACAATACAGTTATTGAAAGATTCTCAACTTTTTCCTGAGAATCAAATATTTTTTTCATTTCTGCTTTCAGCTGTGCGTTTGTCATATTAGAAGTGTCAATGATGTAGTCTGCAATTTTACGAATTTCAGAAAGCTTGTCCCTCTCTATTGTGATGCCGTCCTGAATACTACCATCCTTACTGACCGGATGAATCCTTCTTGATTCCTTGTATCTCCGTATAAGAACCTCATCTGATGCTTCTAAAAAGACAATTTTATGCTTGCCTCCGACACGCTTCATATCTTCTAAAGCTTTCTTCAAATCATCAAAAAACTCCCCGCCTCTGATATCCATTACAAAAGCAGCTTTTCTGATGTCTTTACCACCTAATGCAACAAAATCATTTATCAATTTAGGAGGCAGATTATCAATACAATAATACCCTAAGTCCTCCATGCAGTCTACCGCTTGAGTTTTTCCAGCTCCCGAAAGTCCGGTAATAATCGCAATGTTCATTTTATCCTCCTATTCCACCTTTATATTGACAATTCTGCTGACAGGGAGTCCTGCTGCCTCAACTCTTTTTAGGCTGTTGTGAAATTCTCCAACTTTATCGGGACTATGCGCATCACTGCCTATTACAAATTGAACATCCGTCTTGGATGCCTCTATTATTTCATCCACTGTTAAATGTCCGTGGCTGTTATTGATTTCCATCAATGTATGAGCTTTGGCACATGCATCTGCAATCTCCCCAATATATACAAATCCCTTGGAACCCGGGTGGGTAAGTATATTTATATCATTTAACCGGACAGCCTTTATGATCACTTCGGTATTCATTTCTTTTAAGCGCTTTATGGTGATTCCTGTAAGAGCACTCACATAATTCCCCAGGTGGATCAATCCGGAAAGGATTGGATTCCTTCCGAAAATACCATAATGATAACCTGCAAGAATAATATCGAACTGCTGCTTATCTTCTTCTGTGATATCCAGCTCTCCATTGGAATGAATAATATTTGCTTCTACGCCAAGCTTGATATCTATTTCCGGATATTTTTTGTTTAAGTCTGTAATTTCCTGGCGCATTTTTTTTATTTTTTCTCTTTTTATCCCATAAGTCACATGTCCCGGACCATGGTCAGTAATTGCAACAGACTCCAATTTTTTTTTCACAGCCTCTTGTACATTATCCTTTATGGTACCTTTTCCATGAGAATATATGGTATGTGTATGATAATCAAATAATAGATTCATTTTTTTCCTCTTTTCATTCGTCACCGATTATCTTTACTTCCGTCTCCAATAAAATATCAAATTTATCATGAACCGTACTTTGGATAATCGCAATGAGATCCAATACATCCTGCGATGTGGCGCTCCCCTCGTTAATAATAAATCCGGCATGCAAAGGAGATACTCTTGCACCTCCTATAGATAGTCCTTTTAACCCGGCTTCTTCTATAAGCTTGCCGGCATAATTCCCATGCGGCCTTTTGAAAATACTTCCTGCACTTGGATAATCCAAGGGTTGTTTGCTGTTACGCCGATGGGATAATTCTTTCATTTTATCTCTGATTACTTTCTGATTTCCTTTTACTAGTTTTAAATAGACTTCCAGGATCACATAAGGATGATGATGAAAAATGCTGTCTCTATAGCCAAAATTCAATTCTCCGCCCGAAATTTCAACTTCGGTAACAAAGCTGTCCAGAGCTTTGACCTTATAAGTAATCTGACTCATTTCACCGCCGTAAGCTCCTGCATTCATGACCACAGCTCCACCAACAGTGCCCGGTATGCCGCTTGCAAATTCTGCTCCGGACAAAGCATGCCGCATTGCCTTTGCCGCAACAGAGGACATCAGAGCACCTGCCTGAGCTGTAATGAGTTCGTCCCGAACAGATATCTTATTATAATAATCACCTATTTTTATAATAACACCATCATATCCCTTTTCTTTTACTATGAGATTGGAACCTTTTCCCATAATATACCACTTTAATTGATGCTCTTTGCATACGGATATGGCATGGACCAACTCCTCCTTCGTCTCAGGAAGGACAAGAAGTTTTGCTGCACCTCCTAATTTAAAGGATGTATGCTCTTTCATAGGTGCATTTATTAAAAGGCGCTGTTCATCTATGTGTTCCTTAAACTTCTGATAGATCCTAGTTGTATCCAATTTATTTACTCCCCCAATAATATAAAATATCATTGTTTTTCATTATTATACCATGTTTGAATGTCTTTTTATTCAGGAAACTGTTAATCCACCATAATTCTTTTTGTAATTTCGATCACAAATATCAATGCTCATACTTATTCATCAGATCAACTCTATCCTGGTGTTCCAAGTTATTGATAAAGGATTTATTGCTATTATCCAGCAGATTCTCAAGTTTACCCATGTCGCTGTCTTCGCTGTATAACGGACTTATATCGCTTAATACCGAAAAAGCATTGTATTTCCATAAATCCATCTGTTCACTGCTGTCTGTAAGGTGTTGAATCAATTTAAGACATATTTCTAATTTTTTCTTATCCTTTTGCTTAAACACGCCATAAGCAATGCAATTTCCGGCCAGCCCATGACCATCACTTTCATTATACAAAGTAATGAGTCTCATTTCAGCAATATTCCCCAGGCTATATTCGACTTTTGAGAGGTCCATCGTGCTGCACGCAACAGCGGAAAAGTTTCCGCTTTTAAACTGAGAAAGAATATTATTATTTTTTCTGAAGCCGTTAATTTTTTTCAGATCAATGAATTCCTGACGATCCAATATGCATTGGATGATATTATATATCGTTTTCTCATTGGCTATAAAAGGTGTTCCCGTATTTTGATACAATATTTCCGATACATCTAAAAATTCCTTTACGTTCCAATCAATTTCTTGGGGAACATCTGCACTGCAATTTTCCAATTCATATCTGTTTAATGCGATAATATGTAGATCAACCAATCTGGGAATTCCGTATATAGATCCCCGGTATGTGGCCGAATTTATAACACCATTGATATATCGTCTCCTTGTATCTTCAGGGATAAAGTCATTCAGAGGCTCTAATAGGCCGGATTGCTGGATATCTCTTTCACATCCTATCGGCGCAATATCAGGCAGAGAATTTGTTTTGGATGCAGTTTCGATTTCCACAAGAAAATTATCCGGATTTACCGGCTTGAAGTCAATGAAAACACCTCTGTTCTCTTTTTCAAATTGCTTTATTTTATTCGTAATCCATTCATATCGTGTTCCATTCTCTTTATTGAAGCTGGGATAGTCCCATAATACAATTATTCCCTGCCACTTATCTTCTTTTTCTTCAGTTATTTCCTTACAGTGTTCTTTATATTCTTCAAAAATAACAGGCCCTAATATCACAAAAATCAGGACAGCCAGCGTCACTATTGCCTTCATAATTTTCAATGCATTCATATCGTTTCTCTCCCATAGTAATTGTTAAGTGTAAGTATAAAAGCTTCCGATTTTTATACAATTAATATGCATTAATTTTTGCATATTCAGTAAAATACTTATTATTATTTGCATATTTATTAATTTTTATGAATATTTATATTGATTCTTGTTTTTCCATCTGTTATAATTCTATTAAATTGGATAGCAAATAATGTATTAACTCAATTAAGTATAAAAATAATAATATTATATGGCTGTTGATGCCATTTTTAGGAGGTAAAATTATGAATAAAGAAAAGGTGGTCCTTGCATATTCAGGCGGCTTGGATACTTCTGTCATTTTGACATGGCTTAAAGAAGAATTGGGGTATGAAGTAATCGCTGTTTGTGTGGATGTAGGGCAAGAAGATGATTTCGAAGCTGTTGAAAAAAAAGCATACGAAACAGGTGCTTCAAAAGCATACATAGTGGATGTGAAAAAAGAATTCATTACAGATTATATTTTCCCTACATTAAAAGCCGGTGCCGTATATGAAAATGATTATTTATTAGGCACTTCTTTCGCTCGTCCCCTTATTTCGAAAAAGCTTGTAGAAATTGCCGAAAAAGAAAATGCAACTGCTATTGCACATGGCGCTACAGGAAAAGGAAATGATCAGGTTCGATTTGAAGCAACCATTTATGCACTTAATCCTGTTCTGAAAATAATTGCACCCTGGCGCATCTGGAACTTAAAATCAAGGGAAGACTGCATTGATTATGCTCAAAAACATAATATCCCAATTGCACAGACTAAAGAAAAAATATACAGCAGGGACCAGAACATCTGGCACATCAGCCATGAAGGCGGAAATCTGGAGGATCCATGGAATGAATACAAAGATGATATTCATGTTATGAGTCTCCCTGCAGAAAAGGCAAAAGATAACCCGACTTTTATCGAAATCGGTTTTGAAAAAGGCGTACCTGTCACAATTGACGGCCGTAAAATCGGTCCTCTTTTGATGCTGAAGCTCCTTAATGAGGTTGCAGGTGAAAATGGCGTTGGCACCATAGATATTGTAGAAAACAGGTTGGTGGGCATGAAGTCCAGAGGCGTTTATGAAACACCGGGCGGAACAGTCTTATTCAATGCACATAAAGCTTTGGAAAAATTGGTCCTTGACAGGGATACCCTATCTTATAAAAATACCATCGCTTTAAAATATGCACAACTTGTCTACGATGGCTTATGGTTCACACCTCTTAGAGAAGCCTTGGATGCATTTGTTAATGTCACACAGGAAAATGTAACAGGCGTGGTTAGAATGAAACTATATAAAGGAAATTGCTCAGCCGTAGCATCAAAATCACCATATTCTTTATATAATGAAGAATTCGTTACATTTGGTGCTGATGAAGTCTATAACCAAAAAGATGCTGAGGGTTTTATTAACCTCTTTACACTTCCTCTTACCATTCGTGCAATCATGAAGAAAAAACAAGAGGGTTAGAAGATTGGAAGGTTGGAAGTTAAACCGTATTTCTGCTAATAACACTGAAGAACGGAGGACAAAATAATGAAATTATGGGGTGGAAGGTTTTCAAAAGAGACAGCTTCTTCAGTTGATGAATTCAATGCCTCTATCGACTTTGACCAGAAACTTTATAAGCAAGATATTCAGGGGAGTATTGCACATGCTAAAATGCTGGCTAAACAAGGAATTTTATCTGCAACAGAGGCAGAACTTATTATAGAAAACCTGGATGCAATTCACAAGGAAATAGAAGCAGGAAAGGTAGAATTTAAAATTGAATTTGAGGATATCCACATGAATATAGAAAAGCTCCTCATTGATCGAATCGGAGATACAGGCAAAAAACTGCATACTGCAAGGAGCAGGAATGATCAGGTAGCTGTGGATATTCGTTTATATGTTAAAGAATCTATAACCGAAATTACAAATCTCCTTAAGAAGATGCAGAAAACCATCATCTCCATTGCTGAAGGTCATATGGATACCATTCTTCCGGGTTATACACATTTGCAGAGAGCTCAGCCGGTTACTTTTGCTTATCACATCATGGCTTATTTTCAGATGTTTTCAAGAGATATCGAAAGATTGGATGACTGTTACAAAAGAACGGATTCTCTGCCTTTAGGGTCTGGCGCTTTAGCCGGTACAACTTATAACACGGATCGGGAATTTTTAGCTAAAGAACTTGGTTTTTCAGTTATTTGCAATAATGCAATGGACGCTGTAAGCGACAGGGATTTCATTATAGAATTTATCAGCGATGCTTCCACAATTATGATGCATTTAAGCAGGTTTTGTGAAGAATTGATTCTCTGGAGTTCATCAGAATTTGACTTTATTGAAATGGACGATGCCTACAGTACCGGCAGCAGCATTATGCCCCAGAAAAAGAACCCCGATTTAGCAGAACTCATAAGAGGAAAAACCGGAAGGATTTATGGGAATTTAATAAATATTTTGACCATAATGAAGTCCTTGCCGATGGCCTACAATAAGGATATGCAGGAGGATAAACCGCCATTGTTTGATACGGTTGAAACCCTGAAAAGCTCTTTATACGTTTTTAACGAAATGATACAAACTATGAAAATCAAGAAAGACAATATGAATCATGCAGCAAAAACAGGTTTCCTGAATGCAACAGACGCTGCAGACTACCTGGTAGAGAAAGGCATCCCTTTTCGGGAATGTCATAGTATTATAGGCAGGCTTGTCCTTTACTGTGTTGAAAATAATCATTCTATCGAATCACTTTCTTTGGATAAGCTCAAAATGTTCTCAGATAAATTTGAAGATGATATTTTTGAAAAAATCGATATCAAAAATTGTATAGAATCAAAAAAATCATCCGGCTCCACTTCCAAAAAAAGTGTGACCATCATGATTGAAAATGCAAAAAGAAAGTTAAATATTTAATATGGAGGAGGAAAATACATGACAGTCAATCTCCTTGGGCGAAGTTTTCTGACCCTTTTGGATTTTACATCGGAGGAAATACAGTTTTTAATTGATACTGCGAAAGAACTGAAGAAAAAAAAGAAAAGCGGCATAAAAGATAATCTACTAAAAGGTAAAAATATTGTATTATTATTTGAAAAAACTTCCACACGAACGCGATGTGCTTTTGAAGTCGGTGCCATGGATGAAGGTGCCGGTGTTACTTTCCTGGGAATGAACGACAGCCAGATAGGTAAAAAAGAATCCTTTGAGGATACCGCACAGGTATTGGGCCGAATGTACGACGGTATTGAATTCCGTGGTTATAAACAGGAAACTGTTGAAACCCTTGCACAATACTCCGGCGTTCCTGTGTTTAACGGGCTGACAGATGCCTATCATCCTACCCAAATATTAGCTGATTTTCTGACAATATCGGAACATGTGAAAAAACCTTTTAATGAAATTAATTTTGTTTTTGTAGGAGATGCCCGAAATAATATGGGTAATTCTTTAATGATTGGATGTGCCAAAACAGGTGCAAACTTTACCTCTTTGGCACCTGAAGCATTATTTCCTGATCCGGTTCTGGTGAAAAATGTACAGGATATTGCCAAAAAAACAGGTTCTACCATTCGGTTTACTGAAAATGTAACAAAAGCCGTAAAAGATGCCGATGTTATTTATACAGATGCTTGGGTCTCCATGGGGGAAGAGCATTTAGTAGAAGAAAGAGTCCGGCTTCTCTCTCCTTATAAAGTCACCATGGATATGCTCAGCAAAACTGAAAACCCCAACGTTATTTTTATGCATTGTCTTCCGGCATTCCATAATCATGAAACAAGCTTTGTTCAAGAAATATTAAAAGAGCATAACCTGGATATTTGCGAGGTAGAAGATGAAGTATTCAGGAGCAAACATTCCGTAGTTTTTGACGAAGCAGAAAATCGTCTGCACACCATCAAAGCCATTATGGTGGCTCTGCTTTCGGAAAAATTCTACAAAACATGATATTTATGCATATCGATAGAATTTAAAGAAAGATTTTGCAAAATTTTCATTGCAAAATCTTCTTTCTTATCCGGATAATTCATTTTATTTTTCATATCTCATCTTTTAGACCTGAAACCTATTCTCTGTCTCCTGTTTCTTGTTGCCTGTTAGATCACCGCATCGCGGTCAGCCTGAGAAATAATTCGAGCCGGGAATGTAGTATATTTGACAGGAGTTCATAAAATTCCGTTGTCTCCTGTTTTGCTACATATTTTGAAACCAACTGGTGATATGTTTTATTAGGCATTCTGAAGTCTATAGGAGGAAACCCTCCTCTTAATAACTCATAATTCAATAAAGCTCTGGCAGTCTTTTCATTATCCGTTTCATATGGATATATCTCAATCAATTTGTTATGTAACAATATGCCACGCAGAATACAATTCATATCCTGTGCTTTCGAATAATACCAAGTAAATAATTTTTCCATCAAAATTGAAATTTCTTTAAAATGGGCAGGAATATGATGAATGCTCTGAACGACCGGATTATTCTGTCTGAAGCCGGATGAATGATCTGCTGACAGAAATGAATGGATCCTGTCCGCTTCTTTTTCAAAAAGATTGTTCTTTTCTCCTGCCATTTTCTCTATGAATCCTATTGCCTCTTCGTGGCTTCTTACCGTCATATGATCTTCTATTGTTTTATCCATGATACACCGGCCCTTCAGGATCATTAATGTTTCATCAAGGCTTAAATTGCATCCGTCCAGTTTATTAGATGAATATATCCATTCGGACAGCCATATTTCCCTGAGATAAGCCGCCGTTTCCGGTGCATAAGGCTTTCTGTTTTCAAGTATGTACTTCTTCTTATTGATTTCCCTTATCACTTTAATTCACCTGCTTTAACTGTATGGTACTTATACCATATATAAAACAGATGGGAACAAGTCATCATTCCCATCTGTCAGTCATCCTCTGTTTAATTCATAAAGGGCAGTTCTTCGGCGTCCATTGCTTCCTGTGGGATTTCAAAATCCTCGACTCCATTTTGATTATAGACTTCCATGGTCATTTCCATCTTGATATCTTTATAGATGTCCGAAAGTTCAGGTAGCGCATCATCTTGATCCGCCATGGCTTCACCAATTTTCTGCATAGCTTCGCTTAGATCCATATAATATTTTACAATCTCCATGCTTGTTTTATCCACCCAAACTGTATATGTCAGATCTCCTGCATCGGATAGGGACTCCATAATTCCTGACCCTAAAATGCCGCCTACATCCATTGAAGAATTCTTTTCAAGGAACTCCTTATACATGTCAAATGATACAGTTAAATCTATTTTGACGGCATCTCTTTCTTTGATAACCTCCTCACCAACAACTTCGGCACTTTTTAGGTATTCCATAAACAGCGAAATATTTTCCATCGGATCCATTGACATCATTTCAACAAGAGAAGGATCGCTGATACTCATCTTATACCATTTACCTTCTATGTTCTGATAGATTGTGAATCCATCCTCTTCCTGTATCATATACTGTTCCATGGTTTGAGGCTGTTCCATTTCAGGCATTTCCATGTCAAGGGTCATATGCATTTTCATCGGATCCATGATAACAGCCCCTGATCCTGTCATATTCATTTCCATAAGCCCTTCTTCCGGAACATCCATCTTCATATGTGTTGAGATATCCATTTCATAACTTTTCCATTCTGCGGATTTTGTTATAGATTCCTGTAATATTTCCTTTGCAGATTTATCAGCAGTTAAATCTTTATCACCACATGCAGCCATACTCATTATTAACACCATGACCAGTGTTATTGAGACAAAAAATCGTTTCATTCTCTTCCTCCTAAATAATTGATTCATTATTAATATAACATATTTTAAAAGCATATGGAATCTGATAATTTTTACATATTTTTCTCCTTCCTCTTTTCTCCATCCTAATAAATTTTAAAACATCATAAATTCGTATTTTAAATTAGTGTATATATTAATTATATACACTATAAACAGTTCAGTCAATACATGCACCGATAGGAAATATTATATTTAAAATGTATAATTTTCCTTAAATGAAGTAATATAGTGTTAAGTTGTAATCCCGGGAGGTGATTTATTATATTCGGATTTAATTTATCATACCCACATATATGGATTGCTTTAGCAGTTATTTTTGCAGCTATAGAAGCCTTTACTTTAGGTCTTACAACCATCTGGTTTGCAGCAGGCGCTTTAATAGCTATGCTTACCGCTTTAATGGGTCTGTCTATAACCTCTCAGATTTTTGTTTTTTTGGTTTCATCTTTATTCTTAATCTATTTTACAAGACCTTTTGCCGTGAATTTTCTAAAAGTAGGAAAAGAAAAAACAAATTCTCAGTCTCTTATAGGAAATGTCGGTTTGGTCATTGAGGAAATAAGGCCGTTTGAAACCGGACTCGTCAAGATTTCCGGACAAATATGGACTGCCAGATCTCCGAATAAAGAAGTGATTAAGAGAAAAGAAAAAGTACGGGTAATAGCCATTGAAGGAGTTAAGCTTATTGTTGAAAAACTAAAAAAAGAATAAATAAAAAAGAAAGGATAAAAAATAAAATGAACAATATCGTTTCTATCCTTATTTTGCTTTTAATCATATTGATTGTCACCAGTATCAGAATCGTTCCCCAGGCAAACGCTTATGTTGTTGAAAGATTAGGCACTTTCAGGGAAACATGGGATGTGGGGCTGCATTTTAAAATTCCGCTCATCGATAAAATCGCAAGTAAAGTGTCTTTAAAAGAAAGAGTAATCGATTTTGACCCCCAGCCGGTAATTACAAAAGATAATGTAACCATGCAGATCGATACCGTTGTATATTATCAAATTACTGATCCGAAACTGTATGCATATGGTGTCGAAAACCCTCTTTCAGCCATTGAAAATTTAACCGCAACAACGCTGAGAAATATTATCGGTGATCTTGAACTGGATGAAACCTTAACCAGCAGAGATGTTATAAATACTAAAATGCGCAGCATACTTGATGAAGCCACCGATAAATGGGGTATTAAAGTCAATCGTGTGGAAGTGAAAAATATCCTTCCCCCTGAAGATATCCAGGAAGCAATGGAAAAGCAAATGCGTGCCGAAAGGGAAAGAAGAGAATCCATCTTACGGGCTGAAGGAGAAAAAAGAGCTGCCATTCTTATTGCGGAAGGCAAAAAAGAGGCTGTTATTCTTGAGGCTGAAGCCCAGAAGGAATCCGCCGTTAAAGAAGCGGAAGGCCAAGCAGAAGCAATACTGAAAGTGCAGCAGGCAACTGCAGAAGGCTTGAAGATGCTTAAAGGGGCCGCTCCGGATGAAGCCGTTATTTCGCTGAAAAGCTTGGAAGCTTTCGCTAAAATTGCCGACGGGAAAGCCACTAAAATCATTATCCCTTCGGAAATACAGGGGCTCGCAGGCTTAGCCACTTCCATATCGGAAATACTCAAGAGAAACGTGGAAGTGTAAGTATAAGTATAAGTAAAAGTATAAGTATAAATCAGTATATAGTTTATATGTATTGATTTATACCTATTTATCATTATCTTCTTCCTGCAGCAAAGATTGATAAATTTTTCTGAATTTACTTTCTTCTTCATGCATCTTCATGTCTCCATAAGCTTTGGACATTAATAGATAGGGAACCGGGTCCAATGGTTTCTCGGAAATAATCTTTCTTAGAATTTGAATGGCCTCTGTTAAATGTAAATTATTAATGCAATCCTCCACATGCTTCATTAATTTTTCTGATTTCATCTTCTCATTCCGCTCTTTTTCCTGAACCTCTTGTAATACGGAACGAACTCTTTCCGCAGTGAAGGGTTTCTGCATATATGCAACTGCCCCCATTTGGGTACACTCAACAGCGTTTTTAATAGAAGGATAAGCTGTAATTACTATAACAGAGGTTTCCACTCCCATATTTCTAATTTGCCTTAAAACCTCAGTACCGCTAAAATTTGGCATCTTAATATCCAAAAAAATTATGTCGAATTTCTCATTTCTACACAATTCAATAGCTTCATAGCCGTTAACGGTACACCTAACTTCATATCCCTCTTTTTCAAGGCATTTTGACAATAAAGTACGGATATTTTTCGTGTCATCAACTACAAGAACCTTGCTCAATTTAACGCCTCCTTTGGATACAATGGAAGTGCAATAGTAAAAGTGCTTCCTGAATCGAGCTTACTCTCGCACCATACCTCTCCTTTATGAGCCTTGATGATTTCTTTTACAACAGACAGCCCTAATCCTATTCCTTTGATTTCAATACCTTGTCCTTTTATTTGAACAAATCTGTCGAATATTTCTTCAACATATTCTTCAGGAATACCAGGTCCGCTGTCTTTTACAGATATAAGCATTCTTTCATTTTTTGCTGTAACCGTTACTACAATCGAATCCCCTTCATCCGTATATTTCAAAGAATTCGCTATAAGATTATTGATTGCCCAAATTATCTTATCCGCATCTCCAAACATTAAAGGCAATCCTTCATCTATTTCTTTCTCAAGGAGCACACCTTTTCTTACAGCATATTCTCCAAACTGATTAACAGAGGACTCAATAGCCTTATAAATCGAGTAAAAATTCTTCTTGAACACGGCTTTCCCGGATTCAAGTCTCGATAATTCAAGTAATTCATTAACCAATTGATCTAAATGCTCAGCGTCTTCTTTTATAGTATCTACAATATCCCTTTCATCTTTACCAATTATGCCTTCATTTGTTTCCGAAAGAATACTTACGCCCATTAGAATAGAGGTAAGAGGTGTTCTAAGTTCATGTGATATGTTCGCCACAAAATCGGTCTTAACTTTCTCCAATTCTTTTAATTCGCTTATATTCTGCATCAATACAATAATATTTGAAATGCTGCTATCTGATTTTTTTACAACCGTTACAATAACATTAAAATAAAATTCCCTGTCCTTATTAAAACAGATGATCTTTTCTCTCTGATCCTCTCCGCTTCCTACGACATATGAAATATGGTCAAATACCTCCCCGCTCCCAACGGCTTCAAGAATGTGCTTGTTTATATATTTCTCTTCTTTAATATTAAAAAAGTTTTCACAGGCATCGTTGATCAATGTGATTCGATAGTTTACGTCTAAAACCAATAACGGATCCGCAATGCTTTTTACAATCGCCAGAGATTTATTTTTCTCGGTCATCAGGACTCCGATCCGGCTTTGCTCGAATTGATATAACCGCTGTAACATATTGTTAAATTCCTTTGCAAGTTCTTCTACTTCATCCCCTGTATTGATTTCAATATACTGATTCAATTCACCGGATTTAACTTTGCGAATACCGTCAGATAACTGCTTAACAGGTGCAAGAAATCGATATACAAAAAATCTTGAAGCAGCAAATCCGCCTAATACAGATATAAATGAAAGAATTAGAATAGAATACATAGATTCTCGTGAACTGTCAGAGGTTCTTTCATTATTTTTATACATTGCTTCCTCATTGATCGTAAACAATGCATTCAGAGTTTCTTTAATATTATCAAATACAGTTATTATTTCTTCGTTATAATATTTTTTTGCTTCTTCCAATCCGCTGTAACTTTTAATTTCCTGTAGTGTCAGGAACAACTTTGTATAAGACTGATATTGCAGTGCCAGATCCTCCACCAGTTCCGCTTCAGAAACTTCTGTGATGTTGTTTTTTTCAACAGTAAACCATTGCATGAACATCTGATTATTTTCTGTAAATAAATCTATTCCTTTTTCTTTATCGATATTCAAATACATCAGAACAGCGCTATCTTGTCGCTCTATTGTTTCCATCATATGAGAAATCGCTTTTATACTCTTATAGTTGTCAGACATAAGCCCATCCACTGACTTTTCGAGTCTTAGAAGGTTAAAAGTTGAAGCTAACCCAATAACCGCTATAAGACCTACAAGACCTATATAAACAATTGATATTCTACTGATTAATGATTTAAACATTTTTATCCCTCATTATGCAAAATGCTATTATCCATTTATATCTTAACGGAACATTTTTTAACAAATTCATTGCAGCAGACAGTAAATCGAAATAAATAGGCAAAAAAGTACGTATTCATGAGAATACTAAATATAACTCATCATAACATGTATGGCAGTTTTCTTAAATCTTTATCTGAAAGCTTTTGATTGCAACCTTAAAGAACTATAATGTTTACAAAACCACAGCAGCTTTGAGGAGGCAATTATTATGAATTTGAATTATAGAATTATTATAAAGGTCAATGGGATTATATTAATTATCTTAGGAATTAGTATGATTCCCTCTTTTATTGTATCACTTATTTACGAAGAACAATCATACTTATCTATTATTTTTGCTTCTTTGATTTCTCTGGTTTTTGGATTCATACTCAGACAAATTGATGTGAAATCAGATAAATTTTCTTACAGTGAAGGTATAGGTATTGTTGCTATAGGCTGGTTTCTTTCATCTGTTATTGGGGCGCTTCCATTTATTTTTTCAGGATATATCATAAATCCTATTGATGCTTTTTTTGAAACGGTTTCAGGTTTTACAACTACAGGTGCCTCTATTCTTACAGATATTGAAGCACTTCCTAAAGGTATACTATTCTGGAGATCTTTCACGCATTGGTTAGGCGGCGTCGGGATACTTGTCTTTGCCGTGGCTTTATTACCATCAATAGGTGTCGGAAGTATTCAGATCATTAAGGCGGAAAGCTCCGGTCCTAAAGTAGATAAAATTACACATAAAATATCAGATAATGCAAAGATTTTATATATCATTTATACCATAATGACCTTTGCAGAAATCATACTGCTCCTTTTTGGCGGTTTAAACTTTTATGATGCTTTTGTTCATACCTTTGCAACAGTCGGAACAGGAGGTTTTTCTGTATACAATCAAAGTATTGCCCATTTTGACAGTACTTATATCGATTTAGTAATTTCATTTTTCATGTTTCTTTCCGGATCTAATTTTGCATTATACTTTTCATTATACAAAGGAAAGTGGCGGTCTGTTGTTAAGGATGATGAATACAGGTTCTATTTTGTAATGGTTTTTGCATCCACAACCATCATTGCCTTAAACTTATTATCAAATGGCGCTTATGAAAGTATCGGTACGGCTTTAAGGTATTCTTTCTTCCAAGTGTGTTCCATAACAACAGAAACAGGCTTTGCCACAGCCAACTTTGACCAATGGCCGGTTTTAAGTAAATTAATTTTATTTATCCTGATATTCATTGGTGGATGTACAGGCTCCACCAGCGGAGGCATTAAGAGCCTCAGAATAGTTGTCGCATTACGTATTATTAAAAGAGAATTTACAAAAAAACTTCATCCGCGTGCTATGATACCTATTAGAATAAATAACAGGCCTATTTCAACTGATAGTGTTTCGGATATCTTAAGCTTTATCGTTCTTTATTTAACAACTTTTATCGTTGGTACTTTCTTATTAGCTTTTGATGATATAAGTTTGATGACGGCTGCCAGTTCAGTAGCAGCCTGTATTGGAAATACAGGCCCTGGATTTGATGTTGTCGGGCCGGCAGGAAATTACAGCAGTTTAAGCAACTTTTCAACTGCAGTTTTATCTGTTATTATGCTTATCGGGCGGCTTGAGTTGTACTCAGTATATATATTATTTATTCCTGCATTCTGGAAACAGGACTAAAGTCAATTTTTTAATAGGTTAGATTTGCAGTCTGAAACCTGAAGTCCAGAATCCTGAGTTGTTATAGTATAAGTGAAAGAGAGGTTGGAGGTTAGGTCAAGCACAGATAATAGGTAGCAGTTTGTGTATAAGTTTAAGTAAAAGTGGAAATGTAAGTTTAAATTTAAATTTAGGTTTAAGTTTTAAATAATGTTTTGGAACAAAATCATTCTTAAATCATAAATCTTCAATCTTAAATCTTATCCTTTTTCTCCTGCTCCCTCTGACTTTGATTCCAGTTCATCGGAGGTTTTCAGAATGTGCGCAAATATTTCTGCCGCAACCTGATAGAGTTCCGGAGGAATCTCCTGCCCCAGTTCAAGCTGAGACAACAGCCCTGTAGCGGTTTCATCACGATAAACAGGTATTCCGGCCTTGTCAGCTACTTCAATGATACGGTCGGCAACATATCCTGCTCCGGAAGCAACGATAACCGGAGAAGTATTCTTTTCCTGATCGTAAGAAAGAGCTACGGCATTCTTTCTTTCTTTGCTGTTATAAGAAAATCTTTTATACTTATACTCTGACATTAATCCCGCTCCTCCTCTCCAGTAGCTTTCCAAACACTTTGCCTAATGCACGGGGACGGTTTAAAGCTATGACTTCCACTCTGCCCGCCTGCAGTCCTGAGTCCGTTATGGCTTTACCGATAATCGTTTTTAATCCCAAGAAATTTTCGGCTATCAAAGAAGGGCAATAAATCGTTACATTTAATTTTCTGCCTTCTAATAGAAAATCTGCTTCGAAATGTCCTGTTCCAACAATATCAACGGCCAATAACATTCGAATGCCTTTTCTTCTTTGTCCAGTTATGTTCTCATTTCTGCCATCATCAGGATCCACCCACAGCTCTCCAAAAGCAGCGGTATTCCCATACTTGACCGGAAGTACAAAATGCAGCATGGGTGATTTCAGATTCTGATTCATCAACAAGCCTCTGAGTATTTGTTCACACACAGATTTATGGGTTTTGCTGATAGATATTTCGTCAATATTGGATTCAATAAAAGATAAAATTTTTTCCAGAACAGCACTCCGGTTTTCTTTTTCCAGTTCGGCACCCTTGTTCCCAAATAGATACGCGTCAAGCTGCCGGGTAAACTCCTTCAATTGCAGCGCAGTTTGATGTTCATCAAATTTCAGCAGCACCTGTACAAATTGATCAACCAGAAGCTCAAGGCTTTTTACTGAAGGATCCTTTGTCCAACAGGATACGCAGGCCCTCAGTATTTCCGTCACGCCATTCCGGATCACATCATTATCAGGGTGCTTTAAAAGAATACTTCTCAAAAGGTTAAAAAAATCGTTTTTAAAAAGGGTTGCTGCTTGATTCTGGTTTTGGATTTCTGAAAATATGGATTCTGGCAGTATCATTAGCCCTGAAAGGCTGTCCTGAGAAGAGAGAGAAGACTGGAACAGCATTTTTATTGTTCTCGTCAATGATGTGCATTTTTTTAAATTCAATGCACTTTCGGTCCCTTTTTCCGGCTGATGCATGAAATCCGTTTTGCCGGAAAATGCTTTTACTAAAGAAGATTGTCTTTTTCCGATGCTTAAAGTTCTTTTTCCCAATAAATCCATAAGATTTTGCCGGGATGCATCCTTAAGTCTTGAAAAATTTCCTGTATCGTCAATTTTTAAAAAGAAATCTGACATGACCCATTCTCCTATTCATGGGCACTTTTGAACCGAGATCCCTCTGAATCCTGCTGATCCAATTCTACATTAGCAGTTAAACAGGCTTTATAGAAAGTTTCAATTTCATCTCTGCCCGTATGCTCACTGAGACCGTGCCGAATAAATACTTCAAGACCGTAATAGTTAAGGAAATTATCATTGATCTTCCTGATGATATTGCGTACAGCCGTCTGAGCCTGATTATAGGAAGTTTCGGTGAAAATAACGGCGAATACTCCGGGGTTAATATATGCAGGGATATCCGTATTTCGAATACAGCTGATCATTGAATAAGCCGCATATTTCATATAATCATTATAAATATCCTCCTCTTTGTTATCGATTGCTTTTATTTCGAAAATTCCAATACAAAAAGGATTTACATACCTTAAAAACCTATTCTTCTCTTTTTCCAATTCAGCCAGAAATCCTTTTTTGCTCAAGAGCCCTGTGGTTTCATCTTGCATTAGCTGCATGTCTGCGTATATCTGTGCGGCAGATGCTTTAGTGTTGGAATGATATAGATACTGAAATTTATGAGCGAGAGCTTTTAGATCACGATACTCTAAAAACACCTTCCATTCTTTATTTTCCATCCCAATCATTTTTGTAAACCTATATTCTGTTACTTTCCCCGTATGCAGGTTCTTTTCCGATATATTAATGTCAAACTCTAATATTTTTTCACAATTAGCATCTTTGAGGATCGTATGGTCATATGTATTAAAGATTTTAGATTCAAAGTTTCCGATTGCATACATCTTAGAAACAGCTTCCCGCCACTGTACAAATTCATCGAGACTGATATTTTTTTTATTCCAATCGCTCAGCAAGTGATAAGCTTTTTCAAATTTTTTTTCTGAAAGAGCTGTCAGATATACATTTAAAACATTTCGTGCTTTTTCATTACCAACAGAGTCGAAGCCTTTTTTCCATTGGTGTCCATTGACGGATTGTTTGTTCGACCGTTCATTTTTACTAAGCCATAATTTATGATATTCTTTCCTTTTGTCCGGATCTTTTAAAATTTCATATGCCGTATTGATTTTTTTTATTTTTTCCTCGGAACTCTCACTCCTGTTGACATCCGGATGGTATTTCTTGCACAGTCTGCGATATGCGCCTTCAATGACTTCCTGCTCCGCATCATGGTGCACCTGAAGAATGTGGTAATAATCTTCCCATATTTTCATTACAGTAATTCCTTTCAGCCGCAATATTGATCGTTCTATTTTTCAACTGTTTTGCCAGTTAATCTTTTTTCTTGATTTTACCACATTTTATGGCAACAGTAAAATTGCATTAATTATTTTTTACAGAAAGATAATAATCATTTAACAATTTTTCTGTATCATATATATTACCAAATATTTCAAAAGGAGACGTCCATGGATACATCGGAATTATTAAATAATATTATCTGTTCAGAAAATATCCAAACCTTATTCCAGCCTATTGTAAGTTTAAAAACCGGAGATATTCTGGGATATGAAGCATTAAGCAGAGGCCCCCAAAATAGTTCTCTGTATTCTCCCCTTTCTCTTATTGAAGCAGCCCTTAAGGAAGAAAAACTCTGGGAACTGGAAACTCTATTCAGAAAAAATGCCATCAGGGAAGCACACCGGCTCGGTTTAGATTCTCTATTATTCTTAAATGTTGAGCCAAACATCATCCATGATCCCAAATTCCAGGAAGGCTTTACAAAAAATTATATGTCTGATTATCAACTAAAGCCTGAACAAATTATTTTTGAAATTACCGAACGTTCTGCTGTTTCTAATTTTGATAATTTTAAAACCATCATTGAACATTATAGAAGCCAGGGGTATCAAATCGCCATTGACGATACCGGTGCAGGCTATTCAAATCTTGCAGCTCTGTGCAAAATAAAACCTTATTATATAAAAATAGATATGGAAATTGTCAGAAATATTCACAAGGATTCCTTTAAGCAGGCCCTTTTAAATTCATTTGTCATTATGTCAAATCTCACCAATACGAGATTGATTGCCGAAGGAATAGAAAGCTATGAAGAGCTTGTTACAATTACTCAACTGGGCATCCACGCTGCACAGGGTTTTCTTATTGGACAACCTTCCGAAGGCCTGAGTTCCATTGACCCCGATATTCTTGAAATCATAAAGGGGAAAAATTCTTGTAGTTTTTCTACTCCAATTAGTAATAAAAAAAACATAGGTGAAATTTCAGAACCCATTCCTTCTTTTGACGCTTCTGTAAAATGTGCCGACCTTAAAGATTTTTTTAAGAACAATCATGGGAATATAGAGGGAATTTGTATCTTGGAGAAAGGTGAAGTTGCAGGCTTAATCATGAAAAATGACATCAATGCTATTCTATCCGGACAATACGGCTACTCTCTTTATGCAAAGAAACCGGTCCGGAAGATCATGGACGCTACTTGTTTAACAGTAGATTATTCTACACCTATCAATGTTGTAGCGGAATTAGCCATGTCCCGAACACAAGAAAAAATATACGACAATATTATCGTTACCAAAGGGCTGAAATACTGGGGCATAGTTTCTGTTATAAAGCTCTTGAAACAATTTCTTATGATGGAAAAAAGCACTGCATTGGAACTGAATCCGCTTACAGGGCTGCCCGGAAATACACTGATCAATAAAGCTTTGGAGGATGCTATTCAATTAAAAAACCCTATAGTCGTTTTATATATTGATCTGGACAATTTTAAAATCTATAATGATATTTATGGTTTTGAAAAAGGAGATAATGTTATAAAAATGACCCGGGATGCGATTACTGCCTGCATAAATCAAGATTTTTACCATAAAAGTTTTATAGGACATATCGGCGGCGATGACTTCGTTGCCATTATTCAATGTGATTATGAAAGCAGTCTGCACTTATGCAAGCAAATCATAGAATACTTTGATGAAAATGTGCTTGATAATTTTTCAGAAGAAGATAAGGAAAAAGGATATATGTACGGAAAAGACAGGAATGATATCTTTCGTGAGTTTCCTCTAACCTCAGTTTCCATAGGCGGAATATACGGCATCCTCAACTGCTTTCAATCTCCCAAAGAACTTGCTATGTATATGAGTGAAGTAAAAAAAAAAGCTAAAAGGATAAAGAAAAGCAGTTATATTATAGAATCTTTAACTTCACCTCTTTAATGCCATTCTTAATCAATTAATACTGTTGATTTTCCAAATAATATCGGCGTATTCACGAACTGATCTGTCACTGCTAAATTTCCCGCTATTGCACATATTCATCCAACATTTTTTTGCCCAGCTCATTCGGTCGGCATAAGCTTCAATGATATTTTCATGTGCCTCTGCATAGCTCTCGAAATCCTTTAACAGAAAATAATGGTCTGCCTTATGCCAATGCCTTCCATAAATAAGAGCATCATATAGCTCCCTGAACATACCTGTGCCACGATCATCGAAGGTTCCGTCAATGAGTGTATCGACAACACGTTTAAGTCCGGAAATACTCTCATAATAGTATTTCGGATCGTAGCTGGAATATATTTTCTCCAGTTCCTCCACATTGGCTCCGAAAATAAAATTATTATCCCACCCGGCTTCTTCAACGATCTCGACATTTGCACCGTCAAAAGTTCCGATAGTTGGTGTTCCGTTAAGCATCAATTTCATATTGCCTGTGCCGGATGCTTCTTTTCCCGCCATAGAAATCTGCTCAGAAACATCCGCAGCAGGAAAAAGTTTTTCAGCGTAAGTGACATTATAATTTTGAATAAATACCACTTTCATTTTATCATTCACTTCTTTGTCGTTATTCACTAAATCCGCAATTTCATTGATATATTTAATGATAGCTTTTGCTCTGAAATATCCTGGAGCAGCTTTTCCCCCTATGATATATGTGACGGGAATGACATCTGTGCGAGGATTTTCCTTAATCTTATAATACTTGTATAAGATATGGAAAGCATTTAAAAGCTGACGCTTATATTCGTGGATCCTTTTAGCCTGAATATCAAAGATAGAATCAGGATTTATATCAATATTCTCCTTTGATTTAATATAATCTGCAAGCTGCTCTTTCTTTTTATGTTTTATGTTCAAAAATCGTTTTAAAACCTCTTCGTTATCTTTGTATTTTTCTATTTTTTTTAACAATACCAGATTCGTAATCCATTCTTTACTTCCTGTTAATTCTGTTATAAGTGAAGAAAGTTCATCATTACACAAAACCATCCATCTTCTTGGCGTAATTCCGTTGGTCACACTATGAAATTTTTCGGGATATAAGGCATACCAGTTCTTCAATTCCCGTCTCTTAAGAATTTCTGTATGCAGATAAGCAACACCGTTGATAGAAAAACTACCATATATGGCAAGCCACGCCATATGTACATGATGATTGGATATGATCTTCATGGATTCGGTTTGCTCAAAACTCAAATTACTGGAAGCCAACACGCCATGAAAGTTTCTGTCAATTTGCTCAATGATCTCATATGTCCGGGGAAGCAGTTCTTTAAAAATTCCAACATCCCATTTTTCCAGTGCTTCAGCCAGTATCGTGTGGTTCGTATAGGCAAAGGTTCTCGTTGTTATATGCCATGCCTCATCCCATGCTAAACCTTCCTCATCCATTAATATTCTCATAAGTTCCGGAATTGCCACAACAGGGTGTGTATCATTAAGCTGAATAACATAATAATCGGGAAACTCTGATAATTTACATCCATGTTTGTTTTTAAATTTTCTCAGCATATCCTTTAAAGAAGCTGCTACGAAAAAATACTGTTGCCTTAGTCGTAAAAGCTTTCCTTCTCTATGAGAATCGTTAGGATATAAAACTCTTGAGATATCCTCTGCACGATTCTTTTCCAGCACGGCCAAATCGTATTTCTGATTATTAAAAGCATTGAAGTCAAAATCTTCAAGGGCTTCACTTTTCCATAATCTTAACCTGTTTATTGTCCTTGTACCATAACCGATTATTGGCATGTCATAAGGAACAGCCTTTACACTCCTGTCTGCAAATTTTACAATAACCGAATCTTCTCTTTTTAACACTGACCACGGATCACCGTATTCCAGCCAGTCATCCGTTTTCTCTATTTGAAAGCCGTTGAGAATTTCTTGTCTGAAAAGGCCGTTTTCATACCGTATACCGTAGCCTGTCATAGGGAGATTACAGGTTGCACTGGAATCGAGGAATCCGGCTGCAAGCCGTCCAAGACCTCCATTCCCTAACCCTGCATCTGTTTCCTCATTTTCAATATCTTCCAAAGAAATATTCTCTTCTTGTAAAATCTCTTTGAGTTCATTATACATATTAAGATTTATCAGGTTATTTCCTAAAGCTCTCCCCATTAAATACTCGGAAGAAAAATAACAAGCCTGTTTCACATCTTCATATTTTTTTTGAGTTTCTATCCAATCCTCAGCAATTGATTCCATAATCGCCTTTCCTATGGCCTGGTATTTTTGAAAAATTTCTGCATTCTTTAATGCTTTGGCATAATTTGATTTTAAATATTTTTCTATATTTTCAATAAAAAAATTTTTTGTTATCATTACCTCACAGCCTCTCATATAAATCAGTTATTTCGTATATTTTTTTAGCCAGCCTGTCTGTTATCTGTTCTTCCGTGACCCTCCATCTCCAGTTCAGGCCCAATGTTGAAGGCGTATTCATCCTTGCCGAACATCCCAACCCAAGAAAATCCTGCATCGGTGCAATAGCGATCCGTGCTGCCGAACCCCATACACTTCGGATAAATCCCCAATGATATCCCTCTTTTCTTGATAATTTTAAATATTTTTTTGCATAAGCCTTATAGGGCTTCTTTGTAGTCTTTAGCCAACACATTACCGTTTCATTATCGTGTGTTCCTGTATAGGCTGCACAGTTTTCTTTATAATGATGGGGTAAATACATACTCTTTTTCCTGCTATCAAATGCAAACAGTAAAACTTTCATTCCCGGAAAGCCAGTTATATCCAGAAGTGCTTTCACATCCGGAGTCAAGAGCCCTAAATCCTCAGCAATAATCTGCAAACCCGGGTATTTCTTTTTTACTATTTTAAAGAAATGAACCCCCGGGCCTTTGACCCATCTTCCATTTATCGAAGTATGCTCTCCAAAGGGTACTTCCCAAAAAGATTCAAACCCTCTAAAATGGTCCAACCTTATAATGTCATAAAGATTCTTGTTGGCTTCTATTCTTCTCATCCACCAATCATAATCTTCTTTTTCAAGGAGTCGCCAGTTATAGATGGGATTTCCCCATAATTGACCCGTTCTTGAAAAGGAATCCGGCGGGCAGCCGGAAACACTGATAGGCACCATATGGTCATCCAGTAAAAATATATCGCTATGCGTCCATGTATCTGAACTGTCATAAGCGGTATAAATCGGAATATCTCCAATGATTTTGATCCCTCTTTCATTGGCATATTGTTTAAGGTTTTCCCATTGTTGAAAAAATATATATTGAAGAAATACCCAGAAGTATATTTCATCTTCTAATTCTTTCCTATATTTTTTCAGGCATTTATGCTCTCTGTTCTTCAGGCCGGTTTCCCATTTAAACCACGGTCTGTTTCTAAATTTTGATTTAAGAGCCATGAATAATGCATAATCTGGAAGCCAATAATTATGCTCTTTTTCAAATTCATATAATTCATCCCGACCATCTCTTCTTGATCTTTTATATGCTAATCGGAGAACCGCCATTTTGCTTTCGGATATTTTCTGATAATCCACCCTCTTTTTATTTCTTCCAAAATTGATATCTTTATATTCTTCTTGTTTCAAAAATCCTTTTTTTCTTAATGAATCAAAACAAATAAAGTAAGGGTTTCCGGCAAAAGATGAGAAAGTCTGGTAAGGCGAATCCCCATAACCGGTAGGTCCTAAAGGCAGTATCTGCCAGTATTTCTGTCCGGCTTTTTCCAGAAAGTTCACAAAATCATATGCTTCTTCTCCAAAAGTCCCTATTCCAAATTCTCCCGGCAGAGATGATATATGCATCAGGATACCGCTACCTCTTTGATTTTTTCTGATATCTGCTTTCATTATCCACTCAACTTTCTCACATCATTACCTTAGTATTTTGCTTCTTTAACCTTTGAGTTATTCTTTTCATGGATATGAAATATAAGAATTTCATTAAAGATTTGATTATTTAAAAAAGGGGCTGAAACTTTCAGCCTCTTTGTCACTCTCCGCTTGAATCATAACATGAGCAGCAATCCTGACGGTCATGGCATTTTAAATTTATTTTTATACCGTCATGCGTTTCCCTGATATATATTTTTCCTCCATCGCAGCAGTATATGTTTATATTGATATCTTTTTGAAAATCCCGGCGGTACTCCGGCTTCTCGCCAACATATTCATCCTTTTCATTCCAAAAATTCACGGTGCTTTCAGACAACTCCTCACCTCCTGATATTTTCAGTATATGCAGGAAGAAATAAAATTGAGAAAGATTCTCCTCAAAGCAAAATCTTTTCCTTCATTATTGTTACTATAAACTTTCATCTATTCTTTAGACTTTACTTCCATCATTTTATAAAGATATCTTTTTTTATACTTCACATTTGCTATTTTAGAAAGGTTTCCCATAAACCCGAAATTGTTCAAGCCTCCGAAAATAAAACCGGCAACGGGAATACTTTGCATCAGGATGGCGGAAGACATGTATTCCGCAAGAGATTCTGATGTAGATCCAATCACTTCTTCCAGTTCCATACCCGGGTAATCTCCCAGATCGATTCCATATCCGATTTTATCGATTTCCTTGGAATACTTTTGCTTCATTTCACTTTGAGCAATACTCATGGAAATAAGCTTCAGCATATATATTTTTTCATTCTCCGAATCATAGTCGAATCCATAATGAAGAGATATTTCATTCAGATTTTTTATCAAAACAGAGATAAAAACAGGTACATCGGCCAGAGCTGTCATAATGCCCATGAAACCGACTATAGAGCCTTCAGCAGCTGATATCCCACGATTCAGCAATATCTTTTTTTTAACTCTTCTCTCTGCAGTTTTTAAATTTCTTTTTTTTACCGAGGTTCTGAACTTTTTACTGTCTTCGGTAAAAACTCTTATAAGTTTTTGTTTATCATAAGTTTTCTCAATGACTCCGATCCCTTTCGTAAAAACCAGTAAAAAGCTTTTCGAAAAAGCTTCTTCAAACTTCTTTTTTAAATCAAAAGGTAGTTTTTTATTAATTTTTTCCTTTACATCTCCCACACGGTCTTCAAGAAAACGCTGACTCTTTTGCTTCATTATTCTCTCTTCCTGCTTTATGGTCTTTTCCAGTTCCTTTTTGATCAATTTTTTCTCATCCATCCAAAGTCCTCCTATAATCGTTTGAGATAATAGATAAGGATGAAGATTCTGTGAAAAAAATCTTCCTTAACTTTTTTTTATCTATAATCTTTTATCTTTGCTTTACTTTTTGGAAATAGTTGTTTTCGAAAGCAGTTCCTTATCACAGGCATCTATGGTTTTCTTATCCTTACTAATGACATACAAACATATGGTTATCTGATATTCTTCAAAATATCGGACATACATTCTTCCATAAAACCATTCAGGAGAGAAGTCCTCCGTTGTTTTTTCAGATGGCTCTAAAGGCATACCGTACTGTAAGTAACCTCTATGAAATCCTGCCCTTTTGTGGGCCGGTCCATTGGTTTTAATTTTACTGTCTATCCTTATCCATTCTTCATATCCGGCATAGTTGACATTTTCTCTGATTTTGTGATCCCGGGTCAAGAAGACTTTATTCTGATGACATCCAAGAGCAGGCAACACCAGATACTTTTGATCGTAAAGAGGAATGCTTTCGATTTCACTTGCTATGATCATGCCATTTGAATCAAAACCAAAAGGAGTTGACGGTTCTCTCATATCCCTGACGGCATACCCGCCATAAAAAGCACCATAGAAAGGAGACCGGTCATTAAAGTAACAGGATGTCCCAAAAAAAGAATCGAAAGTTCCATAAGAATATAATACGGTCATGTCCAGATCTCTATTCATATATTCGGAAAATCCGCCCGAGTCATGAAACCATATCACTTGATGGTACCAATCCTTTTTTTTAGTGTCTTTTCCTGAAGGAATATCAAAGACAATGTCTTCTTTAGTTAAAATACTGTTTCGTTTATTAATCTCCTTATATATTTTTGTAACCATCAGGCTTCTGGTATAAGGAATCATCATACTCATAGAAAATAATATTAATAAAGCGATTATTAATTTGAAAACATTTTTCTTTGTCTGGTAATTTTCCATGTTACCACTCCAAGAATCAAAATCCCTCCTGTTACGATCACCATTGAAAAAATAAATGCATCTATAAAAAATTGCAAGGGCATAAGCATAAGAAGAATATCTTTAGAAGGGTTCAATATCCATAAATCATTTGTAAAAAGCACTTCGTGGAAAACATTAAAACCGGCATTAAAATCTATTATGCAGATTAATAATGAAGCAACTACACATGCAGTGAAAATACCTGCTGATATTTTATACATTTTCCATAAAGCTGATTTATCTTTTTTATAAAGCCAGAGATAGAGCAGACAAAGCATCAGTGAACCTGCAACAGAAATAAAATTGCCATTGCCAATTAGCTTTTTTACATCCTTCATATGCCGCTGCTCCTTGACATTGAATACATACTGTTCTTTGCCGTTTACATCAGCATATATCTGAAATTCTGTTCTTTCTCCTCTAATATAATCCACCATTATGTCCGATACTTCCTGAGAAGATATGTTTAAATTGGCCTTTTCAATGGTATCCAGTTTATCAAACTCATAAGAATAAAAAGAAGGTATCTGACTTAATATGGTGATTGTTCCGACAAATAAAACAAAAGGAATCATAAGCGCCAATAGTACAATGATTAATTTTTTCATTATTCCTCCCTGAAAACAGTTCTATAATGATATTTTAATCTTATTCTATATCATTATTAAAAAAGATGAAAGTTAAGGTAAAAAAAGATTCTTCAGAGTTGAAGAATCTTTTTGTTTATCCATATACTTCTTCCTTTGAGACAACGATAATGCCTGCATCCTCCAATACTTCAACTGCTTCCGGCTGTCGATTCACCTTCAGGATGATCAGAGGCATTTCTCTTTTTCTAAGAACAAATGAATAGATGTATTCAATATCGATATCATTTTCATCCAATAATTTAAATATTTCACAGAGGCTCCCCGGCTTATCCTCAGGTTCGACAGCAAGCACATCACTTATTTTCGCGGTAAATCCCTCTTCTTCTAATACCTTCAGTGCTTTATCCGGCCGGTCCACCACCATACGCAGTATTCCGAATTCTGAAGTATCAAAAACTGAAATAGCACGGATATCAATATTTTCACGTTTCAGGACATCTGTTAATGCAGCAAGATGTCCTTTTTGATTTTCAATAAATACAGAAAGCTGCTTTATACCCATAATACCCTCCTCATAATTAATGAACAATGAATAACGAATAACCATGATAAGATTTTGATTAAGCAAAATCTTCTTTTGTACTCTCTCTTCACTTTTTTATTTTCTCATATCGATCACACGTTTTGCTTTGCCTTCATATCTGGTAAGGCTTCGGGGTTCTACCAAGTGTATTTTTGCATCTATCCCTAAAATTGTCCGAAGATTTGATTTGATTCTGTTGTTTAAAGATTCCAGCAAAGAAAAAGATTCCAGTAAATTCGCATCCATAAGCTCTACGTCTATCTCTATTTTATCAAGATATCCTTTTTTGAAAACCTTTATTTGATAATGAGGCCCTATTTCTTCAATATTTAAAAGTACTTCTTCGATTTGAGAAGGAAAAACATTCACGCCCCCTATAATCAGCATATCATCTGTTCGGCCTTCAATTTTTGACATTCTGACTGTTGTCCTTCCGCAATCGCATTTTTCATACATTAAACGGGTAATATCTTTCGTCCTGTATCTTATAAGGGGAAGTGCTTCCTTTGTGATCGTGGTAATCACCAATTCTCCTTTTTCTCCGGGAGGAAGTGTTCTACCGGACTCAGGATCAATGATTTCGGGAATAAAATGGTCCTCTGATATATGCATTCCGGCCAGTTGCTCACACTCTCCCGACACACCGGGACCTATTAGTTCGCTCATTCCGTAGTTTTCTGTTGCAAACAATCCCCACGCTTGATTGAGTTCCTTTCTCATTGCTTCCGTTGAACCTTCACCACCAAACAGTCCCCATTTTACCTTCAGATCTTTTTTGGGGTCTATTCCTTCTTCTTTTGCGATTTCAGCCATATGGAGTGCATAGGACGGTGTACAAATCAGGGCAGTAGTTCCAAAATCCTTCATAATCATAATCTGTTTCTTGGTGTTTCCGCTGGAAGTAGGAATAACAGAAGCTCCTACCTTTTCAAGTCCCTGATGAAGGCCGAAAGCTCCGGTAAACAACCCGTATCCAAAGGCCACCTGTGCAATGTCCTGGTCGCTAACGCCTGCCATCGTAACAATTCGGGCAATCAACTGAGCCCAAACTTCCATGTCATTCTTCGTATAACCTACTACCGTTGGTTTCCCGGTTGTGCCTGACGATGCATGAAACCTGACAATATCTCTGTTGGAAACTGCAAAAAGACCAAATGGATAGCTGTCCCTCAGATCATCCTTCACAGTAAAGGGCAGCTTCTGTAGATCCTTTAAACATTTGATGTCCTCAGGCATCAAACCCATTTCGTCAAACTTGTGACGATAAAACGGAACCCGTTCATATACTCTTTTAACCGTATTTTTAAGCCTTTTCAGCTGTATTTCTTCAAACTGCTCCCTCTTCAGGGTTTCTTCCTTTGCCCAAATCATTTTAAAACCTCCTTGCTCTACCATATGCCTCAGTATTTTCTGTGCAAACATTAAAAAGCCCGTCTGGCAGAAAACAAAACGGACTTTTTTCATAAGTTCAATTACTTCTATTCCCACCAACCTGCAAAAGTATTTAACCTCATGAAACAATATATCATATTATCAGTGAAAAATGCAACAGTTAATGCTTTTCATGGTCAATTGTAATGTTTGCTGCTGCAGCATTTAAATAGAGCTCCACCACCTCATCGGCTTCATCATAATTGGGACTAACCAATTCTGATCCTTTTTCCTCCAGTCCGATTTTATCTGTAAAATGCATCAAAGTTCCTTCTTTTTTTACTTTAATACCGCTATCCTCGGGAATATGAATAGATATGTTGGACACGCCTCCATCCACATAAGCTTTGATATGAGGATTTTCCGATCCCAGATACAAATCAATGTTTCCGGCCCCTATATTAAGTGTAAAGGTGTTCACTTTTAATTCTGACATATCCAGCTCCGCATCCAAAGCACCTAAATCAGCATCAATATCCCATAGTAAATCTTCATTCAACTTTAAATCTACATATCGGCTTTTTATCTTTTCTGAAATTTTTTCTTCCCATATCTCAATTTTCTCCGTTTTGCTTTTTTCGTCATAATCATTCCTGTGAGATAATTCCTTAATATTGCTTTTAACTTCAAACACATTGTCATGAGTATCCTTCAGATCAAATTTACATGCACCTAACTCAATGAAAATCTCTCCTTTTTCAGCATCTTCATTTTTATGGACCATAGAATTCCTGGAGAAGCCTTCTCCATCCCAATCCGATCTTATTTCACCATTCTCTATGAAGAAATGGAAATCCTCAAAACTATTAAAACCGCCAAACCCGTTAAATCTCTCCCCAAACGAAGAATAAAATAAAATAAAGATTAAAAAAGAGCCCCATAAAATTACTTTAATGATGGTGTGTTTATTAAAAAGGATGCTGATTCCGATAATAATCAATGTTATGGGCCACATGCTTATTAAAGCACCAATAAATCCAAGAATGGAAAAAGAAAATTCAAATATTTCAAGCTTGGATATTAAAAACAATGCACCTATCAGAATAAGGAATAATCCCAATCTGCTTCCATGATCAACTTTACTTTTCATCATTGCCCCCTCTGCTTCTTAGAAATAAAAATACCCCTATGCAGATAAAAGCTGCTGCAACAAGCATTTCGCCATCCACCCAATGGAAATACTTTTTTGAGATGACCAGTATCCCAAATCCGACTAAAGCAGCGCCTAAAATCATTTTCCCTTTTTCCGAGTCATAATTCTCCTCTTTGTAAACTCTTCCTGTTTCTGAGGTATCCCTTGGCATAATGATAGCAGCAATAATATAAAATATAAGACCGGCACCATAGGCAAGTGTTGCAAGCACCCAAATCAGCCGGACAATGACAGGGTCAATATTAAAATATTCCGCTACGCCCCCGCAAACTCCTGCAAATACTTTATCTCTTGAAGATTTATAGATCTTCTGATTCATGATGCTCCTCCTGTGATACGTCACTTTCCTCTTCTTGGACTTTTTCTTCTTTAAGTATATCTTTCTCTGTTTCTTCTATTACTTCTGCCAAAGGCTCTTCCGGTATAATTAGTGCTGCCACAATATATAGAATTAAACCTGTACCCCATGACAATATCGTGAGAAATGCCCATACCAATCTAATAATGGTTGAGTCGATATTGAGCTGCTCTGCAATGCCCCCACATACGCCTGCCAATTTCTTATCTGTCGATGAACGATATAATTTGCTTTTCATCTATATGACCTCCATTGTTTATAAGTACATTACTTCTTACTGTATTTATTATATAATATATAATAAAAAAAAACAGCCAAAAGGCTGTTAGAATTCTGTTAGAGATTCATTAGAAATATACGCAAGAATTTATTCTTTGTCTTTTTCGGTATCCTCCTTGCCTTCTTCTTCATAAGCAAGTTTCTCAAAAGCATCTGCTACTCTGTTAAATTCGTCTTCATCCGTAATATCCATAAGCTCGAATTCTTCATCATCTAATTCTTTATACCCGTAAATATATACATCATCTGATCCGTCTCCAGGCAGAAGTGCAATATATTCTTTTCCTTCAAATTCAAATACCCCAATCACTTCACACTCGACAGACTCACCATCGTCAAATTCCAAGGTAATAACTTCCACACCTTCTTCTTCATCATAACAACCACAACCGCAATCGGTATTCTCTAATTTTTTATCCATGTTATTTCGTCCTTTCATTTAAAAAATTTATCGTCTCCACTATACATTATATATATCCATAAATCAAATAGTTTAGTCAACAATTGTGAATCTCTTCATATGCTTTAATATATTCCGTAACCGACATGCTCCAGCTTAAATCCGTATGAACAGCATTATTAAAAACCAACTCCCATTTATCTTTTTGATTATAGATTTTTACAGCTCTTATAATCGTATCCAGCATTTCTGTTCCTTCATAATGATCAAAAGTGAATCCCGTACCCTGTTCGCTCTTTTCAAATGAAACCACAGAATCTTTAAGGCCGCCGGTTGCTCTTACTATAGGAACAGCGCCATATCTCATGGCAATCATCTGTGTAAGGCCGCACGGCTCAAATTTAGACGGCATAAGAACCATATCGGCTGCACCATATATTTGGCGTGACAAACCTTCGTCAAATTGGATGAATGCATAAAGCTTTTTAGGGTAACGGGGGATCATATCCTTAAAGAATTGCTCATATCTGCGCTCCCCTACACCTAAGATGACAAGCTGTAAATTTAAACGTAATATATGGTCAATCTGCTCTTTGATCAGGTCAATTCCTTTCTGCTCCGTAAGCCTCGATATAACAGCAATCATTGGAATATCTTCACCTTCTTTTAAGCCATATCGTTTTTGGAATTCAATTTTATTCAGAACCTTTTCAGAATAAGAATCTTTATACTTTCGATACAAATTTTTATCGGTTTCGGGATTGTAAAGATTATAATCGATTCCATTAAGTATTCCCCTGATCTTTCGATGGTTTGCCTTTAAAACCGATTCCAATCCCTCTCCCAAATATTCATTCTGGATTTCTCTGGCATAAGCCGGGCTTACGGTTGTTATCAAATCTGCTGATATGATACCCCCCTTTAATAAATTGGCATACCCGTTAAATTCCATATTTGAAATACAATTTTCAATTTTTAACAAATTGTTAAGCAACTCTTTTGGCAGAATTCCTTGATATTTTAAATTATGAATGGTAAGAATCGACCTTATTCCCTGATAGAAAGCATCCTTATATATTTCCCTTATAAGAAAAGGGACCAGAGCAGTATGCCAATCATGGCAATGAATGATATCAGGGCAAAAATTTATTTCCTTTAAGCCGTCAAGGATGGCTTTGGAAAAATAAATGAATTTTTCCGCTTCATCGGAATACCCGTAATAGCTTGACTGCTTAAAGTAATATTCGTTATCAACAAAATAGTACAATATTTCATTGTAACTCAACGTTTCAATCCTGCAATACCGTTTTTCCCGGTTTAATTCAACACTGAACTCAGCTACTGGAGTCATTTTATTTCTGAATTCATCTGATATTTGATGGTATTTCGGCATTATAACACGAACGTCCAACCCCTTATTTTTTAATTCTACAGGCAGAGACCCGATTACATCGCCTAATCCCCCGGTTTTAGCAAAAGGGTATCCTTCTGAAGCAGCATATAATACTTTCACGCTTGGCCTCCTTATTTATGAAATTATTTTAATCATACTATTTTTAATTCCCGTAATACTTGGGATAAGCTCATCTGAAAATTCCATGGAGTAATTCTCATCAATTTTGGCTTTTTCACTTATAATACTTTTGTATATATTAATATTTCCGGAAATTTCCGAACCGCTTAATACAATAGAATCCTTTATTTTTGTACGCTCATCGATAAAAACATCAGAAAAAATAATGGAGTTTACAACTTCTCCTAAAATGGTACATCCATCTGATATCAACGAATTTTTTACTTGAGCATTCACGCCTATATACTGTGGTCTCGATAAAAGCTGGTGCGTATATATGTTATTCATATCTTTCCATATATTAAATCCGGAATCTTTTCTCAATAAATCCATATTTGCCTCGTAATAGCTTTCTATGGTTCCTACATCCCGCCAATATCCATTGAACAAATATGAATAGACATCTTTCTTTTCTTCCAGAATCATAGGAATAATATTCTTCCCAAAGTCATTTTTTGAATTCTTGTTTTTATTATCATCAATTAAGGCATTTTTTAATACATTCCAATTAAAAATATAAATTCCCATAGAAGCCAAATTACATTGCGGGAATTGAGGTTTTTCCCAGAATTCAGTTATCAGGTCATTTTCACCGGTTTTTAATATTCCGAATCTATGGGCTTCTGTCATAGGTACATGTGTTACAGCAATTGTCACTTCAGCATTTTTATTAATGTGAAATTTCAGCATATCTTTATAATTCATTTTATAGATATGGTCTCCTGATAGAATCAAAACATATTTGGGATTATATAAATCAATGAATTCTATATTTTGAAATACTGCATCAGATGTACCCTGATACCATTTTTTATCATTCCTCGTTTCATATGGCGACAATATACTGACTTCGCCATTGGGTTTATTTAACCCCCAGGCCTCACCGGTACCAATATAGGAGTTAAGAAACTGTGGCCTGTATTGAGTGAGTACCCCGATAATATTTATTCCTGAATTTCTACAGTTACTCAGGCTGAAATCAATCAGTTTATATTTTCCACCATATGCAACTGCAGGTTTTGCTGTATTGTCCGTAAGATTCCCTAATCTTTCGCCTCTTCCACCTGCAAGAAGCATTGCGATACAATCCTTATTGAGCATTTAATACTCTCCTTTTCTGACAGGTCTTTTTTAATACTTTCAGTTAATTCTCAGTCATTAGATAAAAATATTCTTCCCTCCAAAGGCTTTAAAGATACTTTTTCTGCAACAATTGATTCTTCTTTATGAACCAAATCAATCAAAGATTTTTTTTCAAAAGTATTTTTCGGCAATATGAAACTGTACTCCTTATCCAAGCTGCGGTTAAAAAGACATATCGCCTGCTCATTGCTTAAGGTTCTTATATATCCAAAAATATCGTTATGGCATGAAAACCCTTTCCAGGCACCTGAGACAAAAACTTCATGGTTTTTTCTGATATTAATAGCCTTTTTATACCAGGCAAGCAAACCTTTATCCTCCCTGCCCCAGGGATAAGGGCCTCTGTTGTAGGGATCTGCATATCCTTCCATACCCGCTTCATCTCCGTAGTAGATGCAGGGTATTCCAGGAAAAGTCATTTGAATAAGTACTAAAAGCTTCAGTCTTCTGATTCCTGTCTGCCTTTTTTTTTCCGGCAGCCGATATTTTTCTTTTTCCACATCACTCATGTTATGGGGATTCCGGGCTTCTCCCAATAAAGTCAGAATCCTCTCTACATCATGGGTTCCAATAAGGTTGATATTTGAATAAAAGATTTCCTGAGGATAATTCTCATACAGACTCATCAATTTTTTTTCAGCATCGTCTCCGTCGATATGTCCTAATATATAATCTATAAGGATGGATCTGAAAGGATAATTCATTACGGAATCCAGTTCATCTCCCCATAAATACTGACGTAATTGATCATAACTCACTTTATTTGAGGCATCTTCCCATACTTCTCCAATTAAAACGGAACTGTCGTCAGCCTCCCTTGCAGACCTTTTCAGACCCTTGATAAACTCATCCGGCAGCTCATCTGCCACATCCAGCCGCCATCCTTTGACGCCCTTTTGAATCCAATACTTTATGACACTATCCTTATTTCGGTAAATGTAATCCTGATAGGAACTTTCCATCTCATTTACATTGGGTAATGTCCCTACACCCCACCATGATTCATATTCCTCAGGATAGTTACTGAACTTATACCAGCTAAAATGAGGGGATTCTTTTGATTGGTAAGCGCCTGTTCCCGGATAAGTGCCGCTCTTATTGAAATAGAGGCTATCGCTTCCCGTATGACTGAAAACGCCATCTAATATAAATCGTATCCCATACTGCTCACCTGTTTTAATAAGGCTTTCAAAGTCTGTAAGACTTCCAAACATAGGATCTATTTTTTTATAATCTCCGGTATCATATTTATGATTGCTGATGGCCTCGAAAATGGGATTCAGGTAAATTACACCTATTCCCAATTCCTTCAGATAGGGAAGTTTCTTTTCAACACCTTTCACATTTCCTCCAAAAAAATCCCACCGTACGACCCGGCCTTCACGGTCTTTGATGTAATAAGGTGTGTCATCCCAGTTACCATGAATCAAACTTCCTCTGTTGGGCGCATTTACTTTTTTGTCTTCATTCCCATTACAGAAGCGGTCCACAAATATCTGATACATTATAGATTTTTTATACCATTCGGGAACACTGAGCTTTTTATCATCATATACTGTGATCTGGTATGAAGGTGTATTATCACCATCTGTTATGACACCTTTTCCTCCGCTCCTTCCCCAGTTGTTTCCATAATACAGGATTTTTTCATGATACCTGATCACAAAATAATACCATACAAGCCCAGGATGATCAGGTGTCTTGTAACGGGCAGTATAAGTAGTTTTTTGAAGCTCCGCTTTCTCCGGACTCATCTCAATCCGGATCGGGTCAAACCCCTCATATATCTGAAGATAGCAATTAATGTCATCTGCTTCTTTTACAAACAGGTCTATTCTTAATTCAATATCCGTTTTACAGGGAACTGCTCCAAAGGGCGTTCTGTAAAAGCGGTCATGCGAATCATGAAGGATTTCTAACATAAGCTTCAGCCTCTTTCTTGATAATCAATCCTGTATAAGATGGTAATTGCAGTTCTATTGAAAATGCCTGCCCATGACAGGCCTGGTTTTCTGATGTATATTCCTTCTTAATAATATTACCTGTGCCTCCGTATTCTTTCTGATCTGTATTGAATACAATTTGATACTTCCCGGAATCAGGAACACCTACTCTGAAATAATCATAGCTTACCGGTGTAAAACTAATGAGTACAATTACCTCTTCCTGGTTTCTTCCTTTCCGAATAAATGAAATGATACTTTGTTCGTTATTATTTACATCGATCCATTGAAAACCATCCCATGAATGATCATTCGCCCATAGCGGCTCCTCTTTAAGATAGAAATGATTTATTTCCTGAACAAACAGATGGAATCTTTTGTGCATATCAAAATCCAGTATGCCCCAATCCAGAGAGCAATAGTATCGCCACTCAATAAACTGAGCAAATTCTGTTCCCATAAAAATCAATTTTTTTCCCGGATGTGTCATTAGAAAGCAAAAAAAAGCCCTTAAGTTTGCAAACTTTTGCCAATAATCTCCCGGCATCTTTTCAATAACTGATTTTTTCCCATGTACCACTTCATCATGTGAAATTGCTAAAATAAAGTTTTCAGAAAAAGCATACATAAGAGAAAAAGTTATTAGATTATGGTGGTACTTTCTATAAATTGGCTGCAACTCCATATATCTTAAAATGTCATTCATCCAACCCATATTCCATTTATAGTTATAACCCAAGCCTCCCTCGGAAACCGGCCATGTGACCATGGGCCAGGCAGTCGCTTCTTCTGCTGCCATTATTACATCCGGATAGTATTTAAATATCACTGTATTGAGATGCCTCATAAATTCAATTGCTTCTAAATCCTCAGCACCGCCATACCGGTTAGGTGCCCATTCTCCATCCTCTTTTCCATGATTCAGCAAAAGCATGCTGGATACACCATCTACCCTCATGCCGTCTATATGGTATTTCTCAAACCAGAAAACAGCATTTGAAATAAGAAAACTGGAAACTTCACTTCTTGAAAAATCAAATTTATAGGTCCCCCACTCTCTATGCTGTTCTTTTTCAAAAAGTCCTGTGCCGTCAAAATTGGCCAGGTATTCCTCGTTAGGGCAAAAATGTCCCGGTACCCAGTCCAGAATAATACCGATATCATTGACATGGCATTTGTCAATTAAATACATGAAATCCTCCGGTTTTCCATATCGGCTGGTCACAGAAAAATAACCCGAGCATTGGTATCCCCAAGATCCGTCAAATGGATGTTCCATAATAGGAAGTACCTCAATATGCGTGTATCCCATACCTTTCACGTAGGGTATCAATTGCTCAGCAATTTCTCTGTACGAAAAAAGAGTCTCATCATTATGCCTTTTCCATGAACCTAAATGAACTTCATAAATATTGACAGGTCTATTAAATATTTTGCTCTCCCTGCGTTTTTTCATCCATTCTTTATCTTTCCATGTATATCCATCGAGGGAATATACAACAGAAGCCGTAGCAGGTCTTACCTCAGAATAGAATGCATATGGATCTGTTTTAATTGCCATATCACCTTGGGATGGTTTAATAGAATACTTATAAAGATAACCTGCTTTAACACCCGGTATGAATATGCTCCAAATACCACCCTGACTTATCCTTTTCATCAGGTGTCTTCTTCTGTCCCAATCATTGAAATCTCCTATCACGGAAACCTCTTTTGCATAAGGTGCCCATAATGAAAATCGTACGCCATCGGTTTCATTTTCATTTGTAATATGTGCGCCTAACATTTCATAGCTGTGATAGTATTTACCTGTATGGAACAAATAGATATTTTCGTTATTGAAAAAATTGTTGCTCATATGTCCTCCATGCTGCTTTCAGAAATCATACCAATATAAACATTATTCATACAATGGATGATTCATTCTTGATAATGAAGGTATTTTCTAAAAAATAGTTACAAAGGTTATCATTCTATTTTAAGGACTTTTTTATAAGCATTTTTTAAAACTTTTTGTTTTTATTAACGAAACTTTAGGATTTGAAGATGAAGGGACAAAAAATTACGAAAGATAAAAGATAACATGTAACAGATAGGAATTGAGGTAGAAACTATGGGTATAACATAGTTTCAGATTGCAGACAATTGAATACTGTTGTATAAATATTCTTTAAACTGTGCCATAGTTTTCGACATCAACCAACCTTTAATCCTTAATATTCTTTATTTTTAAAAAATGCCAGAATATTTCGGGCTGCGGTTTTATTCATGCCTTCTGCTTGACATAATTCTTCCAGAGATGTATTTTTGATTTTTTCAACAGATCCAAAATGTTTTAATAGCGCATTTTTTCTTGCAGGACCAATGCCTTCTATTTCATCAAGAACCGAATGAACCATAGACTTGCCTCTCAGGCTTTTATGATAAGAAATTGCAAAGCGATGTGCCTCTTCCTGAATCTCTGAAATAAAAACAAAGACATTCTTATCCTCCTGAATATTCAATTCCTTTCCATTAAAAACAAGATCACGGGTCCGATGTTTCTGATCCTTAATCATACCTGCCACAGGAATATCGATTTTAAGGACAGATAACACATCTTTAACTGCTTTAACTTGTTTATCTCCTCCGTCAATTAAAAGAAGATCCGGCATTTTAAGAAAACTGCTGTCACTGCTATGATCCTGATCCTCATTCAGGATTCTTTTAAATCTCCTGAATATCACTTCCTGTAAGCTGCCATAGTCATTTGGTCCTTCTATGGTTTTTATCCTGAATCTTCTGTAATCGCTTTTTTTGGCTTTTCCATTTTCAAATACCACCATGGACCCTACGGAATCTACACCGCTGGTATTGGATATATCAAATGCCTCGATTCGCACCGGCATCTTAACAAGGTTTAAATACTCTTTCAAGGATAAAAGGCGGCTTTCGGTTTTTAATCGATCCCGATTTAATTTTTCATCCAAAAGACTTGTCAACTCTATAACATTTTTAACGGCCATATCCAAAAGCGCCTTTTTCTCTCCCTTTTTAGGTACGGATATCTTTACTCGATTGCCTTTACTTTCAGACAACCACTGCTCTATGACATTCTTTTCATCAGGCTCATCACTTACAAGAATTTCCTTAGGAATAAATGATGTAGCAGAATAAAACTGCTTAATAAATGCCCCGGATATCTCTTCAGGATTATCGTCTAAAGCAGCTTGGACGATATAGTTCTCTCTGCCGGTCAGCTTACCCCGACGGACAAAAAATACCATGGCATGACATTCTTTCTCTCCTTTTGAAACAGCAATCACATCTATATCGGATAATGAAGCCAGTATAATTTTCTGTTTTTCCATTAAAGACTGTATGGACTGTAAATAGTCTCTGTATTCTGCTGCCCGCTCAAAATCCATACCTTCCGAAGCCTTCATCATTTCGTCGGTCAAATGTCTTGTAATCTTTTCACTCTTCCCCTGAAGGAACTGGATGATCTCGTCAATCATACGATCATAACCGGCTCTGTCAATTTCATTAAGGCAAGGGCCCAGACACTGGCCGATATGATAATTCAGGCATACGGAGTGATTTTTGTTAAAATGTGTACGGGAACATTTTTTCAGAGGATATATTTTATTCAAAAGATCAAGAATCTGATTGACGGCTCCCGCATCTGTATAAGGGCCGAAATACTTCCCTCCGTCTTTATATACTTTTCTTGTTTTAAGGATACGCGGGTATTTCTCCATGGCCGTAACTTTAATATAGGGGAAAGATTTGTCATCCCGAAGCAATACATTATATTTTGGTTGATTTTTTTTGATCAAATTGCTTTCAAGCATCAGTGCTTCTATTTCAGAATCCGTAATGATGTATTCGAATTCTGAAATATTTGAAACCATTGCCTGAACTTTGGCTGTCTGGTTTTTTACAGATTGGAAATACTGCCGCACTCTATTTTTCAACGAAAGCGCTTTACCCACATAAATGATTTCTCCATATTCGTTTTTCATCAAATATACTCCCGGTTTATCCGGCAGCTTTTTCAATTGTTCTCTGATGTTGAACATAGCTTTTCGCAGCGCTCCTTTCGAAATAACAAAAATGCAAGTGCAAGTGGTTCGGAGTCCGAAGTTCAGAGAAAATTACATTCCTTTATTTGTTATAAGTTCCGAATCCCCCTCAACCAGAACACTGCCGTTATCTTCTATTATACAGTCTTCAGTTGAAATATTACTGCTGCCGTAAACAGTAAACACCGAATCCATACCGGTATAATAATCCTTTTCATTGGACTTTATTTCTACATCTTTGAAAAGAATGTCATTGCATGCCTCTAACTTCCGCCCCGGAAAAATACCGAAGGGCAAGCCTAATTTATTTATCATGTTTTTTATTCTATTATACATATAGATTTCTGTAATAACAATTGCATCCTTATTTGTAATCATATTTTGTCTTTATCATAAAAAAACATCACTTAGAAAGTGATGCTTTGAATTTGCTCTGGTATTATGGAGTTTTCATAATCCTATTCATTGCAATGTCCTTCATGTTGGTGCTCATTGCATATACTTCCGGTAGATTTAAGTTCTCCCTTTATGTACTGCTTGACAGCCTCTTCGGATAAGCCCCGGGCGCCTGTTATAACCTCTATATTGTTTCCATTAAAAAGTTGCTGGGCGGTTTCACCCATTCCGCCGGCAATAATAGCATCTACATTCAAGCCCTTTAAGAATACCGGCAGAAAGCCCGGTTTATGCCCCGGATTTTCCTTAAATTCTTGTTTGACGATCTGTTTCTCTTCAACCTGATAAATGTTGAATCCCTCACAATGTCCGAAATGTGCACTCACAGACTTCCCATCGGACGCAACTGCTATGATCATTAAATCCCCTCCATTTACTATTTCCCTAAAGCTTTAAGAGCTTTCTCGGCAATAGGGTCAAATATATCTTCTATCTGGCGATAATCTGAATTTGCAATGTTTGAAATGCTTCCGGTCATAGGAAGCTCTCCCAACAGTTCCAGACCCGTTTGCTTGAGGAAATCTTCCGTATCTTCAGAATCAAATAATTTGATTTTTCCGCCACAGTCCGGACAAATCATATAACTCATATTCTCTATGACGCCAAGAACTTCTATGTTCATGGTTTTTGCCATATTAACTGCTTTTGAAACAATCATGGAAACCAGTTTTTGCGGAACAGATACCATTACAAGGCCGTTAATAGGAATGGATTGCATAACCGTCAATGCCACATCCCCTGTACCGGGAGGCAAGTCTATAATTAGATAATCAAGTTCTTCCCAAAGAACATGGGTCCAGAATTGCTTTACCGTCCCTGAAATAATAGGACCCCTCCATATCACCGGTTGATTTTCATCATCCATCAAAAGATTTAGAGACATTACTTTGATATGATCTTCGGTTTCTATGGGATAAATAATTTCTTCCGTGCCTCCGGCTTTTTTATCATTTATTCCAAGCAGACGAGGTATACTGGGACCGGTTATATCTGCATCCAAAATACCCACCGAATAGCCTTGTTTTATTAGATATTTTGCCAAAAGAATGGATATGGTAGATTTTCCGACACCACCCTTTCCGCTCATAACACCTATTACATTCTTTATAGAATTCAAAGGATTATTCTCAATAGCACAGGAAGCCTTTTTCTCATCTGAGCAAGATTCCTTTGTTGGGCAAGAATTGCAACTTGACATGACATCACCTCTTTAATAATTATTATTACATCTGCACCATAAAATATATACTTAATTTTTATTACTGTCAAATGCCAATAATTCTGTCAACCAACTCTTTTTTTAATCTCATACAGCACATGTATCTCGTAAATTAAGATTCGCATCCCTAACTTCTTCTTAAAATCAGAAATCTATTCAGCTACTTCTTTCTTCTTTGCCTTGATTTTTTTATACAATAACCGTATATCATCATCGATATAACGGTGTTTAACTTCGTCCACATTAAAATTAAACAATTTAAAAGCAAATTGGACAAAATAGCCCACCGTAGTAGCTGTAATAACAGTCCCGATGCCAATACTGCCTCCTAAGAAATAGCCTGCAATTGAAACGATAATTTCAATGGTATTTCGAACAAGTCTGACTGATTTTCCGGTTTTTTTAATAAATACCACCATCAGCCCATCCCGGGGGCCTGCTCCCCATCCGGTCCCGATATAGAAATAGCTGGCAATACCAATAACAAACAATCCTAACAGCATCATCAGGATTCCAATAATAAAATGATTGCTTTCCGGTATCACGTTATTGAGCATTAAAAAGTCCATAAAAAGACCGACCAATACCATATTGCACAAGGTACCCCATCCTGCCTTTTCTTTCATAAAGATATTAAAAAGTACGATAACCAATCCTACTAAAATACTTGTCTGCCCCATGGTCATATGGATCACCTTGCTTAATCCCTGATGAAAAATATCCCATGGCTGAAGACCTATATTTGCATTTATTGTAAGAACTATTCCTACTGCGAACAAAAAAAGACCGAATATTAATCTTATTATTTTATAAATGGCTGTCTTCAATGATATATCTCCTATTTTTCTGAAGAATTATTGTGTTTATCCATTATTTGCTTAATGGGGTAACACGCTCGCTTTCTATAATCTCTTCCTCTTTTTTAGCTTTTAATGTTAACAGGCATACGGACCCGATAACAATAGCGCCGCCCAGAAGCTGACTTGGTGTTACAATTTCATCTAAGATAAAAAAGCTGGATATTACTGTTATCACCGGTACAAAGTTTACAAAAAGTGTTGTCAGCATAACCCCTAAACGGTCCAAAGCAAAAACATATAAGAAATATGCCGCTGCTGAACAACATAATGCCAAAAACAGGACATTCGTTATAATAATACCATCCAACACACCGTCTTTCGGAAAGTTTAAAACAGCAAAAGGTGCCAATGCAATGGTTCCAAACAAAATTTGATAAAATGTAATGGTTAATCCTGAATACTTTTTATATAAAGGTTTAATTATAAAATTTGTCGACACCCAGGACAAGGCTGCTCCGAACATAAAAATGTATCCAAGGAAATGCCCGGAAAACTCAATTTCAGATTCATTTCCTGTCACAATCAAAAATACACCTGCCACTGAAAGTAAAACACTGACTACTTTTTTTGCAGTCAATTTGGATTTATTGATAAAACAATCCCCAATCAGTGCAAAAACAGGCACCGAAGCAATAATCATGGAAGCCAGTGAAGCAGAAGTAAGCTTAATTCCATTGTTTTCAAAAGTAAAATACAAAGCAACACCTATAACACCTGCAGAAACAAACCGGGGTAAATCTTCCTTTTCCGGTTTCTGCGCTTTTCCTTTGAAAATAAAAATGATGAATAACGCAACCGAAGCAATGAAAAATCTTGTAAAAGCCAGAGTAAGAGGCGTAAATACATTCAATGCTATCTTGGAGCTCATATAGGATATTCCCCAAAAAAGACATGCAGTAACAATTGCAAAAATTGCTGTAACATTCGTGTTCAAAATACTATTCTCCTTCATATCTTTATATCATTCTTATCATGAAAAAACATTTTTTTAAACCTTATGTTTAAGTATACAACATTTGCTGATAAAATTTTCATTTTTATATAATTTTTTCTAAAGCTTTAATAAACACCTGCATTTCTCTATCTGTTCCTATCGTCACTCTCATAAAATTATTGATCCTTGGTTTATTAAAAAATCGAATCAATATGCCCCTGTCTCTGAGTTTTTTAAAAATAAATTCTGCCTCCAATTTTTTGTGAGAAATAAAGATAAAATTGGATTTGGAATCCATAACTATAAAATTTAAAGCTTTTAAAGCCTGAATGGTTCTTTCACGGGTTTGGATAATTTTCTTTTTTGTCTCCTGAAAATAAGAATCATCTTTTAAAGCCGCAACTGCACCTGCCAGAGCAACCCGGTCCAGAGTATAGGAATTAAAAGAATTTTTTATCCGATCAAGCCCGCTGATCAGTTCTTCACTACCAAAAGCAAAACCTACTCTTAATCCTGCAAGAGAACGAGCTTTGGATAAAGTATGGATCACCAGCAGATTAGCATATTGATTTAACAGAGAAATGCAGGTGTTTCCTCCAAAATCTATATAAGCTTCATCTATTATAACAACATTCTTACTATTGCTTTTCAATATTTCTTCTATCTTATTCGTATCGAGATATTTGGATGTAGGTGCATTTGGGTTTGGAATGATTATTCCTCCGTCCGCTTTAAAATAATCTGCCGCATCAATCTCAAAATCCTTATTCAAAGGAATTTCCTCATATGCAACGTTGAAAAGACCGGCATACACCGGATAAAAACTGTAAGTAATATCAGGAAAAAATATCTTTTTACCTGCAAAAAAAGCTCCGAAGCTGAATGCCAGAACCTCATCCGAACCATTCCCGACAAAAATCTGTTTATGCTTCATACCGTAACAATCCGAAACCGTCTTTCTGAGATCTTCACACTCCGGATCAGGGTATAATCTCAAATCCTCATTTGCAGCTTCCCGAATGGCTTTTATTACTTCTGGAGAAGGCGGATAAGGATTTTCGTTTGTATTCAATTTAATATATTTTTTATTCTTGGGCTGTTCTCCAGGCACATAAGGCTCTAATCCTTTTACCAATTCAGAAAAAAAATCGTTCAATTATATCACCGCTCTTCGTTTGATTTCATGAATTGATTATAACCATTTATAAGCTGAATATCAATTCTTATCCTCAAGAATCCTCTTCATTAATTTGACAATCAGAATCAAAGCCGATATAATACAAACTGTTAATTTTGAATAAGAAACATGAAGTAGGTTATAGGAGTAATTGGGTTACGAGTCTTAATATGTTGCAAAACAGATTAAGATAAGTTGCTTCATAAAGATGAAACTATAGCTGAAAAATGATTTTAGAACTGGAGTCTGCACAGGTACGAAAAGGAAATGTGCTATACTATCATTTCGATGGTATAATGGATAGTCTTTTAAAAGGCGAAACTTAGGCATTCTAACTCTATTATTTATAATATAGTTAGAATTCTTTTTTTTGACAAAAATCATACTTATGAAGCTTTGAATACATATAATGTATATTTTGAAATAAATGGCAAAAAATAAATTGTCTTTATATAACTTAACTATATAGTTAAGTGATTAAAATTTGAAGAAGGTGGTTGGAAGGAATGGCCAAAGTAGAAGTAAAAAAATTATATAAGATCTACGGGCATCATCCGAAAAAAGTATTTACCCTTGTTGAAAAAGGCATGTCTAAAGAAGAACTATTAAAAAAGACCGGCCATGGAATCGGTGTCAATAATACCAGTTTCCAGGTTGAAGAAGGAGAAATATTTGTAGTAATGGGTTTATCCGGAAGCGGAAAATCTACGTTGATAAGATGTCTTAACAGATTGATTGAGCCCACAGCCGGTGAAGTAATAATTGATGGACAGAATATTGTGGGTTGTAATAATGAAACCTTACTTGAAATACGGAGAAAAAAAGTTGCTATGGTATTTCAGCATTTTGCACTGTTCCCCCATCGAACAGTCTGGGAAAATGTTGCTTACGGGCTGGAAGTGCAGGATGTAGAATTAGAGCAACGCAGAAAAAAAGCATATTCTGCGTTGGAAGCAGTCGGCCTCGAAGGTTACGAAGAATCAATGCCTTCACAGCTCAGCGGAGGGATGCAGCAAAGAGTCGGCCTGGCAAGAGCTTTAGCCACCGAAGCAGATATTCTGCTTATGGACGAAGCGTTCAGTGCATTGGATCCGCTTATTCGGAAGGAAATGCAGGATGAACTTTTAGCATTGCAGTCGCGAATGAAAAAAACAATCGTTTTTATTACGCATGATTTGGATGAAGCACTGAAAATAGGTGACCGTATCGCCATTATGAAGGACGGCATCGTTGTTCAAATCGGCACTCCGGAAGAAATACTGAATAACCCAGCCGATGATTATGTTAAAGAATTCTTACAGGATGTTAATCGGGTAAAAGTTGTTACTGCTTCAACAATTATGAAAAAACCGGATGCCATTGTATCTTCAAAAGACGGCGCAAGAGTAGCCGTAAGAAAAATGAAAGAATCAGGAATCTCCAGTATCTTTGTTGTGGATAAAGAGAGGCATATCCAGGGAATCATAACCATTGATGATGCATTAAGTTTATTAAAGGAAGGCATCAATAATATTGAAGGTATTATTAATAAAGATATTCACACAACTTCTCCGGATACACCAATTGTAGACTTACTGCCTACTGCAATCAATACCAAATATCCTATTGTGGTAACGGATGAAGATAATAAAATGATAGGAATCATTGTCAGAGTATCTGTACTAACAGGAATAATGGGGGAGGAGAATTCAGATGTATAGAATTCCAATAGGAGACTATTTTGACGCATTAATAGAATGGTTGACGGATAATCTGGAACCCTTCTTTAATGGAATCAAAACCGTTATTGTAACTATAATTGACGGATTTGAAATGCTGCTTATTGCCGTACCTGCTTATGTCATCATTGCTATTATTGCTCTTATCGCTTGGAAAGTAGCCGGCAGAAAAATAGCCATTTTTACTGCTATAGGATTATTGTTGATTCACAATATTCAACTATGGGAAGAGACAATGGAAACCCTATCTTTAGTATTCACTGCAACAGTGATTGCCTTGGTCATAGGAATCCCATTGGGGATATGGATGGCAAGAAATAATACCGTTGAACGAACGGTTAAGCCTGTATTGGATTTTATGCAGACAATGCCTGCCTTTGTCTATCTTATCCCTGCCGTTATATTTTTCGGCTTAGGAAAAGTGCCAGGTGCTGTAGCGACCATTATTTTCGCTATGCCGCCTGTCGTCAGATTGACTAACCTGGGCATTCGCCAGGTACCGGAAGACGTAGTGGAGGCTGCAAAATCCTTTGGCTCTACGGATAAACAATTACTGATGAAAGTCCAGCTGCCGTTGGCCACGCCTACGATCCTGGCCGGTGTCAACCAGACTATTATGCTTGCATTATCCATGGTAGTTATCTCTGCTATGATCGGAGCCAGAGGCCTGGGAGAGGAAGTTTTGAAAGGCGTTACCCAAATGGAAATAGGAAAAGGGTTCGAAGGCGGTATCGCAGTAGTGATTCTGGCGATGGTCCTGGACCGGGTAACTCAAGCTTTGGGCAGTTCAAAGAAAGCTCGTACAGGTTGAGACCTGAGCTTATATATATATTTCATATAGAAAGAGAGGAGAGAAAATATGAAAAAGTATTTATTAAAGTCACTGATTTTAATTATGGTAGTGTTATTGGGTGCCGCACTTTTTGCAGGATGTGCTCCGCAAGATCAAGGAGAGCAAGATCAGGGAGGAGAAGAAGAGCCTGCTGAAGTTAAGGGAACAATTAAATTAGCTTATGTCAATTGGGCAGAAGGTGTTGCAATGACAAATCTTGCCCAGGCAATACTGGAAGACAAAATGGGATATGAAGTTGAAACAACAATGGCTGATGTAGCCCCTATCTTTACTTCACTGGCCAGCGGCGACTATGATGCATTTTTAGATGCCTGGCTTCCGGTCACCCATGAAAGCTACATGGAAGAGTATGGAGAAGACCTGAATGATTTAGGGTACAATTTTGAAGGAGCCCGTATTGGTCTGGTAGTTCCTACATACATGGATATTAACAGTATTGAGGAATTAAACAGCATAAAAGATGATTTAGAAGGTCAAATTATTGGTATTGATTCCGGTGCCGGAATCATGAAAGCCACAGCAGATGCAATCGAAAAATATGGTTTAGAGCTTGAACTGATTCCCGGAAGCGGACCAACTATGACAGCAGCTTTAAAAAAAGCCATTGATAATAATGATCCTGTTGTCGTTACCGGATGGGCGCCACACTGGAAATTTGCCCGTTGGGATCTGAAATTCCTTGAAGACCCTCAAGGCGTTTATGGAGATGTGGAAAATATCCATACCGTTACCCGTAAAGGTTTAGGCGAAGATATGCCTGACGTCGAACAGTTCTTAACCAACTTTTATATGGATGGACAACAACTGGGAGATTTAATGGGTGCTATCGCTGACAGCGAAGAAGATCCCATCGTAGTTGCCAGAGAGTGGATGAATGCTCATGAAGATTTGGTAAACAGCTGGTTACCGCAAGAATAAGAAAGATTTCAAAGAAGAGGGCGTCAGCCCTCTTTTTAGGCTCTATGTCAAATGTTGGGATAGAGTACTTGCAAAACAAAGCCAAATGGGGCTGGCGAGAGTCAGCCTCTATATAATCATTGTGGAGCATAACAAAACCTCCTTTTAAATATGGTATAGCAACTTTATTTAACAAGAGACTTTGTCTATAGCTCTATTTTTTATTAAAAAAAATGTTGAAGTGTTTTATCACACCTTCAACATTTAATAGAATCTATATTATGGACAATTAAACAAACTTAAATCTCTAATCCATAATCCATACTCCATAATCTATACTCCGTAAACCCCTCTTGTATAAAGCGGCTTCGTCAACTCTCCTCGAAGGTTTTCTTCCACCAACCTTTTTATGTCCTCCAGTTCATAGTTTTTACTGAACAGATAATACAATTTGGCAAGGGCTGCTTCCGTAGTCATATCGTAACCACTTACGGCGCCCGCCTCAACAAGGATTCTGCTGGTTTCATAGACCCCTATATGTGCATCTCCCTCAAGACACTGGGTACATACAATAATCACCACACCCCTGTCAGCTGCTTCTCTAAATACTTTTTCCAGGTTTTCATCTCGTGTAGGGATATTCCCTACACCAAAGGCCTCTATTATGATGCCCTTTAGCGGCGGCTTCAGTATATTCTTTAGTACATCCGTTTGCATTCCCGGAAAGATTTTTACAATGGCAATGGGAAAATTCCCGAATTCCAACACATTAAGCTTCTTTAGTGAAGGATGTATAATCATGTTATAGTTGACCTCAATGTTGACGCCTGCACGGGCAAGAAGAGGGAAATTAGGCGATTGAAAAGCATCCAGGGTATCGGAACTGGTTTTAATAGAGCGGCAGCCTCTGAACAACTTCCCGTTAAAGTACAAGGAAACCTCCGGAATATCATAACCTGCCGCTATTTGAAGAGCGGTAATGATATTTTCTCTTGCATCATTTCTCACTTCCCATAATGGAATCTGTGAACCTGTTACAACTACCGGTTTTCCCAGCCCTTCAAGCATAAAGGATAAGGCCGATGCGGTATAGGCCATGGTATCGGTACCATGAAGAACAACAAAGCCATCATATAGGTGATAATTTTTCTCAATATCCTTAGCAACTTTTATCCATTCCTGTTGAGAAATATTGGATGAATCCAAAAGCGGGTCATATTCGTTAATAATATACTCAGGCATATTATCTGCATTTAATTCAGAGACGGCCTCCAGCTCTCTGTACATATATCCTTTATAAGGTGCATACCCTTTTGGCGTCCTCACCATACCGATGGTTCCGCCTGTATAAATGATATAAACTTTTTTCTTCTTCATAATTGTTCTCCTGAACTTATCCTTCTTACTTCATTCATTATACAACATTTAGTATTCGCAAGCTTCATAAAATCATTTATATTAGAAAAGATTTTGCCAAACGCAAAATCTTTCCTCAAGTTCTATCATTTATCTATATTTGTTATTTAAAATATCTTTTTATACTTCAACCGTCCATCCGAAGGTATCGGTGATTTTTCCTGTCTGAATGCCGGTAATTGTATCATAAAGCTTCTGAGAAATATCACCAATCTTATTTTTATTAATCGTAATAATCCGGTCTTTCCAGCAGAGTTCACCAACCGGTGAAATAACTGCAGCCGTGCCGGTTGCAAATACTTCTTCAAGATTGCCTTTCTCGTGGGCTTCATACACTTCCTGAATCGTAATCCTCTTCTCAATAATCTTAATGCCCCATTCTTTAAGGAGTTGTATGACCGCATCCCTCGTGATCCCCGGCAAAATAGAACCTGTAAGGGGTGACGTTATGATTTCTCCATCTATTTTAAAGAAAGCATTGGACGTACCAATTTCTTCAACATATTTTCTTTCTACTCCGTCCAGCCATAATACCTGAGTATAGCCTTTCTCATTTGCCTTAACCTGAGCCTTCAGGCTTGCAGCATAATTTCCACCGACTTTTGCAAAACCGGTTCCACCTGAAACAGCTCTGACATACTCATCTTCCACAAAAATTTTCGTCGGGCTGAGTCCTCCTTTATAATAGGCCCCTACCGGTGAAAGAATAATATAGAACTTATAGGTCTTTGAAGGCCGTACTCCCAAATATGGATCAGTTGCAATCATAAAAGGCCTTATATACAAGGAAGTTCCCTGAGCCTCCGGTATCCAATCCTTATCTACCTCCACGATTTTCTTTATAGCCTCCACCATTAATTCGGGATCCATCTGAGGCATGCACATCCTCTCATTGGTAGCATTTGTCCTTTCTGCATTCTTTTCAGGTCTAAATAATAATATTCTGCCGTCTTCTGCTTTATAAGCTTTTAATCCTTCAAACATCTCCTGCCCGTAATGCAATACCATCGAGGAAGGTTCCAAATGTATGGGTCCGTAAGGAATTATTTTTCCGTCGTACCATCCCTTACCCTCATCATAGGACATTTCAAACATATGGTCGGTAAATATTGTCCCGAATGAAAGATGATCCTGGTCCGGTTTTTCTTTCGGGCTTGTTGTTTTGTATACAGGAAAATGATATTCCAATACAAATCCCTCCTTTCACATATATTTCCTTATTATTTTAATTATAACGATTTTCTATTATTAGTAAAGAACCAATATGGAATTTCTCAATTTAAAAGAAGCGTCTCTCCCTTTTTCAGGGCTTCAATGTTAACCGGAATCAGTTTAGCTTTATCTCCATGAAATATCTTCTCCAGCACTTTTTCAACCGTATTATGGCTCACAACGCCTGTTTCTTTTATTATAGCTCCAAGCATCACCATATTTGCAATTTTGCTGTTGTACAGTCCCATGGCAATATCATTGGCGGATACATAATAATCTTTGATGTCCTTTCTTTCCGGTTTCACATCTATCAGAGAGTTGTTTATAAACAGCTTTCCGTCTTCCTCAAGAAATCCCTGGAATTTGCTTAAAGAAGGCAAATTCATTGCCACTACTGTTGTTGCTTTAGTCACAATAGGAGAACTTATAGGTTTATCCGATACAATAACATGACAATTAGCAGTTCCGCCGCGCATTTCCGGTCCGTATGAAGGAAGCCATGTGACTTCTTTTCCTTCCAGCATACCGGCATACGCCAGTATCATCCCCATCAGCATGACCCCTTGCCCACCGAATCCTGAAATAATGAATCTTTGCTCAGCCATTTATTACACTCCCTTCCGACGATTTATAAATTCCTAATTTATAATATGGCATCATATTTTCTTCTAACCATTTCAAAGCATCTTCAGGTGTCATTCCCCAGTTGGTAGGGCAGGTTGACAACACTTCTACCATTGTGAAGCCTTTTCCTTCTCTTTGGATTTCAAATGCCTTCTTTATCGCTTTTTTAGCTTTCCTGATATTAGCAGGTGTATTAACAGCAACTCTTTCAATATAGGCAGCTCCCGGAATCGTTGCAATCATTTCAGACATCATAATAGGTTTTCCGGCATGATTTTCGTCTCTACCATAAGGTGCTGTTGTCGCCTTCTGACCTATTAAAGTCGTAGGTGCCATTTGTCCGCCTGTCATCCCATAGATAGCATTATTTACAAAAATAGCTGTTATTTTTTCACCTCTGTGTGCTGCCTGAACGATTTCGCCGGTTCCGATGGCTGCCAGATCACCATCTCCCTGATATGTGAAAACCAAACAGTCAGGATGAACCCGCTTAATACCCGTCGCAACGGCCGGCGCTCTACCATGGGCGGCTTCATAACTATCACAGTTAAAATATTCATAGGCAAATACCGCACAACCCACAGGAGCAATTCCAACAGCCTTTCCCAATAATCCAAGTTCCTCGATGGCTTCCATTGTGATCCTGTGAATAATACCATGGGTACAACCCGGGCAATAATGAAATGTCTTATCTGTTAAACCCTTTGTCTTTTCAAATACGATATTCACTTTTTTCACTCCCTTATAATACTTTTTATCCTCTCGGATATTACTTCAGCAGCAGGTATGCTCCCTCCAGGACTTCCCATGAAATGAATTGGGAAACGCCCATTATTTGCAATCCTTACATCATCAATCATTTGCCCGGTACTCATTTCCACGGTCAAGATTCCTTTTACCTTCTCCGATATTTCGTCAAAAGCCTTATATGGAAATGGCCACAAAGTCTTTGGGCGAATCAATCCGATATTTATTCCTTCTTTTCTCAAATCCATGACAGCGCTTCTGACCACCCGAGAAGTCGTTCCGTAAGCCACTACAACAAGCTCCGCATCCTGTAATTGGTACGTTTCATATTGAACTTCATTCTTTTCAATGGCTTTGTGCTTTGAATCAAGCCGCCAATTGTGTTTTTCCAATTCTTCATGTACGATATACAAGGAATTGATACTATTCGGTGCTCTCTTTTCTTCTGTCCCTGTTACTGCCCAGTTCTTCGGACTCAGAGGGCGGCCTTTTCTTTCACTAAATTCCACAGGTTCCATCATTTGCCCGATCATGCCATCTGCTGAAATAATGACAGGAATTCGATACTGATCCGCTACATCAAAGGCATCCCCGGTCATATCAACAACCTCCTGTAGATTTGCCGGTGCATAGACAATTGTACGATAATCACCATTTCCGCCTCCCCGTGTATTTTGAAAATAGTCGGACTGGGAAGGTTGTATACCGCCTAAGCCGGGTCCGCCTCTTGATACATTAACGATGACGCATGGTAATTCACAAGCCGCTATATATGAAATACCTTCCTGTTTCAAAGCGATTCCCGGTGATGATGAAGAAGTCATTACTCTGGCTCCTGCGCCTGCAGCACCATATACCATATTTATCGCTGCAATTTCACTTTCTGCCTGTAAAAAACATCCGCCTACCTTGGGAAGTTCACGAGACATATATTCAGGTATTTCATTTTGCGGAGTTATAGGATACCCAAAAAAATACCTGCAGCCGGCTTTTATAGCAGCCGCACCAAAAGCTTCATTTCCTTTCATTAATATCTTTGTCAAAACAAATCACTCCCTTATTTAATGGTTTTTATGGATTATGGATGATAGTTTATGGATTATAGATTGTGGTCCTTAGTAGTGCAGAGCAGCTTCATTTTTCATTATTAATTGTTCATTTGTCAATCCGATAAACTGTTATAACCACGTCCGGGCATATAATAGCACAGTTCGCACACCCGGTACATTTCTCCAGATCCGTTACATGAGCAGGATGATATCCTTTTGAATTGATTCTTTTTTCATCCATTTCAATTAACTTGAAAGGACATGCTGTTACGCACAACCCACATCCTTTGCATTGATTTTCATCAAAGACAACTTTTCCTTTTGCCATTTTTAAACCTCCCTTTTTTCAATTGAGATTTGAGAATTGAAAATTGTTTACACGTATTCCTTCACCTTCTCTTCGCCTCTCAAAACTCTCAACCCACCTTCTGCCAAAGCTTTCATTTCCTCTTCTCCGGGTTTTACTATAATCTTTGAAAGAAACTGCGTCCTTTTTATAATCCATTGAATAAACCGCTCATCATATGCAAGTCCTCCTGTTAAAATAATGGCATCCATATTACCTTCAAGAACCGTTGCACAACTGCCAATTTCTTTTGCCACATTATAGGCCATGGATTCATATATTAAAGCCGCATATTCATTGCCTGAATTTATCATTTTGTTGACCTCCCGGCCGTCATTTGTCCCCAGATAAGCTCTCAAACCTGCTTTCCCTGCCAGTTTGCTTTTGACCTCCTCAATACTCATTCCGCCGTAAAAACACATCTTTATTAACTCACCGGTGGGAACAGTGCCTGCCCGTTCCGGTGAAAATGGCCCATCTCCTAAAAGACCGTTATTGACATCGATAACTTTTCCTTTCCTATGGGCCCCGACCGTAATCCCTCCTCCCAGATGGGCAACAATAAGGTTCACCTCTTCGTATGATTTTCCCATTTCTTTCGCCACGACCCTTGCAACTGCCTTTTGGTTCAACGCATGAAAAAGGCTCTTCCGGTTAATCTCAAGTACACCTGTAAACCGCGCAATCTCCTGCAATTCATCAACGACAACAGGGTCTACAATATAAGCCTTTATACCTGTTTCTTCTGCAATCCTGCTGGCGATCAAACCGCCCAGATTGGATGCATGCTGTCCCTGGACACCTATTTTTAAATCTTTAACCATTTTTTCATTTACGGCATACGTACCGCTTTCAAGAGGCCTCAAAAGCCCTCCTCTGGAAATAATGGCTGAAAAATCCTTTATATTGAAATCATTTTTGACCAATGTTTCTTCAATTACTTTTTTTCTGAATTCATACTGATCTCCAATACTTTCAAACCGGGCAGTTTCCTGGGAAGGATGTCTCAAAACTTCAAGAAATATTTCATTATCATTTTCAAAGACAGCAATCTTAGTTGAAGTTGACCCCGGGTTAATGATAAGCAATCTGTACATAATAAATCCTCCTATTCTGTAATGTTGGGTATCAATGTCGCTAAGGCAATAGAATTCAGTTTTGTGTCCGCAGTATCGGCTCTTGATGTCAGAACGATCGGTGCTTTTGCACCCATAATCACACCGGCACTTTTATAATTCGCAAAATATACCAATGCCTTATAAAATACATTCCCTGTCTCTATGTTTGGAACAATGACAATATCCGCATTTCCTGCAACGGGATGTTCAATACCTTTATGTTTTGCAGCTTCTGCCGATATTGCATTGTCTAATCCAAAAGGACCTCCTACAATACAATTAGCAATTTCTCCTTTTTCATTCATTTTCATGAGTTCATGAGCATCCATAGTACAGGGCATTTTAGAATCAACTTTCTCCTTCGCGCATACAAGTGCCACCTTCGGACTTTTTATCCCAACAGCTCTTGCAACTGACACTGCATTCATAATAATATCCTTTTTTGCATAAAGATCCGGTGCAATGTTCATCCCTCCGTCCGACATAAAAATCAAGCGTTTTATCTGAAATGCTTCTGATACTGCTACATGGCTCAAAATACGATTTGACCTTAACCCCGTTTGTGAATCCAATACCGCTTTCAACAATATCGAAGTATCAACCAAACCCTTCATCAGCACCTGAGCGCTTCCTTCGGACACTGCCATAACCGCTTTTCTGCAGGCAGAAACCGGATCTTTTTCATCAATTAATTCATAATTCTTTAAATCGATTTCTAAATCATAAGCCATTTTTTTAATAAGTCGGGCTTCTCCTGTCAAAACAGCTTCGACTATTCCTCTTTTTTTTGCGGCTTCCACTGCAAGAAGCACCTCTTTATCCTGAGCAACTGCCACAGAAATTTTTACCTTTTTTTGCTTTACTGCCTTTTCAATAATTTGGTTGAAATTTTCTAACATACAATCACCTTTTCATTTTTTAATTTATACTTTTACTAAAAGCAAAGTATATGCCAAAAAAAGAACAGTTGAATTCTCAATGTTTAAAAAGAATTCAACTGTTTTTCCCAAAACAGTTATGCAAAATTTTGCAGTCTATCAATTTCTAAAATGCTTTTTTATAAGATAGTAAAGAGTCCTCTCAGAAATCCCCATCTTCTTTGCCGCATCAGCTCTTGTGATATTAAGAGCGAGAAATCTTTGTAGGTACTTTTTCTCCACATTATTGATAAATTCACCATAAGTCATTTTTTCAAATTCATTTTCTGTTTTTTCACATTTTGAAGCTTCCGAGTGTCGGATAACAGTAGCTTTTTCTTCGATTTTAGGAAGGTGTTTTTCTTTAAGGATACTCTCCCGGGACTCCATATTGATCATGGCTCTTCCAATGAAATTTTCCAGTTCTCTTACATTTCCATACCACTGCATATGCATAATATTATCCACTGCATTATCTGAAATACTTTGAACAAAACGCCCATACTCATGGTTGTATTTTCTTATAATATGATCAATCAAAAGCGGGATGTCATTTCTTCTGTACCTAAGAGGCGGAATAAAAATAGGGTATACATTCAAACGGTAATACAGATCCTCACGGAAATTATTCTCGTTGATTTTCTTTTCAAGATCCGAGTTGGTTGCTGCAATAACCCGGACATCTACAACGATGGTTTCATTGCCTCCTACCCGAATAATTTCCTTCTCATGTAATACGCGAAGAAGCTTTGCCTGAGTTCCCATATTCATTTCTCCGATCTCATCAAGAAATATTGTACCGCCATCCGCCCTTTCGAAAAGGCCTTGCCTTCCTCCCTTTTTAGCCCCCGTAAAGGCACCTTCTACGTAACCGAATAATTCACTTTCAAGAATATTTTCCGCTAACGCCGCACAATTGATTTTAATGAAAGGCCTGTTTCTTCGGCTGCTTTCATTATGAATCGCATGGGCAAATAATTCCTTCCCTGTCCCGCTTTCACCCCGTAAAAGGACAGTTGCAGGTGTTTTGGCAGCATTTTTAGCTTTATAAACAGCATTTTTTATCTGAATATCCTCTCCGATGATATCATCAAAGGCATATTTTGCTTCTTTCTTTCTGAGCATTTGTTTGGTTGCATCCAGTTCATATGTTAACCGCTTAATTTCAGACAAATCATGAATGACTGCAACGCTACCTTTTAATTGTTCTTCTACAACAATAGGTGCAACATCTACAATCACTTCCTTTTGATTGGGTCCAATCTTCATCTTAGCGTTCTTAATAGATTTCCTTGTCTGCAGTACTTTTAGATGGTTACTTTCTTCATCTTCCGGGATATCCACCGTACAGGGCTGCCCGATTAATTGGCTTGCCTTCATTCCTGAAAGCTGTTCATATGCAGGATTCACCATGATTCCTATACCGTTTTCATCTACTACGGAAATAGCATCTTGTGTCGACTGAAAAATAGCCTGTAATAAGACCTGTATTTCTTTTAATTTTGTGTTTTCCGCCAGTAGCTCATCTAATTCCGTGATATCTCTGAAAACAGCAACTGCCCCAATAATATTGCCCTGTTGGTCCTTTACCGGCATCCGGTTGGTAATAATGGTAATATTGCCTAAAGGAAGCTTCCTGTTTAATTCTTCTTCCCCGGTTTCAATAATATCAGGCAGTCTGGAGTTTGGGACAATATCTATAACATGCTTTCCTAATACCTGGACATCCTCCTTATCCAATAATTTTCTTGCTGCATTATTAAAATAGGTTATGGCCCCTTCTTTATTCACAGCAATCATCGCATCATGAGTAGAATTTAATATCACTTCAAGATCCCGCCGCATAAGTACCTCCCTAAAATAGAGTATGGAGTATGGATTTAGTTCGTAATTCGTAATAGTGATTAGTTGCCTTAAGTCCGGAGTCACAGTCTGGAGTGGTTACAATTGTAAGTTTCAAACTGAAGATTTTTTTAACAAAACATTCCATAATTATTCATTGCTATTAATCTATGTCCCTTATCCCCTTTTACATTATACTACGAAATAGTAAGTTATGCAAAGTTTTGCAGTTTGATGCATATTTTTGCATGTTCAATTTCCTTTTTAATAAATTCGTTTCTTCATTTATGGATTAAATTCTTTAGCAGTGCTTATAATAATGCTATAATATTAATTAGTATGCATATTATGACAATTTGAGGTGAATATTAAATGAGAATACCGGATCATATCGGGATTATTCCTGATGGAAATAGAAGATGGGCCCAATCAAAAGGTATGTCAAAGGAAAAAGGCTATTCATCCGGGCTGAAACCTGGAATTGACCTTTTTCATCTCTGTCAGGAATTTGGAGTAAGAGAATTAACTTTCTATGGTTTTACCGTGGATAATACAAAAAGAGCAAAAGAACAAAGACTCGCTTTTACAGATGCCTGCATTGAAGCAGTAAACATGTTTTCCAAAGAAAACGCCACTTTATTAGTATTAGGAAATACTGATTCTCCCATGTTTCCTGAAGAGCTGCTTCCCTTTACTGAAAGAACCGTATTTGGAAATGGCGGCATGAAGGTCAATTTTTTAGTAAATTACGGCTGGGAATGGGATCTGAACTCTCTGAAGTTAGTCGGAGGATCCGGAAGAAGTATCGTGAATCATATAAAGTCCACTGATATCTCAAGACTTGATTTGATTATAAGATGGGGAGGACGAAGAAGGTTAAGCGGCTTTTTACCGGTTCAGTCCATTTATGCCGACTTTTTTGTTCTTGAAGATTATTGGCCGGATTTTAAATCGGAACACCTTTTACAAGCATTGAACTGGTACAATGAACAGGACATCACTTTAGGCGGGTAATATCAGGAGGAATGAATGAAAAAAAAACTGATTTGCTTGCTTACAACAATCACGATGGTTCTTTCTGCTGCCTGTACTACTCAACTCATTGATACAAAACCACGTATTGTTGTTTCCATTATCCCTCAGAAGACTTTTATCAAAGCAGTTGCCGGTGACATGGTACATGTTATCACTATGATTCCACCGGGATACAGCCCTGCAAATTACCAACCGACTCCACTGCAAATGACTGAATTCAGCAAAGCAGATTTATACTTTTCCATGGGCGTACCCTCAGAAGAAGCCAATATTCTTCCAAAAGTAACTGAATTAAATAAAAATATAAAAATTGTTTCTTTGGCGGAGAAATCAGCCGCCGTATACCCATATCTCTACTCAACAGGAACAGATGATCATAATAATTCTGAACAAATAACAGAAAAGCATCATCATTCAGGAAGAGATCCGCATATTTGGCTTTCTCCAAAACGTGTGATGATTATGATAAATGCCATTAAGGATGAGTTGATAAAATTAGATCCGGCCAATCGGCTGATTTATGAAAAAAATGCAGCAGATTATATATCCCGGCTAAAGTCCCTTGATAATACCATTATTAATACTTTGAACGGTATTAAGCAAAGATCTTTCATTATATATCACCCCGCATTCGGATATTTTGCAGACGATTACGGATTGAATATGGTCACTATTGAAGAAAATGGAAAAGAAACTTCTGCAAAAAGAATCCAGTCTGTCATCGATTTTGCAAAAAAAGAAAAAATCAAGGTTGTATTCTATCAGGAAGAATTTGATGGCCACCAGGCAAGTATTATTGCAAATGAAATCAAGGGCGCAACGATTAAAGTCGCTCCCTTATCTCCGGATTACATCAATAATTTAAAGTCCATCGCCGATACTTTTAAAAAAGTAATGGAATAAAGGGGCATGGAAAATCTCAGCTGATCTCATCTTTTTCAATAACGATTTCAAAATCTTCGGTTTGGGATTTTTTTTTACACAGAACTCTCTTAAGAAACTGCCCTGTGTATGAATCGTCACATTCTGTTATTTCTTCCGGTGTTCCTTTTGCTATAACAGTACCGCCTCTGTCTCCACCGTCGGGGCCCAGGTCGATGATATAATCACTGACTTTGATTACATCAAGATTATGTTCGATGACAATAACGGTATTACCACCTTCTACTAACCGGTCCAAAACAGAAATAAGCTTATTGACATCTTCGAAATGCAGTCCGGTAGTAGGTTCATCCAGGATATAAAGTGTTTTACCCGTGCTTCTTTTACTTAGTTCTGATGCCAGCTTTATCCTTTGTGCCTCTCCTCCCGATAGTTGGGTGGAAGGCTGTCCAAGCCTGATATATCCCAATCCTACGTCATTGAGAGTCTGTAGTTTTCTGGTAATAGCCGGTATATTTTTAAAAAAATCCAATGCTTCTTTAACCGTCATGTTTAGTATTTCATATATGTTTTTTCCCTTATATTTGACTTCCAGAGTCTCTCTGTTGTATCTTTTTCCTTTACAAACTTCACACGGCACATAGACATCAGGCAGAAAATGCATTTCAATTTTAATGATGCCGTCACCACTACAAGCCTCACAACGGCCGCCTTTAACGTTAAAACTAAAACGCCCCTTATTGTACCCCCGCATTTTAGACTCAGGAATCTGGGCAAATAAATCCCGGATATGCGTAAACACACCTGTGTAAGTAGCCGGATTAGAACGCGGCGTTCGTCCAATAGGAGATTGGTCAATATCGACGATCTTATCGATATGCTCAACGCCCTCTATAGACTGATGCTTGCCGGGCCTCGTTTTGGACCTATTAATAACAGCCGCCAAACTTTTATACAAAATTTCATTAACCAAGCTGCTCTTTCCTGAGCCGGATACCCCCGTAACACATGTAAAAACGCCCAATGGGAAATCCACCTGAATATTTTTAAGATTATTCTCCTGAGCTCCTTTAACAGTAATATATTTTCCGTTGGGTTTTCTCCGCATGGATGGTATTTTTACTTCTTTCTCTCCTCTTAAATACTGTCCTGTTATGGATTCCTTACATGCTTTAATCTCTTCAACGGTACCCTCTGCAACGATTTCCCCACCATGAGCACCTGCTCCCGGCCCGATATCGATAATATGGTCCGATGCATACATTGTATCCTCATCATGCTCCACAACCAAAAGCGTATTACCTAAATCCGTAAGATTCCTCAATGTTTTTAAAAGTTTTGCATTGTCTTTTTGATGAAGTCCTATGCTGGGTTCATCCAGTATATACAATACCCCTACAAGCCTTGACCCTATCTGTGTCGCCAATCTGATCCTCTGAGATTCTCCTCCAGACAGCGTACCGGCTGAACGGGACAGCGTAAGATAATCCAAACCCACATCAACTAAAAAATCTAATCTGCTTCTGATTTCTTTTATAATTTGAAAAGCAATCAGTTGATGTTTCTGAGAAAGCTCTAAGTGGTCAAGAAAAATAAGGGCCTCTCTTATAGACATATCTGCAAACTCCGAAATATTGATACCACCTACCGTCACAGCCAGAACTTCAGGTTTAAGGCGCCTTCCGTCACAGTGACCGCAGCGTTTCAGACTCATAAATTCTTCAATTTTTTCTTTTATATAATCTGAATTTGTTTCCCTATATCGCCTCTCAAGGTTATAAACAACCCCTTCAAATGCCTGATTCACAAAAGACTTAAATCCGCCTGTTCTGCTTTCATAATAGTATTTCAACTTTTTCTCTTTTGTCCCGAAAAGTAATTCCTTTATAAACTGTTCCGGTAAATTTTTTACCGGCTCGTCTAAATTGACTTGATGTGCTTCAGCTAAAGAAGAAATGATCCTGTGATAATATCCCCCTTCCTCCATTGAAGAAAAAACAGAGCCCAGTGCACCGTCATTAATGCTTAAGTTTTTATCTGTAATCACCAGTTCAGGATCTATTTTTTGGATGAATCCCAGTCCATTGCACCCTGAGCAGGCTCCAAAAGGGCTGTTGAATGAAAACATTCTGGGTTCCAGTTCCTCAATACTGATACCATGTTCCGGACACGCAAATTTTGTACTGAAAAGCAAATCTTCACTTTGCAGGACATTAATAATAACCAGACCTTCCGCATGATTGAGAGCCGTCTCTATAGAATCAGTCAAGCGGGTCTCTACCCCTTCTTTGACGATGATTCTGTCTACAATAATTTCTATATTATGCTTATAGGTTTTTTCGAGCTTCACATCTTCTTCATTGATGTCATATATCTCTCCATCCGCTCTTATCCTTGTGAATCCTTCCTTTCTTATACGTGTCAAAACTTTTTCATGTTCACCTTTACGTGCTCTGACAACCGGAGATAAAATCTGGATCCGTGTTCCTTTATCCAATTCCATAACTTTGTCAACAATCTGGTCAACTGTTTGCTGCGTGATTTCCCTTCCGCATACCGGGCAATGGGGGATACCTATTCGGGCATACATCAGACGAAGATAGTCATAAATCTCCGTAACCGTCCCGACAGTTGAACGGGGGTTTTTGCTGGTGGTTTTCTGATCGATGGAAATAGCCGGAGATAAACCTTCTATATACTCCACATTGGGTTTTTCCATCTGTCCTAAGAATTGTCTTGCATATGCCGACAAGCTTTCCACATATCTCCGCTGGCCTTCCGCATAAATGGTATCAAACGCCAGAGAAGATTTGCCCGAACCGCCCAAACCTGTTATTACGACCATTTTATCCCTTGGAATACGCAAATCTATATTCTTTAAATTATGCTCTTTTGCACCTTTTATATATATATCTTTTGTCATAAAAACCTCCGGTTATTCTTTTATAATAGATAATAGATAACAGTTGTGGCCAGAAACACCTCTTCTATATATTAAATGAAGAGATTTGGATAAAACCTACGTAACTTTTATCTTTTATCTGAATTTATCTGCCCCCGGTAACCTGTTTAGATCACCGCACCACTCGTTCCTCGTGATGATAAAAATCAAATTATAGTTCGTGGTTCTTAGGTCCTGGTGATAATATAGAAATTTTGCAAAGCAAAATTGTCCTTAACCTTCATCTCTCATCATCTTTCATCTAATCTCCTATTCCTCTTTCTCTATACTCTATTCTTTAATTCAATTATTTTATCCCTAAGTTCGGCAGCTCTTTCAAATTGCAGATTAGTAGCGGCAATTTTCATTTCACTCTCCAGTTTGGAAATTAATTTTTGAAGCTCCTGCGTGGACATTTGTTCTTCTGCACCATCTACATAATATTTGTCTTTTTCCTCTGCGGCATGTGTGGCTTCAATAACTCCCCTTATTTTTTTCATAATGGTTCTTGGCACAATGCCGTGGGTATGATTATACTCTTCCTGAATTCTCCTTCTTCTATTGGTTTCAGATATGGCCCGGTTCATAGCTTCTGTCATCTTGTCTGCATACATTACTACTTTACCATTCACGTTTCGTGCTGCACGGCCTATGGTTTGAATCAATGAAGTCTCTGTCCTTAAAAACCCTTCCTTATCCGCATCTAAAATAGCAACCAGAGAAACTTCAGGAATATCCAAGCCTTCTCTTAAAAGGTTGATTCCTACAAGAACATCAAATTCCCCTAACCGTAAGTCTCTTATGATCTCCACACGTTCAAGGGTATCAATTTCCGAATGCAAATATCGCACCTTGATCCCTGCCTCTTTTAGATAATCAGTTAAATCTTCTGCCATTTTTTTAGTCAATGTTGTCACAAAAACTTTTTCATCATTAGAAATAATATTGTTGATCTCTTCTATAAGATCATCAATCTGGCCCTCAGTTCTCTTTACCTCAATCTCCGGATCCAACAGACCTGTAGGCCGGATAATCTGTTCCGCCGTAACACCTTGACTTTCAGTTTGTTCATAAAGGGCAGGTGTAGCACTGACATATACGGCCTGATTTACTAACCCCTTGAATTCATCAAAAGCCAGAGGTCTGTTATCCAATGCAGAAGGCAGTCTGAATCCATATTCAACCAAAACCTCTTTTCTTGAACGGTCACCTGCATACATTCCTCTGAGTTGTGGTATCATAACATGAGATTCATCGATAATAATTAAAAAATCATCAGGAAAATAATCTATAAGAGTGTAAGGCCGTGTTCCCGGAGGTAGCCCGTTCAAATGCCTGGAATAATTTTCTATCCCCTTACAGGTACCAATTTCCCTGAGCATTTCTATGTCGTACCGTGTCCTTTGTTCTATCCTTTGAGCTTCTAACAGCTTTCCTCTATCTTTAAAATATTGTATTCTTTCTTCCAGTTCTTCCTCAATAGTTGAAATTGCCCGCTCCATATTGTCTTTAGTCGTAACATAATGAGAAGCCGGAAAAACTGATACATGATTTCTTAATCCTAAAATTTCTCCTGTAAGCGTATTGATTTCTTTTATGGTTTCAACTTCATCTCCAAAAAGCTCTACCCGAATGGCACTCTCCGCACCTGCAGGGTAAATGTCTATGGTATCTCCTCTGACCCTGAAGGTACTTCGAATAAAATTAACATCATTTCTTACATACTGAATATCCACAAGTCTTTTTATAATATCTTCCCTGCTCTTATCCATACCCGGTCGGAGAGACAAGACCTGACTTTCATAATCAACAGGGCTTCCTAATCCATAAATACATGAAACACTTGCCACAATAACAACATCCCGTCTCTCAGAGAGAGCAGCTGTGGCGGAGTGCCTTAATTTTTCTATTTCATCATTGATCTGAGAGTCTTTTTCAATGTAAGTATCCGTATGGGGTACATAAGCTTCAGGTTGATAATAGTCATAATAACTTACAAAAAATTCAACTGCATTATCCGGGAAAAATTCTTTAAACTCTCCGTAAAGCTGTGCAGCAAGCGTTTTATTATGGGAAATAATCAAAGTAGGACGCTGCACTTTTTCAATCACATTGGCCATGGTAAATGTTTTTCCTGACCCTGTTACACCTAATAGTGTCTGATGTTTTTTGCCGCAAATAATACCCTCTGATATTTTGGCAATTGCCTGAGGCTGATCTCCTGTTGCTTTATATTCGGATACGACTTTAAATTCTCTCACAAAGATACCTCCCGCTAAAAACAAATAGGCAGAAAAAGAATTAAGATTGAAGATTTAAGGTTTGAAGCTTCAATGAATAATAAATAATGAATAATTAAGGTAGAAACTATGTCGTGTCATAGTTTCTGAACACAACTGTTATCTATTATCTAACCTCTAAGTATTATACCATACTGAACACAATATGCAAACATATGTTCTTGTTATTTATTATTAGATTTTCAGCAAATAAATATAACATTACCGATTCGTAATGTCAAGGATAAACAGGGTATATCAATGGATGAATAATAAAAACAGAAACTATGATTGCATCATAGTTTCTTAAATGTTATCTATTATCTGTTATCTATATATATCTATCATATGATAACCGGTAAGAAAAGGGGGAGATATAAAATCAATAACAAGACAATAACTAATCCTATCATAAAGGGGATGATCGCTTTTGTTATTTTCTCGATTGAAAGGCTGGTAATGGTACTGGCCACATACAGGTTTATGGCCACAGGCGGAGTAATCATCCCTATGGCTAAGCCCACTACCATTACGATCCCAAAGTGGACCAGATTAACTCCCAGCTGCTCCACTAACGGTAAAAATACCGGTGTCAATATAATCAAAGCCGATGCAGTTTCCATAAAAACGCCTGCAATCAATACGATTATTGAAATCAGCAGCAAGACAATGTATTTGTTGGTTGAAACAGCCAATACCCCATTGGCAATAAGGGTAGGGATACTCCAGTTTGCCAGTATCCAGCTTAAAATACTGGATGTGGCAATGATAAACATAATCACGGACATGGTAATAGCCGATTTGCATATGATGTTGTAGACATCCTTCAATTTCATGTCTCTGTAGATAAACAACGAAACAATCAGTGAATAATTCACTGCAATCACTGCTGCTTCCGAAGGCGTAAATATTCCTGAAAAAATGCCGCCCAGTATGATAACAGGGGTCAATATACCCCATATGGCATCTTTTAACGTACGCCATACATTTTTAAAAGTAAATTCGGAACCTTTAGGATAATTCCTTTTGTAAGCCTGTTTTACTGCAATACCAATAAGTACACTGCCCATGACCACACCCGGAATAAAGCCGTTGAGAAATAATTGGGCGACAGATTGGTCTGCAATGACCGCATATAGAATCATAGGTACAGAAGGCGGTATAACAACACCGATGGTGCCACTGGCGGCTATAAGTGCTGCCGATGATGCTTCATCATATCCTTTTTTCTTCAGTTCAGGTACTAATGTAGTCCCTACGGCAGCTGTGGTTGCTGCCCCTGAGCCGGATATGGCCGCGAAAAACATGCCTGCAAGAACTGCAACGATGGAAAGTCCGCCTTTTAAAAAGCCAAATATGGAATCGGCAAACTCAACTAATTTTTCCGATACTTTTCCCTCCGCCATCAAATCACCGGCCAATATGAAAAAAGGTACCGCAATAAGCGGAAATGAGTCTGTTCCTGCAAACATTCTTTGAGCAATCAGTACCAGGGGAACGTCCTCTGTAATTAAAATGATCAAAGAAGCAATACCGATGGATAAAGCAACAGGAATCCCTAATAACAACAGAACAAAGAAAGAAATAAACAGGATTGCTGTCATTGTATATCCGCCTCCCCTTTAAAAAATTGCTCCAACAACGCTGTCATGCCATGAACCGTCATAACGATAAAGCTCAAGGGTATGACCAGGTATACCCATCTCATGGGAAGACGAAGGGCAGGTGATAGCTGAACTTTCTGAAGCACCATAAGTTTAAAACCGAAAATAATTACAATAACAAAAAAAACAATCATAATAATAATTGAAAACACAATAATTCCTTTTTTTATCTTCTCTGAAAAACTATTTCTGACAAAAGTAACAGCAATATGCATACCTCTTTTGTAAGCCAGAGTTGCTCCTAAAAAAGTACTCCATACCAATAAATATCTGGCCAGCTCTTCTGTCCAGGTAAGAGAATCAAAAAACACCCTGAATATGATTTGGAGAGAAATCGACAATATCATTCCGAATATTGTAATGAACACGATTTTATAGATCAAGTGATCCATACGATCACTGACTTTCCTGAGAAAAATTAATAACGTCATTTATATACCATCCACCTTTAATTTTTTACTGTCTCAGCAGTAAAACTGCTGAGACAGTCATGAATCTTTATTGAAGTTGTTCCTGTATCCTGTTGAGATAATCGCCGAATTCACTTCCGTATTTTTCATATACAGGTGCGACAGCTTCCTTAAACGGTGCAGTATCGACATCGGATATGATTTCCATACCCTGACTCGCAATTTCTTCTAACTGCTGGCTTTCACTATCGGCATTGACCTGGCGTTCATGCACGGCAGCCTGCTGTGCACAGTCCACAAATATTTCCTGTACATCTGCCGGAAGTTCGTTGAATTTACTTAGACTCATGACGAATATGGCCGGTGCATAGGTATGTCTGGTCATGGACAGATATTGCTGTGTTTCGGAAAGTTTAAACGAGTATATAACATTTACAGGGTTTTCCTGACCGTCAATGGTTTTCTGCTGTAAAGCAGTAAGCGCTTCTGTCCAGGCCATGGGTACCGTATTGGCGCCGAGAGCCTGGAAGGTATCTATGTACACAGGATTTTCCATTACACGAATTTTAAGCCCCTCCATATCGGCAGGCGTATTAACCGGATTTTTAGAGTTGGTTAAATTCCTGAAGCCTCTTTCTGCATAAGCTAACCCTTTTAAATCAACGGTTTCAAGCTTGTCCAGAAGTTCCTGTCCTACAGGTCCGTCTAAAACAGTATAGGCTTCTTCCGGTGTGCTGAACAGAAACGGCAGTTCGAATACAGCCATTTCAGGCAGGAAATTGGCTACAGGTCCGTTGGTAATAACACCCATATCAATGGTCCCCATCTGCATACCTTCCAGTAATGTTCTTTCATCTCCTAAAGTGGCATTGGGAAACAGTTCAATGGTAACCATGCCTTCCGTCTGCTCCTCTACCAGTTCTTTAAACTTCTCGGCTGCAATATGAAATCCGTCTTTTTCATTAACCACATGAGCCAAACGCAATGTGATCGGTTCAGCCTGTTCCCCTTCTGCTTCCGCAGGTGCCTGTTCCTGACCGGAGCAGCCTGCGAACAATACCAAACACAGCATCAGACACAGCACAATAGACAATACTTTTTTCATTACTTTTCTTCCCTCCATTTTTTATTATTCTAATACCGCACCGGTATTAGCTGATGTAACAAGTTTCGCATACCTATAAAGATAGCCTGTTTTTATTTTTGGCTCCGGCTGAATATACTCTTTTCTTCTCTTTTGGAGTTCCTCTTCGGTGATCTCTGCTTCCAATTTTCTTTCGGGAATATTAATATGAATCCTGTCGCCATTTTGAATCAATCCGATAAGCCCTCCTTCCATGGCTTCCGGGGATACATGGCCGATAGCAGCTCCGCGCGTTGCACCGGAAAATCTCCCGTCAGTGATCAAAGCTACATCTTTATCTAAACCCATTCCGACAATAGAAGAAGTTGGTGCAAGCATTTCCCGCATTCCTGGTCCTCCCTTTGGGCCTTCATATCGAATGATTACTACGTCTCCCTTTTTTATTTGTTTATCATATATGGCTTCTGCAGCCTCTTCCTCTGAATCAAACACTACTGCAGGCCCGGAATGAACAAGCATTTCATCCGCTACAGCAGATTCTTTAACCACAGCTCCGTCGGGACAAAGATTTCCTCGCAAAATGGCAAGTCCTCCCCTGTTTCTATAAGGATCATCAATGAATTTAATAACATCATGGTCTTTAATACAGGCATCTGAAATACTTTCGCCGATGGTACGGGCGGTTACCGTTATACAGTCCTTCAAAATCAAACCTTTTTTAGTTAACTCATTCATAATGGCCGGCAGCCCGCCTGCCCTGTGAAAATCTTCCATATGATGAATGCCACTGGGGCTGAGCTTAGTCAGGTAAGGCGTTCTATTGCTGATTTCATCAAATAGCGTTAAATCTAAAGTAATGCCCGCTTCATGAGCAATGGCCGGAAGATGTAATACGGTATTTGTAGACCCGGCCATGGCCATATCTACTGTTATGGCATTTTTAAAAGCGTCCAGCGTCAATATATCACGGGGTTTTATATCTTTTTCGATTAATTCCATAATCTTGATACCTGCTTGCTTCGCCAAGCGAACCCTCTCAGCCGTATCCGCCAGTGCCGTCCCGTTAAACGGAAGTCCCATTCCTAATACTTCCGTAAGACTGTTCATACTGTTTGCTGTAAAAAGCCCTGAACAGGAACCACATCCGGGACATGCTCTCAAAGCTATTTCTTCCAGTTCTTCTTCAGAAATTTTTCCGTCTTTGCACACCCCGACCTTTTCCGACAATATCGTAAAGTCCAGAGTTTCTTCCTCATAATAGCCTGCCCTCATAGGACCTCCGCTGATAACAATAGCAGGGATGTTCAGTCTTGCAGCGGCCATAAGCATGCCTGGAACGATCTTGTCACAGTTGGGAACCAGTACCAGACCATCTAATGCATGAGCAGAAGCCATAGCTTCTATTGAATCTGCAATGAGCTCCCGGCTGGAGAGGGGAAACTTCATGCCTGCATGACCCATGGCAATGCCGTCACAAATACCTATGACCGGGAATTCCAAGGGCGTACCTCCGGACATTAATACACCCCTTTTGGCTGCTTCCGCAATCCTATCCAAGTGAATATGCCCCGGAATTATTTCATTTTGAGCATTTACAACTCCGATAAGAGGTTTTTCTATTTCCTCCCGGGTGTACCCCGCACCATAATATAATGAGCGAAGAGGTGCACCTGCAGGTCCGTTCTTGATTGCGTCACTTCTCATTTTTTTGCCTCCTTGATATAAATTGTTTTTTTAACACTAACAAATAAAAAAATCCAGAACAACCCATGTTTATACGGATTATTCTGAATTTTTTGCAGTGAGATAATAGAAATATTTTGCGTTTTATTAAAATTATTTTGCGTTTAATAGTATTTTTTTACGGTACTCACTGGGCAAGCAGCCTTCGCTTTTCCGAAAAACTTTGCTGAAATAACTGAAATCCTCATATCCAACTTTTAAGGCAATTTCTCCTAAACTCATATAGTGATTCCGGATGTACTCCTTGGATCTTTGAATTCGGATGGTATTGATATATTGGGTAAACGTTTCCCCCGATTCCTGTTTAAACACTCTTGAGAAATAATAAGGGCTTAACCCCACGTATTCCGCTACATCATTCATATATATTTTACCTGTGTAGTTTCTTTGAATAAAATCTTTAGCTTTTATTATCAGTTTTTTATTTGGTGATGAATACTGATTTTCCATCAATGACATAATGTCGTAAACAAACTCTAACATGATGCTTCTAATAGTACTTGATGATGAAGAAGAAAAAATCAAATTCTGATGCTTCCCCTTTATTTCCATCAGATCTTGGTCCCCAATATCTAATGAAATCACAGTTCTTACAATAATCCCCATTAACTCGATGGTGTTGCTTTTCAATTCACCAATATCCTGATTTTCAATATTTTCATTAAGAAAAAGTGCATTTAACATTTTTACTGCATTTTCTCTTTCATTGAGCTTTATGCTTTCTATTAATTGATGCTCCAGATTGTAATCATTTATTTTCTCACCGTAGCTTAAAGCGATTTCACCATCATTGTCATTCAATACATTCCTTATCGTATTTATTAATTCCTGAGGAGAAACCGGTTTTAACAGATAATGACTTATCCCGATCTGAATGGCCCGGTGTGCATATGAAAAATCATCATAAGCGGTCAGAATAACGATTTTCAGCCATGGATAATGTCTTTTTAATTCTGCAGCAACCTCCAATCCATCCATTCCGGGCATTTTGATGTCCAGCAGGATTATATCCGGCTTCAGCATTTCAATCTTTTCTATGGCCTCCCTGCCGCTGCAAGCCTCATCTATTTTCATGGAGATATTTTCTTCAGTTAACACATACCGGATATATTCTCTTAATACTACTTCGTCATCTACTATCAATAATTTCACCAATTTATCACCTACCTCTCAATGGGTAAAACGATGGTAATTTCCGTGCCTTTACCTAGGTTACTGATCATATTGAATGAATAGGTATTGCCATAATAATAATCCAAGCGCTTCCTTAAATTATTTAATCCCAGACCGGATCCTTTTACAGAAGTCTTATTATTGCCCTGTAGAATTCTCTTTACGATATCTTCCTGAATGCCAATGCCATTATCTATAACTTTTAAACTTATGCTGTCTTCTGCCAATTTCGCTTTGATCTGTAAAACGCCTTCTTTAGCTGAAGGATGCAACCCATGAATAATAGCATTTTCTACCAATATCTGTAAAGTCATAAATGGGATTTTTATCCTCAGTACTTTTTCTTCAACCTGAATATCTACCTTAATAATATTTTTGAATCTTTTTTGTTGTATGTAAACATAATCCCGGATATATTCCAGCTCTTCCTGCAATGTCACCAGTTCCTGTGACTTTCTTAAACTTTTTCTTAAAAGATTTGAAAGAGAAAAAGTAATCTCAGCAGCATCTTTAGCCCCATTCATATAAGCCATCTCTCCAATCACACTTAAGGTATTGAATAAAAAATGAGGGCTCATTTGGGTCTCTATTGCTTTCATCTTTGCCTCTGAAAGGGCCTTTTCCAGCTGATTTCTTGCCTTTACCTCCTTAAGAACCTGCAGTGTTTTCTGATGCAATGACTCATGAGTCAGATGATCAATACCCGTTTGAACAATATAATTATTAATTGTCTTCAAAAGTTCTATAATGGCATACAATCTTCCTTTCGTTATTTTTCTGATTTTTAAATAAGTTTCTAAAGTTTCGGGACCGCCTTCTTCTTCGCCTATATTATCTGTTATTTCTTTAGATGGCTCATTTAAGAATACTGGGCCGCATAAAATATTGCCTATATAATGATTACCAAATGTAATGGCATTTGAAATGCTTACTGCATCATAACAACATGGCACAACCGTAGATTCATGTAATTCGGAAGATACAAAAGGGCTTTTAAAAATACATTCTTTCATATGTTTATTACATCTTTTCGAACAGTATTCCGGAAAGTTGCTGATCTGTGTTAATGCTTTTCCATCCTTATCTTTTATTACAATAGCCAGATTCAAAACCTCTGATAATCTATCCTGTATTTCCTGCAGCACAGATATATCTACTATTTCTTTCAAATTTTCTACGGCTCTGCCGGATGTGAATTTATCACTTAACGGGTTGGCAAGCACATCCTTGTTGTAGACACTACTGGGATTATACACAATGATCATTTCCAGCACTTGGTCGCCAGTATTACGGATTTCATGCCGGGCATAGGCAGGAATATGATAGACCATGCCGGGTATAATAGGATACACCTTGTTATCGATACGGTGTTCACCCTGTCCGGATATTATGTATAAGATTTGTTCATCCCCCGTATGCAGATGTTCATCCTGTAATTTTTGAGGAAGAAATGTAACATGTCCCACAAGTAGTTTTCCGTCATTGGAATCCTCCGGCTCATCCAACCATCTTATGGTACCCCAGTCGAAAACCTGTTTTACCGGATGCAGGATATTATAAGACCCATTGGTATAATTCATTCTATACTCCCCCCGATAAGAATACATTACACTTTTTACATTTGTCTTACTTATGAAATTATTCTATTCCATAAGTAACCATAGTGTCAATTTTTACATTTTTTAGTTGTATCTCGTCAAAAAGAGACATTTCTTTTCCGGCAGGGATTCTGCCATTTAAAAAGTCATGCCTCTTTTATACTTTTAATTATGATTTTGTTTTATTACGGTAACATGTTTTTAGGGTACCAATAATTCCTGGCCCGGGAAAATAAGGTGGGGGTTACTTATACCATTTATCTCAGCCAGCTTTTGCCATGTAGTCATGAACTTTTCAGCTATTTTCCACAGAACATCTCCTGAAACAACCACATATTTCCCATATTCCGATTGCACTGCTGCTTCCGGCTCTGCAGCAATCTCATCCTCAGTCTCTATGTCAACCTTTTCTTCCTCAAGCGCTTCAATTACGGTAATTCTGTTTTCCACTCCGGGGGCAACCGTTCCTTTTAATTCTATATAATCCATAACTGCCTCATCCAGAGACATATACTCGTTAACAGTTTCTTTGTCTGCAAACATTGTATAATTATCTCCTCCTGCAGCAAGAAAATCATTGGTTGCAATGATATATTCTTCATCCATTTGCAGAGGCTCCCCATTTATCTTTATTTCTACTATACGATCTCCTGAAGATTTATTTAAATCAATGGCATAGGAAATTCCTGATACATGCGGAAATGAACCTGCGGCCTCAGGATATCCGGAAGAGCCGTGCTCAAGAGCCGCTTTTATATCTGATCCGCTGAGTTTCTTTGTTACAATAAAATTACCGAAGGGCAAAACTGTAATGATTTCTTCTTTTGTAATATCGCCTGTTCCAATGGATGCACGGATTCCGCCGCCGTTTGTAAGAGCAGCATCTGCACCGGTAATTTCCACCATGGCATCTGTAATCAGATTCCCAAGATTTGTTTCCTTGGTTCTTACATCTGCTCTTTCCCCATCAAGATTTATCGATGTGCTTCCTATAACTTCTGCCAATATACTCTGCTGCTCAATTTTAATAGCTTCTATAAGATCTGCTGCTTCAGAATCTTCTTCATAAGCTGCAATGGCTTCATCTTTTGTAATCAAACGGGCATTAAAAGTTGTCTGATCTCCCGAAACCATAATATCGACGACCCCAAGATTTTCTGCATACTCTCCTGTACTGACAATCAGGGTTTCTCCAACCTGAAGCCCGTTTTTATATTGGGAATGGCTATGTCCGTCAATAATAAGGTCAATTCCTTCAACCTGTTCCGCTACCATTATACTGGTATACCGGCTGGTTTCATCATCCCCGAGATGTGCTAATGCAATAATAACATCTGTTTCATCCATTAATTCTTCTACCATTTCTTCTGCCTTTTCAACAGGATCTTCAAACCTGAGTCCTTCTACATTTTGGGGATGTGTCTTGTAGGTTGTCTCCGGTGTGGCCAAACCAAAAATGCCAACTTTAACATCATCAACTTGTTTTATAACATAGGGATTCATATAATCGTTGTCATCCGAATCAGAGATGTTTGCACAAACCATGTCAAAATCAGCCATATCCTCTAATTCCAGTAGTCTATCCTGCCCATAATTAAAATCATGATTCCCCGGAACCATTAAATCATATCCTACAGCATTCATAACTTGTACGATACTTTCTCCCTCAACCAGCGTTGCAAATGTGGTTCCGTGAAATGTGTCACCTGCATCCATTACTAAAAGGTTGGGGGTAGACGCTTCTAAATCTTTAATAATAGCAGCAATACGTGAAAGTCCCATTCCGTCTTCAATTCTTGCATGGATATCGTTTGTATGAACAATTGTAATAACTTTTTCTGCCGCATCTCCTTCTGCAAATACGGTAAAGGTACTCATCACCAGAATCAGGCATAATACAATGACAGTCGTTTTTCTCATTTTTCTCATACTTATTTTCCTCCTTTTATTAATAATTTAGCTCATTAAACAACTCTTAAACTCCCGCCTCTACAGATGGCAAGATCGAGCCTGCTAAATTTAAAATTCGTATCTTTCCATCAGTAGAGAGACTTAAATTCTCACCAATGGAACTTACTTCATTTTGGATTATATAAGTTGAACATAAGAAGAAACTAAAAATATTTTATAAATATTATGTTATTTGGAATTGAACTTTGCTTGAAATACTGGTATGATATTTCATGGAGTGCGGGTGTAGCTTAATGGTAAAGCGCCGGCTTCCCAAGCCGGTAACGTGGGTTCGATTCCCATCATCCGCTCCATTTAATTAAAGCTTTAATATAACAAAACACGCATCTTTTATACTCTGCTCCACGAGAAATAATCTGGCAGAGTTTTCAAAATCAATTATATTATACCACTAAATTAATAGTAATTACTATTAATTTATATGCCAAAAAAAAAACGGACCGGGTATTCCCCGATGCCTTTTTATCTTAGCTTTATCTTGATGATACACTTAATTGAATTTAGAGAAAAGCATTTCGTACTCCGTTTCATATCAGTTGTATGGTTTGTTTCATGCTTGATAAATTGGCATCCTTTTTATCTGTCCTCTGAGTATCCGATTATTTTTTCAGAACCCTTACATCTGAATTTTTTTAAATTCAGATAACTGTAATATTTATTAATTATTCAGCAAGGTCTATTTTCTTACTTTTGCTCTTCCGTTAAAAGGTTGTCAATTTGTCAAGCATGAGCTCTTTTTTCTTTACCGCTATTCTTTTCTTTTTCCCAAATTATATTCGTAGAAATCATGTTCCGTACTGGAAAGATGACCCGCCACCATCTTGGGAAAATTTGATTTATCTTCTTTTTTCAATTCCTCTACTAATTTTTTATGCCATTCAATGGTTTGTTTCTTAATGTTTGGATTGTATTCAAAAGCTTCTTCGATAAATTCTCCCAATTGATTATACATACTGAGATACATATTTATCAGATAACGGTTATTGGTGCTTTTGGCAAGCAATATGTGAAAATCCAGGTCGTAGTTACTCAACGCATCCACATCAGCGGACTCATATGCTTTTTCCATTTTTTTTACAATGGTATCCAGTTCATTAATTTCTTTTTTGGTAATATGTTCAATCAAAACTTCTGCAGCGGCAGTCTCAATAATTTTACGCGCCTCCAGTAATTCCCTGGTGGTTTTTGGGTCTAAATAAAGCGGTGTTTCAATGGTATTCACCCATCTATCCGGATTGCCATTTATAATGACAGTCCCTAACTTCGGGTTTTGTTTCACAACCCCCATCATTTCCAGTTTTTGCAGGGCTTCCCTCAGTGAAGAACGACTGACGCCCAATTGTTTAGAAAATGTTAATTGGTCGGGAAGCTTATCACCTTCGTTTAATGTTTTGTCTCGAAGCATATTTCTGACTTCATCAATAATATATTCCGACAGTTTTTTCTTTCGAATTACTCTTTCCATTAGCGTCCATCCTTATAATTTAGTATTAATTTTTGTGAATAATATTACCATTTATTACTTCAAATTACAAATGTGTTTATCCACTCATAAATATTATCATATAATTATTGAATTGCAAAGTTTTTGTTAATATTTTATCATCAATGATACATTCAAGATATTTGATGCCATTATGACTTATTCACCGTAATTATTTTTGTATTGCATCAATAATGTACTATATTATAAATTATTTGTACTGCTTTGTTAATCAAATTTTAAATTTTACGTTTATTTTGTTATATTATATGCTTAATTCAGATAATACATTTTCATGAAAAGCTACTATTTATAGCAGCCTGAGATTGTTGAAAAAGCCTACAATCTCCAGGCTTTTGAAAAATTCGAAGTTCAAGGCGCGCTAAAAGCGAGCAGCGGAGCTTACTTCAGGTAAGTGAGCATGTTCGCTTGAAAGCAGCAACGCAGAAATTCGGAGATTTTCAACAGCCTGAGGCTGCTATTTATAGCAGCCTCTGTATTTAAGGCTTATTGAACAGCTCCTTTTCAAGCTATTCAATAAGCCCTATTTATATGATTACAGCACCTTTATCGGCAGAAGATGCAGATTTTGCATACATCCTCAAATAGCCGTTGGGAACTTCCTTCTCAGGAATTTTTAAATGCTTTAAACGCCGTTCGATTTCTTCATCACTTAATTCAATATCCAGTCGTCCTTCCGTTACATCAATTTTAATCATATCTCCGTCCTCAATAATGGCAATAGGGCCGCCTTCCGCTGCTTCAGGAGAAATATGCCCAATAAAGCACCCGTTATTGGTACCTGAAAAACGTCCATCCGTAATGAGTGCAGTTGTTAAATTTAACCCCATCCCGTACAGATACTTCATCGCCTTATACATTTCACGCATACCCGGTCCGCCTTTGGGCCCTTCATAACGGATTACCACCACATCTCCATCCTTCACTTCTCCTGCAAGGATAGACTTGTTCGCATCTTCTTCGCTGTTATATACTTTGGCTTTCCCACGAAACTGGTATAATGACGGGTCAAATGCACCCGGTTTGGTAATACCGGTATCCGGTGCCAGATTTCCCCTAAGCACAGCTAATCCGCCGGTATTATTAAACGGTGCTTCTGCTGTTTTGATGATTTCCGGATTCTCCGGGAATAAAAATTTAAATTCTTCAAGGTTTTCACCCAATTTTTTCCCGGTACATGTCAATACCTGTGTATTGATCCTGTCGCCCAAGTTTTTCATAACCCGGGGAATACCGCCTGCCTTATAGAAATCTTCCATGTCCCATTTGGAGGCAGGATTGACTTTAGCAATCTGAGGCGTAACTTTATTTAATTTTTCAAATTCTTCTACAACATTCATGTTAAGACCTGCTTCATGCGCTATAGCGCTTAAATGCAATACGGCATTGGTGGAACCACAAGTAGCCATGGTTATTTTGATTCCGTTTCTTATTGCCTCTTCTGTCATGATGTCCCTGGCCTTAATCTCTTTTTTCGCCAATTCGCATATTTTTATACCCGACATATATGCTGCTCTCAGCCGCTCTGAATAAGTCGCCGGAATCAAGGCGCTTCCCGTTAAGCTCATCCCTATGGATTCTGTTATGCAAACCATCGTATTTGCAGTACCATAAAAAGCACATGAACCACAGCTGGGGCAAGCAACATTTTCAAGAGATAATACCTGCTCCTCGGTAATTTTTCCGCCATGCAGCATCCCTACGGCCTCATCAACAGAAGTGGCATCCGTTTTTCTGCCGTCAAATTCTACGCCGCCCATCATAGGGCCTCCGTTTACTAATATCGCCGGAATATTTAACCGTGCTGCAGCCATCAACATGCCGGGAACAATCTTATCACATGATGCCAGTAAAACAATGGCATCCAGCCTATGAGCCTGAACTTCGATTTCGATGGAATTGCAAATAATTTCTCTTGAAGGAAGAATATATTTCATTCCCTCATGTCCATTGGCAATGCCGTCACAGGCGCTGATAACACCAAACTCTACTGCAGTTCCGCCTCCTCTGTATATACCTTTCTTAACAAATTCGCTCACCTGTTTCAGGTTAAAATGCCCGGGTACCAAAGTACTCCATGAATTTGCAATACCGATCACAGGTCTATCGGTCAATTCTTCATCTGTATACCCCATGGATTTATACAGGGAACGACAGAATGCACTATCTGTACCTTTCAGATTATCCGAACTCCGATACTTCATTTACATACCTCCGTTTCCACTTCAACTTGTGTAAAATTAGCCTTCCGATAATTTCTTATAAGTTTCATATCTTTCCTTTGCATCTGATACAGCCTGATTAAAGAGTCTTTCCACCTGTTCCGGGAAAGAACGTTCAAGTGAAGCATATCTGTTTTCACTGTATAGGAATTCCTTCAGATCCGATTTCGGCTCCTTGGAATCCAATATGAACGGATTTTTCCCTTCAGCTTTTAACAGTGGGTTATATCTGTAAAGATGCCAGTATCCGGCTTCCACCGCACGCTTCATCTCTTCCTGGCTGTGGGACATGCCTATCTTTAATCCGTGTTCAGCACAAGGACAATATGCAATAATCAGCGAAGGGCCCGGATAAGCTTCTGCTTCTCGAATCGCCTTCAGGGTCTGTGCCTGGTCAGCACCCATGGCTACCTGTGCAACATAAACATATCCGTAACTCATGGCCATTAGCCCTAAATCCTTTTTCTTGATTTTCTTTCCTGAAGAAGCAAATTTAGAAACCGCTCCGGTTGCAGTGGCCTTTGAAGCCTGACCACCGGTATTGGAATAAACCTCAGTATCCAGAACCAGCATGTTGATATCCTTTCCCGAAGCAATTACATGATCCAATCCGCCATAACCGATATCATAAGCCCATCCATCTCCTCCAAAGGCCCAGACAGATTTTTTCGTCAGGTACTCTCTGTTTTCTATAATTGTATCGATTTCTTTCTTTACATTTAGATCTTTTGTTTCATGATTCTCAAGGGCCTTGGACAATTCAACGGAAACAGCCAAAGTCTTTCCTGCATCATCCTTTTCTGAAAGGTATTTTTCCGCTATCTCTTTCAGCTCTTCTACTGCAGACAATTTTTTAATGCTTTCAATCAACCTTTCTCTTATCTGCTCAGCCGCAAGAAGCATTCCAAAAGCATATTCAGCATTGTCTTCAAACAAAGACATCGCCCAGGCAGGCCCGTGTCCCTTCTGATTGACCGTATAAGGCATAGATGGTGTACTTCCCCCGTATGCTGAAGAACATCCTGAAGCATTTGCAATATACATTCTGTCTCCAAACAATTGGGTCACCAGTTTAATATACGGTGTTTCTCCGCAGCCTGCACAGGCACCGGAAAATTCAAACAGAGGCTGTGCAAATTGACTGCTCTTTACCGAATTACTGTTTACTGCATCTTCTTTAACAGACACTTCCTCCATAGCAAATCTCCAATTCTCCTGCTCCGTCAACTGGGAATCCAAAGGTTTCATCGTTAATGCAGGTTCTTTTGCCGGACAGATGCTGACGCAGCTCCCGCATCCGGTACAGTCCAGCGGAGAAATCTGCATCCTGTATTGATACTTATCAAGATTCTTGCCAATGGCTTTTTTAGTCTTAAACCCGGCAGGCTTTCTTGAAACTTCCTGATCATTGAGTAAAACGGGTCTTATAACCGCATGCGGGCAAACATAAGCACACTGATTACATTGAATACATTTTTCCATATCCCATTGAGGTACATCAACAGCTACGCCACGTTTCTCATAAGCAGTTGTTCCGGGAGGAAAGGAACCGTCTTCCATTCCCACAAAGGTGCTCACCGGTAAAGAATCTCCTTCCTGCCGGTTCATAACGGATACTACATTCCTGATGAAATCAGGAACCTGTTCAGCAACTGTTTCATCAGTCTCGCAATTTGCCCATTCTTTAGGTATTTCAACCTTCCTGAGATGTGAAACTCCATAATCTACTGCTGCATTATTGGTATCAACCACTTTTTGACCGCCTTTGGCATAATAACTTTTATAAATCGCCTGTTTCATATGATCCACAGCTTCTTCCAATGGAATGATATCAACCAATTTAAAGAAAGCAGCCTGTAATATAGTATTGATCCTTCCTCCCATGCCCAGTTTCTTGGCAGCATCAGTAGCATCAATAGTAAAAAATTTTGCATTTTTTAAGGCCAACATTTTTTTCATTTCAGCCGGAAGCCTTTTATCCAATTCCTCATCTGACCAACCGCAATTCAGCAGGAATATACCATTCTGTTTAAGATCTTTCACCAAATCATATTTATCGATATACGAGAGGTTATGACAAGCTACATAATCCGCTGAATTCACCAGGTAACTGGAACGGATAGGTTTCTTCCCGAACCTGAGATGGGATTGGGTTAAACCGCCGGATTTTTTTGAATCGTATACAAAATATGCCTGTGTATATAAATCCGTATGCTCTCCGATGATCTTGACCGTATTCTTGTTAGCGCCCACGGTACCGTCAGATCCTAATCCCCACAGCTTACAGCTTTTAACATCCTCCGAAGTTACATGGATTCCTTCTTTTACCGGAAGTGAAAGATAAGTCACATCATCTTCAATACCAATGGTAAAATTATTTTTAGGCTTGTCGGCTGCCAGATTTTCAAATACCGCACATATCTGAGCAGGCGTTGTATCCTTTGATGAAAGACCGTATCGGCCTCCTACGATTTCCATGGGTATCCCTTTTCGTTTATAAACAGTGCAGACGTCCTGGTACAATGGCTCTCCGAGGCTTCCAGGCTCTTTTGTCCGGTCCAAAACAGCAATCTTTTTAACAGTTTTGGGAACAGCCTTCAAGAAATAGTCCATAGAAAACGGACGATAGAGATGGACATTGATAAACCCGACTTTTTCACCTTTTGCAACTAAATAGTCTATTGTTTCTCTCAATGTATCACATACAGAACCCATAGCAATAATGATTCTTTCAGCATCTCCTGCACCATAATAATTGAAAAGCTTATAATCTCTTCCTGTCAGCCGGTTGATTTCTTCCATATAATAAGCTACGGTATCAGGAAGATCCGTATAAAATTTATTACAGGCCTCCCTTTGTTGGAAGAAAATATCGGGATTCTGTGTCGTTCCTCTGGTACAAGGGTGTTCCGGATTTAAAGATCTTTTTCTGAATTCTTTAACAGCATCTTTATCCATCAATTCTTCCATATCTTCATAATCAAGGGCATCTATTTTCTGTACTTCATGTGATGTTCTGAATCCGTCGAAAAAATGCAGAAAAGGAACCTTCCCACGTATTGCGCTTAAATGAGCCACAGCACCCATATCCATGACCTCCTGAGGATTTGCTGCCGATAACAAGGCAAAACCTGTTTGTCTGCAAGCCATTACATCGGAATGATCTCCGAAAATGGACAACCCATGAACCGAAAGCGTTCTTGCAGAAACGTGAAATACACCAGGCAGCAATTCTCCGGATATTTTATACATATTGGGAATCATCAATAATAGTCCCTGTGATGCCGTATACGTCGTAGTTAATGCACCTGCACCCAAAGATCCATGCACTGTTCCTGAAGCACCGCCCTCCGATTGCAGTTCTACAACATTTACAGTCTGTCCAAAAATATTTTTCTTTCCCTCTGCCGACCATTGATCTACCAATTCAGCCATTGGAGAAGAAGGTGTTATTGGAAAAATTCCAGCAACCTCGGTAAATGCATAAGAAATATATGCAGCGGCAGTGTTACCATCTATTATCATCTTTTTTGACATTATTGTCCCTCCTTTTGTGTCTTCCCGGGGATAACAAGAAAATCTTTTATCAATAATTCATTCTTTCGTATCTTTTAGAGCAGCTCTATAGCTCGTTTATCCTTTACAACCCCACATATGGCACCGGTATATTATAAGGAGGTTGGGTATTTTCTGCTTAACTCATTTATTTATTTTCTAATTTGTTTCCTTATTTCCGGCAAGTCTTTTTTTAGGTGATTATAAATCACTGTAAAGACATTTTGCAATTTTAATAAAATCCTTATCTCTTTTCTCGATAACCTTTTCTCCTCTTCCGTTCGAATAATCATAAAACCCTTTTCCGGTTTTTGTACCATAGGCCTTCTCTTCGTAACGCTTTTTCAATAAATCCGGTACTTCCTTCTGGTTACTCAGATCTGCAAAGAGATAACTTCCTACATTATAAAATGTATCCAGCCCGCCTAAATCAACAGTCTCAAAAGGACCAATACAGGCATATCTCATTCCAAGGCCATATTTCATTACATTATCTACATCTTCCAAATCCGCAATCCCATTTTCGGCAATATATAAAGCTTCTCTGAGAACAGCATATTGCAATCTATTCAGTATAAAACCATTGACATCCTTTTTGACTATTACCGGTTTCTTGTGAATGGATATTGCCAGATCTCTTGCAATTTCCACCGCTTCCTGTACTGTTTTATCTCCGGAAATTACTTCAACCAACGGCACAATATGAGGCGGATTCACCCAATGCATACCTGCAAAGCGTTCCGGGTTTTTTACAGACTCTGCAATTTTTGTAATGGACAGTCCGGATGTATTTGTGGTCAATACCGAATCTTCCGGTGCAATAGCGGATACTTCTTCCCAGAATTTCTTTTTTACAGATAATTTCTCAACAATGGCTTCGATAACATAGTCCGCATTACTGAAACAACCCACCTGTGTTGAAAAAGAGATATTATTTATAATTTGCTTTGACTGTTCCTCCGTTATATTCCCCTCTTCTATGGAAGCTTTCTGATTGATCGCAATCAGGTCTTTTCCTTTTTCAATGGCTTCTTCAAAAATGTCAAAAAGTATCACCTTGTATCCGTATTGAGCAAAAATCTGCGCCATTGACGAGCCCATAAGCCCTGCGCCGGCTATTACAATCGTGTTGATATCTTTTCTCAAAAGCATTTCTGTCTCTCCTTTCTATTCTATAATTACAGGTCCCGATATATCAGACCATAGTACCTGGCAGCCATAAAATCAATGGTGGAATGAATATAACCAGTATCAGCAGAACCGCCATCATAATCAGGAAGGGCACTGACCCCTGGAATATTTCACCAACACCGATACGCTCCTTCAAATTCATCCCCTGCAAAGATGAATGGACAGTGAAAACGGAAATTCCAAAGGGAGGTGTGATTAATCCCATCTCAACTGCTATGATCAAAACAACTCCGTACCACAGGGGATCAAATCCCAGTTCGGTAATAACCGGAACTGCAATAGGTGTTGTCAATAAAATAATTGAAGTGGAGTCCAGGATACACCCCAAAGCAATTTGGAGCGCACAAAGAACCAATACAATAACAATGGGCGCTACAGCCAAATCCACTACAAAATTTCCGATCTTATTAATAACTCCGCTGAGAGACAGCATTCTTGAAAACATCTGGGCTGAAATCAAGAGAAACAGAATGGATCCACTGGTTTTACCCGTATCCATCAGCGCATTCCAGAAACGCGGCCAAGTAAACTGTCCTTTAAAAATCATGAGCAACAGCGTAACAAAGCATCCTACACCGCCGGCTTCCGTCGGGGTAAAATAACCGGTCCACATACCTCCGAAAATAATGATAACCAATACTATAAAAACAGAAGGTCTCAATAAAACCTTATACGCAGGTTCAACATCTTCCTCATTTTCATAAATATCTTTGGATCCGATCTGGTCAGGATGGTATTTTCCGATAAAGAAAATAACAATGCAATATAATAAAGTTAAAATGAGACCAGGCACAATCCCGCCAAAGAAAAGTTTTCCGATGGATATCTGGGCAACAGACCCATATACGATCATCAGAATGCTGGGGGGTATCAACATACCAAGAACTGAGCTCCCTGCAATGGTCCCTACGGAAAGCTTTCTGCCATAACCCAATCGTGTCATCTCAGGATATGCGATCTTGGAAAATACTGCTGCCGATGCAATAGAAGCTCCTGTAATAGCAGCAAATACGGCATTAGAAACTACCGTTGCCATAGCAACGCCACCGCGTATCCTTCTCAATAACAAATTAGCCGCATCGTACAGCTCTCGGCCTGACTTAGATTCACTTGCAAATAACCCCATTAAAACAAACAGGGGAATTACACCAAAGGAATAAGAACGAATTGCATTATAAGAAGTCGTTCCCAGTAATTTTACTGCAGTATTGAAATTTCCGATTGTCAGAAATACACCAAGCACACTGACTGATATCAGCGAAATACCAATACCCGTTCCGGAAAACAATAACACTAACAGGGCAAGGAGACAAATCAATCCAATCAATTCAGCACTTAACAACATGTTTCATCCTCCTCTTCTCCAAGAATGCTTTTCCCGCGAAACAGCCAATATGCCTGCCGGATCATTATAATAAGTACCATTAAGGAGCAAAAGACAATGGTTCCCCTTACAGGCCACATGGGAAGCACCAATGCACCTTCTCCCTCTGTTTCTTTCTCTGCAATAGAATACAACAGGTTTGCATAAGATGACTTGACCATTAAAACAAAGATAATAATTCCAAATATCTGACTAAAAAACCTTAATCGATGTTGTATCTTTATAGAAAATTTTTCATAAAAAATACTTACCTTTAAATGTTCATCGATCATCTGTACATAAGTAAGCTGCAGGAATGCAATAATCGTAATCAAAGCAACTACCAATTCCGGAACCCCTGTAATAGGACTGTTGAAGAAGGTGCGTCCACAAACATCAGCCATAATAATTACCATCAGGAACATCGTCAAACCGCATCCCACCGCATTCAGAGCTTTGATGTATACTGAAAAAGGATCGCGTAACTTTCCTTTTTTCTTACTTTTGTCCACATAAACACTTCCTTTCTCTGAGCTGATTTATATTTGGCGGCAGATAAACTGCCGCCAAATATAATATTTTATTGTTGAATTGAAGTTTTATTTTTCAGGTACTCCGGATAGCCAATCTCTGACAGGTTCAAATCCGGCATTCTGTATTGCAGTAAGATAATCTCTCATCAACGGACGAACATCGTCTATGCCTTCCGCTTCTTTTTTCTCTACATATGTCAAAGGTACGTTATCAAGCGTATCCGCCCATTCCACCTTCTGTTCATGTGTCATATAAATGACATCTTCGCAGTTTTCTTCCAGGAATTGGATGGTCTCATCATAACCTTCTTTGGACAGTTCGGCTAAACCATAGGTATAAGCTTCTCCTCCTGCCATAAAGGCTTTCTGTACTTCTTCAGGAAGGCTGTTATAGAAATCCGTATTGATGGTAATGGCACCCATCCATACGCACTGGAAGTCTCCGATCAAGCCATAAGGCGCTACTTCATAAAGGTAAAGATCCTTATGGAAGCTGGTAGGTTGTAAGGACATTTCATATAGCCCTGTCTGCAGTGCATTGTAAGCTTCTGTTCCGTTTGACTGTATCGGAGTCGCTCGAGGTGAAACCCAGCTAAGATTAGATCCTGCTGCACCGACTCTCTTGCCATCCAAGGAATCAAGACCGGTATAAGGGAACTTGGATGTCATATTATAACTCTCTGCAGTTGCCCAGCCAAATGGGATCTGCCCGAACTTTTCGAATTCTTCAGTCAGTTGAGGATATCTGTCAATGAAATCAAGCTGAATCTCAAGTGCTGTATCCACATCCCAAACACCAAAGGGTACATAATAAGTAATATTACCATAAGGCAAGTTGGATTGCTCAAATACATAGCATACATTGGTCACATCCAGCAGGCCGTCTTGGCAAGCTTCAAGACTTTCTGTAACTGTAGCAACTGTTCCGCCCCAGGATTCTACCCATTCAATTTCATAATTTCCTGTCTTGGCCAGTTCTTCCTCTACTTTCGGCATCATGTACTTTGTCATGGCACCTATCCAGCGATAACCTTCCGGTGTTTGTCCCGCACCGATACGCACTGTGATTTTTTCAGGCTCTTTTGCACCTTCGCTGTCAGAAGCAGGTTCGTCTCCGCCTCCACAAGCAGTTGCAGCAATAACCATACTCAGGGCCAGGAGAAGTGTTAACAGTAACCTTCCCATTTTCATTTGTCTCATAATATTTCCTCCTTATTTATAATTGGTTCAATACTGACTACAAACGAAATTTATTTATCCAAATGATCGTATGTATTTCTGTTAATACGATCAATATTGAAAATCAGTCACACTCGACTACCAGCCCTGTGCCTGCTTCCTTTACAGGGGCTGCCTTTGCCAGTTGTAATGTGCATTCCAGGTCTGTATCATGGCAGATATAGAAATTCTTAATGCCGGCTTTCCTTACATAATCACAGGTCTTATCCATCTGCGTCTGAGGCACTTCATCAGACCGAAGGTGTGAACCGCCCAGATATGTATTAATACTCTTAGCACCTGTAAGTTTTTTCGCATACTCCATGATGTTACAGATTCCATAGTGGGCACATGTTGCGATTATAGTAGCTTCTTCGCCATTTTTGTGTCGGTATGCCAATTGAGTATCCTCAACACAATAATCGTCAACCCATTCTCCATCCTTTAATTTCTTGGCAGTCTGAGGGAAACTTCTCTCAAAATCATTGGTGATTTCCGTAAGACCCATATAAACCAGGTTTTTAGTCAGCCACAAAGGTTCTGATTGAAACTGTACATTAAAATACTGTTTCATAACGTCCAGGTCCACATCCATACCGATATTTTGGTTCCAGTTGAACTCATATTTTTTCAACATAATATCGGGATGTCCCATCAGTAACGTAGGTTTTCTGGCAATTCCTCTGTCTCTATAATATTTAATCAAGTACTTCAGCCCGCCGCCATGATCGTAATGTCCATGGGAAATAACGACATAATCTGCCGTAAGCAGGTCAATACCCATTTTTTCCGCATTCTTGATAAAATTATCTGAATATCCTGTATCCAGGAGTACTTTGACATCTTCATCTTCTACCCATGCTGAAAAACCATGCTCTGAGTTGAAAAATTTCACAAATAAGCTGTTATTCTCAAGTAATAGTGTAGCTTTCATTATTCTCACCTCTCTTTTAAATCAACGCCGGTCCATCATACAGACTTATTATTTCTTGTAGTATTTATTGGCATATTCTCCATAAGTCTGGGATTTGTATACATCGTAACCATCACGTTGATCATCGAAACGATAACGGCCGATATCCTTATCTCTCGGATACAGGAATCTGGCTGAAGGTCTAAGAATACAAGTCTTGATTTCAGGTGTATTCTGAGCCACGATCATTTCAAACTGATTAGTAAGGTCTTCCGGGTTACCGCCGGTATTGACCCAGTTATCATAATGATCAGGAATAGCAAGTTTGGCATTTAAAGCTTGTGCAACTCGAGCACAGTCATATGGTGTCATCTTATCAGTTGCGCCCGGAGCATTCCATCCCATATCAAAGGTGACCAGATCAATATCGTAAGTTTCACCAATGGCTCTGTATCCATCATGGAACCATGTATCGCCGCAGAACAGCAAATTGCCTGCAGAAGTCTTGAACAGGAAGCTGGTACACATCTTTTCATAAGGCTCAGGTGTTGCCTGTGCACCTGTTCTTACTACGGTCTCATCATAACACATAAGAAATTCCACTTCGGCACCGGGTATCTTCATGGATTCTCCAACCTTAGACACAACTAATCTTTCTTTTGGAACTTCAAAAGCATCAAACTTCAAACAAGTGTCGGGTGGTCCAACAAATTTACAATTTGTTGTTTTAAGAAGCGCTTTAATGGTGTACTGATCGCAATGATCCTGATGTCTGTGTGTACAGAATGCCGCATCTATTCTGTTAAACTTCCAAGGATTGATGAATTGCGGATTCAGCCTTAGCCAATTGATGGAATCTGAACCGGACTGCTTGCATACGCCGCAATAATGCTTTTCCGTATACATGGAAGGTCCTGAATATACGTCTATGAACGCAATACCGCCTTCATCAGTCTTCAAAACCCAGGAAGGTCCTCCCAGCCACCACAGAGCTGTTTGCCCTTTGGGAACCTTGTACTCTTCAATTTCTTTATTCATCATGGTTCCCCACAGGCTGGCCACGTCTTCCAACCAAGTTTGATAAGTGATGTCTTGATTTTGATTCAGCCAATCGCCGGATACAATACCTCTGCCATCATCTTTTACTGGTGCATTTGACATAACTAAAACCTCCTATTAATATTTTTATTTATTTAGGCCTTTAGAGGCCCTAAATAACTAATTCAATTTACTATCTTTCCCATGCAGCTTTATAAATATTGACAATGTCATCCTCGGAAAGCACAACAAAATTACCGATTTTTCTTTTGTTGCCATATGTAGATTTTTGAGCCATTTCTCTCATCTGCGCCTCAGTGATATCCTGTATTCCTTTTTCCTCTAATAACGCTTTTAAAGAAATCGGTGCGCCGAGAGAAGCATAGAACTCTTCTGTTTTCGCAATGCCTTCCAAAGCAGTTTTTTCCGGGTTTTGGAAATTCATATCACAATTCCAGACATTTACTGCGTATTGCGCAAATCTACCGGTATCTGCTTTATAAACATAACGTGCCCAACTTGCCCAGATAGCCGACAGCCCTGCTGCATGGTCTACATCAAACATACCGCCAAGTTCATGTTCAAGTTGATGTACCGCATAATCTCCGATTCTGCCGGTTTCCAGCAAGTCATTATGAGAAAGGCTTCCGGCCCACATCAATTCGGCTCTTGCATCATAATTCTCCGGGTCTTCAACCACAACTTTTCCGCTTTTTATAACAGTTTTCAGCAATCCTTCACTCATGGCATCGATAAGATCCACATTTTTCACTGGGGTAAAATAACGCTCCATGGTATGCATCATAATATCTATTATTCCGTAAATAGTTTGCTTCATAGGAAGAGAATATGTAAGTTCGGGGTTCATCAAAGCAAATTTAGGGCGCATGAGATTATTTGCATATCCGCGCTTCATCCAACCGTCCTCATTGGTTATAATGGAAGATTTACTGGTTTCGCTTCCGGATGCTGCAAGGGTCAAAATAACACCTATGGGCAAACAATCTTTTGCATCTACAAGTCTGTCAAACAGGTCCCAGGGGTCACAATCATTGGCAATGGCCAGAGCAATTGCTTTTGCAGAATCGATAACACTTCCTCCTCCAATTGCCAGAATAAAATCAACATTTTCTTTTTTACACAAGTCAATACCTTGATAAACCAAACCAAGGCGTGGATTGGGAACAACGCCTCCCAGTTCAACATAACCAATACCCTCTTTTTTCAAAGATTGGCAGACCTGATCCAATAATCCGCTTTTTTGGGCACTTGAACCGCCATAATGCAATAATACTTTCGAACCTCCATAAGCTTTTACCTCGGAGCCGACATTTTGCTGGACATCCTTTCCGAAAACAACTTTTGTTGGCAGACTAAAACTGAAATTAATCATTGTTCTCCTCTCTTTCTTCATTACTTTTATATTTTTATTATATTAACTGAAAATATTAGTGTCAATAGTATTTTAATAATATTGTTATATTGTCATACAATATAATTATTTTGATTATTTTTGTCATTCCCGACAAAAAAATAAAAGAAATTCTTGTTCATTTCAAGAATTTCCTTTAATCTTTTGCGGACAGGGCAAGCCCTGTCCCTATAAATCTATACTCTGTTTAAGTACTTCCAACGCCTTTTTCAACTGAGGGTCATTTTCCTGCTTAAGGATGCCTTCCTCATAAAGTGCTTCATCAATCTCCACTATAATGTCGGGTTCTATACCAACATCGTGAATAATATGCCCCTCAGGCGAGAAGTACTGAGCGATAGTCAACTCTATCCCGTCCCCGTTTTTAAGAGGCAGGATTCTCTGAATAATTCCTTTTCCAAAAGTTTTGGTTCCTATAATCGTACCTGAACCTGAATCCTTTATACCTGCCGTCATGATTTCTGAAGCACTGGCCGAACCTCCGTTAACTAAGATCGCAAATGGGATATCGATTTGAGAGCTGTCTGACTCATGATATTCTCTTTTGCCCTGTCTGTCTTCCGTATATACGATAACACCTTTTCCCATAAGTTCATCTGCTATCTTCAAGCTTTCATCCACCAAACCGCCGGGATTGTCTCGCAAGTCAATGATTAAACCTTTTATCCCCTTCAGTTGCAGGTCCCTTAAGTTATTTTTAAATTCATTGTAAGTTTTACTCTCAAAGGAAGTAATTCGGATATACCCTATATGATCCTCCAAGATATCCGATTTTATGGTTTTCATCTTCACATTGGCCCTTATGATTTCAAACTCCAGCAGCTCCTCTTCTCCCTGTCTTAATACGGTTATTATGACTTTTGTACCGGGTTTTCCTCTCATTTTAGATACCGCTTCATCCATTTGGTCTGCGGTATATTCTTTACCGTCGATCTTAACAATTCTATCTCCGCTTTTAATTCCCGCCCTTTGTGCAGGCGTATCGTCTATTGGCGCAATGACTAAAATAAATCCATCCTTTCCGGGTGCCACTGTTACGCCAATTCCCTGATACTCTCCCTGAGTTGAAATCATGAGCTCATCATATTCCTCTTTTGTCAAATATGAAGAATACGGATCGCCAATCCCGTCGAATAACCCTTTATACATACCTGTTTTTAAATCCTTACTGTTTACCGGTATATAATAATTCTCTTCAATATACTGCCGAAGTTCGAATAGTTTTCCATATTCATCTAATATATTTCTGTATGCTTTATATTCATCAGCAGAAATAAAGACTCTTCCGTTCAATGGATAATAGGATATGAAACTCAGGGTCGCTGCGGATGATATCAGCATAAAAACAATAACGATCAATATGGCCTTCTTTTTACTTATCATCATATTACCTCACAAATCTTAGACATATATTTATCTCATTAAACATCTCTAAGACTCCCTCCTCTATTTAAGAGCTGGGGTCTCTCTTCATTTTATTAATGAATTATTATTAATATAACAGTTATCAGCGATATTATAAAGTGGCACAAAAAGATATTTAAGATTTAGGATTTATGAATTAAGATTTAAGGTAGATTTTGTTTTCACAAAATCTACATTTTAACAATCCTAATTACACTACTCAGAAGGAGTTATTTGTACTCACACTCACAATTTAACTTGCATTATTCAAGCACTTAGAACCACGAACCGCCAACTACAAACCCGCATTATAAATTAATTCTCCTTCTGCTTTTCTGAAGTCTTTGATCAGAAACTGAATTTTTCTTGTTCCGTTATATTCGTTTATTTCAGGGTAACCAACCAGATCTATTTCTGATATTTTTTCCATCCCTTTGTATTCTTCTGCTCTATTAAAAGCGACTGCTTCTAAGCAGTTCCCGGATCCATCATAACAAACTAATTTTAAATGTTCCCTTTCTCCTCCCATGAAGTATTCATCTTGTATGGTTAAACCTTTTAAAAGAAATATCGGTTTCTCATTTTTAAATCCGAATGGCTCCAACTGCTTCAAAATTTTAATAAAATCAAGGGTCAAATCCGTTATCTTTAATTCTAAGTTGATTTTTATCTCATTTTCGAAATATTCAGGATTAGATTCTTTCATTTTTTTTAATTCTTTATTAAGTGATGTTCTAAGCAGATCCAGTTTATCAGGCTTCATAGAAAAACCGCATGCGCATGAGTGTCCGCCGAACTTTAAAAATAAATAATCATACATTTTTAATATCTGATGAATGTCAATATGCGCAATGCTTCTTCCGGTCCCCTTAAGTATTCCTTCTTCTCTGGATTCTGTTACAATAATAGAAGGGCGATGATATTTGTCCTTGATCTTTCCGGCAATAATACCGGCCACTCCCTCATGTATGTCTTCCGAATCTATCACGATGAAAAGATCCTCGCTGTAATTCTGATTTACAGCATCTATGCATTTTCTATAACCCTCATCCTGAATATTTTTTCGTTCACGATTCAATTCCACAAGCAAACGTGCCAGATTGCGGGCTTCTTTTTCATCATTTGAAAGAAATAGTTTGACCCCTGTTTCTGCAGTATCCATCCGTCCTCCTGCATTCAAATGAGGTCCTATTATAAAAGCAATATAATAGGCATTTACTTCCTTGTACTTTAAACCCACACTCTCCAATAATACCGAAAGACCCTTTCTCCTTCTCTTGTTTATCTCCTTGAGGCCGTATTTTACTAAAACACGATTTTCATCTGTTAAAGGGACAATATCTGACACAGTAGCAATTGCAACTAAATCAAGGATCCTGTTCAGAATTTTCCTGTCAAGACCTGCCTTTCTTTGAATCATTTGTGCCAATTTAAAGGCAACACCACATCCGCAAAGATCTTTATACGGATACCGGCAATCTTTCTGCTTCGGGTTAATCATCAGACAATCAGGCAACACTTCTCCTACATTGTGATGATCCGTAATAATAATATCCAATCCGATTTCTTTTGCATATTGAACCTCATCTATGGATACCGCACCGCAGTCTACGGTAATAACCAAATCAGCACCTCTGTTTTTTATCATATCCAGCGCTTCTCTATTTAATCCATAGCCTTCTTCCATTCTGGAAGGTATGTAATAAAAAACCCGCTCCGTCAAACAAGATAATACTTCCGTCAACAAACCCACGCTGGTAAGACCATCCACATCATAGTCTCCATAAATCCAGATATTTCTTTTATGCCGAACAGCGTTCAAAATAATACCCACAGATTCATCCATATTTTTCATCAGGCAAGGATCATATGTCTTTTTAGGTTTGTCAGATAAAAACTCTACCATATCCTTTATTTCTCTGATCCCTTTTTGTATTAGGATGCTTTGTATCAACGGATGTATATCATCATATAATTCCGCCTCATTTTCCGATGTATCCAGAGTCCATTTATTGATCATTCCATCCTCCAAAACAAAGAATTTTGCCTAAGCAAAATTCTAAAATGATTTTTTTTAACCAAATCATTACTTTCTATTTATTATAATATGTCATAGGATCTACATAATTACCGTCTTTTCTTATCTCGAAATGCAAATGAGGTCCGGTAGACATCCCTGTGCTTCCTGATTTGGCAATGGCCTGGCCTTTTGATACTTTATCTCCCACCTTTATAAGAAGTTCATTATTATGACCATAAAGTGTCACAATTCCTCCACCATGATCGATCATAACCGCTTTCCCATAGCCGCCAAGCCAGTTAGCATGAATAACCGTTCCATCATTAGCTGCTACAATCTGACTGTTTGAGGGAACACCGATATCAATTCCTGTATGTAATTTTCTGGTTTTTAAAATCGGGTGAATCCTATATCCAAAATATGAAGTAATTCTTTCGTACCCTGGAGACGGCCACGCAAACTCGCCACCCACATAGGCTTCGCTGGACTGGGCTTTTCTTATTTTTTCTGAAAGTTCTGCAGCATACCGGTTCAGTTCGTCTATTTGACTTTCCAAAGCTTTATTGTTTTGAGCCACCTGTGATCTTAGCTCAGCCACTTCACCACGACTCACTGCAAGCTGGTCTATTTTTGTCTGAACATCTGCTTTTTGATGATACAAATTGTATTTTAACTCTTCAAGGCTCTCTTTCTGACGATTCATCTCATTACATTTTTCTTCAAGAAATTTCAGTAAGTCTACATCTTGTTCCGTAATTCTATTAACCATATCGATATTGGTTAACAGTTCCTGAAAGGAAGAAGACCCTAACAGAATTTCCATTAAACCAACTTCACCATTTTTGTACATGACCCGGAGCCGTGAACTCAAAACATCATTTTTATCATCAATTTCCTTCTCGGTTTCTGCAATAGTGGCAATCTTCTCATTAATTTCACCCTGTGTTTTGTTGATTTCCTTCTGGAGTTCACTTATCTCTCTTTCGGTAGCATCGATTTTTTTGTCCAAATCGGCTATTTGCTGTGTTAAATTTTTCTCCTCTTTCTCACCTTGATTCAACAGATCCTGTGCATCGTTAATACGGTCGGTAATCCCGTCCAATTCTCTTTGATCAGCATCCGTTGCAAAAATAACGGACGATAAATACAAAGATGCCATCAAAGCAAAAGTCAGAGAATAAACTATGATCTTCCTCATAAAATGCGCCCCCCCTTTAATTGATTTAAGATTTATGATTTGAGGTTTATGGAAATTTTGCTCTTCAAAATTTCCATATTATAATCACAACTAATACATAATCCATACCCTTTACTCTATAAACTATAGGAATTATGTGTCGAGAAATTTTCTCATGGATAGAATGCTTCCCAGTGAGCCGATTCCAACGCCCAGGCTTATAAAAATCCATATCAGATGATTGATCAAAAATTCATGGGGAACCAGTCCTATGGAAAACATGACAAAAGCCTGTGTTGAAAAAGCCTCTATAATTTTTTTGTAAAAGAAATAAATAATGGCTACCGAAACACCTGATCCGATGATTCCGATAATGATACCTTCCACAAAAAAAGGTCCCCGGATAAACCAATTGGTTGCCCCGATATACTTCATTATGCCGATTTCTTTCTCTCTTGCCGCCACGGTAAGTTTAACCGTGTTTGCCACAATAACAATTGAAATAATAATAAGTATGACGATAAGGACCATGCCTGCCAATTGAATAAAATTCGTAATGTTCAACAATTTCTCTACAACACTTTGATAATATTTAATATCTTCTATCCCATCCATTCCTTTGATCCTAGATACTACTGCATCTGCATCTTCCAGTTTATTAACTTTTATTTCCAGAGAATTAGGAAACGGATTGGATTCCAGGCCATCCAGAAGATAACCATTATCTCCCCATCTTTTTTTCATGATAACGAGAGCTTCTTCTTTATCAATATAAGTAACTTCTTTGACGCCATAAATGGTTTCCATTTCGTTTTGCATTTCATAAATGGCTTCTTCACCCACATCATCCTCAAGATATATTTGAATGGTATCAAATTGTGATTGTGCGGTTTGAGCCAACAGATTTATATTGACGATCAAAATGAAGAACAGCCCTAATATCAACAGCATAGAAGTAATGGAAAATATGGAAGCAGTACACATGTTTCTGTTACGGATTAATTGTTTACATGCCTGTTTGACGGAATATGCTGAAGCTCTAAACATGATATTTGTACGCTCCTCTCAAATCATCTCTTATAATTTTACCTCGCTCAATACCAATTACCCGTTTCTCCATCTTATCCACGATTTCTTTTGCATGAGTCACCATTACAATAGTGGTTCCGCGTAAATTGATCTGAACAAGAAGTCTCATAATTTCCCAGGCCGTATCCGGATCTAAATTCCCGGTAGGCTCATCTGCAATCAGTACAGACGGATTATTGATTATGGATCTTGCAATAGCAACTCTCTGCTGTTCTCCGGCTGAAAGTTCATGGGGATATTTATTGGCTTTATCACTTATTCCAACAAGGCTCAAAGCCTGAGGTACGACTCTCCGGATACTTCTTGGAGAAGCATGTATGATGTTCATTGCAAAAGCAACGTTTTCATATACTGTTTTTCGTGGTAATAATCTGAAATCTTGAAATACAATACCGACATTTCTTCTGAGTACAGGAATTTTTCTATTCGGAAGATTGGTTACTTCAAGGTCTCCTAAAAATATCTTTCCTTCAGTTGCTTCTATTTCTTTTAAAAGTAATTTTATAAAAGTGGATTTCCCTGCACCGCTGGGCCCCACCAAAAAAACAAATTCACCTTTTCCAATGCTTAAATTGACATTTGAAAGTGCCGCATTAGAACCATATAATTTGCTGACGTTTTCAAATTTTATCATGCCTTTTTCCTTTCTTATGTTTATCGCTACTTACATTTTATTATATAATGATAGGAGATTCTACAAATTATTTAAAAATTCTCTGCTATTTTTTTGAAATGCTTTCTTTTTTTCCTACTAATGATTATAATTTTTGTAGAATGAGGTGATTTTTTGAAAAGTCAAGTAAGAAATGACATTTTAACTAAAAGAAATGCTCTTTCTCCGGAGGCTGTTTCAGACGCAGAGTTAAAAATATTAGATCGGCTAAGGCATTGGCCTATTTATATAGAAGCGGAAAATGTAATGACTTATGTGGATTTTAAAAATGAAATCAGGACCCGTTGTATTATGGAAGATCTGCTATCTAATGGGAAAAAATTGATTGTACCGCTGACGAAAAAAAACAGCACCGATATCATACCTGTCCAAATCTCTTCGTTTAAAGAATTGAAAGCGGGACAATTTGGGCTGACGGAACCTTCAAAAGAATCAAGAGAATTTAATTCTGAATTGTTGGATTTAATTCTGATTCCCGGAATCGCATTCGATGTTTATGGCAACCGGATTGGATTTGGCAAAGGATATTACGACCATTTTCTTTCTCAAATAGATAAAAAAGTACCTTTTGCTTCGTTGGCTTATGATTTTCAAGTTTTAAACTATGTAATACCCCATGATAAACATGATGTGCCTATGGACTTTATAATAACACCAAGTAAAACCATAGAAATAAAGTAAAAGATTGGAGTGTTAGAGTGAACAATTAATAATTAGAAATTGGAAAGGAGTGATGAATGTGAGCAAAAAAGGTGCGGTTCTTATTTGTGATGATTCCATTACATCACGGAAAAACCTTAAAAGAACCATCATTTCAAAAGGGGATTATACCATCCTCGAAGCCTCAGACGGGCAAATGGCAGTTGAGTTATATAAGTCCAACATGCCGGACCTTGTTTTTATGGATATCGTTATGCCCGTTAAAGATGGCCTGCTGGCAACCAAAGAAATCCGAGCCTTCGATAAAAATGCAAGAATCGTGATCTTATCATCTGTTGGAACAAAAGAAAATTTGAAAGAAGCGCTCACTTGCGGGGTGCTGGACTTCATACAGAAGCCCTGGGATGAAAAACACATTGAAAGCATGCTGTCAAAGCTTATTTGAAAGGGGGAAAGAAAATGTTCAGTCAATATTTTGGGCAATATCTTCTGAATAAAGGCTTGCTGTCTGCCCAACAGTTAAGGGATGCCTTGGAACATGAAAAAAACACCAAAGTCAAGCTGGGTGTTCTGGCCATGAACGCCGGCTATATGTCTGCCGAACAAGTTGAAATAGTATATAGGCAGCAGGCAAAAGTAGATGAAAAATTTGGTGAAATTGCTGTAAAAACCGGGTATCTTTCGGAAAGTCAACTGAAAAAACTTTTGAGCACTCAAAAACAAGGACATTTAGTTCTATGCCAGTATATCGCAGACAAAGGATATATGACTTTGTCACAATTGGATGCAACTATGAAAGAATATATGGATTCAAGAAATTTGAATATCCGTAATCTTGATGATTTGAATTTAGAAAAACTCATGAACAGTTATCTTAATTTCGGAGATACACTATGGCATAAAATCTATTGGGAATATGTATCGCTTCTCCTAAGAAATTGCATGAGATTTATTAATGATGTCCCCGTTGTGCAGGTGGAAAGAGTAGATGAAACTTATTATGCAGAATGGATGGTTTCACAGAGAATTTTCGGCAAATTCAGCATGTTCACTTCTTTTGCCTCAAATAGTCTTGATGCTCTTAAGCATTTGGCAGAATTATTTAACAAAGATACCTATTCCTCATTTGACGAATATGCACAGGATGGCATCAGCGAATTCTTAAATTTACATAATGGGATTTTTCTTGTTAATATTTCAAACAATGGAGTTGTCCTTGACATGGCTCCACAAAATTTCTCCACTGGTGTAAAGCTGGATGAATTGCCGGAATGCTTCAAAATCACTTTGACCTGGATATGGGGAACAGTGGATATGGTTATCTATTAAACAGTTAAGTTTAAGTAGAAGTGTGAGTGTAAGTTAAGTGTAAGTGTGAGTGTAAAATGAAGGATTTTGATAGATTCAAAATCCTTCATTGTTTCTCATATTTTTTAAACAAATCCTGAAGTCTGGTTGCCTGCATTCCGCTTTCTTCAGCAAATTTTTTAAATACTTCGGCAACCTCCTGGTCCGCTACCTGTTTAGAAAACATTTCATAATCCCGAACATTTTCCTGAGCATCCAACAGTTTCTTTAAAATCGTATCGCGTGTCCTCATTTCCATAATTCTATCCCTCCTACTTTCATTATCGTTATTTTTATCTTTAAGAAGAATAATTATGTACTCTTTATATTTTAAATTCAAATCCTTGAGATACGAATTCCGGAATGCAGTTTCTTCTATGCTGTTTCCCCACCATCTATGGGAATAAACTGCCCGGTTATATAAGAAGCATCCTCAGAAGCTAAAAATGCATACAAAGCACCCACTTCTTCAGGATCCGCATGTCTTTTCATAGGAATGCCTTCATTTACAACTGCAAACATTTCTTCGGTATATTCCGCTTTCTGCATAGGAGTCATGACATATCCGGGGCAAATAGAATTTGCTCTAATATATGGCGCAAACTCCAATGCAATGGTTTTAGCTAACAGAATAACGCCTGCTTTAGAAGCATTATAGTCTGCATAGAACGGATGACCGTTCATCCCATTGGTAGAGGCTGTAAATAGAATCACACCGCTCTTTTGTTTCTCCATTCTTTTTACTGCTTCTTTAGAGCACAGAAACATTCCGTTAAGATTGATATCTATGACTTTTTTCCACTGCTCATACTGAATTTCCGCAAATGGTTTTCTGACACTTATTCCTGCATTGGATATAAGCACATCAATACCTCCAAGCAGCCTGTCCGCTTCTTCAAAGCCTTTTATAACATCTTCCTCTTTACTGACATCTACTTTTACGGCTCCTGACAATCCCGGGTTGCCGGCAATCACTTCCTCAAACGCTTTATCATTTATGTCAAAAATAACAACATTTGCACCTTCCTTGATGAACCTCTGAGCTGTGGCCAGCCCTATGCCGCTGGCTCCTCCGGTAACAACCACTCTCTTTCCTTGTAGATCTTCATGTCTGGACATTATAAACCCTCCTTCTTAAAATAATGTTTGCTTTTCGCTTAAATCCCTATGTTCTTATAGGATATATGATTTGTTCTTTATATCCAACGATTGCTTTTATATATCCCTTAAGCATTTCATCGGCTTCGCTGTCACCCGTATCCACAAGAAATGGATTTCCCCTAAGTTCGGAAATCTTATGTTTGGTGGTGATAACGATAATATTTTCTTTTCCGATCTGTTTTATCACAGCAGGGCTGATTTGTTGATTCCCTCTTCCCAGCAGGTATCCCTGACCTCCAATAGGTGTAACGATCAGCTTGCATTTTTTTCCTTTTATAAGCCCCAACAGCTGTTTTTCTGCCACATCTAATGCGACCATTTGCTTGTTCAGAATAATATCCACTCCAAGCAAAGTATATGGAAGTCCTAATTGCTCCATAACCGCACGTGTGGTAGTGCCGGGGCCGACCACATATAAAACATCTTCCTGCATGTTGTCCATCACATCAAGGGCAGCAGAAACCTGAGATGCCGTTTCACTGAAAGGTGTCGGCGCTTTTCGGTTTTGCACATAGTTTCTTTCATAAGGTATTTTTAAATATCCGTACAGCTTTGTATTCACATGACCTGCTCTGTATGCATTCTCGTCAATGTCTAAAACCTCAACTTCCTGCAGCCGCTTTATATTACCCGTAAGGTAGAGTCTTGCAAGTTCTCCTGCCTTCGTCGGATTTTTGGCATACACCGGCGAATGAATTTTTACTCCTGCAGGGATGCCGATAACAGGTACTTTCATTCCGACAGCATTATAAATATCTCGTGCCGTTCCGTCTCCTCCTGCAAATAATATAAAATCAACATCTTCCTGCATCATAGTCTTTGCAGCAGCAATGGTATCCTCGGAGGAGCACATCGAATCATTATGCCATACCACAATTGTTGAAAAACCAAAGTACTTTGCCTCATCCTCCCCCATCTCATGGGAACAGGTAATAATTTCAATGTCCTCTTTTAAATCACTAAGAACTGAAATTGCCTCCATACTTCTATGAGACGAGCGGGGTTTAGCTCCTAACGCCACAGCTTTTTGATAAACTCCGTCTGTCCCTTTTAATCCGACACTTCCGCCCATTCCTGCAATAGGATTTACTATAAAGCCTACCCGTTTCAATCTTCATCATCCTTTATCTTTGGCTTTTTTCAGATAACTCCTCCAAGAGATTGCCCATTCATCCGGCTCATCCAGGGTCCTCTCATCCACCTGGTGACAAACGCTTCTGTGAGGTGCCGTTTTTATGATTTCCGGGCTTTCGTATGCTTCTTTTATGATATATTTCAGCGTCTCAATGTATTCATCCAAGTCTTCTTTTGATGGTGCCTCTGTAGGTTCTAATGTCATAGGCTCGGGAATATAGTAAGGATGATGGCTGGTCCAGTAATGCATTCCGAAATCCATCATTCTTCTCTGGACATCTCCCGTAGTAATACCCGTATCTTCCGCAAGCTTCTGTAATGTATATCTGACTTGCTCGACTCTTTGTTTGCCTTTAATATATGGTGCATCAATGCAGTCCACTTCCATTAGTTTCCGGAACAAGTAATTGTTGTTCAGAACCGCCACTTTTGCCACCTCATACAGGCCTTCGGCACCTAAAGCCATAATCCATGCATATGCTTTCAACACAACCGGAGCAACACCGTAAAACATTCTTACTTTGCCGATATTGAAAGGATCTCTGCATATATCATAATTTAAATAATATTTGTCTCCATCATAGTCAATAAGAGGTGCGGGAAGATATTTTTCCAGCTCTTTTGTAACGCCCATTGCTCCGACAGCCGGACCGCCGCAGCCATGAGGCGTTGAAAAAGATTTATGAAGATTGAAGAAACACATATCAAAACCTGCTTCCCTTGCTCTTGTAACCCCAAATAATCCGTTGGCATTGGCCTGATCATATCCGCACAAGCCGCCATGACTGTGTATTAAATCTGTAAACTCCTTGACTCTTGGGTTATAGACACCCGTATCTTCGGGATTTGCGACAATAAATCCGGCCGTCCTTTCGCTGACAGCTGCTTTGAAGGCTTCAAAATCCGGGTATCCGTCCTCATCGGGATGGATATAAATGATTCTATAACCCATTACTGCCGGAGCAGCAGCATCCGATGGATGTGAATAAATCGTAGTGATCACTTCATCTCTTGTGCGGGATTCTCCTTTATCGGCATGATAAGCACGCATAACAGAGGCCATAGCCATAACTGCCTGGCTTCCCCCTCCGGATTGGAAGCTGAATCGATCCATACCGGATATTTCATTCATAAAGACGCCGGTTTTATACATGATCTCAAGAATGCCTTGTACTGTACTTTCATCTTGCAAGGGATGCAGCTCTGTAATATCCGTCAACTTTGCAAGCATTTCATTTATTTTAGGACTGTATTTCACCGTACATGTACCCTGACCGATTTCGATATTCACATCGGCCCCAAGGGTTTCCTGGGACAGCCTCATATAATGCCTCAATACTCTTGGCTGGGATATCTCAGGAAGGTTGGGATGCTCTTTTCTTTTTAAATGATCAGGAATGCCGGATACCCCGTCTCCTACCACACCGACAACATCCTCTTCGGCTTTAGGTACTAATATTCCTCTTTCACCCTTTTGGCTTAATTCAAATATAATGGGTTCATCCCATTTTGCCTGATGGAAGTTTTTTCTGACTCTTGAGTCTCTATTTATTTTTTTCATATTCACACTTCCTTTCTTTTTCTAATTATTTTCTATACATTTAAAACTTCCTCTAATGCTGCGGCAAGCCGATCAATGTCTGTTTTCAAATGAATCTCAGTCACACAATATAATGCACACTGACCCAATTCAGGGAAATTCGAGGATAAATCCTTACCTCCGAAAATATTTTTTTGCAGTAATTTTTTATTGATTTCCTTTACTGTTTTACCGGTTTTATTAAAATCAACTACAAATTCCTTGAAATTCACACTATTAAAGAATGAGCCTTCAACTCCCGCTATTTGATTCAACCGCATAACTGCATATTGTGATTTTTGCATAATCGTCTGACCGATCTCTTCCATTCCCTTTGGCCCCATAAGTGCCAGATATACACCTGCCGTTATGCCCCATAACGCAGTCTGGGTTCCCACATATTCCTTACCGTGCTCTCTGTGATGCCCAAAAGAAGTTCTGTCAAAAGCCACATCACCAAAGCCATATTCCCCTTCCACACCGGTGGGTGCCATTCCAAAAATCCTTGAAGGGAATTCCATAACATATTTTTCCTCATCACGCGTTGCAATAAATCCGGATTGGCCTCCGCCATAATTCATATGGATACCGAGAGGCTGCAAATCACCGCAAATAATATCCGCACCATATTGTGAAGGCGGCTTTAATACGCCTAATGTAATAGGATCAACACCAACAACACTTAATGCGCTAAACCGGTGTGCCAAATCCGATATTTGCCTCCCATTCTCCTCAATAAACCCTAAAAATGATGGATTCTCAAAGTATGCAGCAGCTGTTTTTTCAGATATTTTTCCCTTCAAATCCTCCAAATTCAGTTGTCCTGTTTCCTTTTCATAATCGACTTGTATTAATTGTATGTCCGGAGCACAGTAGTTTTTCATGATCAAGAACCTATCTTTGTCCATTGACTTGGGAACAAGTGCTTCTTTTCTGCCGGTTATTCTTGATGCCATGCGTATAGATGTTGCAGCAGCCTGACCCCAGTCCATAGTTGGTACATTTACAACATCCATGTCAACAAGCTCACCCACAAGACTTTCGTATTCAAACAGTGCCTGGAATCTTCCAAAGTCGTTATATGGTTCACCGCCATATGCAGTGAGAAATTCACCTCTTGAATTAATTTCATCACAAATTGCCGGAACATAATGCTGCCAGCATCCGGCACCTAAAAAGTTAAGATTATCTTTGCAGTTTATATTCTTTTTAAGAATCTCCTCTACGTGCCTTCTAAGCTCATACTCTGATGGAATTGCTTCGGGCAGCTTCATATTATCTTTTAATTTGATCGCTTCCGGTACTTCCTCATGCAATTCTTCCAAATTGTTAAGCCCTATGGCTTTAAGCATTTCCTTCTGTACTTCCGGAACTGAATTTGGTATGTATGGATGGTTTTTAAACCCTTTAATCGCCATTTTCTTCCCTCCTATATTATTTATAGTTGTGTAAGTATGAGTGTCAGCTTAAGCGTGAATGTGTGTTGCTCCTTTGGAACAGTAAAAGTGTAGGGATAGGACTTGCCCCTGTCCTTAAAAGATTAGAGGTTAGGGTTAGTACAGATAATAGATAATGGATAATAGATAATAGTTACAATCAGATACTATGATACAGCCATAGTTCCTACTCTTCTATTATGTATGATAATGAGGTTTTGTCCCAAAACCTGCTTACACTGCTCCCAAAGTAGTTACTTATGCTTACGACTTAAATTATGCTATCCCGCCCCCGTCAACAACAATTGCTGCACCTGTTATCCACTTTGAAAGGTCGCTTGCAAGAAATAATACGGTATTTGCAATATCTTCCGGCATTCCCAACCTTTCAAGAGGCCTTCCTTTTGCCGAGTCTTTAAGAAAAGCAGCTTCTTCACACCCAAGCTGCCGGCCTTCTTCCCTAAGTAAATTGGTATCGGTATCACCGGGATTAACACTGTTCACCCGAATGTTTTGCGGTCCATGATCAATTGCCATTGCACGTGTCAGATTTACGATTCCACCTTTTACCGCACAATAGGCTGCAGCTTTATCTCCGCCTTTCAGGCCCCATCCTGACCCGGTATTGATGATACTTCCTCCGCCTTCTGCTGCCATAATGGGAATGACAAACTTTGACATAAGATATGTCCCTTTTAACCCCACATCCAATACCAAATCCCATTCTTTTTCTTCAAGATCTACAACTGATTTTCTAAAAGTAACACCTGCATTATTAAAAAGAATATCGATCCTTCCATAAGTATCTTTGATTTCATTGACTGTTTTCTCTACTTGTTTTAACGATGTAACGTCACATTTTTTGAAAATAGCAGCTCTTCCGGCCTTTATCAGATTTTGAGCTTCCTGTTTTCCTTTTTCATTTACATCCAGCATAGCTACCTTAGCACCATATGCCGAAAGCAGTTGTGCGACCCCCAGCCCGATACCTGATGCTGCTCCTGTAATAACTGCAACTTTTCCCTCAAGTGACAATACATCTTTTTTTTGTAACATGGTTCAATCCTCCTCTCATCCTGCTTTTTAAAATGTTACTTGCATCTTTTATGCCAGTCTTTAAGATTGCAACAAAATTTGTGTAAATCATTTAAAAATAAAGGTTTCACCTCTTTTAAGAGTAACCTTATTAATATGGAAATAAATAAAAAGAGCCGTATTATGCCAATAATGACAAAGGATTTGCCATCTCTTGCAAAGTGGGATATAATTAAAAAAATCTATTTTTAAAAAAGGTGCTGATGAAATTGATACTCCTTGAAGAATTCAGATCCGACCTTCAAAATATGATAGAAGGAATAAGCAATTCCTTAAATTTAGAAGCTGCGGTATTTGACTCACAGAATCATATCATTGCCAGTACACCCACCTATTTAGATAGAAAGGGAAGTGCAGTCCATGCGCCCTCCATTGAAGAAGTAATCATAAATGGGAACATACTGGTAAATAAACCGGGCTACATGAAATCATGTATCGGATGTCGATTTAAAGGAAATTGCCCTGCAACTATCGAAATATTGAATTGCATCAAGTATGATAATAAACCTGTGGGCGTTATTACCCTTACATCTTTCACAAAGAACGGCCACAATAGAATCACTCAAAACCTCCACGTCTATGTGAATATCGTCAATCAAATGACGGAATTTATTTCAAATCTGATTTCCAGTAAGTATAAAAGCAATCAGGTTGACAGATTCCGGAAAATCCTTCAAGGCATTTTAAATATATCTGACAAATGCCTCTTAGTGGTGGATAAAAACGGGTTTGTGAATTTCAGTAATCCAGCAGCTGAAAAGCTGTTTTCATTTTGCGGTTTATATTCACAATCAATCCATCGGTTACTGCCGGAACCTGTTTATAAAAAGATTATGAGCGGAAAATCTATTGATGAAATATTGAGAAACCAAAAAATCAACGGCAAAATCACCTCTTTCCCTTTATTCGAAAACGATGAATTTCAAGGAGCTGTTATTCAGATTACCCCGAACAGCTTAACAGGCAATACGCAGCTTTCACACGAAAACCGAAAACAAAAATCCTCCATTGATGATATAAAAGGAACCAGCCCCGCTATAGCTCTTTTAAAAAATAAAATCAAAAAAATTGCCAAAAGTTCGTCTACAGTCTTAATAACCGGTGAAACAGGTACCGGCAAAGGTCTTGCAGCAAAGGCCATCCATCATGAAAGTATCAGGCGTAGCTTTCCGTTCATTTTGATAAATTGTGCCAGTATTCCCGAAACTTTATTTGAGAGCGAATTATTCGGTTATGAAGAAGGCGCTTTTACAGGTGCTAAGAAAGGCGGAAAACCGGGGCAGTTTGAATTGGCCCAGAACGGCACTCTGTTTCTGGATGAAATAGGCGAAATGCCGCTGCATGTCCAGGCAAAACTTTTAAAAGTATTACAGGATCACACCATTGAACGTGTGGGAGGAACAAGCTCAATTCCCATTGACGTCAGAATCATAGCAGCAACCAACAAGAATTTGGTTAAAATGGTTAAAGAACAAAAATTCAGAGAGGACCTTTATTACCGGTTAAATGTAATCCCTATAGAAATCCCCTCTTTAGCCGACAGGATCGGCGATATTGAAGAATTGGCCCATGAATTTCTCAAAAAATATTCCGATAAACTTCATAAAAATATTGACGGATTTTCAAAAGATGTTCTTCATCTTTTTTATCAATATAATTGGCCGGGGAACATCCGGGAATTGGAGAATGTAATTGAATATGTGGTGAATATAGAAGAAAAAAATAAAATCCGGCTAAGCAGCTTGCCTGAAAAGTTTGGAAATTCGGTTGTGAATAATACCTCCTTAATCCAAAATAAAAAGGATAACATGGAATTGGAAGCCATAAGAAGTGCTTTAAATAAGTATGGTTGGGATGTGAAAGGTAAAACCCTCGCAGCAGAAGAACTGGGCATCGGCCTCAGAACTTTATACAGGAAGATACAGAAACTTCAGATATAGTGTGAGTATGAGTGTAAGTATAGTAAAAGTGTAAGTGTAAGCAGAGGTTAGTGGTTAGAGTCAGATAATAGATAAAGGATATAGATAACAGTTGTGGTGAGAAACTATGACACAGTCATAGTTTCTACCTTCATTATTCTGCGTGGGTATCTGAGGTTGAAGCTGCAACACAGATACACGATTTCTTATTCCTTTAGAGCCTCCAAAAGACCGGAGGTCAAGGCCCCTCTTTTGAAAGAATTTAGACTTTAATAAATTAGCCAAGTTCGAGGCGCAACGCAACCAAAGAGCAGAGCTTGCAAAGAAGTAAGTGAGCACCGCAGGCAAGGCATAAAAGAAATTGGCAATTTAGTAAAGTCTGGTGCTATTCGTAGCGCAACGCATTAATAGGATCCATCTTCGAAGCCTTCCTGGCAGGGTAGAACCCGAAAAATATACCTACGCTGATAGAAAACAGAGTCGCAATCAAAATGGATATAATGGAAACTGCCGGCGGAAAGCCAATGATAACAGCTATTATGGCTGAAATCAAAATACCAAAGAGAATACCAATAATCCCGCCGATTGCAGAAATAATAATTGCTTCAACCAGAAACTGCATCATGACATCCTTGTATTTTGCTCCTATTGCTTTCCTGATTCCAATCTCTTTAGTTCTTTCCGTTACGGATACCAGCATGATGTTCATAACACCGATCCCGCCTACAACTAAAGATATGGCTGCAATCGCCCCTACAACCAGTGTAAGAATGCTCATAATTTGATTGACCATCTGCAATTCACTTTCTGCGGTATAGGTAATATAGAGGTTTTTGCCCTCAGAATTATGCCTTCTTTCAATAATGGATATCATCCTGCTCAAAGTCTGGTTGGCATTGACACCTTTATTGAAATTGATTTCCAGACCCCAGTAATTTCCGTTCATTCCCAGCATCTGCTCCATGTTTGTTATGGGTACATATATGGCGAGGGGCGGCTCGTAGCCCCCTAAATTACCAAAGGGGGCAGGTTTATCTTCCATAACGCCAATGATAATAAATGTTTCCTGACCATTTCTTAAATCTACTGTTATTTCTTCCTCCAGTACATCAGTCCTTCCAAACACCTTTAATGCCAATTTTTCGTCAATAACAGCCGCACTTCTTCTGGTTTTCATATCCGTTTCCAAAAGAAAACGTCCCTTTTTCATGGATATGTTCTCTATTTTATTAAATTCCTCATTGACCCCTGATAATTCAACTCTGATTTCCTCAGTCCTCTTAATAACCTTTCCACTGTCTGAAACCATTGGACTCATGCCTTTGATTTCTTTGGAAAAAGCCTCTGACAAAATATTGATATCATCTTTTGAAATATAGTCTCTCAGTCTTGGATTCTCCCTCCAGCTCAGACCCAAATAGGCACGATTCACACCAAAGGACTCAAACTCCTTAAGAATCATCTGCTGGCTCCCATGGCCCAGAGAAACGATAATAATAACAGAACTGATACCGATAATAATGCCTAACATGGTAAGCAGAGATCTCATTTTATTTGAAAATATTGCTTCCAATGCAATCTTAACACTTTCTAATAAATTCATACGCTCACCTCTGCTTTACCGGTCTCATGGTCATCCACCATTTCTCCATCTTTGAAATGGATCACTCTTTTTGCCATAGAAGCGATATCCGGCTCATGAGTAACTAATATAATGGTCGTTCCTTCTTCATTCAACCGTTCAAAAATATCCATGATTTCAATACCGGATTTTGAATCCAGGTTTCCTGTAGGCTCATCGGCCAATATAATGGACGGATTATTCACGAGGGAACGTGCAATAGCGACCCTTTGTCTCTGCCCTCCCGAAAGCTCATTGGGCTTATGGTGCAGCCTGTCTGACAATCCAACTTTCTCCAGGGCCTCAACGGCACGTTCTTTTCTTTCGTTGGGTTTAACACCTGCATATAGCATAGGCAGCTCTACATTTTTCAGAGCACTGCTCCGGGACAATAAATTAAAAGACTGAAAAACAAACCCAATCTTTTTATTTCGAATTTCGGCTAATTCATCCGGACTCATCCGGTCCACCTGTATCTGGTCCAGATAGTAGTATCCTGAAGTAGGCCTGTCGAGACATCCCAGAATATTCATAAGAGTAGATTTCCCGGATCCCGAAGGCCCCATTACCGAGGTGAATTCTGCAGCTTTAATATGAAGATTCACATTCTTAAGAGCCTTTACTTCAATTTCTCCAAGTTTATATACCTTTACTAAATCCTGTATTCTAATCATTCTTAACACCTGTTTCATTTACGGCCTGCATCATTAGATCTTCAGTTGGATTCAAGATCATCTGATCACCTTCCTTTAAATCGGAAGATATGATTTCCACATTCAATGACCCTTCCAATCCTGTTTCGATCTCATGCATTTTTACGGTACCGTCCTCAGCTGACGTAAATACATATTGTGTTCCATCCCTTGCAGATAATATGGCTTCATATGGAGCTGTCAGAACCTCCTCTTTCTTTTCACACAAAATATCCACATTGACGCTGAATCCTGATTTTAAAAGAGTCCCCTCTTCCTTTATGATGGCTTTGACCTCCACCACAGATTCCGATCCCTGACTTGTCTGTAATTTCTTTGCATATGGACTAATAGAAGCAACCGTTGTTTTATAGGACTGCCCATCATCGGTAGTTATGGTAACAGGATCCCCAAGCATAATTCTCCTGGCATCATATTCACTGACATTGGCCGTTATTTCCATTTCGTTATTATTAACCACATAGATAAACTCTTTTTCCGCCACCAACAATTCTCCCTCATGGGCAAAGACTTCCCCAACAATACCTGAAATGGGGCTTTTTATGTAGTGTTTTTCTTTTTTTGTCAACAGCGACTGATAGTTTAATTCTGCAAGCTCAACCTGATTCTTCTGCAGTGTAAGTTCCTGAACATACCTTCCGTCTTCAGTCTCGGTTTTGGCAACCATATACTTATTGTAAGCTTCGTCTAATTCCAGCTGAGATTCATCTATGTTCTGCTGGCTGACTGCGCCTTCTTCCAAAAGCTTCATTCTGGAATCATGAAGTTGTTTCAAGTGCTCATACCGCTGTTTCAGATTGGAAGCCGTCATAAGCGCCGCATCCATTTCATCCTGTTTCACCTTTAATCTGGATTTTTCCAACTCCAGTTCTATTCTTGCTTTCTCTATCTGTTCATTGATCTCGGTAGGATCGATCAATGCCAGGAGTTGACCTTCTTCAATGGCATCTCCCTGCTTGACATTGAGTTCTTTAATGGTACCTTGTATAGGTGCAAGGATGGTTTTCTCCGCTGTAGAATTTACCATTCCGCTGACTTTAACACGATATTCCACATCTTCTTTAACAACCGGTACCATCATTCTGGCCATTGCAGGATCCGCTTTTCCGCCCCTGATAAAAGAAACTGCCACAACAACCACAATAATTATTCCTAAAACAATGGAAAGCTTCTTTCTTTTTTTAACAAACCCTTTTATTTTCTTGAAAGGGATCCTCAAAACATTTATTATTTTCTTCATCATTTCAACTCCCGATTTTTATATAGTGTAATTAGTGTACTATACTACATAGTACTGACACACCCAAGTATACTGATATTAACATTCTTTGTCAATGATAGAAATGTAAGAATTGTGTTAGAATCAAAACAGGACAAGGGGACAAAACAGGACAAGGGGACAGGTTCCTTGTCCCAAATAACTTAACTCATCGCTTCCTATATTCTATCAATAACACTCTTCGGTATCCCTGTTATTCTTGATAGCTGCCTTATGGAAACACCATCAATGGATTTTACTACTTTAATTATTTCATCCCTTTTACACTTCTCCTGATGTTGCAAGTCACTAATATTATTTACCCCTGCGGCAACGAAATATCTTCTTACCTCTTTGTCTGTTTTTGCACTCTTTTTTGAGTGTTCTAAGCATTTGTCATCATTTTCCTCATTCATAAATTTATCAAACAGCTCTACTGCCTTTCTTCTATCATCGGAAAAAAGCTCAAGAGCTGAATCTATATCAGTTATTTCTGTTTTTCCCATATATTCTCTATAACTGCTCCATTCGTATTCTTTAACATGAGTCGATAGTCCTGCCTTTACTGGATTTTGGTGTATATATCTGAACAGGACAAGGGGACAGGTTCCTTGTCCCAAATAACTTAACTCATCGCTTCCTATATTCTATCAATAACACTCTTCGGTATCCCTGTTATTCTTGATAGCTGCCTTATGGAAACACCATCAATGGATTTTACTACTTTAATTATTTCATCCCTTTTACACTTCTCCTGATGTTGCAAGTCACTAATATTATTTACCCCTGCGGCAACGAAATATCTTCTTACCTCTTTGTCTGTTTTTGCACTCTTTTTTGAGTGTTCTAAGCATTTGTCATCATTTTCCTCATTCATAAATTTATCAAACAGCTCTACTGCCTTTCTTCTATCATCGGAAAAAAGCTCAAGAGCTGAATCTATATCAGTTATTTCTGTTTTTCCCATATATTCTCTATAACTGCTCCATTCGTATTCTTTAACATGAGTCGATAGTCCTGCCTTTACTGGATTTTGGTGTATATATCTGAGCACTGTTAAATAATACCCTCCATCTTCAACAATTTCACTTTTATATCGTTCTTGAAACAAATGCCCACATCGATTGTATTTCATATTATACCAATATACGTAGCTTCCACATATTCTTTTAATGGCCATTGAGATCGGCTCTTCGATTTCTTTAATAAGTATATGTACATGATTGCTCATAAGACAGTACCCGTGTACTTCATATTTACTTACTGTCTTGTATTTCTTTATTGTTTCTATCAATCTTCGCCGATCTTCATCATCTTCGAATATATCCTGCCGGTTTATTCCCCTTATCATTATGTGGTATATTCCGCTTTCACTCTTTTCTCTCGCATATCTTGGCACATTCATCACCTCAGTGGTATTTTATTACATTTCTATTGGGGCAACGACCTGTCCCCATCCCTTAGTCCCTCTTCACATATTCATAAGCCGAACTTCTTGCAGCGCATATTTCCTGTAGCCCTAATAACGATAAACGATATTTGGGTTTTCCTGCAACGATGGTAACAATAACGGTAGGCTCTGTAATAACTTTTTGATATCCCTCAACCGAATCTGTATATAACCGGCCATAACTGAAAGGCTCTCTGCCCAGATATCCATTGTTATGATATTCATATATGAATCCAGAATCATCAATATAGAATACATTGTATTCTATTCTGTCTCTCCAGTAGCTGCCGACCTTTGGATAAAAGTTTTCATCCAGTTTCAAATTGTTCAGAATCAGGTGCCGGATGGCTTTATTCCCTTCTTTCCGATTGAAAACTTTCAACCCTTCCCTGTATTCATAGGCATCGTAATAAAGGGCAGCCGCCGCCGAACACTCATTTGACACTGCTTTTAACTCTTCAAGTTTTACTAAATACAGATTATTGTCCATCTGAAAAATAAGGAATGCTGAATATAAAATAGCAATTGCCAGGCCAACTATTAAAGTTTTCATGGCAATACCAGCTCGCTGGGTGCATAACTCTCTATAAAATAATAAGTGCTGTTTTCTTCATCTGAAATTCCTAATAAGGCATTCGCTGCAATCAGCTTTTTAAGAGGGATTCCGATTTTGTAATAAATCATCTCTCTTTCATCAAAGGCATTTGTACGATATTTCGGAGTCCTGGTAACCTCTATAATAATTTCCGACTCTTCTATTTCCCCGAACTCTGTCAGCAGATCGGTTTTTAATTCATCAATAATGTTGTCTGTAAAATATCCCTTTACTCTGGCTGCCTCTTTTGCATTATAAACGTATTTCTGGAACTGACCGATATCATAATAATTTCTCTGTTCCAATGCATATTGCAGAGGAAATAGCAACAGCAGTATCACCACTGCCACCATAACAATCAACTGCTTCATATTAAGCCTCCATTCTTCCCTTCACCCATCCCCTCAGTGGTATTTTTACCTTTTTTAATTGGGACAACGAACCTGTCCCCTTGTCCCCTATGGTTTCATTTCTTGCATTTCAATCTTCCGGCGCATTAAATCTCTTGTTTTTGATCTTACAGAATCTTCTTCGTCTCCTATCAGCATCCCGTAAATATATATTCCCAAAATCATAGACATGAAAATAATGATCAACTGCTTCATAGTCCGTTCCTATTCTACATCATCTATCATTTCACTAATTTGCCTCGTAGCTTCATCTCTTATATCTTCTGCTCCTTTTTTTAAAGAATCAGAATCTCCAAAAATCAGAACAGCTCCAATATAGACCCCCAATGCCACCGTCGCAAGAATAACGATAATCTGTTTCATCTTATTTCCCTCCTTAGAATTCAAGCATATTATATATTGAATCCATCCAAACCGTTATAATGACAAAATTCAAGATAATCACCATGGATGCTGCAATGATGGGAACAAACATAAGGTTGCTGAATAATTCCTGCTGCCTCAAGCGATTGGTAACTTTTTCATCGCGTACTGCAGACTGGAGCTGCACCAAATGTTCTTTTAATTCTGCAGGGTTCATGCCATCCAGCTTAGAAATGATATTTCCAAACTCACTGCCCAGTTTTGTCCCGGAAGCCGATTTGAAAAATTCAACTGCCGCCTCCTGATTTCCCTCATGCAATAATACCAATGTTTTGGAAAATATCATTTTTGTCTTTTTTGTAAATCTTGTGATCTGCTCAATGAGAAAGAAAGCAGACATAGGAGTATCCTTCTGTGCTATTACAAGATTTTTCAATTGGGAAACAGCTTTATAAATCTCATCATCCGTTTTGATCCGATGATGTCTTTTCAATATATTCAGTAATAGTGCAAAAGGCATTCTTTTATTCAATATGGTCAATCCGGGTGATGTTATGACGAAAAGAAAAAAAATGATAATGATTATGATGACCGAATCTGTTGAAAATCCTTTTGCCGTGATTTGAAAAATAAAAGCCAGAAGAGAAACAGCGATCCTTAAAAGATTATATTGATAAACAGTCAAAGGAATCCCTGTTCCTTTAAACAGGTCATTATGGTTCTCCAAACTTTTTCGCACCAATATCCTTGCATTCCTGAACCGGTATTTTCGAAAACTGACTTTTAGTTTGTTGTTTTTCTCCATCAGCCAACCTCGAATGCACCCTGTCCCGGTCAAAAGAAGAAATAGAATCAAAGCATAGTAAATGATTTTCATACAAAACCCCTATAAATCAAATTTTTGTTTCTGAAACAAAAACATACAGCATATATTGACCAGCATCAGCAGCAGAATCAGCAGAAACAGTTTTATGCCTGCCTCCGTGTGAAACTGATATGAAATGAACTTTTTAAAGGAAAATCCGAAATATTTTATGGCTATAAAAACTGTCAGCAGATACATAGCAGGAGAAAAATATTTTAAAATCGAAAAGCCTTCCAGATTAATCTGCTTTGCTTTTTCTGCTGCTGTTTTGGCTTCCCGCAGTTCCAGTAAAATATCCTCCAATCCCATGCTCACATTTACATGGCATTCAATGGCAAGGTATATGTTGTTTGTAAGCACCCTCATCCAATCCGTATTTACCGTGAATACCATTTCTTTTAAAGCATCCGTGAGCTCTTCTTCCTTTCTGTATTCTTTCAGAAGAAGCGACAATCTATAAAATGCCTTTCTGCAAACAGGCGCCTCCCGAAGTGTTACCATCCGGTCTACGGCTTCTATCATATTGAAATAATTTATTTTGTATTGATTCAATAGTTCTCCGACGATCAGATCTGCTTCAAAACTTCCCTCGGTTCTTATGGTATTTAATCGGATATATAAAAAGAGATACGGAAACAGTCCAAAAAAAGCAGAAAAAAGAAGGGCCGACATTACAGGTGTCTGATTGACCAATAAAATAAAAACTGCAAAGAATATACTCAAAGACAGAACCAGAAAGCCATAAACAGAGAAGTTCTTTTCCTGTAATGTCAGTGCCATTAATAAAGAAAGATGCCCGAACAGTTTTCCTCCGCCTATTTTCTTTTTTTCGGTCCTGAATCTCGAAAAACATTTTTTTCTCAGCAAGGATATTATGGAGGCAGAAAAAGTCATCCATATCCCTAAAATAATGATAATATAACAGATGCTTTTTAAAAACCCGACTATCAAAATCCAATCCATAATCTCTACTCCTTAATATGATCATACGGGCTGAATTCTGTCACTTCTGTTAAAGGGTATTTTTCACTTAAGTCTCTCAGCTCCTTACAGAACACCTGAAACATTTCCGGGTTTTCTTCTTCCCCAATGATTTTTGATTTCTTTCCAACATCATACTTCCATTTCCACGAATCAGTCTTTAAATCGTACTTACATATCTGGTGAATGATTATCCTTGATCCCTCATGTCTTAAATTATAAATCGCTTTTAAGCGTTTTTGAGATTTATCCTGCAATTGAATAAATTGAAAAATATATTGAAAACTTCCGGCTACCTTTAACATGGTGCTGAAGAGAGATCCCCCATAGACCCGGATAATTTCATCCGCCACATCATAACAAAAGTCCAGTATATCTGTAGTATGGAAGGTGATCTTAACCCGCCTGGTTCCTTTATTGGCTGCTCTTACTGCTATATTAAGGGCTATACCGTCTCTGGCTTCTGCCATAATAATATAATCGGCATCGGAACGTAAAATACTTTTGGTCAGGTTTTCCAGCACTGCTCCGTCTGCTACCAACTGGACAACAGGTGCCCTGGGCATTAAAGCATGCAATGGAATCTCAGGGTCGGTTTCTACCATAACACCTTCGAGAGACGGATCCTCATAGCTCTGCCAAGTAGACAGAAAAGTAGTCTTTGCAGTCCTAACCGCTCCACAAAAGGCTACATTATAACCTATGCCGATCATGCTTTTAAACAATGGAATTGCATTGCGGGGAATCGTCCCCAACTCAGATTGTTTTTCAAAAGTAAATTCTTTTACAAAAAACTTACGGAAAACCAGTACTTCCTGATTCGGTTTCACCAAATCTTCCGAAAATATTGTTATACGGCTTCCATCCAGCATATAAACCTCATGATAGCTGTCGCCTGAACGTTTTTCAGGTGTATTCAAAAGCAAAGCTTTAATCAGCTGCTTACGCCTGTCGGCATTAATACGCTGAGGCATCAAAAGCGTTTTTCCGTCCACCATGAAAAAAATTTTATCCCCGATTACTTTTGCGGAACTGCTGTCTTTGAATGCATCTGTAAACCACTGAGCCAAGCCTGACAAGCCCCAAAGCTCATGATAAACACCATCGGTCATGTCCGAATACCATTCCGGCTTCCAGACATTTAACAGATGGTTTGCTCTGAGGTACTCCCTTATTTTATCTTTGAAATATGCTACTTCCTTTTCATGCCCGATAATCGCTCTTTTATGATCCGAAAGTATTTTTTCATAATTTGAATTTGCCGTCTGCCACTCATTTTCAAAAAATGTTTTTACTTGATAACAGATTTCTTCAAATTGTTTCTGCCCGGTTTTGCGATTATCTATCATAGAAATGTCTGTTTCTTCAGTTTTAACATTCAAGTATTCTTCTAAAATAAATTCTTTTTCTTTCAGTTTTTTCACCCAACACCTTCCTTTCTGTATTTAAAGACCTTGCTGAAAAGTGATGAGATTTCTTTTTTTGCTTTTACTTCAATCCCCAGCGATTCACCGATAACGGATGTGATCTGATCTATGGCTTCCGTATAACCAGATTCATGAAACTTATAAATGGTACGCCTCTCCATCTCTGCCTGCAGGCTGAATTCAGAATACGGAACAGAACAAATATGGGGTGACTCATATGCTTCTGCAAGCTGATAACGATCCGGCAGCAGCTCATTCACAAAATATTTATTAATGATCAGGCAGAAATCTTTTACCTCCAGTTTAGAAAGTACTTGGGACCGGACCTGCTTGAAGTGCCTGTGGCAAGTTCTTTGTTGTGTACATATCAAGAATTTGTGATAAGCACTGTTCAAGGCCCCAATGGTCATTCCAAGTTCAATATTTGAACCGCTGTCTACAATCACCACATCAAAAGCTTCTGCCAATTGCCCCATAAGTGTCTCAATGTGTTCCGGATGATAATATTTCCTGTATACAATAGATTGAGTTCCCGGCAAGAGATACAGTCCGTCCCTTTTTATACAAACATCCATAATCTCACTATTGCTTACTATACCATTTATGATCTTTGCTCTTACAGTATCAATAGACTGTTTACATCCTGGCTCAGTGGTATAATCCAATCCGGGGCTGCCGTCAAAAACAGCAAGCAATACTTTAATGTTTCTGTTCTCCGAAAGTTTTTCCGCAACAGATTGAGCAATCATACTGGTTCCTACTTTACTGTCCGCACCAAAAAAAATAATTGTATTCTTCTTTTTATTATGGTTTTCCCCGTATAGTATCTTATTGACCCTGGAAACCACCTGCTTTTCAGGTAATCCGGAAGGAATCACCGTAACCCCATTTTTTTTCAATAATACACTTTTAACTTCTGAACTTTCTTTTAATAGAATATATATGTACTTCATGTAATTCATCCGGGGATGCTTTTCTATAAATTTTATCAAAGATTCTACAGTCACATATTTTTCATCCATAATCAAGAAATCCAAAGGGCTCTCAATATCATTCAAAGAATTGAACGTAAGCATCCTCTTTGACCTTCCGCAATGATTGTATAAAAAAACATCCTTCATACCGGTCAGCATACCTATTTTCATCTATACTTATACCCCTTTATAAAATGTAAAAATTAAAACTGATCACATCATTTTTAAAAAACTCTACATAGGTTATTGATATAAAGCAATAAATTTATAACCCTTTTCATAAAGATCCAATAATTCTTCAATTATATCCAGGCTGATTATCACCTCAATAGAATCAATGCCTGCAGTTCCGTCCAGCCTTTCTGACTTTTCATTACCTGCATTCACTACTTCCCGATTGCCTGAATCTTTTACATAAGCTACAATCATTTCAGCTACCGGTGCTTTTTTAAAGACCACTTCCTCTTTCAACGCTGATTCATCCCCCGGAAATTGCTCCGTTGAAAGCAAAATGGGGTATAAGAAGATATGGTCTCCTCTTCGTAATGAATCAGGACATTCATGAATCCAGCCGCCGGGAATTTTCATTATGTATTCATCATCATGGATCAACAGTTCCGGTTCTCCCAGATATCTTAAATCAATGATACTCTTTTGGGGAATAAATTGTTTTGATTCTTTATTCAGAACTTGTTCTCTTTCTAAAGCCGTATGATCCGTAATCATGTTTTTCTCGATTTTAGCAAAGGTAATATTCTCTTCCGTAATCATGTCATTTTTATGAATATCTTCCTTTGCAATTATAATCTCTTTATAAAGTAATTCTTCCCGGCCGATATTTTCCCAATAAATGATGATACCTACCGCTGAAATAATCATTAATACTCCCAGAATTCCTTTTATCCTGTTAAATGCCATTCCCCGCAAACAACCACCTTCTATTTTTCATCCGGATCAAACAGTTTTTTTCTTTTTAATGATTCTGTTTTCTTTTATCAACCCGGCAGGAATGATTTGTTGAATCAATAAATCCATTTCTCTTTTTAACAACACTTTTATACCTCGTAAAGCATAAGGTATCTTGTACCGGTATACGGCTTTATAAATCAGTCCTCTGTCGATATGCGGAATGCGCATTAAAGGTGCAGATCCTAAATAGTTTATCAATTCTTTCAATTGGATCTCTTTGCTGAATTTATTAATAATAAAATCAATAGGATAACGGGCTGCTTTCAATTTTTGTATAAATTTCAGCATATCCTCGTTTTGCAAAAGCTCCGGAGGCAGAGGATCAACAATAATCAGAATTCTATCAAAATAATCCAAATAATCTCTTATTAATGGCAAATCCAAGTGATTCCCAATATCTATAAGATTCACCGAAGCCCTTTTTGAGGCTTGAAGTATTTTTCCCATAGCGTTATCATCAAGCTCATAAGCAGTATATTGCATGGGATTCATAATAAACCACATAATATCCTCCTGCATCATTTCTTTCTTGATTTTATGATCGCTGTTTTCCAGAATATCCTCAACGAACAGAAAATCATTTATCTCCGTTATGTCGTATTGGAACTTTTGATGAAAGCCAATATAGTCAAACATATACGGTTTTGCGAAAGGAGGCTCTATAACGGCAACCAGAAAATTACGCTCTGCAAGGGCTTTTGCAAGATTCAGTGTGATAAATGTGCTGCCTGATTTTCCGGATAACCCTGCAATGCAGATGTTTATCTGAGGGACATTGGAATAAACGGTTTTTATGACTTCTACCTTTTCCGGTACAGATCCGTTCTTATCCCAATGGCCCGGCCTGAGTTCCACCGTATCAGGAGATGATTCGCCGGCTTTTTCAGGTATTTCCCGTACCTTATCCTCAATCATTTTATAGTCTGTATCCGAGTCAAACATCATCAGGCGGATACCTTTTTTTGAGCAATACTTTCTTATCTCTTTCACCTTTTCAGCACTCAATTCACTCAATGCATTGGTATGCAGAACTAAATAATCATAATAAAGGGTACCGCATTGTATAAAATCAACATAACTCAGATACTGGTCGCATTCATCGGTTTTTAATTGTAAAAGCTTCTTAATATCCTCATAAACATGGGAATCTTCACAAACAATAGCAGCTCTCATGAAATTACCTTTTTATAATATTTTTAACAATATTTTACAATAATACATAATATTTGTCAACAGCTTTTTTAATTGTGGTTTACGATTTCTATTCAGGGTACAATGAACAGGATTAGCTAATTGGCAATAAAAAAATTGTACAATTGACAATTAGTGATTGGTAGGATTTAGCAAAAGCTAAATTTCTGCCTCAACTCTTAAATATAAAACAAATTTATAGATTATGGATTACGGATTCGTGGTTCGCAGTGGTGGTTCAAAGCCCGATGTCGGTTTGTGTATATTGGGAGATAAAAGAGATGAGCGTAAATGAGATAATAAATATTTCATAGTTTAGAATATGGTTATTGTTCCTGTCACCTGTAACCTGTCCCCTTATTTATCTTTGGAATGATCAGCAATGCAACCGGTAAGAATATGAACAATATAATACCTTTGGGTGTCTGAGTAAATTTGGCAAGATATCCTCCTTTGGGAATACTCAAAAGAAATTTGCCGATGAGCTGATCTTCTCCTATGGGCTGAATGTCTTCTGTTTCGTTGGCATCCCCCTTAGTTATATATCGACTAATGCCGTCTTCATCCAGGGAAAGATCAACAACCCCGTGGCTCACCAATGTCTCTTCATCCATCCTGAAGGTAATTACATCGCCTGCTTCTATCTTTTCTGCTTCAACGGGTTTAACCAGTATCATATCGCCTTTTTCCAAAAAAGGCTGCATACTGCCGGAAAGTATTGTAAAAGGCTTTAATCCTAAAAAGGAAGGTATGGCTTTCGGGTTCAGTTTTGCCTGTACGATACTGAATATGGAACTGGCTATAATAAAAAGCAAAAAAAGAATGATAAGGTTGATACTCCATCTCAACACAATTTTCATCCGTGGCCCCCCTGTTTTTCATCATTTTTAAAAAGTATAACAGCGGAACCTTATATTATTTGTCGCTTTCTAATGCCGATTCCTTAAAAAGTATGACAGCATTTCACTGTTCTCCCGAATATTTTTTTGTTTGCTCTTTCCTTCAACACCTTTACCCTTTTTTCCCTTCCATCCTTCTGCCCCTGTATCCACCTGCCCTTCCATCCTTCCATTCCCCCATTATGAAAAAATTAAAAAACTTTGTAACCTTTTTGCCTTTCAGATATCTAAAGAAGTAGAAACAGGATGCAAGGATGACATTTTCAATTTCTTGAAGCCTGCATTCTGTCATCAATTATCTGAGTATAAGGAGGATTATAGAAATGGATTATAAGACATTAACGGCACCCTGTGGTATCGACTGCTTTAATTGTGAACTTTATAAGGATAACATTACGGATGAAATGCGCCAACGCATTGCACCGTACATGAACAAAAGTCCGGAAGGCTTTCAATGTGAAGGATGCCGTATAAGCGGATGCCTGATGATCCCCGATGAATGCGAAACTAAAAAATGTGCGGAAGCAAAAGGAGTCGATTTCTGTTGTGACTGCGAATCTTTTCCATGCAACAAACTGCACCCCTGCAGTGACGGTGCGGAAAAATTACCTCACAATTACAAAATATATAATTTGTGCAGGATAAAAGCCATAGGTGTGGATAGATGGGCTGAAGAAGCCGGTGAGATACGCCAAAAATACTTCAAAGGAAAAATGAAAATAGGATCCGGTCCTTTTATGCCAAAGCAGAATCCTTAGCAATTGCTGAAATTGTTGAATAGCTGATATGCAGGTTTTGAAAGCAGCTTAATGGCTGCTTTTATCCTTTTCAAGAAGCTTAAATTGACCTTTTTTAATTATTTTTTTTATTTGCTTTTTAAAAAGTTCTTGGGAATCTGAAACAACCATAGTATTGTAAAGCTCGGAAATAGCCGCCAATTCCGCCAATTCATCATTAAATAGTTTGGTAACGGCTTTTTCATTGTTTTTAATGATTTTTATTTCTTCCGACAGAATATCTCTGTTGGTTTCTCTTGCATATTTTACCCAACAGCTGCATTTACACGGATTTGCCGGATTCAGCAGGGAACATTTCCCCGACATCATTTCTTTAAAAAGCATTCTGGCTCGATGAAGGTTTACCTTTACAGAGTTCTCTTTTAATCCCAGGATTTCCGCAGTCTCCTGAACAGAAAACTGGAGGATACTGCGTAAAGTAAAAACAATCCTGTATTGGGAAGGCATACAATTCATAAAAAGCTGAAGACAGGCTTCTTTTGCATTGTTCACCATTACTTCATCCTCTACTTCGCCAAAACTGTTGACATAGGCATAAACATCTTCCGCTTTTATATCATTTTCCTCTGCATAAATGTCTACAGGCATTTTTTCGGTATATTTCAAGTGTTTTTTTCCCTCATTGATGACGATCCGGTAGATCCATGTATAAAAACTGCTTTTTTTCTGAAAACCTTTGAATCCTTTATAAGCATTTAAAAATGCTTCCTGAAGAACGTCTTCAGCATCCTCTTTTTTACCGGTCATGCGAAATGCAAGGGTATACAGCTTTCCATAATGTGCCATAAACAGATTCTCAATATTATCCACTACAGGTTTCTCCTTTTTCTTGAATCCTGTTTCTATTTTACTGTATTTTTTATTCTTTTTCTATTCCAATCTGATTTTAGGAAAAAAAATAACAGGGATATCATCCCTGCCTATTCATCATACTGTACTTTCATTTCAATTTGATTGGGAAGTTCTTTTAGCTCTGTTTCTGCAATTTCATACGGATATGTAATAACCTGCGTGAGTATATCGCCGGGCTGCGGATCTGAAAACTTTGTATAAACTACCAATGTGGTGGTCTCATCTTCTTTCTGGAGTAATTTCATATTTTCTATGGCGATATCATATCCGCCTGTCGGCTTTTCTCCCCTTGTAACAATAACATAAATCTTGTCGTTGAAGCAGCAAGCCAGTGCCCGTTCCAGCTGTTTATATTCCGGGAGTATCTCATTTGTAAGTTCAGCAGGAACTTCTTCTTCGGCTAATACTTTGTAATCCACGTTATCATCACCTTTAATGAAAAAGTTATATATCAATAGTGATGCAACTACCGCTAATACCATAATCATTATAATAATTACGGTTCTTCTCGATGGGCGATGTAATCTGAATTTAATTGCGGGCATTTTCAAATATCTACTCACTCCTTTATAGGTTGTTCAATCACTATATCTTTATTCGGGAGTGAGTTTGAATATTCTTATTTAATTATTTCCTTAACAGCTTTAACGATGTCTTCTGACGTAATATTGTATTTCTTCATGAGTTCATCCGGTTTTCCTGATTCGCCGAATGTATCTTGAATTCCGATCATTTTCATTTTTACAGGATGGTGCTTAACAACAACTTCGGCAACAGCGGAGCCTAATCCTCCCATAATGTTATGCTCTTCGGCTGTAATAACAGCGCCTGTTTCCTTTGCCGCCTTAATAATAATTTTTTCATCAACAGGCTTTATGGTATGCATGTCAATAACCCTTATACGAATATTTTCTGCTTCTAAAATTTCAGCAGCCTTTACAGCTTCATGCACCATAATACCCGTTGCAATGACAGCAGCCTGATTACCCTCTTTAAGACATATTCCTTTCCCTATCTCAAATTCCAAATCATCCTTATAAATGAATGGAACCTTGACCCTTCCTAATCTGACATAGACAGGGCCTTTATATTCCGCAGCCTTGAATATTGCTTTTTTAGCCGAAACAGGATCTGAAGGATTTATAATAATCATATTGGGAAGTGCTCTCATAAGAGCAATGTCTTCTATCGCCTGATGGCTCGCACCATCTTCTCCCACTGTTACACCGGCATGAGTCGCACATATTTTTACATTCAGAGAAGGATAGCAGACGGCATTTCGTACAATCTCAAAAGCCCTTCCGGCAGCAAACATTGCAAATGAACTGGCAAAAACAGTTTTCCCCGAAGCTGCAAGACCGGCTGCAGTGCCCATCAGATTTTGCTCAGCAATCCCCATGTTGAAAAAACGATCACTGAATTCTTTTGAAAACCCTACTGTCATTGTAGATTTGGAAAGATCGGCATCCAATACAATAATGTCCTCTCTTTCCTTTCCCAGTTCTATCAAAGCTTCTCCATAAGCTTGTCGTGTCGCCATTTTATCAGACATTTGCCTCACCTCCTAATTCCAGTAAAGCTTCTTTTGCTTGTTCATTATCCGGCGCTTTACCATGCCAGTCCGGGTTATTTTCCATGTAAGACACGCCCTTTCCTTTTATTGTCTTTGCAATTATAATCGTGGGCCTGTTCTTAACGGTTTCCGCTTCGTCAAAGGCTTGGATGATCTGCTTGAAGCTGTGCCCGTCAATTTCTATAACATGCCAGCCGAAGCTCTTCCATTTTTCATTGACAGGGTTAATGTTCATGACCTTTTCATTGGGTCCGTCTATCTGCAGTCCGTTAAAGTCCAAAACTGCAGTAAGATTATCCAGTTTATAATGGGCTCCGCTCATGGCAGCTTCCCATATCAATCCTTCCTGAAGTTCTCCGTCACCAAGCAGGGTATAGATTCTTCTGCTGCTCTTGTCCAGTTTTCCGGCCAAAGCCATTCCAATGCTGGCTGAAAAGCCTTGAGCTAAAGAGCCGGTGGACATTTCGACACCGGGAACTCTTTTCATGTCCGGATGTCCCTGAAGCATGGATCCTATTTTCCTTAGGGTCACTAATTTTTCTTTTTCAAAATAGCCTCTTTCGGCAAGGGTACTGTATAAAACCGGAGCCCCGTGGCCTTTTGACAGTACAAACCTATCCCGATCCGGTTTTTGAGGGTTCTGAGGGTCTATGTTCATTTTATAAAAGTAGAGCACCGTAAGAATCTCCACTGCTGAAAGTGATCCTCCGGGATGTCCTGAACCGGCTGCATGGACAGATTTAAGTATGCCATGCCTTATGTTGCTTGCTGTTGATTCCAAATTCTTATAATTTACAACCATATATGCAATACCTCCCATTCATATATTTTAGAATTGAAAATTGACAATTGACAGTTCAACTTTTGCACCTGAAAAGTTGCCATAATTGTTCATTATTCATTGCACTATTCCTCTCTTGTAAAGCCTTCTCCCATCACTTCATGAACGGAATTAACGGTGACAAATGCACGTTCATCTATTTCCTGAACCAATTTTTTTAATGCAGCCACTTCTGCACGGCTGACAATACAAAGAAGTACGTTTTTATCACTTCCGGTATATAGCCCCTGAGACTTTAAGACTGTTGCACCCCGCTTCATTCTGTTGATAATGGCCTCCCCAATTTCCTGATATTTATCCGATATGATAATAAACTCTTTGGCGTAATTCAGACCTTCAATAATAGAATCCGCTATTTTTACTAATATGTATAAGGCAATAATGGAATAAAGGGCCGTCTCGAGATTCCTCTCTACGATCCCCGAGGCAAATACAATCAGTAAATCCAGAAACATCATAAGTTTCGGGATGCTGATATGCGGAAAAAATTTATGAAGAATAGCACCTGCTAAATCGGTCCCCCCTGTTGTCCCGCCTGCTTTAAAAACCAATCCTATACCAACACCCATTATCACACCGCCATAAATAGCTGCCAGCAGCAGATCGTTAAGATAAAGCGCTTTAACTTGGAAAAAAGTATAGATCAATCTTATAAAGCCTGATAGAATAACGGTAGCATAAGCTGTTTTAAACCCAAATTTCTTTCCGAGAAGAAATAATCCTCCGACAAACAAAGGGATATTGATTACAAGGTTGGTAACATCAATGGGAATGTCCGTTATTTTTTTAATAACAATGGCCAGACCTGTTACACCTCCCGGTGCAATGGTATAAGGCTCCAGAAAAATAACCAGCCCCACAGCCATTAAAAAAGCGCCTATGGTAAGGAGAACATATTCCATAAATATCGATAAAGATTTATTCATTTTACATCTTACCTCTAAAAATTATTTTCATCATGAATACAGGTAAAGCAGCCATCCTTTTATATCGGCTTGGCTGTTGAATTAATCGGTACAACCATTCCAAGCCATATTTTCGGTAAAAGACGGGCGCCCTTTTTAACTCACCTGCCCATACATCCAAACTGCCGCCTACACCTATGACAACTTTCGCCTTCAACATATCTTTATATTTATAGATAAATCGCTCTTGCTTGGGGGATCCAAGTGCCACGCATAAAAAGTCGGGGGAAACGCTGTTGATACGATGGATGATTTCTTCCTCTTCCTCCTTGCTGAAATAGCCGTGATAGGTTCCGGCTATTTGCAGTTTGGGATACTGCCCGGTCATTTTTTCTGCCGCTCTCTCGGAAATTCCCGGCTTGCTTCCAAGAAGGTAAACAGATCCTCCGGAATGGTTCAATTGGGACAAAACCGCTTCCAGTAAATCTATTCCGGTTACTCTTTCTTTAAAGGGCTGCCTCATTATTTTAGAAGCATACACCAGCCCGATTCCATCAGGAACAACCAGATCCGCATTATTTATTATATCCATTAATTCCGGATCTTTTACGGCAGCCATTATTATTTCAGGATTGGGGGTAACAATCATTTTGCATGGACTGCCCTCAAAATATTCTTTTATGATATCCATTGCCTCCGATAATACGACTTTATCGATCTTTGCACCTAAAACATCCAATTTTTCTGTCATTATTTACTCTCTCCCGAATGTAAAAGCTCCTGTATCAGCTCCTCATTTTGATTCAGCTTTTTAATCAGCTCCTGGATATGACGGTATACTTTTTTACGAATAATGTCCATATGTTCCAAAACGTTTTCAAATTCCTCTATGAGAAATTCATTCTGAAAATCGTAAATACTGCAAAGTGCTTTCATGCTCAAGGAGTGCATGAAAGAATTTATCTTGGGGTCATAAGATATGGCAATCATCGGAACATCCATAATAGCCGCATGAATGAGAGAATGCAGCCTTACGCCAATCAATATATCCATATTCCCGATAATACTGAGCATTTCTTCTGTCAAATATTTATTTTCCACATAAAATACTTTTTTTCCCAATTGTTTTTTTATTTCGTTAATGACCGGCATATCCTCTTTAAAATGAAACGGAATAAATACGATCTGAGCATTATAGTCAGATATCATAGATTGGGCTGCTCTGCATATTTCTTCTATGAAATTTCCTTTTATTTTAAAGCCTCTTAAGGCAAATCCCACCGTTATTTTATTCGGATCTTTAACAAATCCTTCTTTTTCAAGTATACGGGCACCCGTTGCCCGGTCTGCCTTTTTGACTCTTATGACAGGGTCTGCCGTTACAAATATATGGTCGCTTTTAACGCCTATTTCACAAAGCAGCTCTTTGGATTGTTCGTCCCTGACAACAATATATTTTATTTTATTTAATGTTTTTCTTATAAGAATACGGTTGATTTTGCTTCCAATAGGTCCTATACCCTGGCTGTAAATAAATACTTTCTTTTTAAAGAACTGTGCGATCCACATGATCCCAAGATAGTAAACAATGCTTTTCTTACTGGTGGAATCCTGGAGCAGGCTGCCTCCGCCGCTGATTAGGATATCGCACCCTTTTATTGCCCGGATTACTTTTCTGACATTCATTCTATAAACAGAATTTACTTCAAATTTTTCTCTTGTCAGCAACGGATTATATGAAAGCACTGTGATTTCAAGAGGCCCTAACTTTTCACGGAGATTATCTACCACCGCCCTCAGGATGGATTCATCTCCGATATTATTAAATCCATAATAACCTGAGATCACTACTTTATGCATTGCGTTGTTCTCCTCTTATCCGAATGAATATTTTTATTATCACTTCAAATACAATAACATATAAAACTCCTATAACAATACCGAAGAGGAGCGAATAAGCAGTTCGTGTAAATGATAGATACAGCGGTGTCCTCAGATGCATGAAAGTATTGATAATGGAAGTTTGTCCGATGACAGCGGCCAGACCCAAAATAAACGGAAGCCACCGCATTCTTCTTATGACAGTATATACGGTCAGCATCAATGCCGGGAATGCAATTATGAACTCTTTGTTTCTTGGTCTGGCAATCAGGTGGTCTTCAAGAAAGTTCCTGAAAATCATTTCGATTGTCAGCGGTTCTACTGCCGTTTCATGCCCTGTTCGGGCAATATAGATATATCCGGCAGCCAATACCGCCAATCCTACTAAAGTTACCCATACTTTTATATTGGCCGTCAAAATCTCTTTTATTGCATTGATATTAAATTTCTCAAATCTGTGTTCCGATTCAAGTCCCAAATAAGCCAGATACAGGACTACAAAGATCAAAAGCGGCAAGAGTTGAGCCGCTTTAACGCCCCTGAAAATATCCATCTCCAGCAAAAAGTTTATGTCGGAAATAACAGATGAAGTAAATAACGCACCTACTAATGAAATAAAAGAAGCAATCAGCAGATCTTTTATCCCCAAGGGTATAATTTTTGAGAGCTTTTCATCCTTTTTTATTTCACATGAATAGGTCTGGCATTTTTTGATTAGATACAGCCCCGCCAGACATGCAAATACCACAGATGCCCCAAGAGCTGCTAAAAGTTCTGCCCATGTACTGCTTAAAAAATATGCTCCGATAATCAAAATCGAAATAAATGCGAAAATAAAAATTCTTATCTTTTCTTTCAATTGGATAAACCCTGAAAGAAGGATCATTCCCGCTGAAGCTGTACCGATGGAAATGATGATCTTAAAGAGCAGGTTCACTTCATAAGGCTGCATCACCGATGCGCTTCCCAATGACATTCCATGTTCTGCTATTCTGTGATTCAGGCTTTCAAACATCCTCTTGTATTCTTCCACATCCGTTATATATATGAAATTATCTTTATATTCCTTAAAAGGTTTGAAATAGATTAACCGAATATTTCTTTCAGTAATGGCCCTGTAAAATGTATTCTCAATTTCCTCGGATCCCTGATAGTTATAATACTGAAACCTGTTCTGAATATACGGCCAGGTGGTAAAAGCTCTTACGGTATTATATCCGGTAGCCCGCACCATTTCTGATAAGCCGGCCTGATCGATATTCTCACGCTGAAAGGTTGTCTCTATCATAGCAATCTTGATATTATGATCATCTATATATTCTTTCAGAAGCTTGCTTCCCGCATCTTGACCGATAATCTCCGAGCCTGCAAAAATCAGATATTCCGGAAAATTATTTAATTTTTCATATCCATCGAGAGTCGCTTTTTCAAACTTCTCATCATTCCACCCGTCATATCCTACGGTTCTCGGAATAACGGACATACCGGCTTCCCTGATTTCTTTTACTTTTTCTTCGTCAAAACCCAGACTTAGATACATAATTTTTGAATAAATGGGTTCTCTTATTTCTATGAATCCCTTCTGACTGGAATCCTCGTATTTGATCTTGGGTGCATAGAGCGTATCCTTGGGGCCGCTGTCCAGATAAAGAAAGTAGCTGCCTGACTTTTCAGCAGCAATAAATTTACTTTCGTCATAGCGGCTTTCAAAGCCCATTCTGATAAAATCATATAATTCTGCTGAATTTGTTGATATAAGAATGTTGTCATCATCGAATACCGGATCGTTATTTACCGCTTCCTGAATGTTTTCAGGTATGTTTTGCCTCCAATCCATATCTTTTACAACATCCCTCATTAATTCTGCCTTTACCGGTTTTCCTTCATTTATCAAAGAATCCAGACTTTCTTCAGAAAGCCCTGCCTTATTTATCCCCATGCTTTTGAACGTATTTAACCAGAAAGAAACCTCCTTATGGCTTTGTGAGGCTAAGCTCTCTATTTCTGAATAATCCACTACCATATCTATGGTCTTATTGTCCCTTTCCACATTCATCCGTCCTGCAGCAACAAAAATAGCCACTGCCAGCCCAATTATAATACATATATTAAAAACTTTATTATGTCTGAACATTCCATTTCCTCCGTAATCTATACTATAACTATTGTAAAGTTATTTTGGAAGGTAGTAAAGCTTAAAATTAAAAAAGGAGAATTTCGTAAACCGGAATTCTCCTTTAATTTATATTCGAATCTATTGAATCTCGTATCCGCCTTTGACCATTACATATATTTCGGTTAATGCTTTTACGCCTCTGCCGTCATCCCTCGGAACAATCAGCAAATGATTCAGACCTACAGGATCTCCGCTCAAAAGGTCTTTTCCTTCTGTCAAATCCGAAATCCCATTTATTCCGTTATCAATAGCCTCCGCTTCACCTGATCTGAGAATAATCTCCGTGCTTTCTTTTCCGATAAGTTTCTGCCCGCTTTGCAAATTGACGATTTCATAGGTGAACATTGTATCTGTTCCTACTGTCTCTCCCTGACTGGCTGATCCAATTACTTTGCTGTCAACATATGCTTTTAATTCTTCTATCTGGGCATTTACATAACTCAGTGTCACAACAGGATCTTGTTCAGAACCGGGGACTAAGCTGTTGGCAAAAGCAACTACACTTATTGCAACCATCAAAGTAATGCTTATCAATACAATTTTTCCTATGTTTTTCAATTTATTATCCTCCATTTTACCTGATTAACTTTACTGTAAGCCTCCCGCGTTTATAAGCGAGAGTCCGACACTAAGCAAAATCATGCATTTGCAGTTCTTAATTCAGATGGAGTAAAAGAATTCCCATCTTAATCAATACCCTGCTTTAAAAATCTATTAATCCAAAGCTCACTGACAGAGCATCATTGACTTTATTCATTATCTTATCATCAGCATGCCCGATTTTTTCTTTTAAACGTTGTTTATCTATGGTTCTTATCTGTTCCAGTAATACAACCGAATCCTTATTTAGTCCGTGACCTAAAGCTCCAATTTCCACATGGGTTGGAAGCTTGGCTTTATTTATCTGAGAAGTGATAGCTGAAATGATTACCGTAGGGCTGTATTTGTTTCCTATATCATTTTGAAGGACTAAAACCGGCCTTAACCCTCCTTGTTCGGAGCCAATGACCGGACTCAAATCCGCAAAAAAAATATCACCTCGTTTAATTACCAAGTCACTCACTCTCCGCTAAAATTTTTTCGTATTTTTCAAGGAACATTCTATCATCTTCCAAACCTTCCTCACACATTTCCAGATTAACCATACCCATTTCCATATATCCTTTTTTCATCATTTCCCGTATTCGAATTTTTTTTCGCTCGCGTAAATAGAGTTTCATAGCCTCTCTGATAAATTCACTTCTGTTTTGTTTTTCTTCTTTAACTAAATCATCTACTTCTTCAAGTAAATTAATAGGAAGATTAATTAAAATTTTTCTGGAATCAGCCATAAAAACACTCCTCAAGATTTCTGCATCTTTATTTTGTCTAAACGTCAATATTCTATTTTGATCATATATAAAAGTATATATATTACTATTATATACACTGACCATAAATAGTGTCAACAAAGGCTTTCTTACTATTATTGCCAATTACCTGCCAATTATTGATTTAATTGAAATTCCAACACCATTTATTAAATCAGAAGTTGTTAATCCATGCTCACCAGTTTGGGCCGCTACAAAGTCTCCAGCCTTTCCATGAACAAATACAGAAGCAATTGCAGCAGCTTTGGCTTCTATATTCTGTGCTGCCAGAGAGGATAAAATACCTGTCAGTACGTCTCCGCTCCCACCTGTAGCCATGCCGGGATTACCTGTAATGTTGATATATACATCGCCATCTGGTGATGCAACGACAGTTCTGGCGCCTTTTAATACAACTATTATTCCCCATTTTTCAGAATACTCTCTTGCAATGTTGACTCTGTTTTGGTTAATGTCTTGGATAGAAAGGCCGGTAAGACGAGACATCTCACCAGGATGGGGTGTTATGATCCTATCTCCGCCTATCTCACTAAAAAACCTGTCTGCGCGGCTTCCAATGGCATTTATTGCATCGGCATCAATAATTAGAGGCCCTTTCAGTTCTTTTATCATTATTTCAAGTGCCTTGGAAAAATCTTGACTTCTGCCTATACCTGGGCCTACTGCTACTGCCGTACATTCTTTTGCAGCGTCCAAAATTTCTTTGATATATGTCTTATTCAATTTGTATGTGTCTGTATCTCCCAACGGCAGACATACCGCTTCCGGCACTGAAATTTGCACAATATCATTTATGGACTGAGGCACTGCCATTTTTAATAGTCCTATACCGCTTTTCAAGGCAGCCTTTCCGGCAAGAACAGATGCGCCCGCCATACCTTTTGAGCCTGCAATCAAAAGCAGTTTTCCATTATCACCTTTATGTGAATCTCTTTTCTTAGGTTTGATGATTTTTTTTACTCTATTTTCATCTATTACATACATCTGCGAATTGTTTTTTTCGATCACATCTTTAGGTATCTTAATATCTTTAATCAGAAGGTCTCCGGTATATTCTGCTCCAGGAAATAAAATACAGCCGATTTTAGGCAACTGAAAAGAAATGGTTTTGGAAGCTCTTACAGCAGCTCCATACACGACACCGTCATCGGCACCAATACCTGAAGGAATATCTACAGATATGACTTTCTTTCCGCTTCCGTTAATAATGTCAAATACCGCCTTCATGTAATCATTGACTTCTCGGGTGATCCCTGTTCCAAATATGGCATCCACGATTATGTCCGAATTTTCCATATCATTTTTAAAATCATCAAGCTTATTGCTGCTACTCAGCACAACAGGCCGTATCCCTAATTCCAATAGTTTTTCATAATTTATTCCGGCATCACCGGAAAGCTTTTCCAAAGGTACAGTAGAATATACTTTAACTGGGATAAAACGATTGGCTAATTTACGTGCAATGACATAGCCGTCTCCTCCGTTATTTCCTGAACCGCAAATTACACATATCAATCCGGCATCTTCATCCAGAACTTTTATTATTTCATCGTAGACATGAGTCCCTGCCGTCTCCATCAATTTCAGTCCCGGAATTTTATAATCCTCGATGGCCGTCCGATCGATTTCTTTCATTTGCTTTCCTGTTACCACCATCATAGTATCACCCCATTAAGATAAAAGATAAGAGTTATGTTCAGAAATTATTACCTTTGAGCTTCATTTTTTAACATTTATTGAAAAGAAAGTTTTGCAAGCAAAACTGACCTTAATTATTATCTATTATCTCATACTTCTTTGTCTTCCGCCGTTGCATATGCTATTGCATATTCTCTGCAATGGGATATGGATAATTGTATTATTTTGATATTTTTATCTTTTGCGATCAGGGCGGCATTATGAGATAAATCAACAAAAGGCTTGCCTGATTCGTCTCTTAAAATTTCGATATCCTTAAACCGAAATCCTCTCAATCCGGTGCCAAAGGTTTTCATCACGGCTTCCTTGGCAGCAAAACTTCCGGCAATGGTTTCCGGTTTGCATTTATTTTTTTCAAAATATTGAATCTCCTGATTCGAAAATATTCTTTTAATAAAAGAAGAATTCTTTTTCTCCACTGCTTTTTTTATTCTTTCTATTTCAATAATATCCGTTCCTATTCCGACAATCATATCACACACTCCAAAGTATAAGTATGAGTATAAGTGAAAGTGAAAAAATAAGTTTAAATCATGGGGACACACCTCTGCGATACGGTCATTCTCTTTAAGGAATGTCCCCGATCTTATAAATCTGATATCTGACACCTGAAATCCGTACCCTGTTATCTGTCACCTATCTCTTATCCTATCCCCAGCAGTATCGTAGCCAGGATAAAATAAATGGTGACCGATATCATATCCGTTAAGGATGCAATAAAAGGATTTGCCATAATTGCCGGATCTATACCTATCTTCTTGGCAATAATAGGTAATGTACCGCCAATCACTTTAGCAGATAAAACAACTAAGAACAATGAAAGACTGACGGTAATAGCTAATAGTAAACTTCCTCCGCCTACCACATAAATACGGACAAAATTAAATAAGCTCAAAAAAATACCGACAATAGCACTGACTTTGATCTCTTTCCAGACTACCCTTAAAATATCGGATAATTCAATATCACCTACTGCCATACCCCGAATCACCAGAGTCGAGGATTGGGCACCTGCATTACCTCCTGTTCCCATAACCATCGGTAAAAATGTGACTAACGCAATAACCTGAGATAAGACCAGTTGAAATTTTCCAATAATTGAACCTGTGATGATAGATGAAAACATCAGTATAAGAAGCCAGGGAATCCTTTGCCTTGCCAGAAAAAAAGCACTGGATCCCATATATTGTTTTTCGGAAGGCATAAGAGCAGCCATCCTATGAAAGTCTTCCGTGTTTTCCTGTTCAATAACATCCACAATATCATCTATGGTAATAATTCCTACCAGTCTGTTTTCTTTATCAACAACCGGGAGAGCAATAAAATCATACTTCATAAAGACCTTGGCAATCTCTTCCTGATCATCAAAAGCATTAACAGATATTACATCCGTGTCCATAATATCTTTAAGGACCGTATCATCTTCACTTATGATAAGCTGTCTTAATGGAACAATTCCTTCCAGTCTCCTGCCTGAATCCATTACATAACATGTGTATATCGTCTCTTTTGAAATGCCGTGCTCTTTAAGATACTCAATGGATTCCTTGACGGTCATTTCTTTCTTGAGATCCACATATTCTATAGTCATCAGGCTTCCTGCACTATCAACAGGATATTTCAAAAATTGATTAATCAGGTTTCTTTTTTCTTTTTCCGTACGGCTGAGTATTTTTTTGACAACATTAGCCGGCAATTCTTCAAGAAGGTCGATCATATCATCAAAAAACAATTCATCCACAATATATTGAATTTCTTTATCTGTAATACCGTTAATAATTTCTAATTTAGTATCGCTTGAAAGAAAAGAAAAAACCTCCGCAGATATATCTTTTGGCAGCATCCTGAATAGAATAATCGCCTTTTCAATACTTACTTCTTCAATTGCATCTTCAATAATCTCTGCAATATCTGCTTCATTATAATTCAGCACCTCTTTACGGGCTTTATTAAACTGCTTTTCCTCCAGCAGTGTTATGATTTCATCATACATTCCTGCCCCTCCTTATGAGAGCCAGAAACTTATAACAGCCGTGGCTCTCTTAATGTTATTGTTTGAACTTGCCATCTTTTTATTTCCCGGCTTATCCGGCAACGGGCTTGTATCCACGACCATCACTCCTTTCAAAGATTACAACAGATATATAAAATCAGATATGCTATCTAAAATAAAAAACTCTACTCAACAAGTAGTAGAGAAAATCTATACATGTTGAGCTTTAGCACTATTGAGCTTTGACTTTCGTCAGCTGTATTAGAAATAACCTTACCGATTATTTCTGCTGACCCATTGGCGTCTCTCGACATTTCTGGGCAACAGCATATATCCCAATAGGAACCTCACCTAACATACCTTTTCTATTTGTACCTATTATAAACCACATATAAATGTAATGCAACCATTTGGAGTTAAGAATACAAATTTAAGATTTAAGGTATGATTTACTGAAATACTCTTTTAAATTTATATTTTATCTTATTCAAATCTTTCTATAAAAATTCAACCGGTAAAAGCCTCAAAAAAGAATAAGGAATTTTGCACTACAAAATTCCTGCTATCAACCTCTATTCTATTCTGAATTACTTCGCTTCCTCCAGCATTTGTGTTTCAATTAATTCCTCCTCTGAAAGCAGCAAAGAGCTATCCAGTATCATAATAATCTTTTCATCTATTCTCGCTATTCCTTTTACATATCTTCCTTTAAAATCCTGATTAAACCTTGGGGGGTTTGATATCTTATCTGTAGGGATAGTGAGTACTTCATCCACTCTATCCACGATAAAACCGATCATGGTATCCTGAACATCAACAACGATAATACAGGTCCTTTCATCATACTCTGCGCGTTCTTTTTTAAATCTTGTTCTTACGTCAATGGTTGGTATGATCCTGCCCCTAAGATTAATAACACCATTCACATAATCAGGCTGCTGAGGCATCTGAGTAATTTTCTGCATGCCTATAATTTCTATTACACTGGATATGTCTATACCATAATGATCCTCATCTAATATAAAAGTCAGATATTGATCCATATCGTTTTCTCCTTTCTTAGTAAAATAATGTACAATAAATGACAAAGTCACCCATATTCTGTATATATTATACTTTATTCCCCTGTTTAACACAAGCAAAGCGTACTTAAAGATTCTCAGTATTTCCCGAAATGATCGTTATCAAGAACGGTCTTCAGCATTTCGGAAAAATCTTTTTCGTCAGCATGTCCTTTATCCTCAAATTTTCTCATATTTCCGCCGGCCAGCCTGAATTCCTGTATCAGTTCTTTCAGCATCTGTGCCTGAGCAGACATTTGTTCACTGGCAGAAGCACTTTCTTCTGCCGTCGCCGTATTAGACTGGGTTACACCGGAGATTTGCTCTATCCCTTTGTTGATCTCCGATATTGCTTCCGTCTGTTGCTTTGAAGCTTCAGCAATCTTTTCAACAATTTCGACAGTATTGGATGCGCCCTCGACTATTTTTTTCAAGGCTTCTGCAGTTTCATTTGCAATCTTATACCCTTCCTGAACTTTTACAATAGAATTATCTATCAAATCTGTTGTCTCCTTTGCAGCCTGTGCACTTCTTGCTGCAAGATTTCTGACTTCTTCCGCTACTACTGCAAATCCTTTTCCGTGCTCTCCTGCTCTTGCTGCTTCTACTGCAGCATTCAATGCCAATATGTTTGTCTGAAATGCAATTTCGTCTATAACTTTTATGATGTTTGAAATACTTTGAGATGATTCTTTTATTTCATCCATAGCACAAAGCATATTATTCATTTGTTGATTTCCATTCTGAGCATCTGTTCTGGCCTTAAGAGATAACTCATTGGCTTTAATTGCATTTTCTGCGTTTTCTTCCGATTGTCCGGCTACTTGAGAAACTGTAGCAGCTATTTCTTCTACGGACCCGGCTTGTTCAGATGCTCCTTGTGAAAGATTCTGGCTGGAACTTGCAACCTGTTCTGCTCCGGATCCTACCTGTTCTGCAGCAGTATTGATTTCCAAAAGTATATTATTAAATTGCTCTATAATATTATTGATTGAATATTTAAGTTTTACAAAATCGCCAACATATTCCCTTTCAATTTCTACTGAAAAGTTCTTATTTGCCATTCTCGACAAAATGTCGGCTACCTCATCAATTATCAATTTAATAGATTTTGTACTATCGGATAAAGATTTGTTGAGCCTGTCAAAATTTTCCGCAATTTCCCGGGTATCCTCATCAGATTCGGATTGAAAAAAGTTAATATTTAAATTCCCCTTTGCAAAGTTATTTAGATTATCTATAAATTTTTGTATCTCTATTTTCTGGTAATCCAATTGCTTCATAACAACCTTTTGAACTTTTTTCAACTCAGTAATATCAGTAGAAACTTCAATAACACCAATGACATTCCGATCTTCATCTTTGAACGGTGTTATTTCCGTATATAAGTCTAACCCTGATGCTGCACCATACTCTTCAAATGATTCTTTCTTGTTATTTCGTACACATGTCTCCAGCTTACAGATACTTTTATCGCAATCAAATACTCTGTAACACTCCTTGTCGATAATTTCATTCCTATCTGTACACACGCCCTCTATCGCATTCTTATTGGCAAACTTGGTTCGATATTCCTTATCGGAGATGATAATGCTTAAATCCAAGCAATCCAGAATATTTACAAAGCAATCCAGGATATAATTGACACCTTCAATGATTTCTTTGTTGCTGCTTTTAATACTGCTCGTGTCTCCCCTTTTGCAGACATTTCCTTCCATAACGGCTTTCATAATCTTATTCAATTCTCTTTTAACAGTTTTGAGGTCGTTAAACAGTCTATAAAGATTCTTTCCTAATAAATCTTTTTCCAATATTACAGCATTATTATCAGAAAAATCTCCTTCTGTTATTTTTTGTGCCATTTCAGAATAACAGGCAATATCCTCTGATACGGTTTCTAAAGAATCTCTAAGAAATCCAATTTCATCATCTCTCCTTTTTCCCATGGATATGCCGTCAGCAGACCCCGAAAAAAGCTTGTCAGAAAAAGTCTTGAGTTCATTAACAGGCTGTATTACAGTTCTTCTTATATAGAAAAATACAATGACAGATGTGATTAGGCCAGACAATAAAACACAGATAGAAAACTTTGTAATCAAACCACTATCCAAAGACGAAAACAATACGGCAAACATGACAGACCCGCTTATAAGGATCAGAAAAAATACCATCAATGATACTTTTATTCCAAGGGAAATAAATCCGCTCTTCATAATAAATAATCCCCTCCTGTTTTTTAATGAGATAAGTTGTTCTTTTATCTAATATTCCAGCCGTATTAATCAAACCCACATGAAAACAATGAAGGGCATCGAATGATTAAAACCACTTGATGCCCTACCTTTTAAATCAGCAGACTTCCATTTTTCTCTTAGCCCTGTCTAATACTTTCCAAAATCATCATCATCCATAACATCATTAATAAGGGCCTTTTCAGAATCCTCCGTATTATTCTTTTCCGAAAGTTTTAATATCTCTTTTTTTTCTCCGTTTCCGGAATCCTTGAGCTTGAAGGCCCGTATCATATTCTTGAGCATCTGTGCCTGACCGGTCATTTCTTCACTGGCAGATGCACTTTCCTCAGCCGTAGCCGTATAAGTCTGGGTAACACCCGATATCTGTTCGATCCCTTTATTGACTTCATCAATGGCTACTGCCTGTTGGTTGGATGCATCTGCAATAAAACTGACAATTTTTTCTGAATTTTCTACACCTTCCACGATCTTATCCAATGCATCTGCAGTTTCCACTGCCATAGAATAACCTTCTTCTATTTTTGAAATAGAACTATCGATTAATTCTGTTGTCTCTTGTGCAGCCTGTGCACTTCTTGCTGCAAGATTTCTGACTTCTTCCGCAACAACAGCAAAACCTTTTCCGTGTTCACCTGCTCTTGCCGCTTCTACCGCTGCATTAAGCGCCAGTATATTTGTCTGAAAAGCAATTTCATCTATCACTTTAATAATGTTTGAAATATTCTTGGAAGATTCTTTTATTTCATTCATTGCTTCCAACATTTGATGCATTTGCTCATTACCCTTCTGAGCATCGGCTTTGGCTTTAACTGAAAGATCATTGGCTTTGTTGGCATTCTCCGCATTCTCTTTTGTCTGACCTGCGATCTCCGTAACTGTTGCACCGATTTCCTCAACAGAACTGGCTTGTTGAGAGGCCCCTTGGGAAAGAGACTGGCTTGCGCCCGAAACTTGCTCTGCTCCGGTTTCTACCTGCTCGGCAGCCGCCCTTATCTCTGATAAGATAAAATTAAACTGCTCAATAATATTGTTAATGGAATCTTTTAATTTTATAAAGTCGCCTTCATACTCATCTCCAGTATCATCAATCTCTGCGGTAATATTTTTATTTGCTATTTCTCCCAATGCATAAGCAACCTCGCTGATATATTCATCCAGAATTCTGCCCATGTCGTTTAATACGGTTTTGATTTCTTCATAATCTCCCTGGTAATCTCCCGCAACTTTCGCCTGTAAATGACCTGCTCTTATTTCCTTAAGAACAGCCAGAGATTCCGTAATGGGTTCTACAATAGCATCCAGTATCTTGTTGACTCCTTTCACCACTTCATAGTGTGTACCATGTAGCTTTGAAAGATCCGCTCTGTGGGATAAATTTCCTTTAACTGCTTCATCAGCCAAGTTTTGTACCTCTCCAATCATACAATCCAAAGATTGCCTCAGTATAATCAGATTACTGATAACGGCTTTAAACTCTCCATTATAATCCGATGCATCCAAGTCCGGCAGTTCTTCTCCCTGGCTCATTTTTTCTATGTAATCTATGGCCGTTCGCAGAGGCTTAACAACTGCTGCTATTGTATCGTTCATACCTTCAACGATTTCGTGAAAACCGCCCTTAAATTTTTCTGCATTTCCCTGAACGGAAAGATCACCTTCTTTGGCTGCATCTGTCATATTCTTGGATTCCTTTTCCAAATCCTTCAGAGTTTCTACAACTTTCTTCATACTGAGTGATAATACATCTTTTTCCGATTTAGGAACAATTACAACCGACAAGTCACCTTCAGCTACTTTCTGTGCATTTACCGACTGAATTTCCGTATTTTCCACCATATTCCTGAAAGCACCCATAAGCTGTCCCATTTCATCATTAGTCTTCTGTACAATTTTTACGTCAATATCTCCCGAAGCCAGTTTATTTGACGCATTCATTAGGATCTTCAAAGGCTTTACGATGGTTCTTCTAATGATCATCAATGCTATTATAAACAGAATAATACTGGATACCAAAACATAAACGACTACCAAAGGGATATAAGCCTTAGCTTCAGCCAGGACTTCATTTGCACTTGTATCCACGCCTACAACTCCTATTGTTTTTCCCTGTGAATCTGTTATGGGTGAAAAAGCAGAGATCAGGTACCCGAAATCTTCTCCGTTATAATAAATATCAGAAGTTGTGCCTTCTCCAGTTTCCAAAGTGATCAAAGGCTCTTCACCATAGTCCTCTTTAAGCTGCAAATCTCCCAGTTCGCTGATTCCTTCAGTTTGTCCGGGTAGAATGCCGTCAATGACATATTTAAAATTATCAGCATCTTCCTCCACCATGGTATATACATACGCAAACCCTGTTTTTTCTTTTATATTACTTAACAAATCCTGCGCAGAGTAGAAATAATCATTTTTTGTATTTGTTTGATCGATTCTTGCAAATTCATCCCCATCAATGGTAGCCGCAACAGACTCCGCAACACTCAAAGCCTTATCACCAGCTAATTTAATCAGGTTTTCCTTATAATTCAGATAACTAAATGCGCCGATAATAGATGCGCTTAGTAACAACATGATAAAAACCATTAAAGAAATTTTAAATCCTATTGATAAAAATGTGGTTCTCTTTTCCATGTTCCCCCTCCATAAAGAATTAGTTTAAAGAAATAGCTTTTTACTCTCTAATTTTACCATGTTTCAACAAAAATAGTATTGAATTTTTCATTTTTTTACAATTATTGTCCATTGATCAATGAAGTAATCCCATCAATGGAAGTTTCAACTCTCCGCTGAGCAAAACGAATTTATTTTGAATTTAGTACCCTTGATCTCACCACTCATGGAGATAGGAGTTCTAAGCCTGTCTCATGAAATAAAAATTTTGAAGAAATCCCACTCAAAAAAATTGTCATATCATATAATAATATTATTAAAACACTATTGACCTTGAGGAAAATAGCCCCTATAATAAAATTATGATTTACATTTCTCTCCCTTATTTTTATCATCAGGGAGGCCTGTTCCTCCCTGATGGATACTTAAAAAACAAAGAAAAACATCTTTAGAACAAAAATGCGAGGTGGTCAGTAAAATGAAAAGAACTTTGGTCTTTATGTTTGTTAATCCTGCGGCCAATTATAAAACAACAAAAGGAACAGTCGAAACAGAAACTGCCGTCATTATGACTGTCGGGGTCAAAGATTATGAAGAAGCCTGTATCGCAGCTAAAGAACTCGTTTCCAACGGCATCAAAGCCATACAGCTTTGTGGCGGGTTTGGAAATATAGGCGTGGCAAAAGTAACAGAAGCAGTTGATGGAAAGGTCCCTGTGGGAGTTGTAAGATACGATAATCACCCTGGTTTTGACGGGGAAAGCGGAGACAAAAGGTTTTTATAGCCGCTAATTTCTTTTCAAAAGGCATCAGGGGCAGCAAAAATAATTAACATGCCCTTTGATGCCTTTTAAATCTTGTCTTCTCACTCTGTTCTCCCATTTCTTTAATATACATTTCTTAACATTTCACTGAACATTAAATACATCCTATTATATCGAAAGATTCATGAAAAACTTGTTTGATTGATTAAGATGTAGTAAAATTAAGTATTAATTTATTAACAGATTATAAACTATAAAACCTATCTAAAGGTTCCAGATACAAGGAGGAAAAAAATGAAAAGTAATCGTGTTAAACAAGGTCCTGTTGGTGCACCTGTCCGTTCATTATTTTACGGAATGGGTTATATAAGAGAAGAAATTGATAAACCGCTTATTGGAATTGTCAATGCGCAGAACGAAATAATTCCAGGGCATCTTCATTTGGACAGAATGGCTGAAGCTGCAAAAAAAGGTGTATTAATGTCGGGAGGAACCCCATTGGAATTTCCCGCCATCGGCATCTGTGACGGTATTGCAATGGGCCATGAAGGCATGAGGTTCCCTCTTGCAAGCAGGGAACTTATTGCAGACTCCATAGAAGCCATGGTTTTAGGTCATGCTTTAGACGGTCTTGTTCTTATCCCAAATTGCGATAAGATCGTTCCCGGCATGCTAATGGCAGCCGCCAGGATCAATATTCCCGCCGTAGTTGTAAGCGGCGGTCCTATGAGAGCCGGATATCAGGAAGGAGAAGCTTTAGATTTTACCAGCATTATTGAAAGGGTCGGCACCTATAAAGATGGAAAGATAACTGAAGATGATCTTGAATATACTGCCATGAGAGCATGCCCGGGATGTGGATCCTGTTCCGGACTTTTTACAGCAAACAGCATGAACTGTCTTACTGAAGTATTAGGTATGGGACTGCCTTTTAACGGTACTGCCCTGGCTGACACCGGCGAAAGAATCCGCTTAGGAAAAATAGCAGGAATACAAGTCATGAAGCTGCTTGAAAAAGATATCAAACCGCGAGACATATTGACACAGGATGCTTTCAAAAATGCCATTACCGTAGATATGGCAATGGCCGGTTCTACCAATACCGTACTCCATCTTCCTGCTATTGCACATGATGCCGGAATAGAACTGGAGTTATCATTATTTGATGAAATAAGCGAAAAAACGCCTTATCTCACAAAACTTAGCCCCAGCGGAATCCATCATATGGAAGATCTTCATCGTGCAGGAGGTATTCCGGCATTGATGAAAGAGCTCTCCAAGAAAAACCTGATTTCAACAGATTGCATCACCGTTACCGGACAAACCATAGGCGAAAATATTTCGGATGCTTATGTATATGATCACGATATCATCAAACCTCTTGATTCTCCATACAGAAATCGCGGTGGACTGGCTATCCTAAGGGGAAACCTCTGTCCAGACGGTGCAGTAGTCAAAGAATCTGCAGTTGCTGAAGAAATGCTGGCACATTCAGGTCCGGCCGTGGTCTTTGATTCGGAAGAAGAAGCAATTGCTGCAATCTTTGATAAAAAAATCAAAAAAGGTGACGTAGTTGTTATCCGGTATGAAGGTCCTAAAGGGGGTCCTGGAATGCGTGAAATGCTTTCCCCGACTTCTGCTATTGTTGGTATGGGACTGGATAAAGATGTGGCCTTGATAACTGACGGAAGGTTTTCAGGAGCTTCCCGTGGTGCTGCTATCGGACATGTTTCACCTGAAGCCATGGAAGGCGGATTAATCGGTCTGATCAAAACCGGCGATACCATTGAAATTGATATTCCCAACCGAAAGTTAAATGCGGCATTATCAGAAAATGAAATAGAAAAAAGAAAAATCGAATATGTCAAGCCGGAACCTAAAGTTAAAACAGGATACTTAGCAAGATACTCCAAGTTTGTTACCTCTGCTAATACAGGTGCCGTTCTTAAAATCAATGAATAATTTGTAATAGCATAACGTAAAAAAGATGAATTTTGAGTACTCAAAATTCATCTTTTTTTACTTCGGCACTATGTCAAATGTTGGGTTAGAGCACTTGTAAAGCAAAGTCAAATGAGGCTATCGAAAGTCAGCCTCTTAATTTAGCTACTCATATATGATCCGCTTCTCCAGAATTTTTCAGTTTAAATTCTCCAATCATTCCTTTTAACATTTGAGCTTGCCCTGCCATTTCTTCACTTCCTGAAGCACTTTCCTCTGCTGTTGCCGTATTGGCCTGAGTAACCTGGGAAATCTGATCTATGCCCTTATTGATTTCCGTGATGGCGGCCGACTGCTTGTTGGATGCTTCTGCAATCATTTGAACAATTTCAACCGTATCCTTAGCACCACTTACTATTTTCTCTAAAGCTTCTGCCGTATCACTTGCAATGTGATAGCCCTCTTTTACTTTTTCGATTGAGCTGTCAATCAGGTCCGCAGTTTCTTTTGCAGCCTTTGCACTTCTCGCTGCAAGATTTCTCACTTCCTCTGCCACAACTGCAAAACCTTTTCCATGCTCTCCTGCTCTTGCAGCCTCTACAGCAGCATTCAGGGCTAATATATTTGTCTGAAATGCAATTTCATCAACAACTTTAATGATATTTGAAATGTTCTCGGAAGATATTTTTATTGCATCCATTGCATTCAGCATTTGCTGCATCTTTTCATTCCCTTCTTGAGCATCTAACTTGGCCTGAATAGAAATCTCATTTGCTTTATTGGCATTCTCAGCATTATCTCTGGTCTGACCGGCAATTTCAGCAACGGTAGCACCTATTTCCTCGACTGAACTTGCCTGCTCCGACGCTCCTTGAGATAAACTTTGGCTTGAGGCAGCGACTTGTTCCGCTCCTGTTTCCACTTGCTCAGCAGCTGAATTGATTGTAAGTAAAACTGAGTTCAGTTGTTCAATAATATGGTTAATTGAAAGCTTAAGTTCTTTAAAATCACCTACATACTCCCTGTTAATTTCCGTATCAAAGTTCTTATCGGCTAAATACCCCAATACCTCCGAAAGCTCTTTGATATAGGATTTAATAATATTAGTTGTAGATACAAGACTTTTGTTGATCTTTCTGAAATTACCGGCTATTTCATCCGTATCGGAATCTGCCTCCGCTACAGAACTTCTTATTTCAAGATTGCCCTGAGAAAGTTTTTCTAAACTTAAAATAAGCTTTTCAACTTCTTTTTCCTGATAATCTGCCTGCTTTTGTGATATGATCTGAGATCTCTTGATCTCCGTCTGATCCAGCACAACTTCAAATACACCGGTAACCTCTTCGTTTTCATCAGTAATAGGTATTCCGGTATAGCGAAGATATCGTGTTTCGGAACCTATCTGTGCAGTCGTCTCAGAAAATGTGATTTTGCCTTCCTCCATAGCTCTTGCACAAGCACAGTTTTCAGTATTGCAATCCTCTGTATTAAAGCAGCCGTAGCACTTTTTGTTTATTTCTTCTTTTTCATCGAAATTAAAAAGCAGTTGTCCTGTTCTATTCATATATTTTATATTGAAATCTTTATCGATGGTCAAAATAATTACCGGAAGTGAATCCAAATAAACAACAAACCCCTGAAGCATTCTATCTACGCCTGAAACAATATCTTTCCAGCCGCCGGCAAAACTGTCATCCATACTCCGTTCCCTGAATCTTCCTGTTTCGATATTCATAATGGATCTGCTGACTTCAGCATGTGTTTTTTTAATGGTTTCAAGCATTCTCCTTAAGCTTTTTCCTAATACATCTTTTTCTGATTTGGGATGAATTTCAACAGACAAATTTCCTTCAGAAATCTTAAGCGCATTATCTGCCTGCTCTTTCATTGATTCAATGAGTATTGAGAAAGCATTGGAGAGTTCTTTTATTTCATCCTGTGTATTCACATGGAATTCTACATCCATGTCCCCTTGAGCAGCTTTCTCCGAAACACTCTTCAATGCAAGAATGGGTTTTGATAATTTTTTTCCGGAAATATATCCTGCAAAAATTGCAACCGCCAATATTCCTATTACCGAGTATATTAAAATCATTATTGTATGTTGGATTCGATTTTCATTACTTTCTCTGAAAGAAGCGGTGATAGCATCCAGATTATCGATATAATTTCCTGTTCCAACTACCCATTGGAATGGCTCAAACATCATGGAATAACTTCTTTTCAGTGAAGGTTCCTTCTCACCTGGTTTTGGAAACCAATAATTCAAGTACCCTCCGCCATTTTTTGCATTTTCAATCAATTCTTTTATCAAATATGTCCCATTAGAATCCTTTAGATCCAGTCGATTGGTCCCTTCTGATGCCTGACCAAGATTCACGATATTTAAACCTTCTACGGTATCTATCCAAAAATACCCGTCCTCTCCGTAGCGCATGGAGCGAATCACATCTGCACTCAGCTTTTTTGATTCTTCTAAAGTGATTTCTCCTGTTTCATATTTTTTGTAAATTTGATCCAATGCTGAAATGGCACTCTCAACTTCATACCTTATTAACGTATCGTAATCGTCATACAAATACTTTTCAAAGTCCTGATAATTTAAACGAGATTGTTTTGTGAGATTAAGATAAGAAATGCCACCCATAACAAATACAGACATAATGGTAATAAAAATAGTAATTACCATAATTTTAGTACTTATTCTTCTCATATTAAACTCCCTCTCCACATTTTTCTTTTATTAGCTACTTCTGGTATATCACAAATTTTTGCAATAATCAATATATTCTGACAAATATCGACATGATGTTCATTTAAAGATATGTCTTAAAAAAAACAGATTTTTTTTACCTGATTTTTTTGTATTCTAAATAGAGAAATTTCTTATTAACTTTAAGACACAAATATTAAAAACCATTTATTTTCTCCTTTAAGCCTCTATTTGTATTCTCAATAATGAGAACATGTCACATATATAAGTGAAAAGGTTTTCATGTATATTGTATACATCATTTTTTATACCTTGACACCGACTTTTTAATGTGATATTTTACCTAATGTAAAGGTTTTCATAAAGAAAATGAGGATAAAGGAGAGATTTTAAATGTCAACAATTGTTCAGAAGTACATGGAAATTGTCAAGAAAAGAAATCCTGGTGAAGTTGAATTTCACCAAGCCGTTGAAGAAGTATTAGAATCATTAATACCTGTTTTAGAAAAAAATCCTGAATACATAGAAGCAGGAATAGTAGATCGACTTCTTGAGCCAGAGAAACAATATATGTTCAGAGTTCCATGGGTAGACGACAATGGAAAAGTACAAGTCAACAGAGGCTTCAGAGTACAGTTTAACAGCGCAATAGGGCCATACAAAGGCGGTCTTCGTTTCCATCCGTCCGTATATCTTGGAATCATTAAATTCCTTGGGTTTGAACAAATTTTCAAAAATGCATTGACCACACTTCCCATCGGTGGCGGTAAAGGAGGATCTGACTTTGATCCTAAAGGTAAATCTGATGGTGAAGTAATGAGATTTTGCCAAAGTTTCATGACAGAACTTCAAAAATATATCGGTCCTAATACAGATGTTCCTGCAGGGGATATCGGTGTTGGCGGAAGAGAAATCGGCTTTATGTTCGGACAATACAGAAGAATCCGAGATTCTTTTGAAGGTGTTCTTACAGGAAAAGGTATCGGTTGGGGCGGTTCTTTAGCAAGAACTGAAGCTACCGGATACGGTCTTGTTTATTTCACAAGAGAAATGCTTAAAGAAAATGGCGAATCATTCAAAGGTAAAAGAGTGGTTATCTCAGGTTCCGGTAATGTTGCAACTTATGCTTGCCAGAAAGCACAGTTTTATGGCGCAAAAGTAGTTGCTGTTTCTGATTCAAACGGATATGTTCTTGATGAAGACGGAATCAAAGTTGAAACCGTACAGCGAATCAAAGAAGTAGAAAGAAAAAGAATTAAAGAATACGTCAAAGCCCATCCAAACGCAAAATATGTTGAAGGCGGAAAAGTTTGGGACATCCCATGTGATATAGCACTTCCATGCTCAACTCAAAACGATATTGACGTTGATACAGCTCAAACACTGATTGATAATGGTGTTATTGCTGTTGGCGAAGGCGCAAACATGCCATGTACCAATGATGCTATCAAATTGTTCCTGGCCAATAAAGTTCTTGTCGGTCCTGCAAAAGCAGCAAATGCCGGTGGTGTTGCAACTTCAGCTCTTGAAATGTCACAAAACAGCATGAGACTGGAATGGTCTTTTGAAGAAGTGGATGCAAAGTTGGATGAAATCATGACTAAGATTTTCAAAGCTTGCGACGAAGCTTCAAAAGAATATGGCATGGAAGGCAACTATGTAGCCGGTGCAAATATTGCCGGATTCAAGAAAGTTGCCAAAGCTATGATGGCACAAGGTGTTATCTAAAGAACACTAATACTATAGATTAAAATAAAGACAGCCCTGACGGGCTGTCTTTTCTTTATTATCTCTTATCTGACTTTAGTCTATCCTGTCTTATTAAGAGGTTGGAGGCAATAATAAGATAATAGATAAAGGATAATAGATAACAGTTAATGTGGAGATTTTTCCCCACGAAAAAATCTCTTCAATCTTAAATCTCTTTAATAATCAGCCCTAATTTTTATCTATTATCTTTTATCTAATTCTAATCTATCTGTCCCCTGTTTCCTCACCAAAATAGCTTTCTCTGCTTCAAATAAATATAGATAAACTTCTTTTATCTGTATACCCTTTACGATCTCAAGGGCTTCCTTATACAAATCCAGCTGGATCGAATATTTATGAATAATCCTGTCAATATGTCCATCTTCCATTTCCAAAGGTATAAAATCATTCTTATAATCTAATAGAATGTATCCTTCATCCTCCCTGAAGAAGCAGTCTATAGTCCCCTGAACCATAAGCTGTTCATCATCATCAATGTCTTTTATTACACTTCTTGCTGTTTTTACTATATTAAATGGTACCTCACGAAAAACGCAATCTGATTTTTTCATTCTCTGACCGATCTTTGATTGAAAAAAACTTAATATTTTTTGGATCTTAATGGTGTCTGCTTCTTCTTTTTTAAGAAGCTCCGCCTTTTTCATTTCTTCTATCTGGTAATTTATTTCTTCTAAACTTCCGGTCCTGTAAATGTCAATATGCTGCATTACGAGATGCATGATCGTACCCTTTTCCATTGCAGAAAAAGCGTCTGCTTTCTCAATAAAAGAAGGCGTTTTGGTAAGCTTTGGAATATCTACTTCATCATATTTCATTTTATCGATGGTAAGCTTTCGGATTTCAGTAACTGAAAGTTTGGATGGAATTCGAGATGCATTGATAAAATCATATTGCCATTCCAGCTGCTGCGCCACCGAAATGCTCCTCTTTCTATCTACAGAAAAACCTGTTGAAAAGCTTTTTAGAATCTCTTCCTTGTTCTGTATCTTCTCTTTTGTTACTATGTCCAAATCTTTCTTTGCCCTTTTTTTAATAATCCAGCAAGATGCATCCTCATCACAACAATCATTATCTTCTGCTATCTCATACTGTAACACTTCATTTAATTGATTCCCACAGCTCTTATGCTTTTTGAGCACAGGGACCAGCCAATCCAAATAACAAGACGCATCCTGGATATGGTGCTGGTCATAAATTTTCCACTTTTCTCTGAAGCGGTCTAAATCTCTGACAGTTCCTAATAAAACCAAACGATCCTGCGCTCTTGTAAAAGCCACATACAGGATCCTCATTTCCTCTGCAACAGACTCTGCATCCTGCTGTTTTCTAATGAGCTTTTGATATAAAGTTGATGTATAAGCACCTAATTCCGGATCAACCAATCTCATACCAATCCCGATATCCTTGTGAAAAGCAATATTAAAGAGCTGAGTTCTTCTGTTCATCTCCTTTCCCATTCCTCCCACAATAACCAGCGGAAACTCTAATCCTTTACTTTTATGTATGCTCATGATACGAACAACATCATCATTTTCTCCTATTACTTTTGCCGTATTGATACCAGAACCTGTTTTTTTGACTTGTTCCATAAAGTTCAGAAAATCAAAAAGTCCTCTCATTGTAGTATTGCGAAACTGTCTGGCTTTCTCAATGAGGATGTTCATATTGGCCTGACGCTGCTTTCCGCCTGGTAAAGCACTGATATATGATTGATATCCCGTTTCCTGAAGAAGTCTCCATAAAAAATCGTCCAATTGCAAATAGGTGCTTTTCTTCTTCCAATGACTCAATTTATGTAAAAATAAACGACACTTCTCTGCCAAATCATCATCTTTTTGTGCATATAGTTCAAAAGCACAGTAGAATTTATCTTTTGAACATAATCTGATTTTGATGATTTCATCTGTAGAAAACCCGCCTACAGGAGATCTTAAAACGCTTAACAACGGGATATCCTGTTTTTTATTATCTATCAAAGAAATTAAATTCAGAAATATGCTGACCTCTATAGTCTCAAAATATCCCTCTCCTGCATCCATATACACAGGAATATTTTCCTGCAAAAGCGTTTCATAGTAGATATTCATCCATCCCTTTACAGTTCTGAGCAAAATCACGATATCCTTATAAGATAGCTTTCTCTCCATTTCTTTTTTACAGTCATATATCAATGTCCCTGCATATTCTTTTATCTTCTGGGCAGCAACATATGCTTCAACTTCTATTTTTTTCATTTCTTTTATTGCCTCATCTATATCTTCACCTTCCGGTTCTTTATATTCAATAAGATTTAATTCAACCGGATAATCATAATTCGAATGATACTGGAGGCCCTTATACAAATAAGCCGATTCGTCATAGTCGATTTCAGCAGTATCACTATTCATCAGATTTTTAAAAACGAAATTGGTTCCGTCAATGATATGGGTTTTGCTTCTGAAATTCTGATTTAAATCGATTTTTATATCTGAATCAGCTGAATGTATCTTACAGGCTTCATATCTGCTTAAAAAAATTGAAGGATCGGCAAGCCTGAATCTATAAATACTTTGTTTCACATCTCCTACCATAAAAACATTGTTTTCTCTTTTGATTGCATTTATTAGTGTTTCCTGGACAATGTTACTATCCTGATACTCATCTACAAATATATACTCAAACTTTTTGCGGTATCCCTGAGATACGGATTCCGACTGAAGGACCTTAAGGGCAAAATGCTCCAGATCATTAAAATCCAATAAATTTCTTTCTCTTTTTTTTAAAGAAAATATTCGATCAAATTCCGAAACAAGATAGAATAATATTTCGGCGTATGGCTGTAATTCTTTTAGTTCTTCTAAATAAACCTCTATGGGTTTATTCATGTAATCTTCTTTTAATTGGGCAATAATATTTTTAGCATCACTTCTCAGCTTTTTTACACTGTCTTTCAGCGTATGATCTTCTTCATCTTTTCTTTGCGGGGGAAGCCTTGAAAACTCTAAAATTTTCAAAACTTCAGCCAGATTGCTTCCGTCATTACACAACGCTTTTTTAAAAAGGCTTATTTTGTGCAGATCTTCTACCAATGTAAGAATATAGGAGGATGGGCCGTTTTCCTTTTCAGAAAAAAGTAATGCCTTTTGTAATAAATGCTCCGCCTTTCCGACTTCAAGATCCAATTCCTGAAGCATTCTGGAATAAATCGCGCTTTTTTTGAACTCCTCAAAGGTTAGATTCAGTTCCTGCACTTTCCGGTCCAACCATTCAAAAGGGTCCGGTGTACTTTGTATAAAGTTGAAAGTGTGCAAAATGATATTCTTGATCTCTTCTTCATTTTTTTCTGAAGCATAACAGTCTACAAATTTTATAAATGCTTCTTTCTTTTCGTCAAATTCCCTGTCTAACAACTGCTCTAAAGCTTCTTCCTGTAAAATGTATCTCTGTGCATCATCACAAATTTTAAAATCCGGTTCCAATTCAATCAGGTAAAAATACTCCCTTAGAATTTCAATGCAAAAAGAATGAAATGTACTTATATTTGCACGTCCTGTCTTATTTAACTGCTCTTTCAGAAACTGATCCTTACCTTTGGTCTTTTCCAACTCTTCTGATATGGCATTTCCGATGCGTTCCCTCATTTCTGCTGCTGCTGCATTGGTAAAAGTTACAATCAGCATTCTGTCAATACCTATACGATCTTTAATGATCAGCTGCTTAATACGCTCCACCAAAACAGCCGTTTTGCCGGAACCTGCTGCCGCCGAAACTAATATATTTTTTCCTCTTTTCTCAATGGCCTGTTTCTGGCTGTTTGTCCACTTCATAAATATCCCCCAACTTTTTTTGAATATTATCATTACCCGGCAAATAACGGTTTAAAAAAGAGCTTTGATTAAATAAAGTATATCATGGAAATATAAGGATGGGAATTTGCCTTAATTGAAAATCCCTATTTGAAAAAGTACTTTTAAACACTACTTAAATACTTTTTTTCTGCGTATAACCATTTTAACGACTATATATGCTGCCGTTATTATCAGCACTCCCTTCCAGCTTACGTAAAAAGCACCGATGATGTTGCAAGAAAACTCAGTCAAAAAATCGGGGATCCTGACAGATCCTGAATAAAAAATAAATGTCGGTACAATTTCCGAATGGATATACATTGTAATTATATAAACCACTGATACAAGTAAATAAATCACATCAATCATTCTTTCTTTTTTCATGCCATTTCCTTCCTGATCCGTTTTAGCTCCGTATCATATTATACCATAAGGCAAAGGCATGTTTTGAAGTATTAGTTAGGTGTTGGTAAAAATGAATTTGCATTTTGGCAGATATTGTGATATGTTTTTCCTGCAATCATCATTTTAATAAGGGAGATTACAATGAAAAAGCCTACTGTTTTAACAATTCTTGATGGTTTTGGATATAGCACAAATAAAAAAGGGAATGCGGTCTATGCTGCAAATACCCCTAATTTAGATCAATTATTTGCCACGTGTCCTAATGCCTTGATCGGCGCAAGCGGCTTGGACGCAGGATTGCCGGACGGCCAGATGGGAAATTCCGAAGTAGGACATTTAAACATAGGTGCTGGAAGGATTGTCTATCAGGAATTCACGAGAATTTCAAAATCCATTGATGAAGGATCCTTCTTTGATAATAATATTTTTCTTAAAGCAATTGAAAACTCAAAAAAGAATAATACTGCCCTGCATTTATTCGGGCTGCTTTCCGACGGCGGCGTACACAGCCATATCCAACATTTATACGCACTTTTAGACCTTTTGAAATCAAATGGACTTCAAAAAGTTTTTCTGCATATATTTTTGGACGGCAGGGATGTTCCCCCCAAAAGTGCTCTTGACTATTTGAAAAACTTGCAAACATACATGGAAAATGTGAAAATTGGTGAAATTGCCACCGTCTCCGGCCGCTACTATGCAATGGACCGGGATAAACGCTGGGAACGTTTGGAAGCTGCTTATAATGCAATGGTATTGGGAGAAGGATTTAAAGCCTCCAGTGCGGAAGAAGCCATAAAAAATGCCTATATTAGGGGGGAAACAGATGAATTCGTTCAACCGACAGTTATCGTTAAAAACCAAAAACCTATAGGAAGCGTCAAAGAAAACGATTCGATTATTATGTTTAATTTTCGGCCGGACCGGGCGCGGGAAATCACCCGTTCTATTTCCGACAAACAGTTTAACGGCTTCAAGAGAAAACAAGGGTATTTTCCTGTATTCTATGTCTGTATGACTCAGTATGATGCAACGATGTCTGACGTATCGGTTGCATATCCGCCTCAGAAGCTTAAGAATACTTTGGGAGAATATATTGCCGGCTTAGGGCTTAAACAGCTCAGAATCGCAGAAACAGAAAAATATGCACACGTCACTTTTTTCTTTAACGGCGGCGTTGAAAAACCCAATACCAATGAAGATCGCATTCTAATACCTTCGCCGAAAGTAGCAACTTATGACCTCAAACCAGAGATGAGTGCTTTTGAAGTTACAGATAAGGTTATTGAGGAGATTCAAAAAAATCAATACGATTTAATCATTTTGAATTATGCCAATGCAGATATGGTCGGACATACAGGAATCATGGAAGCCGCTGTTCAAGCTGTTGAGACCGTTGACAAATGTGTTGGTCGTATCGTGAGAACAGTGAGAAATAAAGGCGGCGATATGATTATTACCGCCGATCACGGTAATGCCGACTTGATGAAGGATGAATACGGAAACCCGGTTACTGCTCATTCTCTTAATAAAGTACCCATTATCCTTATTTCAGATGAACCTTATCCGTTATCAAACGGCATTTTAGCAGATATTGCACCCACTCTTCTTGATGTAATGGAATTGGAAATACCTGAAGAAATGACCGGCAAATCTCTGCTTCAGAAAGAACCTGCTCTGGCTTAAGGTTTAAAATTTATGATTTAAAGACAGGGGCAAGCCCTGTCCCTACAAATATTACGACTCTATAAACTGTTTTTGGCATTATCAATAAGCTCATCTACACTTTCATCAAAATCAAGATATTTTTCTTCTCTGTCATAAGGTATTACAAATTCCAAGTCAGAAAGAAGTTCTAAATAATCATTTATGACATCTGCTGAAATCGTGTTTTTATGCTCTTCGGTAAATTTGTTATAACTGTCCAATACTTCTTCTTTGACCTTGTTTGTCTTCCATTCTACTACAGGGGTATTATTTAATCCCAGCATATACATCCAAAGGTACCGGGTATATCTGTATGATGCCTCTCCTTCTGCAATAGACCCGGGATGTTCAGACAAGAACGTCTCCGTAGCCAAAACTCTTTCGCCAAGTTCATCCCAGGATATGACAAGAGCTGCGTCTTTTGCGCTTAATTGGTCAGATTCCATTGAACATAATGTAAAATAATCCGCTATATCTTCAGAAATAAAGTCGTTATATTTTAACATCCAGCTGTAATCTACAATAGGATTGATCATGCCTTCCACAATCTCAAGCTTATATCCGGATGCCGTTAAGTCATTATAAAACTCTCTTAGATCGGTCTCTTTGATTTCTTCAGTATCAATTCCTTCGGGGTAATCATAGTATGCATTCAATTTTTCTATATTGCCCCAAATGTTTGTGTTGTAATTGAAATAATCGTTCAGGTATTGCGATAATTCAAATGCCATTATACTTGCTGTCTCAGTTCCCAATTCCTTTATTTCCTCATCAACATAATCAACAACCTCTTTAGGAAAATCGGCTTCTTTTGCTAATGTCCTGAAATCTTTCAATATCTGCTCATCAGCCACTTTTTCATTAATCTGGCCATGCTCCTCATCCGTAACCGCCGCAGGACCGTCATTACTACTGCATCCTGTCATGATTCCTGTTAAAGGAAAAACAGCAATAAGTAAAAATATCATCCATCTTCTCATCATTCTGGTCTCCTCTCAAGTGATTTGTTTCACCCTTTAGACGATCAGCCATATTTTTTGTTCCATTTTTAATTTATTTCTCTATTCCAATCCTTGCCTGTACACCTTTTCCATAATAATGCTTAATCTCTTTCATTTCCGTTACCAGATCGGCAAATTCAACTAATTCTTCCGGGGCATTTCTTCCGGTCAGTATAACTTCTATATATTCTTTCCGCTGTTTTAAAACATCGATAACCTCTTGAACATCAAATAATTTATAATAGAGTGCAATATTGATTTCATCCAGAATAAGAACATCATAATTCCCTTCACGTAAAATCTTTTTTATCTCTTCTAAACCCTCTATTGCCTTTCTTTTATCTTCATCTGTCGGGTTATTTATGATAAAGCAATCCCTGCCGTATTGACAGATTGTGAGATTTTGCAATAGTTCTCCTGCCCTTAGCTCGCTATAATCCATCCCTTTAACAAATTGAGCAAAGTAAACCTTTTTACCTGCACATACGGCTCTGAGAGCAAGTCCTAAAGCAGCAGTAGTCTTTCCCTTCCCTCCGCCGGTATAAACATGTACATATCCTTTTTCCATATTATCCTCCAAAGAAGTTTAGTCCGTGGTTTATAGTTCGAGCACTAACCTCTTAAGGACAGGGGCAGCCCTTCCCTACATCGAAATAAACAATGAATAATGAATCGAGAAACTATGACTGGGTCAATAGTTTCTGACCACAACTATTATCTATTATCCTTTATCTATTATTTTATTACTGCCTCTAACCTTAAATACATTTTACCACAATATAAAGTGTTTTATAATAAATGTCCGAGTAATGAGATTGACCGGGCTGCGATTCATCCTTTTTTTGACATTGTCTATCCATCGCGGCTGAAAGCGAAGAGATTTTGAACCTAAAAAAAGGATGAGATTTTACTCATCCTTTTTAAGATTTGATATTAGAATCCATTTCTTTTTTCTACTTCTGTCAGGACAGCTTCCAGTCTCTCAACAATAACATCTATTTGTTCTTCTGTTACAACGAACGGCGGTGAAATCATAAGAGTGTTTCCTGACTGTCCTTTGTTGCATCCGGAACTTCCCTCGATCAACATGTCTTTCTCCAAAGCACCCATCATCATCTGACCTGTATAATCCACTGACGGATCGATGCATTCTTTTGTCTCTTTATCTTTTACAAGTTCTATTCCGATCATAAGGCCTCTTCCCCTGATATCTCCTACCGTAGGATGCGGATATAAGACTTCTTCTAATCGTTTTCTTAAATAAGCTCCCATTTTAGCCGACCGTTCTACCAAGTTGTATTTCTCTAAATATTCCATAGCTTTCAACGAAACCGCCGCCCCTAATGGGTTTCCTGACCATGAATATCCGGGTGGAAAAGTACCTTTAGCATCCACCATGGGCTTATAAACTTTTTCACTTATACCAACTGCTCCAAGCGGGAAGTATCCGCCGCTTACGGCTTTACCCATAATTGCCATGTCCGGCTTTATTCCAAAGTATTCAGATGCAAAATATTTTCCTGATCGTCCCATACCTGTCATGACTTCATCAAGTACTAAGAGGACATCATATTTATCACATATTTCTCTGATTTTCTTGAAATAGCCTTCTGCCGGTTCAGCAGCACAGAGTGACATACCTGAAATAGGTTCTGCAACAAAGGCTGCAACATTTTCCGGTCCTTCACAAAGTATCGTATCCTCCAATGCTTGTGCACACTCAAGGTTACATTTTCCCGGCTCTTTACCAAACCAACATCTGTAGCAGTAAGCCGGCGGAATTTTTGAAAAATCTGTCATGTATGGTTCATACCCGGCTCTTCTTTTTGAAAAACCGCTGATTGAAAGTGCGCCATTACTGATACCATGGTAGCTCTGCCACCTGGAAATAATCTTGTATTTTCCCTGGCACCCTTTATATATTTGATGCTTTCTGATTAATTTTATCGCAATTTCTGTTGCTTCCGATCCGCCTGCTACCTGAAATATTCTGCTTAGATGACCTCCGGACAACTCTGAGATTTTTTTACAGGACTCTTTCAACACAGACGTAATGACATCATCCCGATGACAGTAAGCTAATTTATCCGATTGGGCCTTCATGACATCTCCCATTTCAGTAATGCCATGACCTAAACTCATGAGAACCGGACCACTGGCACCATCGATGATTTCCCTGCCATCTTCCGTATACATGTAAATTCCCTTCCCATGAGAAATACATGGATATTCCCGGAAGAAATCTAAGCTTAAAACATTTGATTCTTCTCTTCTCATTATTACACCTCTTTTTGGAGTGAATTGTGCGGTTATATTTCTCCTACTTTTTTATAATCCAATTCATATAGTTTATGGCCGTTCAAAAAGACCTGCAGCTCCCTGTCCGCCGCCGATACACATGGTTACGATACCATATTTTCTCTTTGCATCTTTCATTGCATGAGCTAATTTTACCGCTAAAACAGTTCCGGTCGCACCCAACGGATGTCCGAGAGCAATGGCACCGCCATTAGGATTTACACGATCCATATCCAATCCCAGTTCCTGAATACAAGCCAAGGATTGTGATGCAAAAGCTTCATTGAGTTCTATCATTTCGACATCATCCATTGAAATACCTGTTTTTTCCAGTAGTTTTCTAACTGCATAAATTGGTCCTAATCCCATTACATGGGGGTCCAGGCCTACTGAGGTAAAAGCTCTGGGGATCAGCATATATGGAAGTTTCAGCTCTTCCGCTTTTTCTCTGCTCATAATTAATACTGCTGCTGCACCATCATTTTGTGGACAGCTGTTTCCTGCTGTTACCTGACCATCTTTTCTGAATATAGGTCTTAGTTTTGCAAGCTGTTCCAGAGTCGTTTCTGCCCTTGGGCTTTCGTCCTGGCTGAAAACAATTTCTTTGCCTTTTGATTTATAAGTTACAGGAACGATCTGATCCACAAATTTATTATCCGCAATGGCTTTTAAAGCACGCTGATGGCTTTCATATGAAAATTTGTCCATATCTTCTCTTGTAATATTTTTATATCGATCCAAAACATTTTCAGCTGTATCCCCCATGGGAGGATCCCCCACCTTTGGAGGTGACATTCTGACATAGGTGAATTCAGGAGGCATATATGAATAAGGTCTTTTTGTCTTTTCTACAAACCATGGATTGGTAGATTCTGCCTCCACACCACCTGCAATATAGACATCACCCATACCGCTTTGAATCATTGCAGTCGCAATACGAATGGTTTCCAAACCGGATGCACATTGTCTGTCAACAGTTGCTCCCGGAATTTCCATAGGTAGACCTGCTTCCAGCAGACCTATTCTTGCCACGTCTCCCGGCATGCCTTCTGCATTACCAAAATATACATCATCGATTAACTGAGGATCAATGCCGCTTCTTTCTACGGCTTCTTTAATAACAATACCTGCAAGTTCATAGTCTTTAAATTTAGATAGGCTACCGCCATATTTAGCAACAGGTGTTCTAACTGCCGTTACAATTACTGCTTCTCTCATTTGCTAACCACTCCATTTCTATTCATAAGATATAACTTTAACAGGTTCATCAACAATCAGGTCTGCGCCTGTTTTTTCTTTGACTTCTTCAACAGTCGTTGTATCAAATATTTCTTTTAGAACCAAACCTCTCTCTTCAACACCAATAACAGCCAGATCAGTGATAATCATTGAAACACACCGGGGTGCAGTTAAAGGAAGGCTGCATTCTTTTTTTATTTTGGGATTTCCCTTTTTATCCGTATGGGTCATAATGATAATAACATTCTTTGTTTTCTTTGCCAGGTCCATGGCCCCACCCATACCGGGGACAATAGCACCGGGAACAATCCAGTTGGCTAAATCCCCTTTCTCAGATACTTCCAGTCCTCCCATAATGGTAATATCCAATTTTCCGCTTCTGACAATTGCAAATGAATTTGCACTATCAAAATAGGATGCACCTGGTACTGCTGTAATCGGCACACACCCTGCATCAACAAGATTTTCATCTTCTTTGCCTTTTTCAGGTGGCGGACCTGCACCCAGTACACCATTTTCTGCATGGAAAAAGACTGTCTTTTCCTCTGGAATATATTGAATTGCCTTTTGGGGAATTCCAAATCCTAAATTGACAATATCCCCGTTCTTAATTTCTTCTGCGGCTCTTTTAGCCATTTTTTCTTTTATTGCCATCCCCATTTCCATTTACCTCCTCCATGAACAATAATATCTACGAATGCTCCGGGTGTTATAACATCTTCCGGATCGATAGCGCCTACAGGTACGATTTCTTCCGCATCAACAATCGTAATATCCGCAGCCATTGCCATTAAAGGATTAAGTCCTCTTGCAGTTTTGTCATATACCAGATTGCCGAAGGCATCCGCTTTTTTGGCATAGCAAATGGCTATATCTGCTCTCAAAGCAGTTTCAAGTAAATATGTGGTACCGCCTATTTCAATTTTTTGCTTGCCTTCTTCCACTAAAGTTCCTACTCCCACATCTGTCAGGATACCCCCAAGGCCTACGCCGCCTGCTCGAATTCTTTCTGCCAGTGTTCCCTGCGGACAGAATTCCACTTCAAGTTTACCTGCATTCATCAGCTGACCGGTAGTAGGTGTTGCTCCGATATGACTCGTAATAAGCTTCTTGGCCTGCTCATTTTGTATGATATGATCTGGCCCTACATCCGGATCACCGGCGTCGATAGAAATAATCGTCAAGTCTCTTACATTTTTTTTAATGATTTCATTGATCAGTGTACATGACGATCCAATTCCTCCAAAACCGGCAATCATGAGTGTCATACCGTCTTTGATGTATTCCATTGCTTCACTGACGGTTTTGATTTTTCCAAATTGATTTTCAACTTGCATTTTCTCACCAACCTTACTTAGTATTATTTTTATTACCAAAAGATAGTTTTTAATCTTTCAGTTCTTTCTGACTGTCCTGAACTCTTTCAGACTACTTGTGTCTTTTCTCTCTGGCAAGTTCTTTTGGTTCGAGACACAGCTTATCTGTTTCCAATAAACCGGCTACACCTTCAAATGCACCGGGCTCACTGAAATCATAGTCCTCATTATATTGGGGCTCTGCATAAGTAGTAATAACACCCTCATAATTTCTGAGCACAACTTTTGTTGGAGACATTGAAATCAAATACTGAGGCATAACAGGCGTTTTTCCGCCGCCGCCGGGAGCATCCACTACATAAGTCGGTACTGCAAACCCGGAAGTATGTCCTCTCAGTCCCTCCATGATTTCTATCCCTTTTGCTACTTTTGTTCTAAAATGTTCTATGCCCATAGACATATCACATTGATAGATGTAATAAGGTCTGACTCTGTTCTTCACCAGATCATGGAGCAATTTTTTCATCACTTTAAGGTCATCGTTTACTTCTCTTAAAAGAACAGATTGATTTCCTAACGGAACTCCGGCATCTGCAAGTTTTCTTAAAGCTTCCATGGCTTCTTCCGTCATTTCCTTTGAATGATTAAAATGAACATTCAACCATACAGGGTGGTACTTTTTAAGCATATTAACCAGATCGTCGGTAATTCTCTGAGGCATTACAACAGGCGTTCTTGATCCCAGCCGGACAATTTCTACATGTGGAATGGCTTTTAATTGTTTGATGATATATTCCAGTTTGTCATCGGACACGAGAAGACAATCTCCCCCTGATAATAGTACATCTCTTACCTGAGGTGTATTTCGGATGTACTCTATACATTTTTCAATGGCATCCATTCCCTTTTCCTGGTCATTATGACCTGCAAATCTTCTTCTGGTACAATGCCTGCAGTACATGGAACATTGATCTGTTATGAGAAATAATACTCTGTCGGGATATCTATGTGTCAGCCCCGGAACAGGTGAGTCCGTATCTTCATGAAGGGGATCTTCCATGTCCAGTTTACTTGTATGAGATTCTTCTATTCTGGGCACTGCCTGTAATCTTACAGGACATTTCCGATCATCTTTATCCATAAGGGAAGCATAGTAAGGTGTAATTCCCATCCTGAATTTTTTTAAAACAACATTAATATCATTTTTTTCCTGCTCTGTTAGATTGATTACTTTGCTTAATTGTTCAACATTTGTAATTCTGTTTTTGACCTGCCAATTCCAGTCATTCCATTCATCCTCAGTAACATCCTTCCAAAGTTCAAACGATTTAAAATTCTGCATATTGTTTATATCCCTCCTTTATAACGATAATGGAATAGCCGAAAATCTAAGAAAATATGCTCTTGATCATCAGCAACTTATACTTGAATTATAATAAAAGCAATATATATGCCAAAGAAAAACAAGGCTCCTGCATAAGTCTATTAGCCTTGTTTTTCATATGGTTAAGTGAAATATTAAGATTATTTAGAAACTGAAACCGAACTCATTTTATCATTTTTTCTGTTTGAAGAGCACCGATATCGAATCACTCTATACCGTATTTGTTCTTTTTGCGGATAAATTGAGTCTGACTGATACAAAGTGCCTTTGCAGCTTTTCTGGATGACTGATATTTCTTATGAGCAAATTTTATGATTTCTTTTTCATAATTTTCGATCATTCTTTCCAAGTAAATCGGCGTATTGGTCTCCATATGATCCAACTCATCAGCCGCTAACTTATTAAACAGATTATTGTGAACTTCTCTCATAACATCAAATGTTTCGATACGTTCTTTCTTAGTATTGATTAACAATCTTTGTACCATATTTTCCAATTCCCGGATATTTCCCGGCCAGTCATATTCCTGAAGATATTGAAGAGCATCAAAAATAACGATTTTATTCATTCCGAATTTTTCATTGTACTTACTGGTAAAGCTTTCAACCAAAGCAGGGATTTCAGCTTTTCTTTCCCGCAGAGGCGGAACTCTGATGGGGAAAACATTCAACCGGTAGTAAAGGTCCTTTCTAAATTTCTTTTCTTCCATCATTTTTTCCAGATTCTTATTAGTTGCTGAAATAATTCTTACATTGGTTTTAACAGGTTTAGTACCGCCGATTTTATAGAACTCGCCGTCTTGAATGACTCTAAGTAATTTAGCCTGAAGATCCAACGGAAGTTCTCCTATCTCGTCCAGAAAAATAATACCATTATCGGCAGCCTCGAAATATCCCTTCTTGCCGGTAAGGTTGGCGCCTGTAAATGAACCTTTTTCATAACCGAAAAACTCGGATTCAAGAAGGGTTTCCGCAACAGAAGCACAATTGATCTTTACAAAGGGCTGCATTTTTCTATTGCTGTTTTTGTGAATAATGGATGCAATTTTTTCTTTACCTACACCCGTCTCTCCAATAATTAATACATTACAATCATATTTTGAAACGCTGAGAACTTCGTCCAATACGATAGACATGGCTCTGCTTTCGCAAACAAAATCATCAGTCATATTCTTTGTATCATGATAAATCTTATTTTTATGAAAAGATATGGGATTTTTCCGAGAAGGATCATTTATAAAATTGTGAAGAGATCCCGCCATTTCCCTGATAATTTGAATGCTGAAATCATCATATGCTTCGACAAATCCGTCTGCACATTTTATTTCAACCTCCCGGGGAATAGCCTCCGTAACATAAAGCGCTATGCTATAATTATTGATAAGGTTTGAAAAATAAACGGTTCCTTTCGGTTTTGTAGCAAGAACATTGATGGTCTCGGCTCCTGGAATATCGGCACAGTTTACACTGAGGTCCGCCAACTCTTTCAAGTTCATTTTTTCCAGGCATTCAACAGGCCTCAAGATATTCAGATACAGGATTTCATCAAAGGTCTCTAATAAAAGATCTTCTACTTCTTTCCCTTTGAAGATAAAATCCGTTTTATGATCAAGAACACAGGTGATCCTCGCTCCTTTTCCGGCAGCTTTTCGTATGGCCCGGCCATAAAGCAAACTGGTCATCATCCCGCTTCCCACCACAAGGAAATTTTTTTTGTTTTTAGACAGTTTATTAACTGCAAATAATGATCCCGACTCATCAAAGGCAAAAAGAACCAGGTTCACCGGAACATCTTTAGGTTTTCGAACAATGGGGCAATTGTTGAAAATTATGGCATAGCCTTCTGCCTCTACTTGACCCAATGCAAAATCGATGCTGGTAATTCTGCTTATATACAAAGGAATCGTCGCTAAAGATGTATTACAGATAACTTCATCACCAATGGATAGGCCATTCTCATTGTGATACTTCTCTCCGATTTTTTCAATGGTACCAAAAACGATCCCTCCGGTATCGGTAATAGGATTATGAAGCTTACCTCTTTTTATCACGATATCCATTATTCTTTCTTTGATCTTTTCCGGATCATTGCTGCATTCGATACATATCTGTTTGAAATTAGTGGTCTCAATGTGAAGCCTTTTGATATTGATCAATAATTCATTATTATATATCTCTTTATTATTATTGAGACGCCAGGCTGAAATCGGTAAAACATTTACCGGTTCTAAAACCCTGTTGATTCCATAATTCAGAAACAATCTATCACCCCATTTATTAATACATCATCTAGTTAAGTAATAGCTTTAAGATATATCAAGTATACAGTAACTTATTTCGATCCATTCATCACTATATTGAAATCAATCCATATTTATTCTATATTCATTTTTTTTCCTGACCATCTGAGTCTGGCTGATGCCTAAAGCCTCAGCGGCTCTTCGAGTTGTAACATTCTTTTTTATTGCATATTCGATCATTTCTTTCTCATAATAAGAAAGTATTGCCTTTAATGGAATTCGGTCGTATTCTTTAGGTTTGAATTCCTTTAACTGCCCGATTAAGTCTTTATTAAGTTCTTTTATAATATCAAAAGCGGTGATTCTTTCTCCTTTACTGTTGATTAGTATTCTCTGGATCATGTTCTCCAACTCCCGGATATTCCCGGGCCAATCATATTCAGATAAATAGTAAAGTGCATTTTTATCAAAAGAAATATCTAAATTATATTTTTCTTTGTAATTTTTTAGAAAATATTCCGCAAGAGGTATTATTTCCTCTTTTCGTTCCCTTAATGACGGTATGTTTATTGGAAATACATTTAACCTGTAGTATAAATCCTTTCTGAACAGATTTTTTTCAATCATTTTTTCCAGATTCTGATTGGTAGCAGAGATAACTCTTATATTAATCTTGAAGGGTTTTATGCCACCGACACGGTAAAATTCTCCTTCCTGAATAACCCTCAGCAGCTTGGCCTGAAGATCTAAAGGCAATTCCCCAATCTCATCAAGGAATATGGTCCCTGTGTTGGCCAATTCAAAATAGCCCTGTTTACCTGTGCTTGCCGCCCCTGTAAAAGCACCTTTCTCATAACCGAAAAATTCTGATTCTAAAAGATTAACATTGATAGAGGCACAATTGATTTTAATAAAGGGATTCATTCTCCTGTTGCTATTTTTGTGTATAATCGATGCAATTTTTTCTTTTCCCACTCCGGTCTCGCCGCTTATCAGAACATTGCAGTCATACTTGGCTACATTGATTGCCTCGTTCAAAACGTTATCCATCGTACTACTGCAGTATATGAAGTCGTCGATCAATCCTTTTTTATAATAATAATTTGCCGTTTTTACAGAAATATCTTCGATATGCTGCGTTTTGACCTCACCGAATGATTTGCAAGCCTCCGTAATTTCTTTAATGGGTATACACATATCTTTTAACAAATTAATCATGAAAGGCTTATAGCCTTCCATATATCCCTCGGAACAATGAATATTGCAGTTACGTCCTATTCCTTCACAGATAAATAGTGCGCTGCTGTAGTTATTGATCAAGCTGGGAAAAAAGATAGAGCCCTCTGCCCTGGTCATTAATGCATTAATGGTCTCTGTACCCGGGATATTTGCACAGTTAACGCTCAGGTCAAAAAGGCTCTCCTGTTCTTTCTCAAGTATATTGATACACTCTAATGGTTTTAGTATATCTAATTCATATATTTTATCAAATATTCTGTTAATATTACGCATAATTTTATCGCACTGCTTCATAGCAGAGTAGCCGCTTCCCTTATCCATAACACCAATAAGCTGACTTTGAAATTTTCTGGCATTTTTAATGGTATACCCGTACAAAACCATGCTCAGAACGTCATTTCCCACCACAAGACTTTTATCCGCATTTTCTGCTTCTTTTGAGATATGGATAATAGATCCTGAATCATCAAATGCCAGCAAAGCAATTTCCGTTGGCACATCTTCCGGTTTCTTTATAATAGGACAATAACTGTAAAAAATACAGGAACCCTCTATTTCTATCTGGCGGAATAAAAAATCTATATCCAATATTCTATATATTTTAAGAGGTAAAATGGTCAACGAAGCTAAACCGATTATTTCATCTCCTACGGACAGCCCGCTTTCATTTACATAATCCTTACCAATCTCTTCTACAATTCCGTAAAGAACGCCTCCTGTATCCGTAAAAGGGTTATGGAATTTACCCCTCTTTTCAACAATAGATTTGATTTTTTCCTTTATTTTCTCTGTATCGTTATGACATTCATTGCATATCTGCTTAAAATTAGCAGCTTCTATGTGCAGTCGCTTTACTTTGATCCGTATTTCATCAGGGTATATTTTTTCACTGTTATTCAATCTCCAAGCTGAAACAGGAAAGACATTCTTTGGCTCCAGAACTCTGTTTACGCCATGTTCAGAATACATATAATCCCTCCGCCTTCACCAAAACAAAACTTTCGAAGTTATTCTATCAAAAAATAAAAGGTTTATCAAATTATGGACTCTACCCTGTTTTTCCTGCCGCCTTCACAGAAAGATCTAATGTTGTCACATACGGTATTCATCAATCTTTCCCTTGCTTCCATACTGGCATAAGCGATATGCGGCGTAATAAAAACCCGATTGCAGGCCTTTATCCTATGAAGCGGATGATTTTCAGACATAGGTTCGTTCTCTAAAACATCCAGACCTGCCGCAAAAATGATATTTTGATTCAATGCCTCAACCAAATCGTTTTCTACAATAATGCCCCCTCTCCCAAGGTTTAGAAGAATGGCACTCTTTTTCATTAGCTTTATTTCTCTAAGGCCGATCAAATTTCGGGTTTTTTCATTTAACGGTGCATGAATTGAAACAATATCTGATACTCGTAATAATTGCTCCAATGATACACTGTTAAACATATGACCATGATTTTTTCCTGTTGTTGAATAACAGATCACATCAGAGTTAAAGCCACGGGCATACTCTGCAACCTTTTTCCCTATTTTCCCCATTCCAATGATTCCCCATGTCTTTCCTTCCAGTTCATAAAAATCCTTACCCAAATGCAGGTTTAAACCTGAAGAATACTTTCCTGTCTTAACATAATCATCATAATATCTGGAATGAGATAACAAATAAAAAAGCATCGAAAAAGTATGTTGTGCAACACTGACCGTTGCATAGTCCGGAACATTGGTCACAGCAATTCTCCTTTCTCTGCAATAAACTGTATCAATATTGTCATATCCGGTCCCGGCCTGACATATCAGTTTAAGACTGCCGGCCGACTGCAGATTTGAAGCATTAAGCCTATTTTGGTTTGTGATCAATATATCTGCATCGAATATAACCTCTGTCAAGGCTTCATCGGAAAGATTGTCAAAAACCTTTAATTCGCCGAACTCTTGTAATTTGCTTAGATCTATTTTAAATCCTAAAGTTTGAATATCTGAAAAAACTATTTTCATGTTTTTAAACCTTCCCGTCATTCAGGTTTTCTTTTTTTACCCGAATATTTACAATAAGTACCGCAAACAAAATGAGGGCTGCCCCTGCAAGAGTATTGACTGTCAGGATATCCCCCACCAAAAGATATCCGAAGATGCAGGCAAATACAGGCTCAAATGTATTAATGATCCCTGTAGTGCTGGGACCGATAAGTTTTACACCTGCTGCATAACATAAAATAGCAATAAATGCACAGACTACTGCCAAAACAGCAATATATTTGAATTGATCGATCCCTTTTGTAAACATAGGTGTACCCGAAATAAAACATCTTAAGAAATTAAACAGAGTTGAATAAAGCAGTACATATCCAGCAACGGCCATGGAATTCATTTCCTTTGTCCTCTTTTCCGAAAGCCCCATGGTATAAAAGACATAACATACCGCTGTCCCCAATGCAAAGGTTACGCCTTTCATATCCAAATCGATATTACTGTCCCAAACGATAATGACCAGACCTGCCATAGAAGCAATTAGAGCAAATATTTTTTTTACAGAAGGCTTTTCACGCCCTGTTATCATCTCCAATGCAATGATCATTGCAGGAAATGTAAAAGACAGGATGGTTGCAATTGACCCTGAAATATATTTAAAAGCTTCATAAATAGTTGTCGCGATACCGATATAGGAAAGGGCAATAAAACTTAAAAAGACAAAATGCTTTTTATCTGTCTTAAAAGGAATCTTTTTAATTCCAATATATGCCCACATAAGAATGCAGGCATAAAAAAATTTATTGAACAATACGGTTTCTACGGCAACACCTTCCCTGTAAGCCAGCTGGGAAACGGCAGGAAGGATTCCGTAGCTGATGGTTGTAATCAATATAAAAATAGTTCCCAAAAATTTATCGTTATTCTTTATCATCTATATTATATCCTCGCTTTTCTTTAAGATATGTCCCGTCGGTCATCAGAAAATTGCTGTTTATCTTAAAGATAGGCGCTGAAATACCTTTTTGACTCTCTCATGCTGTCGCCCCCCGTAAAGGATGTGCTTTCAGCTTATATTATAACACTTACTGAAAATAAAGAAATAAAGAATTGATTCTCAGGCTGATGAAAAATTATAATCCTTTTTTCTTGTAATAAATCAAAAAACGGGCAGTATGAACTGACCTTTGTCAAGTAGACAGTCTAATTAATTAAAATTTATGATGATAGTGCTTGGTTTCGATATTCAATCGGAGCTAAGCACTTTAACCTTTTTTGAAACCTATTTTCGTTGTAAAACTTAATATATTTCTTAACTCGCGAAATTAAGTCTATCATGGAGTTAAATGATTTTCCATAACATCTCCGTTTTCATTATTCCAAAAAATCCTTTCATAGGTCCGTTGTCAATACATTTTCCAACACGCGACATGCTTTGCTGCATATGGGCTTTATCGACCTTACTTTTGAAAACACTATTGGTATATTGGAACCCTCTGTCACTATGAAATATCGGCTTTGCTTCTGGATTATTTGAAATTGCTCTATCAAACATTTTGAAAACCAGTTGATTATTGTTTTTAAAAGACAGTTCATACTCTACGATGCTATTGTCAAAAGGTCCATAATCGGGCTTAGGTATAATTTTCTATTGTCGCCAGGTATCGAGAATTCCGTAACGTCTGTCAACCATTTCTCGTTAGGATTTTCTGCTGTGAAGTCCCTTCCAAGAATGTTCTCTTTGGCTTCGCTCCTCGCTTCTTATAATTGAGGGCTTCACCACCATCCTGCATATATTTTTGGACCCAATGATAGACGAGTGCATACTTGATTCCATATTGATCAGCAGCTTCTTTGTAATTCATATCGTTGGCAATGACCCACCTAACAATTTCCAGTCTTTCTTCAAATGTGGTTTTTCTTGATTTCATGGTATAGACTTCTCCTTTCGGATCATAACCCTTTATCTCTATACCATTATAATACATGTTAGCCCATTTGCTAATCAAGCCGTCGCTAATATTATACTTTACTTGTAAATCAGGCAGAGAAAAATTCCCTGATAGATATTCTTCAATTACAGATAGTTTGAACTCTTTACTGTAAGTACTATTATTTTTTTTAGTCTCAAAAGCTATAGTACCATGAATCTTGTATGCTAAATACCATCTGCGAACAACTTCGTGCGTTGTTCCAATGCTTAGTGCAATGGAATTAAAACTATTATTTCCACTCTCATAATCTCTACAAGCTTTTAGTTTTGTCTCTTTACTGTATTTACTTTTTCTTCCCATTAAAATACCTCCAAGTATATAATCTAATTTTAATTAATTAGACTGTCTACTTTGGAGGTATCATATCAGTACGCCTGTTTTTAAGTTAAATCTGTATAGAATCTATTCCACATCTACTACAACATACGGTTGCAATTGGAATGGTTTTGGTGCTACACCGCGATCCTTCCACATATAGAACCATCTTTCAAGAGGATAATAATAGTAGCCGTCCTGCCAGTGGTCGGAAGTATCATACGGATCAGCAAATATCAATATGTCGTCACCAATTCCAGGTGTCCCGTTATTGTCATATCCAATGATAACCTGCCAGTGTCCGTCCCAGTCTCCCCATTCTACCATAATAGGCCGGTCAGCTTCCAGATGGCCTTTCAGCCATTTGACGAAGTAACTGTCTTCCGCATCTTCTACCCAGTTTTCACTGGCATCATCGTTGTCGGTAGTGTATAAAGACATAGCAGAAAAGGACGGCGGCAGATTTCCTCTGTCTCCTTCGCAGTAATTCGTATCGTCGGATGCAATGAGATCTGCATCCGTATAATCAGCTTTATAGCTACTTTCAATTACCTTTAAGCCGTCAAAATCATCAAAATAACGAATGATATCATCTACAGATGTGCCGTATTCACCCGGATTATCGGCAGTCCCCGGTTCGGAGCCCTCAACATCCAAATCACGATGAGCTCCGGATTTTACTGCAATATCCCATTCAGTAACATCCGTAAAACCAAAATGATTGGCTACCATCAATATGGATGCACTTCCACAGGACCATTCGGTGGTCTGATTGAAAGTTTTGAATTGTTCCAATATAGTCAACTGATCATCCGAAGCCATACGGTAAAAGTCAGGGTTGACGTAATATCTTGAGTCAGGATTGTCCCCTGCGTTGTCATAAACATCTGCTCCTCCGTATTCATCATTATCCTCTCCGACAATGAATTCCGGTTTTAACTTCTCTCCGGTTTCAATACCGGTTATCTCTATTTGCTTATCTGTCTCATTGAATTCAACCTTCAAACCCGTCTTTCCCAATTCAGAGAGTTTGAGATATGTATAGCCGTCAATATTATAGCCTCCGACATCCTCAACATCTCCATTTATCAGGACAGGAAAAGGATTAGGAATCACGTTCAGTTCAACAGCCGCGTAAACCGTTAAAGACAGTGTCAATATAAATCCAATAACAACACCAGAAATGACTTTTTTCATGAACATCCCCTCACAATTCATATAATATTTTAATAAGACTAATTAAATATTATCATATTTTGGAATATTATTCAATATTTCTGTTATTCTTCAATACTTAAAAAAACTGACAGAGACTCTCCGTATAAGGAGGATAAGCAATGCCTTTTTCCGTTACAATGGCGGTAATATCTTCTGCATCCGTCACATCAAAGGCGGGATTGTAGGTCTTTATACCTTCCGGTGCCATGGGCTTTGAGTACCATTCCTTATATATTTCTTCTCCGGGTCTCTGTTCGATTCGGATATCCCGGCCTGTTTTTGCCTGCATGTCAATGGTGGATGTGGGTCCAAGAACATAAAAAGGAATCCCGTATCTCTTTGCCAAAACGGCAACACCGGAAGTTCCTATTTTATTTGCCGTATCCCCGTTGGCGGCCACCCGGTCACAACCCACCACAACCGCATGAATCCATCCGTTTTTCATTACGATGGAAGCCATGTTATCGCATATTAATGTCACATCAACGCCTGCCTGATTCAATTCCCATGTTGTCAGTCTGGCGCCCTGTAAAAGAGGACGGGTTTCATCCGCATATACTTTAAACCGGTATCCTTTTTCCTGTCCTAAATAGATCGGCGATAATGCGGTACCGTATTTTCCGGTTGCCAAAGTACCGGCATTACAATGGGTCAATAATCCCATGCCGGGCTTAAGTAAGGACAGGCCATTCTCCCCGATTTTCCTGCAGACTTTTATATCCTCTTCCAGTATTTTATTCGATTCTTTAAGCAAAGCCTGCTTGATTTCTGAAACAGATCTGTCTTTATGCCTTTTTACACAGTCATCCATTCGATCCAATGCCCAGAAGAGATTTACAGCAGTAGGTCTGGAAGAAGAAAGATACTTTTTGACTTCAGCAAACTCTTCATAAAAACTATCATATGTGCCTGCACTGCTCCCCTTGACACTTATATAAATTCCAAATGCCGCAGCAATACCGATGGCGGGAGCACCCCGGACCTGAAGCTTATAAATTGCATTCCATATTTCTTCCTTGGTTTTAAGGCTTAAGTATTGCGTTTTTCCCGGCAGCTGTGTCTGATCCAAAATAACCATAGCATTGTTGTCGTCATCAAGAAAAACCGTATCAAATCCTATGTCCAACATTTTTAAACCTCCTTAAACAAGTGTGAGTAACTCCTTTGGAATAGTGAAAGTGTAAGTAAAATCTTAGATTCTACATCTAATTTATTTCTGTTGAAAAAATCTGTTTGCTTTTGCTTTCCGCATAGAAAAGCCGCCCTTCTTCAATGGATATGGCATTTATCTGTGTAACATCGGAGGATTTGAATACAACCTGACCGTTTTTATCAAAAATCATGATTCTGTAAGGAGTAATATTATCTTCTTCAAATGTACAGATGACATAACCCTCTTCTTGCTTCAGACCGGTCACTTTTCCTCCCGGATTCAGAGACTGCTCTGTCCCTGTCCTGTATAACCCGTTGTCCTCACCGACATAGTAAACCGTATCTTCCAAAAGGATAAAACCAAAAGCATTATCAACCATTCCCATTGTATCCAATTGAGTCTCATTCTCTCCATCTACAGGCATTTTATATAGCCTGCCCTCACTAATAAAGTATATATCCTCATCACCCATTTTAAAAGAATTGGCTCTTATATCACTGATCCTCGAGGTCTCATCTGTTTGGATATTGACCTTATGAATTCTGCTTTCATCGACTTCCTTTAATTTATCCACTGCCAAAATATAGATAGTTCCGTCTTTTAAATAGATGTCCTTGCTGGGGCTCCCTCCTTGTGATCCGTCTTCTCTTAATTCATAATCCCAGCCATACAAGTGATCGGGATCCCCTACGCGTTCATATTCCTGACCCTGGTACCTGATCATAAGATTATTACGTCCGGGAGGTGCCCACTGGTCGGCTTTTACAGTAATATCGCCGAAGGTTTTAAATGTCAGATAGCCTGAATCAACTTCATCCCAGGTACCATCCTCATTCAAGCGGATATAATGATCGCTCCCCATGGCAGCACCGCCTTGATGATACTTCAGCCATACTTCTTTGCCCTCTTTAGCTAATTCGTAATATACATATGAGTCTCCATAACTCCACAAAGGAAGTTGAAAAATCTTTTCAGCTTCTTGCGGATTAGCTTTAGAAGCCTGATAAATGCCTCCCTCTGCTCCGCCATAGTAATAATATTGCCCGGCAGCAACAACAGCATTACCGGAATACTCAGGAAGCTTTTCACCTTCAACCTTTAGATTGGACGATTGCAAAGCAAGCCCTTCTTCCGGTTCAAAGTCATATTTCCATCCAAATTCTTCCACGGCAAACTGCCAGGTCAGCGGGAAATACGTCACACCTCTGAAGGTCAAGAGAGGATATTCCTCTTCAGAATTATTGATATAGTTGCCATTCACCTTAATATTGAATACCGAAACATCCGACATATAGGTATTTTTATATTTGACTTCAACGGTGTAAACTCTGTAGCCGACTGTTATACCTGATTTGC